>NZ_CP072844.1:2400000-3049778 GCF_017948405.1 Psychrosphaera aestuarii | reverse complement strand
TCACCTCGGTGCGTTGCATAGCTGTTAAAGTCTTCTTCAGGCAGACCCATTTTATGAAGATATTCACCGGCAGCACTGTCCATCATAATGGCATTTGAAGGAGATAAGTGATCTGTTGTGATGTTATCGCCTAACACAGCTAGTGGACGCAAGCCTTTCATGGTACGTTCGCCTGCTAACGCGCCTTCCCAATATGGAGGACGACGAATGTACGTGCTTTGCGGACGCCAATCATATAAAGGATTATTGTCTTCACCATAATCAACCGTTAGGTCGAACATTGGCTCATAGACTTTACGGAAATGTTCAGGCTTAACACTTTGTTTGATGATTGAATCGATTTCTTCATCTGTTGGCCATAAGTCTTTAAGGGTAATGGCATTACCTTCAGAGTCGTGTCCTAGAATGTCTTTTTCGATATCAAAACGGATTGTGCCGGCAATAGCATAAGCAACTACTAATGGTGGTGAAGCCAAGAAAGCCTGATCAGCGTGAGGGTGAATACGGCCGTCAAAGTTACGGTTGCCCGATAAAACCGCGGTGCTGTATAAGTCTCGGTCTTTAATTTCTTGCGCGATTTTAGGGTCAAGCGCGCCACTCATGCCGTTACAAGACGTACAGGCATAAGCCACTACACCAAAACCAAGTTGCTCTAGTTCAGGCAATAAATTGGCTTCTTCTAAATACATTGTCACGGCTTTAGAGCCTGGTGCTAATGAAGATTTAACCCAAGGTTTACGCAATAACCCATGTTTGTTGGCATTTCGCGCTAATAAACCTGCTGCCACCATGTTGCGAGGGTTACTGGTGTTGGTACAACTTGTTATGGCCGCGATAATTACCGCGCCATCTGGCATTTTGCCTTCTTCGTTTTCAACAACACCGGCAATGCCTTTTGATTTAAGATCAGTGGTTGCAACACGTGCATGCGGATTAGAAGGACCCGCCATATTACGAACAACACTTGAAAGGTCAAAAGTAAGAACACGTTCGTATTCCGCTTCAACCATATCATCGGCCCAAAGACCCGTTTGTTTTGCGTAGTTTTCAACTAACTTAACTTGCTCGTCTTCACGGCCTGTTAGCGTTAGATAATCAATCGTTTGTTGGTCTATGTAGAACATGGCAGCCGTGGCACCAAATTCTGGTGTCATGTTTGAAATGGTTGCTCTATCGCCCAGCGTTAATGCATTTGCACCTTCACCATAAAACTCAATGTAAGAAGAAACCACACGCTCTTTACGTAAAAATTCTGTTAGCGCTAATACAATATCAGTGCTGGTAATGCCTTCTTGTGGCTTGCCTGTTAGCTCAACGCCAATTATGTCTGGCAGACGCATATATGAAGCACGACCTAACATCACGCTTTCCGCTTCTAAACCGCCAACACCAACGGCAATAACGCCTAGCGCGTCTACCATAGGAGTGTGACTGTCAGTACCCACAAGTGTATCTGGGAAGGCAACGCCGTCACGGTTTTGAATAACCGGTGACATACGCTCTAAGTTAATTTGGTGCATGATGCCGTTTCCTGGAGGAATAACGTCAACATTTTTAAAGGCGGTTTTAGTCCAGTTAATGAAGTGAAAACGGTCTTCGTTGCGGCGGTCTTCAATAGCGCGGTTTTTCTCAAAGGCGTCTTTTTCAAAACCAGCGTGTTCTACTGCTAACGAGTGATCAACAATTAACTGTGTTGGTACTACTGGATTTACTTTCGCTGGATCGCCACCTTTTTCAGCAATGGCATCACGTAAACCGGCTAAATCAACAAGGGCCGTTTGGCCTAAAATGTCGTGACAAACAACGCGGGCAGGGAACCAAGGGAAGTCTAAATCGCGTTTGCGTTCAATTAGCTGAATAAGAGAGTCTTTTAACTTATCTTCAGGACATTTACGAACTAAGTTTTCTGCTAGCACTTTTGAAGTGTAAGGTAGTTTTTCGTAGGCACCTGGCTTAATGGCGTTGACCGCCTCTTTAGTATCGTAAAAATCGATACCTGCATTTGGTAATGGCTTTCTGTAATTCATATTCATTTTAATCACCAATTCATTGTTACGAATGAATGTTATTTGGTTTTATAAAAAGAAGCGGGAGTTTATAAATCCCGCGACTTTACAGCATAAAAGGCCTTTTGAATGTTGAGTTAATAATGGGTTATTAACTCAACGTACAAGCCTTTTTTAGACGTTTATCTTCGTTTAGATATTAACGTTTAGATATTAACGGTTAGATAGGAACGTCTAGATATTTACGTTCAGAAATTAACGCTCTGCAATTGGCGTTACTGGACGTAGTTCTTCACCCGTGTAATCTGCAGAAGGGCGAATGATACGGTTGTCCGCACGTTGCTCCATTACATGTCCAGCCCAACCTGTAACGCGAGACATTACAAAGATAGGTGTAAACAGCGGCGTTGGAATACCCATAAAGTGGTATGCAGACGCGTGGAAGAAATCGGCATTACAGAATAAGCCTTTTTCGCGCTTCATGACTTCTTCACAACGAACTGATACTGGGTATAAAACTGTGTCACCTACGTCTTTACCTAGCTTTTCAGCCCAGCCTTTAATGATTTCGTTACGAGGATCAGAATCAGAATAAACCGCGTGACCAAAGCCCATGATTTTTTCTTTACGTTCTAATTTGCCCATCATTTCTTGTTCAGCATGATCAGCAGATGTGAAGCCTTCAATCATTTCCATCGCGGCTTCGTTTGCGCCACCGTGAAGCGGGCCACGAAGTGAACCAATCGCACCTGTTACACAAGAGTGCATGTCTGACAATGTTGACGCACAAACACGTGCAGTGAACGTAGACGCGTTAAACTCATGCTCTGCATAAAGAATCAAAGAAACGTGCATTACTTGCTCATGCAACTCATTCGGTTTTTCGCCATGAAGCATATGTAGGAAGTGCGCGCCAATTGAATCATCATCTGTTTCAACGTCAATGCGAACGCCGTCGTGTGAGAAGCGGTACCAGTAACAAATGATACTTGGGAAGCTTGCTAATAAGCGGTCTGCTACGTCTTGTTGTTGATCAAAGCTAGTTTCCATTTCTAGGTTACCAAGCATTGAACAACCAGTACGTAATACGTCCATTGGATGTGCGTCTGCTGGAATACGCTCTAGTACATCTTTAAGTGCTTGAGGAAGTCCACGCATACCGTGAAGCTTCTTCTTATATGCATCTAGTTCAGACTGCGTTGGTAAGTTACCTTTAAGGATAAGGTAGGCAACTTCTTCAAACTGACAATTGTTTGCTAAATCTTTAACGTCGTAACCACGGTACGTTAAGCCTGAACCTGATTTTCCAACGGTTGAAAGGGCGGTTTTACCTGCAACTTGACCACGAAGGCCTGCGCCACTTAATACTTTAGCCATGATTTCTCTCCTGAGTTAACCTGTTAAATTTATTCATGTTGAGCGCCTTATTTACGACGCTTTATTATTTTTCAAGCGAGCCTTCAATCGACTCGCTTTTTATCTATGTATGCTAATCAATATCAATTATTGACTGTTTTTATTACTTGTTTTTACCTTCAGCAAATAACGAATCAAGCTTTTGCTCATAATCGTGGTAGCCAAGGTAATCATACAAATCCATACGAGTTTGCATGGTGTCCACTACGGCTTTTTGGTCACCGTCGTTCAAAATATGTTGGTAAACATTTTCCGCTGCTTTGTTCATCGCACGGAATGCACTTAATGGATAAAGCACCATGTCACAGCCCCACTCACCAAGTTGCTCTTTGTTCCAAAGTTCAGTTTTACCAAACTCCGTGATGTTCGCTAAAATTGGCACATCTAACGCTTCAGAGAATGCACGGTAATGCTCTTCTGTTTGCACTGCTTCAGCAAAAATACCGTCAGCACCGGCTGCAACATATGCTTTTGCACGTTCAATAGCCGCTTCTAAACCTTCTTGAGCAAATGAATCCGTACGCGCCATG
This sequence comes from Psychrosphaera aestuarii, assembly GCF_017948405.1. NCBI lineage: Bacteria > Pseudomonadati > Pseudomonadota > Gammaproteobacteria > Alteromonadales > Pseudoalteromonadaceae > Psychrosphaera > Psychrosphaera aestuarii. The sequence continues at coordinate 3,045,826 of NZ_CP072844.1, read as the reverse complement.
ATGAAAAAGTCTGGGTCGGTACGCGCATCTACTGCAGCTTTAATACGATCAACCATTTCTTCAGTAGAAACGATTTCTTTATTGGGACGATGACCACAACGCTTTTGAGCTACTTGGTCTTCCATGTGAACAGCGGCAGCGCCGGCTTTTTCCATATCACGAATGGTTTTTGCAATATTAAATGCACCACCCCAACCAGTATCGATGTCCACCATTAATGGTAGGTCACAGGCAGATGTAATACGCTGTACGTCAACAATAACGTCATTTAATGACGTCATGCCTAAATCAGGCAGACCATATGAAGCGTTTGCAACACCACCACCAGAAAGGTAAATAGCTTGGTGGCCAATTTGTTTGGCCATCATTGCTGAGTAAGCGTTAATGGTGCCTACAATTTGTAGAGGCTTGTTGTCTTTTAATGCTTGGCGGAACTTCTTACCTGCGCTCATATTGTTCTCTCTTTTTTGTTAAACCTGTTGATGACATTTAATGGCAATGTCGGTTAATTTTTTTGCATCGAGATTAATTTGTTCTCGATATTATTTTTAGAATAAAGGATGTGTCGACGCATCAGCATTTCGGCGAGCTCTTCGTCGCGATTGCTAATGGCTTGTACAATATTTTTGTGCTCATCAAAGGCCGTTGTAACGCGAGGGCCAGCCATGCCTAATTGCACACGATACATGCGAACTAGGTGGTAAATGCCGTTGATGAGCATGTCGATTAAATGCTGATTTTTACTGCCTAAGATAACTCGATAATGAAAGTCTAAATCGCCGGCTTCTTGATAATAAGACTCGCCATCTTTGACTTTGTCGAAGTGTTTGTTAAGTAACTTATTGAGATCCGCAATCTCTTTGTCCGTCATGTTTTTAGCGGCTAACCTGGCCGCCATGCCTTCTAAAGACTCGCGAACTTGGTAAAGCTCAATTAACCCTTCCACCGATAATGTCGCTACGCGAGCGCCGACATTAGCTTTGCGTTCAACTAAAAAGCTAGACTCTAATCGGTTCATTGCCTCACGGATGACAGCGCGACTAACGCCGTATTTTGTCGACAACTCTGCTTCGCTTAATTTTTGTCCAGCTGCAAGGTCGCCCTCAACGATATCCGCTCTTAATTTAATAAAAGTCTTGTCTGCGGCGGTAACAGGCTGCTCAAAAGGAAGTGTAATTTTGCCCACAATCAAACTCTAGGTTTTGTAAATTGTAGACAATATAGGGGCGAACATTAAAAAAATCAAACATTCGTGTAAAATTTAATGGCTGGATTATTTAAGTTGTCGACAAAACTGTACTAAGAAATTGACAGCTTTGTCTCGAACCTATTTGTAATTAAATGCGCAAAACTTGAAGGTTAGAAGTGAACGATAAAGCTTACGGTTTTAAACCGTTAACTTCCCACGCTGACCATTTACTTTGTTTAGCTAGTTCATTTGCTCTTAAGTACAACGCCTTGGCAAGTTCTGGTTTTCCTTGTGCCGTTAGTAAATCCGCTTTTGCTTTATACCATTCTGGCATTTTCTTAGCGGCTAACTTTACTTGTGCAATTAATGCGTCTGCTTTTTCGAGCTGATTTTTCTTTAACCAGCCATTGGCTAGCTGAATGGCAATTTGCGCATGAGCGTCTGGAAATCTGCTTTGAATAGACTTAAGAATTTCGCCAATTTTATTAGTTTGTTCTGACCAGAATACGTATTTAGCAAATTGATATGCCTGTAACCACTCTATTTGGAAACCACCCCATTGTTGTTGCAAGGACTCAAAATAATTAAGAGCGGCGTTATAATCGCCTAAGGCCAATAATTCACCGGCGTCCATGCCATAATTAGGCGCTAGAAATTCTAAACCTTTGAGTAAAGCTGGTAACGCGGTAGAAAAATGATTTTCTTCTGGAATAGAAACAAAGGCCCAGTTGGAATTATCTTTAAATTTAGGTTTAATCGCCGTTACTAGTTCCGCAACACCCATACCTTGCTCATTCGCAACAGAAATAAACAGGCGCTTGTTGCCGGCTTTATCTAAATTTGAGACATCTCTTGATATAGTTGGTATTTGCTTAAACCTCTGAACAATAGACATATTGTCGAACCAGACACTTGGGCTCATGGCTAAAAAAGCATTAAATTTGCTGGTTGAATCCAAATAGTTGTTTAATACAAAAAGACCACCTAATGAATATCCAGCGACTGCCCGCTGGTTGTTCGTTCTAAATGCTTTATCAATGATAGGAATGAGCTCATTGCTGATGTAATTATTAAAGGTTTTTATGCCACCGTATTCAGCAGACTGCTCTTTTGGATTCGAATGTTGCCAAGTGGTGTGATAGACGTAGTCAAAGTCACTAAGTGTAGCAACACCTACAACGATCATAGGTGGTAATTTTCCCATTCGAGTCAAATGTTTAATGCTACTGGCCACGTGCAAAAAATGAAAGTCTGAATCGATTATATATAGGCTAGGGTATTTACGAGAGTTGCCTTCATAGCGTTCTGGTAACGACACTTGGTATTTTCTGGCAGCGCCAAGTAGCTTAGAGTTATGCCAATATTCTTCGCCAATGGTAACTTTAGTGGTATCAGCTGCTTGTAAAGGGCCTGTTGCGCTTAAGAATAACAAAACAGCAATAAAAGTGTTCAAAGCAAAACGAAAGTTAAAATGCGTCATAATGGCGTAATCCAAAGTTATAAGGTCGGTTGCTATTTTCTTGTGATACTTGGTTGATGATAGCAGACGTCAATATTACCGTTTCCTGGGTAAACAAAGAATGCTGCCTTTTTATATCGAGCATTCTTTATACGTGTTTGGAATTTATCAGCTTTTGTATTATCGATGAAGTAAGAAATTTGTTTTTCTTTGTTCATTTCGGAGCCGATTTTTGCGTTAATTATTTTAGTACTTAAAGACGTTGGTTCGACTATGCCGCCATTGTTTCGATCTCCGCGAGGCATTGCTTGAGCAACGGACATGCCATCGATAACACGACCAATAATCGACATATTGCGGTCTAAGTGACGTGGAGCTTGGCCAATAACAATGTAAAACTCTGTGGTTGCCGAATTCGGATCATTATTGCGGGCAAGCGCAACTGTGCCTGGACAATGCAGTAGCCATTGTTCGTTTGTCGTTAAGTCTCGCCCAGCGGGAAACCCTTTCCAAAATCCCGTCTCAGGTGCAAATAAATCTGGGGACTGCACAACTTGAAATGAATGGGTATCAACAATTTTTTGAGTAAATTCAGCAGGTAACGTTGAACGAAATTTTGTGTCTTTAGTGACGCCTTTATTGTATTCACGTTCACCGCCTTGGGCGACAAATCCTTCTATAACGCGATAAAAGGTTTGGCCATTATAAAACTGGTCATTGACTAAGTTTTTAAACTGCGCGGTCGCTAACGGTGACTGAAGGTCTGTAAGTTGAATGACTATTTGGCCAATGTCGGTTTGGATATAAACTAATTCGTTTTGTGAAATGGCAATTTCATTCGACTGTAATCGTTGCTGAACATCACTTTGAGACGCTAGCTCGTTGCTTATCGTCATACTAGAAAAAAACATGACAATGATAGAAAAAACTCGAATCAAGATAGAAATGTTAGTCACAAGGTAGCCTTAAATTTTTTGATAGTGGTTTATCACGGTTGCGTAACCGTCGTTTTTATATAACCTAACGTTATTCATAAAAAAACAACAGGAAGATTTGCAAACGTGAACGCCATTAAAGACTTTTTTAATCCTGAAAATATTTATTTCGTTGAATTAATGACATTAACAACAACGGCGGTTGTGTTACTCATATTACGTGCATTAAAAAGTAAGCTCTTGTCTCAACCACAAAATAAAATTTTTGGCGCTACGTTATATTCTGCTTATTTACCAGCTAAGACATTTTTAGTCGCATTGATGTTGTGGCATTCACTGAAACTGATCAATCAATTTTGGGTTTTAAAATTAGGATTATCTGAATTTCCGGTTATATCTCTGCTGATAGCCTTACATATGAGTTGGTTTGGCTTCAGAGTTGTAAATACACTTGAGTTTGCATTTTTAGACTCGAGCGAAACGGGACGACTCGATCAAACTGCCATTATTGGCGTCGCTAAAGTGTGTCGTTTGTTGTTAATGGTGATTTTAGCCATTGTTGCCTTTGATTTATTGGGTTTAGACGCCAGTGGCTTAATTGCGCTGGGCAGTGTCTCCGGTGCCGCTTTAGCATTTGCATCTAAAGACCTTGTCTCAAACTGGTTTGGTGGGATCATGTTATACATGGACAAACCATTTAAAGTAGGTGACTGGATCTGCTCACCAGATCGAGAAATTGAAGGAACGGTGGAGTATATTGGTTGGCGAATTTCAAAAATCCGAACGTTTGATATGCGTCCGTTATATGTGCCAAACGCAATGTTCAATAACATCGCTGTGCAAAACCCTTCAAGAATGACACATAGACGTATAAAAGAGACGATTGGTGTTAGGTATGATGACATTAAGCAAGTAAACAGTATTGTTGAAGATATCAAAGCCTATTTAACAAACTCAACCTTAATTGCTCAAGATCAAACGATTATTGTTAGCTTTAATGGTTTTGGCACATCAAGTTTAAATATTTTAGTTTACTGTATGACAGTGACAACTTCTTGGGTTACGTTCCATGAACACAAGCACATAGTACTTCTCGCTATTGCTGATATTGTTGAGCAACACGGTGGAGAATTTGCGTTCCCGACACAGACTCTGCATTTAAATCCAGAGCCTGAAATATCGCGTTAGCCAGTTATAACGAGTGATAAACCTCTAAGCTTTTTTGTGTTTCGCCCAGCAGAGCTAACTCTTGGGCAAATAACTTTGTGTCGGTCGCATTGTTTTGGCTATATACAACTTTTTGTAAAGCCTGTTTAGCCAATTGGTGATCTCGTTGCCCTGCGGCTAAATAACCGAGTAACGTTAATAACTCTTTATCATCTGGTGCGTTTAGCAAATGCTTTTGAACACGAGTAAATAACAAATCCATTTGCACAGAATGATTTAACTCATAGTAACGACGAACGATATTTAAAATAAATACGTTATTGAGCACTTTACGTTGCTCTAATATGAGCGCTTCAACCTTGTCTGATTGTTGTGCTTTAGAAAGCGCTGACAGATAAGCAAACAGCAAGGCAGGTAGTTGGCGATTATGCTTATTTAATGTTTTCCACGCTTGTTCAAGCTGATTTAACGAGTGCAGAGAAACAAAGGAAGAAAAACCACGTTCGAACCATTTTGTTAACTGGGCTTGCCAGCTATCAAAGGCGTGCTCGGAGCTTTGCTTTTTAATCTGTTTATTTACTTTTGGCAACATTTGGTCAACTTCAGACCAATTATGTCGATAGATATTGATTTCCAACCATAATTGTTGAAATGCAATAGACTGCTTCAATACCGGAAGGGCCATTGTATCTAATAGCTTAGCCGCATGCTCGTAATCTTCCGACTGACAAGCAAGAACAAGTTGTGAAAATGGGACCTCAGATTTATCGAAAGTAAGACTAGGTGCAGTACTCAGGTCGCTAAGTTTCAGCTTATTTTCAACCTCTGCGGTTACTTTTTTATTATTTGCGTGTGCAGCACAAACTAAACTCAGTGCGCGAGCCGATTCAATTCGATCACTACGACGAACTTTTAAAAATTCTTCAGCGGCTAAATCCCACTGGCCTAGTGCCATCAGGTTTAAGCCATTTTGATAAAAGCTGGTGCTTTTTTTTACGTGAAATTTTTGCCACCACTTACTCGGCCAAATTAGCATTAAGAATAAATACTGTACTGCTTTTATAAGAATATAAATTGATACGGCGACAATTAGGAGGGCGACTAAGACTTGAAACACAGAGCCCTCAAGAGTCCAACTTGCAAATGAAATGAGCACATAACCTTGCTCATTCACTAAGTTTGGCGCAAAAATAAGAGCACAAATAATAAGCGCAAAAGCGATAGGTCGTTTTAACCACTTACTCATTGATTTTCTCCCTCAACCATTTGTAAGTTCATTTGTTTTGCAACATAAGTCTTTAGTAAAGGCTGCGCTGTAAGTCCTTGCGGTAAACTTATTTCTACCTTTTTATCTTTAATTGCATCTAACGTAGTTATAACAGACGTAACGGCTGGATCTGACAAATCAAAATATTGTTGTAACCAAGCGGATGCTTGCGCTATCGACGTTCGGTAAATCGTTTGTTTGTTATTTAAGCTGGCGCTTTGTGCTGCAAGTAGTTGGCTTGTTACGTTTGCTCTAACATACCAACGTTGTTTAGGTGGCAGTTCAGGCTCTATTGGCGTATCGCGTCGCGTAATTGTGACAAAGTTACCCATAAAGCGCTCCATGCTATTAGCTAAATTGGTTTTCCAATCACTTATGTCGCTAGACACCTCAGGCTTTGTTGATTCAGCAATTGGCTCTGGCGTGTATTTTCGAGCGAGTGGTAATGTTTGCATCTGACTGATAACGCCAGATAATGCCAAAAACGCCGACTCAGTATCTGGTTGAACAATGGCATTGAGCGTCGCAATATCTTCGCTAATCGCAGTTCTTAAATAGAAAACGCTAGGATCTTGCATAGCCGCAAGTCGCACATTAGCAGAAAGTAACAATTGCACCGCTGTTGCACTGTCTTTTTCAATCAATAGACGATGTTCGGCTAAATTAACAAGATATAAGCTTTCCGCTGCCAACCAGGTATTTGGCTGACTTTGACCGAGTTCTTTTATTCGATTGTTTAAGCTTTGTAAACTGCGCTGTGTGTTTAACACGAAGTCATTTCCGCGTTGTTGATTTAGCTGCAATTGGGCTAAATTGTCTTGGACCGTTTTTAATGTATTGCGAGTCTGTTGATAACTTTGCTCGGCGAGCGTTTGCGTTTGCTCAAGACCTTGTTTTTGCGTTTGCGTAAATATCTGCGCTTGCCACCACAAATAACCCGCTGCGGTTAGTGCGACTAGACTGAAGATAAATGCAAAAAATGCTAACCAACTGAATGACTTTTGGTTTTGCGGCGATTGTTTTTTATCAGACTTATCATCTGTTGGAGGTGATGTTGGCTCTGCACGTACTGCCACTGACGGCTCGGCTTTCTCTTCTCGTTCAGCCTTCTCCTCTCGTTCAGCCTCTTCTTCTAGCTGAGCTTTCGCTTTTAGTGCAGCCTCTTCTTCTAGCTGAGCTTTCGCTTTTAGCTCGGCCTCCAATTGTTCAATTTCAACGCTGGCTTGTGCCGTTTTTTGTTCGGCTGATAATTCAGACTTATTGTCTGACTTGTTAGTTTTATTCTTGTCCTTGCCTTGCGCCATAATCGTCTCACTTCGCCAATCGTTGAATGCTATTGATAATAGAAGAATTATTCATTTGTTCACAGATATATATTTGAGAATCCTCGATTCCCTGTGCCAGCAAATATAACTTTATTCGTTGGCTAAACACCAGCCATTGCCATCTATTTAAAAACTCATTGCGACTCAGGCTTAAATTATCAGTGTGGTGCTCGTTATAATTAGTAATCAGGGCCTGGACTATCGCCTCAGCAATATCAACACTAGTTGCTAGTAATATTGATATTTTTTGCCACTGATTACTGATCGTTGAAAAGGTGTTCTGAATCCGTTTGTAAAGTGACCACTCGCTCACAGTATAGCCTCTTTTTAATAGAGACGACTTAATTAGCTCTCGGCCATTATCGCCCTTCACTATTATCACTCGTTCGGAATCTACCGCTTGTTCTTCTCGATTATCTGAGCTCATATCCATCTGCTCATTAGACAATTGGGAGAGCGCGAGTAGGCCTTCACTATCACTTTGTTTTGGATAATATATGCTGTCGATATTTCGATTGAGCGTTTGTGCAAGTTGCGATGCAGTGCCTTCACCGACAGCAAAAAACTGTTTGTGCTTCTGAGCAAGGCTGAAAAGTTTACGGTCACTTTTAATTATCTGATAAAAAGCATCGACGGCATTTCGACTTACAAAAATAAATTTAGTACGTAAACATCGTAAAATTTGAAGGTCTATGTTTTGCTCGTGAGTGAGTTCAATACCCACGCCAGGTATATAAATAGAGGAAAGGTTCGCTTTCGAAAGAGTTGCATCAAGTTCCTCGCCCATGGGAGCAGGGCGAGTATTTAAAACGTGTATTTTTGTTGCAGGCTCAACGAGAGCGCTCATAAGACTAATCCGCGTTGTACACTTCTTTTAATATAACATCAGCGCCTTGCCCTAGCAGTAGCGCAGCTAATTCTTGACCAAGCTGTTCTGCTTCATTCACATTACCGCTAATTTGGTCTCGAATAATAGTTTTACCATCTAAGCTACCGACCAAACCTTTAAGCGTTAATATGTCACCTTCTATTTCCGCATAGCTACCTATTGGTACCTGGCAACCGCCCTCTAAACCTCGATTCATTGCGCGTTCGGCTAAAACCCGCGCTCGAGTTGGTGAGTCTTCAAGCGCAGATAATAACGCTTTAATTTCTTCATCATTACTACGACATTCAATACCAACAGCACCTTGACCATTTGCAGGAAGCAACAATTCTGTTGGTAAATACTGCTTAATACGGTCAGGCATTTCTAGTCTAATTAAACCTGCAGCGGCAAGAATGATTGCATCATATTGACCTTCGTCTAGCTTACGCAAACGAGTATTTACGTTGCCTCGTAAGTCTTTAATCACTAAGTCAGGTCGCAATGATTTTAGCTGGCATTGGCGACGTAATGACGACGTGCCGACCACCGCGCCTTCAGGTAACTCATCTAAAGTTGAGTAAGTGTTACTTACAAATGCATCGCGAGGGTCTTCTCTGACACAAATTGTGTTTAGCATTAATCCGTCTGGAAACTCAACAGGCACATCTTTCATCGAATGCACGGCAATATCCGCTCTATCCTCTAACATAGCGACTTCAAGCTCTTTTACAAACAAAGCCTTGCCACCAATTTTAGCGAGTGGAGTATCAAGAATTTGATCGCCTTTTGTAGTCATTGGAACTAAGGTAACTTTTACCGAAGGGTGTGCAGCCTCTAGTTGATCTTTTACATAATAAGCCTGCCACATTGCTAACGCACTTTCGCGTGTGGCAATTCGAATTTCGGTCACTGAAGTTTGGGTCATAAATTAACTACTAAAGGTTGGATTAATAAGAAAAGTTGTCGCTAAGACTACCAGTTTTAACGACATTTCTAAATACTAATATACGGCTTAGTATGTAAACGTTGCGCTTGATAACACTCGATTTTGCTGATCGATGACTTCAACCAACCAACTACCTCGTAAGCCAGCAAACAAATTTTTACTCGAGTAGGTACGCCAACGGTTTGAGCCAATATTAAGCGTTACTTCTGCTTGTACTTGACCATCTAAACTCCAACGGTGAGTAATCGTTTGATTAGCAAGGCCTGATACTTCAGTAAAGAAAAAGACTTTATTGAGATCAAGACTCACCGCTGTTGCATTTAGATTGTCAACCGGTTCTCGATTTTCAACATCACTGGTGATCACCGCTCGTTGAATAAATTGATTTTCAATTGATTGAGTTTCTGTTTGCGAGGCATAGGCAAACTGACAGCAGGCGAGGGTGAAAAAGAGGAGAGAAAATGTCCGCGCAACCAAAGATAAATTTATTTTAAGCATGTTGTTGTTCCTAACTTAAATGTTTAATTGCTCGACCGATTCCGTCAACTGTTAACGGAAACATATTATCTTTTACTATTTGCTTCATTAAACCAATGGAAGCGTAAAAAGGCCAATGTTCTTGTTCTTGTGGGTTTAGCCAAGCGACTTTATCAAAGTGCTCAAGTACTTTGTTCATCCACTCAACACCGGGTTTTTCATTCCAATGCTCAACTGAACCTCCGGGCATCATTATTTCATAAGGACCCATAGTGGCATCACCAACAAAAATAACTTTGTAATTACTTCCATAAGTTCTTAACAACTGATCAATGTCGAGACCTTCGTCATATCTACGATTGTTATCTTTCCATACCTGCTCATATAAACAGTTATGAAAATAAAAGAATTCCAAATGCTTAAACTCTGTATGAGCCGTTGCAAAAAGCTCTTCGCAGATATGAATATAATCGTCCATAGAACCGCCTACGTCAAAAAACATCAATACATTTACAGCATTGTGTCTTTCGGGTTCGGTTTTTATATCCAGGTAACCAGCATTATTGGCCGTGGCTCTAATGGTTTGTTTAATATCTAATGTTTCTGTGCTGCCGGTACGTGCAAATTTACGTAGTTTTTTTAATGCCAGTTTTATGTTTCTTGAGCCTAACGCATTGTCCTTGTCTAGATTACGGAACTCACGTTTGTCCCAAACCTTAACCGCTTTTCTGTGGCGACTTTCGTGTTGGCCAATTCGCACACCTTCTGGATTATAACCATAAGCGCCAAAAGGCGAAGTGCCACCAGTGCCAACCCATTTATTGCCACCGGCATGACGCTCTTGTTGCTCTTTTAAGCGCTGTTTTAGCGTGTCCATTAGCGCGTCTAATCCGCCTAATGACTTAAGCTTAGCTTTATCTTCGTCACTAAGTTGCTTCTCAAACTCTTTTTTAAGCCAGTCTTCCGGAATAATATGCTCGCTAAGGTCAATGTTTTGCACACCTTCAAAATAATCGGCAAAGGCTCGATCAAAACGATCGTAATGCACTTCATCTTTAACAAGGATTAAGCGAGAAAGATGATAAAACTCTTCAACATTAGCAAAAATAACGCCTTTTTTAACCGCTTCAATTAGGTCTAACAATTCCTTTAATGAAGTGGGCACTTTGTACTTTTTTAGAGTTAGAAAAAAATCTATAAACATAGACTAGCTTTTTCTTCGGCTCATAAAGGCCAGTTTTTCTAATAACTTTACGTCTTGCTCATTTTTAAGAAGCGCGCCGAACATAGGAACGATGCTACTGTCTTTATCGAGTAAAACTTGCTGAGATACATCATCGGCAATTAACAATTTAAGCCAATCAATTAATTCCGATGTTGATGGTTTTTTCTTGAGACCATTTAAGTCACGTAAATCAAAAAACACTTCAAGCGCTTCTCTTAATAAATTTGCTTTCACATCTGGATGATGAACATCAATGATCTTTTTCATTTCTTCGCGTGTTGGAAATTGAATGTAATGAAAAAAGCAACGACGTAAAAAAGCATCAGGTAGCTCTTTTTCGTTATTTGAAGTGATAATTACGATTGGACGTTGTTTAGCCACAACCTGCTGTTGAGTTTCATAAACAAAAAACTCCATTTTATCGAGCTCTTGAAGCAAGTCATTTGGGAACTCAATATCTGCTTTATCAATTTCGTCTATGAGTAATATAGGCCGTTTTGTTGCATCAAACGCCTGCCACATTTTTCCCTTTACAATGTAATTGCCAATATTATGGACTCGTTCGTCGCCTAATTGACTATCACGCAGTCTAGAAACCGCATCATATTCGTACAAACCTTGTTGGGCTTTAGTGGTCGATTTTATATGCCATTGAATGAGTTCTGTATCGAGCGCTTTAGCCAACTCTTCGGCCAGTTGCGTTTTACCCGTACCTGGCTCACCTTTAATAAGTAATGGTTTTTCTAATGTAATCGCCGCATTTACTGCTAAACGAAGTTCGTCAGAAACAATGTAGTTGTCGGTTCCGTTAAAGACCATGTTACCTCTGTATGAGTTTAATTTAGTTAAATGAAATGGCGGTACCGGCTTGTTTTGAGCCAGCGTCATTTAATAGCGTAAATAATTCAACGTCAGTGCGATTGTCTATCCATAGGCCATCTTTATATTCAAAGTGGTGACCGTTAAATTTAGTCGCTACCCAGATTTGGTGCAATGGTGCTTGTTTATTGATAATGATTTTTGTGCCGTTTGGAAAAATCACTTCAAGAATGCCACCGGCCGTTTCATAATCAAGGTCAAAATCGATGTCATCGATACTGTCCTGAAGCTGATTTAAAAGGTCATCGGCTAATTGATGATATTGACTGTCATTCATTGAGTTTCCTACTTGCAATTACGAATTATGATGCGATTATAGGCGTCAAATAGAATAGATACAGTAAAAACATGAATAGTCGAAGTAAATCCAGCTTTTTCAATGTCTCTCACTTTGTTGCCATTACAATTTTGACGAGCTTTTTATCTGCTTGTGGGCAAAAAGGGCCACTGTATCTACCCGATCAAAAACCGGTGAAGCCTGACGTTGCTAAAGAAGTCCCGACTGTTCAGAACAATCCGTCACCTACATCCAATAAAAACCAATAATCGCGCGTAGTTAGTATACTAAAACGAAGTGATTATCGATTAAAAGTATTTAAATTTAGCCAACAAAATAGAGCACTTGAAACGTGGATTTTTTTAATTTTACCGACCGTCGTCTGCTTGCCGAGCAAGTTGATTGCCAGCACATAGCGCAACAATTTGGTACGCCTTGTTTTGTATATTCAAAATCAACCATAGAGCGTCATTATCTTGCGTTTGAAGACGCCATGAAAGGGTATCCCCATTTAATTTGTTATGCGGTAAAAGCCAATTCCAATATTGCTGTTCTTAACGTTTTGGCAAAAATGGGCTCAGGTTTTGATATTGTTTCCGGTGGCGAGCTTGCTCGAGTGCTAAAAGCCGGTGGTGATGCCAGTAAAGTGGTATTTTCAGGTGTTGGTAAAACCGTTGAAGAAATAAAGTTTGCATTAGAAGTCGGAATAAAATGTTTTAACGTAGAATCGGAAGCAGAGCTAAAACGCATTGCGGCAGTCGCTAAAGAACAAAATAAAGTTGCGCCGATCTCTATTCGTGTAAACCCAAATGTTGATGCCGGAACACATCCTTATATTTCTACTGGCTTAAAAGAAAATAAGTTTGGGATAGAGTTAGAACAGGCTATGCCATTATTTGAGTGGGCGAATCAACAACCGTCACTAAACGTACAGGGTGTGGATTGTCATATCGGCTCGCAGTTAACAGAAATAGCGCCTTTTTTAGATGCACTTGATGCGCTAATAAAATTAATAGAAGCACTCAAGGCTAAAGGGATCTTATTAAGTCACTTGGATTTGGGCGGCGGTTTAGGTGTGCCATATAATGGTGAAGTTCCACCGCACCCACGCGAATACGCAACAGCCTTGATGTCAAAGTTAAAACAATATCCAAACTTAACTATTATCTTTGAACCCGGTCGCGCGATAATGGCAAATGCCGGCATATTATTAACAAAAGTAGAGTATTTAAAGCAGAATGCAGATAAAAACTTTTGTATAGTAGATGCAGCGATGAATGATTTGATTAGGCCTGCGCTTTATTCTGCATGGCAAAAAATTGAGCCTATTCATCAGCAAGACTTAGCTACAAAAGTTTATGATGTTGTTGGTCCTGTATGTGAGACTGGCGACTTTATTGGTAAAGAAAGAGAGCTCGCTGTAGTAGCGGGTGATATTTTGGCAGTACGCTCAGCGGGTGCCTATGGTTTTACAATGAGCAGCAACTACAACTCACGTCCTCGTGCTGCTGAAGTTATGGTCGATAACGACCAAGCTCACTTAATAAGAAAGCGTGAAACAATAGAGTCATTGTGGCATGGTGAATCGGTAATCGCCGATTAAATTGGAAGATAGAATGTTGTTAAATTTTACAAAGATGCATGGTTTAGGGAATGACTTCATGGTGGTAGACGCCGTGACGCAAAATGTATTTTTGTCCAAAGATCAAATAAAGAAACTGGCAGATAGGAATTTTGGTATTGGTTTTGACCAGTTGTTAATGGTGGAGCCTCCTTACGATCCCGATCTTGATTTTCATTATCGTATATTTAATTCCGATGGCAGTGAAGTTGCACAGTGTGGGAATGGTGCTCGATGTTTTGCTCGATTTGTTCAGTTAAAAGGATTAACAAATAAATCAGCCATCAAAGTCAGCACTAAATCTGGCAACATGGTTTTGTACCTTGAAGGTGAAGACAAGGTGACTGTGAATATGGGACGGCCTATATTTGAGCCAAAACAAATTCCATTTGTTGCAAATCAACAAGAAAAGACCTATTTATTAAAGACTAGCCAAAAAACCGTGATGTCAGGCGTAGTATCTATGGGCAATCCGCACTGCGTGATGGTCGTAGATGATTTAGATCAAACTGACGTGCTTGGACTTGGTGCAGAATTAGAACAACACGAACGCTTTCCTGAACAAGCAAACATTGGCTTTATGCAGATTATAAATAGTGAGCATATCAAGCTTAGAGTATATGAAAGAGGCGTTGGTGAAACATTGGCTTGTGGAAGTGGTGCTTGCGCCGCAGTAGTCGTAGGTCGAATTCAAGATTTACTTGGCAGCAAAGTTCAAGTAGATTTACCAGGTGGTAGCTTACATATTCGTTGGCATGATGAATCGTCTCCGGTTAAGATGACTGGACCTGCGCAATATGTGTTTGATGGACAAATACACTTATGAGTAAACTGGTCACCCCAAATTTAGATGATTTGGTTTTAGATGCGGATTTAGTAAAGGAATACCTAGAGCAAAATCTAGACTTTTTTGCTAAGTATCCAGACTTGGTAACACAACTGCAGATCACACATGTCTCTCGCGGTGCCGTTTCCTTATTGGAAAAACGCCAAGAAATGCAGCGCGCTAAAATCACACAAATGGAAGAAGAGCTAACCACGTTAATTGGTAACGCTCGGGTGAACGAAGTTATTTTTAAAGCAATCAGTGAAATTTATATTTCGCTGGTGGGCTGTCAAAGCATTCAACAACTTGAAGATATTGTTAATCGTATCTGCCAAGAGCATTTATACCTAGTTCAATTTAGACTGTTGCAACCTCAAGACGAAGCTTATCTTCACTTACAAGCTAAATTAGGCGACAAAGGTACCTTTTTAGGTCGAGTATCTACCGAATTGATGGATATTGTTTTTGATGACGTCGCGAAGTCGGTGGCGCTAATCGAAGTCGTGCATGAGTCTGAAGAAGCTGAAGAAATTTTTGGTATTGCGGTATTTGGCGCCAAAGAAGCAGATCATTTCCAGCCACAAATGGATACGTTTTTTATTCGAGAACTTGCTAGGCTATTAAGTCGTCATTTTGTTCATTTAGTTCGTTAATGAAATGGCAACAAAGCTGGAGCATTTTCCTGAGTCACTTGGTACACCATTGCAACGGTACCTTGATTACTTAAAAAATGAGCGTGGATACTCTCGTCACACGCTTTCTTCTTATCAGCGCACCTTGTCTAATCTAGCCCAGTTTTTATACTCACAAGAAGTTTTGTTATGGCGTGCCGTATCTTCAGAAACTTTAAAGTTGTGGGTGTTAGAATTCCGTAAGGCGCAACTTAAGCCAGCCTCAATACAAGCAAAAATTTCCAGTGCTAAAGGTTTATTTAAGTTTTTACTACAAAAACAAATAACACAAACAGATCCTAGCGAGTTGCTTACAGCGCCAAAATCAGGCCGAGCGTTACCCAAAAATCTAGCGGTTGACGAAATGAATTTGTTGCTGTCATTTGTACCAGAAACGACTATTGAATATCGAGATAAAGCCATATTAGAGCTGTTTTACAGCAGTGGATTGCGACTTTCAGAGTTGGCTACATTAACACTATCCAGTATAGATTTAGACGATAAACAAGTGCGAGTTCTGGGTAAAGGCAATAAAGAGCGAGTATTACCTGTAGGAAGAATGTCGATACAAGCATTAAAAGATTGGTTGAAATATCGTAGCGAGTTTAATAAACACCAAATTGATGCTTTATTTATCAGTAAGCTGGGTAATCCAATTTCAATAAGACAAATAGATCAGAGACTCAAGCATTGGGCTCAACATCAAGGTGTTCACGATGTTGTTCATCCTCATAAATTGAGACATTCGTTCGCTAGTCATATGTTAGAGTCCAGTGGTGATTTAAGAGCCGTTCAAGAGTTGCTTGGTCATCAAAATTTATCGACTACTCAAATATATACACACCTCGACTACCAGCACTTAGCCTCTGTTTACGACAGTGCGCACCCCAGAGCGAAAAAAAAGTAATAATATTATAAATGAACGAATGGCATAACGAACTATAATTACTGGCACAATGCGCCATGCCCGCCTACAAATATTTTTAATAAAAGTTTACACAGGAGAATAAAGGTTAAATGGAATTTGAAGGTTTAAAACCAATTGAGCAGCTAAATGTATTAATTATCGATGACAATTTACTTGTTCATGATTTACTTAAACGAGCGCTTTATGATTTAGAAATTCGGAATATTAAGTGTGCCGAAAACGCATACTATGGCCTTCGCTTGTGTGCCGAAACCCAATTTGACGTAGTGATCTGTGCATTTAATGTAAAAAGCGATAAAGACGGGTTTCATATTTTAGAAGAAATGAAGTTCAAAGGGTATGTTTCAAAAAGTACCATTCTTATTTTCTTGAGCTCTGAGACAGATGAAACTCTAGTAAATAGTATTGCTGAACTCCAGCCTGATGACTTCTGGGTTAAACCATTAAATACCGGACAAGTAATTAAAAGATTAGCTTACGCCGTTGAGGTAAAACGCCGATTATTCAATGTTTTTGAATGTATAGATAATAAAGATTTTGGCAAGGCGATTTACTATATAGAGCGTCATATTTTAAACCCTGAATTAAAGAAATATCATCCGCAATTACTAAGAATAAAAGGTGAATGCCTTCTGTCCTTAATGGAATATCAAGACGCTGAAAATTATTACAGAGACTTGCTAAAGAACGGTAAAAACTCATGGATGTATCTTGGTTTTGTTAACGCATTATTAAAACAGAATAAAATCGAAGAAATCGAGCAGTTATTAAAAAGCCTAACTACAAAGGTGGAAACACGTTTTGCTACTTATGACTTATTGGCTCAGTATTATGTTGAAAACCAAGATTTTGTTGAAGCTTATGAAACCATAAAAAAAGCAGCGGCTTTGGCACCTAGAAACATAGCGCGAAACAAAAAAGTGTGGGATTTGGCTAGACTAAACCATGATCAACGAGAACAGTACAAAGCAACCGTGAACATGGCGAAGTTCGCAAAAAAGTCTATTCATGACTCCCCAGAGTTGTTGTTAAACGTGGTTCGTTCTGGCATTGATTTAGCGCTATCGGTCGATGCATCTGAGACCTTTGAATTATTAAATAAGGTCGATAAATATATCGCCGAACTTGAAGCTGAATATGACGATATTGGTCATTTTAAAGAGCAGCTCATTGTTGTGCGAGCTAGAGTATTAACAGCGCGTGAAGAAAAAGCAAAAGCAGAACGATTAGTCGAAATGCAAGTATCTACACGACCAAATAATTCATTAGAAGACAATCTAGATAAAGTTAAAGTATTTCATGAGCTTGGTATGCGAGAAGAAGCGTTGGTATTATTGGAGGCGGTGAAAAAACAAATAGCCTGTGATTCTTTAGCGGGCGCTGTAACCAGTAAGTTTGTTGAACAAGAAGCGAAAGAAAAAGCGGAGATTCATTTTACACCTAAACAGCTCAATAGCATGGCGGTTGAATTCTTTAAAAAGAAAAAAATGGCGCCAGCGTTACGATCACTCGAGCAAGCACTACAACTTACGCCTAAAAATGTGAAAGTCGCATTAAGTTTATTAAAAGTGTTATTAGCAATCCACCGAAGTGACGGCTTAGATACAGACCAAAAAGCCTTGGCGTCCAATACGATTCGAGCCTTACATGTGGGCGATCTAGACGAAACGCAAATGATTCATTTTAACGAAATTATTAGTGAGTTAGAGCAGGTCGTTGACGGAGATGAGCCGAGCGTAGTCGCGGTATGATAAAGAAAACCCCAACCGTAAGATTGGGGTTTGTTCATAGCATCAGATTAGTTTTGAATTGGAAGTAGAATACTAGTGAGTAACTCTCGTTCTGGCTTGCTAGCCGGAGAGTTTCTGTATATTTCGTAGTCTGCTATGCCTTTTGCAGCTTTAAGTTTAGCAAATTGTTGATAGCCTTTTGCTGTTGCCCAGCCGTTTGATAGATAATTGTAACTGCCAGTATGATCTACTTGAAGAGCTTCATGCTCTGGTAACTCGCCAAATACCATGTTGGTTGGAACATCGAACTTAGGCTTATCAAAATATGCAAAAGCGCCCGTTAGTTCACATTCGCCAGTTACAAAATCAAACTTATGGCTTATGGTGATCATCATATCGGGTAACGGCACTTTTTCATCAATCAGCTGTTGAAAACAAGGGCCCATTACTTCTTTTACCTCGGTAATTTTACACTTATGTCTAAAACCAACGTAGTGGAAGCCTTTTTGTTTTTTAATACCTTGAACTTCAACGTGTGAAAGAACTTCGCCAGTTTCAATAAAGTCTTTTAGCATTTTAAGGCCGCGATCGTAATCTGAGCTTACTAGGGCGATCATCATTTTTTTCATAAAAAACAGAAAGAATGGCAAGCTACCTGTCATGGACCAAGTTACTTCAGTTATTTCATCACCGCTTTCATCTTGCTTAGCAACAAACTCAAATTTTGTTGTAGATTTACTTTTCCATGGCTTAAAAAACTCAAGATCGTAATTTAATGATTTGCTCTCTACTTTTTCAATGAGAGTCATTTGCCCTGAACCAATTCGTTCGCCATTCCACTCTTGTTTATGACCGATTTCTGATGCCTCTCCAATAACAGAAACTGGACATGTTGGCTCTTGAATTATCCAAGGTGACCATGCTCCCCAATGATTAAAATCGCCAACCTTTGCCATGACTTCGTTAACAGGCTTATTGACGGTAATTGTTCGCGCCAATGAAAATCCAATTGAAAACATACTGACTCCACTTTTATATTTTATTATCAGAGCGCATTAGCTATCTCACTGAGCGCTGGCAATTAATTAAGCATAATATTTTGTACAAATATTGTGTAATTGTGAATTACTTTTTCTTCGCGTTTGCAAACGCATCTGCAAAGGCACTGTTCACCATACCGCCAAAGCCACCATTACTTTGTTTATTTGTTTTTGGCGATGCCGTTCTTTTAGTCTGACTACGATTATCAGTGTTTGCTTTTTTGTGTTCAGAAGCGGCTTTAGGCTGCTCCTCTAAACGCATTGTTAAGCTAATACGTTTACGGTTTGCATCCACTTCTAGCACCTTAACTTTAACTATATCGCCGGCTTTGACAACTTCTGACGGATCCGACACAAACTTATCGGTTAAAGATGATATATGTACTAAACCATCTTGATGAACACCGATATCAACAAAAGCACCGAAGTTGGTTACGTTAGTGATGACACCTTCTAAAATCATGCTAGGTGTTAAGTCACTTATCTTTTCTACGCCTTCCTTGAAGGTCGCAGTTTTAAATTCAGGACGAGGATCTCTACCAGGCTTTTCAAGTTCTTTAACAATGTCTTTTATCGTAGGTAACCCGAAGTCATCGCTAATAAAGTCATTCACATTTAAGGTCGACAAGAACTCATGGTTGTTGATGATATCATTAACAGCACGGTTATGGGTTTCTATGATGTTTTTAACGACAGGGTAAGCCTCAGGGTGGACAGACGATGCATCAAGTGGATTGTCACCATTGGCAATTTTTAAGAAACCAGCACATTGTTCAAATGCTTTTGGTCCAAGACGCTCTACTTTTTTTAATTCTTTACGGTTGTTAAAGCGACCGTTTTCATCGCGGAATTTTACAATGTTATTTGCTAATGTTTTATTTAAGCCAGAGACACGTGTTAACAAAGGCACAGACGCTGTATTTAAATCAACACCGACCGCATTTACACAGTCTTCTACAACGGCTTCTAAGCTTTTAGATAGTAAGCTTTGACTAACGTCATGTTGATACTGGCCAACACCAATAGATTTAGGTTCAATTTTTACCAACTCAGCTAGTGGGTCTTGCAAACGTCGAGCAATCGACACGGCCCCTCTAATTGAAACATCTAAGTCAGGGAATTCATTAGACGCAAATTCACTTGCAGAATAAACAGAGGCGCCAGCTTCGCTAACCATGATTTTGGTAAGCTTGAGTTCCGATGCTTTTTTGATTACCTCAGCGGCTAACTTGTCAGTTTCACGAGATGCCGTTCCGTTACCTACGGCAATAAGTTCAGCTTTATGAGTTCGTGCTAAATGCTCAATAGTTCGAATTGATTTATCCCAATGGTTTTGTGGCTCATGTGGATAAATGGTTGCTGTATCGAGTAGTTTCCCCGTTTTATCCACAACGGCGATTTTACATCCGGTTCTGAAACCAGGATCAATACCAATAGTTGTTTTGGCTCCTGCTGGTGCCGCCATTAATAAGTCACTTAAGTTTTTGGCAAAAACACGAATTGCTTCTTGTTCCGCATTCTCTCTTAATTCAGTCATCAACTCATTTTCAATGGATAAAGATATTTTTATTTTCCAAGCCCATTGCACAACTGTTTTTAACCACTTATCTGCTGCTTTTTGATTAAACCGCAAATCAAAATGTTCTGCGATAATGTTTTCACATTGTGACTCGCGAACCACATCTTCTTGGCCTGGATCGGCGTTTAGTGATAATTGTAAGATGCCCTCGTTGCGACCACGTAACATAGCTAATAAGCGGTGTGACGGTATTTTAGTTGCAAGTTCCGAGTGCTCGAAATAATCCTGAAACTTCGCGCCTTCCTTTTCTTTTCCAGCAATGACCTTACTTTCTAAAAAGCCATTTTGACGAACGTAGCGACGAACTTTGTTTAATAGGTCAGCATTTTCCGCAATACGTTCCATTAAAATAAACTTTGCGCCATCTAATGCCGCCTTTGTATCTGCGACTAAATCACCAACGTACTTATTTGCTTCAGTATCAGGGTCTAACATAGGATCATTGTAAAGTGCGTCTGCAAGAGGCTCTAAACCTTGCTCTTTGGCAATTTCGCCTTTGGTTCGACGTTTAGGTTTGTAGGGCAGATATAAATCTTCAAGACGTGTTTTGTTATCAGCGGCGAGTAAACTCGCTTTTAATTCCGGGGTTAACTTATCTTGCTCGGTAATGCTCTTAATTATAACGGCACGTCGGTCCTCTAATTCTCTTAAATAACCTAAGCGCGTATCTAAAGTTCGCAGTTGCGAATCGTCGAGTCCGCCCGTTTTTTCTTTACGGTAACGAGCGATGAATGGCACGGTTGAACCTTCGTCTAAAAGGGCGACAGCGGCAGCAACTTGTTCGGCTCGAACCGCTAATTCTTCAGAAATTTGATTGATAATTTGCGTGTTAACAACAGACATAAAAATTGGGTTCCAACGACTAATAATTAATTGGGTTTGGCAGGATAAGAAATATGGTTAACAAACCACATCTTTTTGCCACTTGGCGTGTCGACTTCAAACTCATCATCTACCGACTTTTTCAAGATGGCACGCGCCATGGGTGAGTCGATTGAAATGTAGTCTCTTCGACCGTATATTTCATCTGGACCTACTATTCTAAAGGTCAGAGTTTCTTGTTGTTCATTTTCAATTTCAACTAACGCACCAAAAAATACTTTACCTTCTTGTTGCGGTGAATAATCAACAATTTGTAAATCTTCTAGGCGTTTTCTTAAAAACCGAACACGGCGATCTATTTGTCGCAATAATCGCTTGTTTTCTTTGTAGTCCGCGTTTTCAGAGCGATCGCCTAAACTCGCCGCCCAAGTTACTTTTCTAGTAATTTCTGGCCGGGTTACCCGCCACAACTCGTCGAGCTCCGCTTGCAACGCTAAATATCCTTCGCGAGTAACTAAGTTTGTATTCATAGGTTTCTAGTTAGTTTTAATATGCTCATCATTGTAGCAATAATAATTAAATCAAGGCTAGCAGAATACTATATCCGCGCACTTTGTAGGCAATTGACAAACTTTGTAACAACCAAGTTTGCATGGTGCTTTGGCAATCGAACCGTTTTACTTTATATTCGAAACAGTTAAGGTTTAAACAGGTATTGATATGGAACACGAAACTACCAAAATATTAGTTGTTGATGACGATATGCGATTACGCAGTCTTTTAGAACGCTATTTATTGGAACAAGGATTTATTGTTCGCACTGCAGGAAATAGTGAGCAAATGGATCGTTTGCTTGAACGTGAAAACTTTCATTTGTTAGTTTTAGATTTAATGTTGCCAGGAGAAGATGGTTTATCGATTTGTCGACGACTTCGTCAAAATGACAATGAAATTCCTATCGTTATGCTCACGGCGAAAGGCGATGAAGTTGACAGAATTATTGGTTTGGAATTAGGCGCAGACGACTACTTGCCAAAACCATTTAATCCAAGAGAATTGTTAGCTCGAATAAAAGCGATTTTACGCCGTAAATCAAAAGACGTACCGGGTGCGCCTTCCACTGAGGAAGAAGAGGTAACGTTTGGTGAATTCACTTTAAACTTGGCGACAAGAGAGATGCGAAATGGCGACAAAATAATGCCATTGACCAGCGGTGAATTTGCGGTTTTAAAAGCGTTAATTAACCACTCACGAGAGCCGCTATCCCGCGATAAATTGATGAACATGGCGCGAGGCCGTGATTATTCAGCATTAGAGCGAAGTATCGATGTGCAAGTTAGTCGCTTGCGGAAAATGATTGAAGATGATCATACAAAACCTCGTTACATTCAAACGGTTTGGGGCGTTGGTTATGTGTTTATTCCTGATGGGAAAGGCTAGTGTTTCACCAAGGTGTGAATAAGGTTGGCGTATGAAGTTATTGCCACGTAGTGCATTTGGGCAAACGGTATTTTTGATCGGCTTTGTTTTGCTCGTCAATCAAATCGTGTCTTACTACAGTGTTGCTTCATACGTTATTGAACCAAGCTATCAGCAAATTAATAATTTGTTAGCAAAACAAATTAAAGTGCTTTTTATTGCCGATGAACGCCAGTTTAATATTAGTGCAGAGTTATCAAAAAAATACCTAGAAGCCACCGACATTAATATTTTAAATGAGCAGCAAGCGGTGGAGAAAGGATTAAACCAAGCTGAGCACTATCCTTATTTTTCATCTCAAATGTCGGCTCAGTTAGGTGGGCCGGCAGAAGTGCGTATTTCTCAGGGGGACGTATTTTATATTTGGATACGACCACCGCAAGCTCCTCATGTTTGGGTGAAAGTCCCGCTTGATGGATTTAAGAAAAAAGATTTATCGCCGTTATTAATTTATCTTTTAGCAATTGGTATTTTGAGTGTTGCTGGTGGCTGGACCTTTGCGAGACATCTCAATAGACCATTACAATCACTAAAACATGCAGCGGAACAAGTAGGTAAAGGCGAGTTTCCACCAGAGCTTAAAGAAAGTGGATCGGAAGAAGTTGTCGCGGTAACTCGAGCGTTTAACCATATGTCGTCGGGTATTCAGCAGTTAGAAAAAGATAGAAGCTTTTTAATGGCGGGCGTATCTCACGACTTAAGAACGCCACTTACTCGCATTCGTTTAGCAACAGAAATGATGTCAGAGACTGAGCAGTTTTTGCGAGACGGTATCATTAATGATATTGAAGACATGAATGCCATTATTGACCAATTTATGGAATATATTCGCCATCATAAGTTGGAAGAGATGGAACATTATGATGTCAACGGTCTAATTGCTGATGTGGTAGAGTCTGAAGGTGTCAACAGGCCTAGAAACTTTGAGTTAAAGCTTGATGAACAGGTTCCTCGGGTAATGATAAGGCCTGTTGCAATTAAACGTGCAATTTCTAATTTAGTCGAAAATGCGTTACGGTATTCAAAAGATGAAATTGTAGTCAGCTCATATTTAGAGCAAGACAAACAAAATGTCAGCTTTGAAGTGTCCGATCGCGGTCCTGGCATTCCAGAACAAGATATGAAACGTCTGTTTGAACCTTTCACTCAAGGCGACTCAGCTCGCGGTGTGGAAGGGAGTGGTTTAGGTTTAGCAATCATTAAAAAAATTATTGATATGCACAATGGTCAAATAGTATTGATTAATAGAGAAGAAGGCGGTTTGACTGCAAAAGTTACATTGCCAATAAAAGCAAAATAGTAGATAGGAGAGTCGGTTATGTCACAACAAGGTTCAGCAGGAAATGTCATAGCAGCATTATGTAATGTGTTTTTTCCTGGCTTAGGCTTTTTAATACAAGGCAGAATATTGCCAGCAATATTAACCGCAATGTTAGTGTTTGGCGGTTATGCATTGTGGTTTCTTGTAGTACCAGCAATTTTGGCTGGAATCATTCATCTATGGGCAATATATAGTGCCGCGACCTATAATGGTGAGCGAGTGATTGTTGTTAGAGACGAATAACTGTTGCGCAGTAACACTCGTTAAGGTGTACGCTACGTTTTAAAAGTGCGCCTTAATGAGTAAATTTACATTTCTTTCATCGGTTCTAAACTGATCTGAACTATCAATACGTATCACCCCATGTAGACTTTGAGGCGTGCTCAAAAGTCCAAATTTCTCTTTTGTTATCGCCTACTAGGTAGTTATTGCCTTGCAGATAAGTGATACGAAAGTCTTTCCATATTGTTTCGCCTAGCGCTTTGACACTGGTAAAAGTACCAATCAAAAAAGTAAAAACAAATATGGAAAGTATCTTCATTTATATCCAAATATTATTTTGTGAATAAGTGGGCAATCTCGGCTAAATCTGTTTTACCCGACTGCAGCTCTTCTGGCGTTAATCCTGATAGCTCATGTGGGAATACTAACCATTCATCGCTTTCTTGTACAAAGTAGTCAGGCACAATATCTACTTTTGAGTTAGTCGGTTTATACCATGGACACGCGATTCTTATGTCGGCAGGCGTATTTAACCTAGATAAACTCTTTATCTGTTTAATAAGTGCTTCTATGCTTCGCCCTGTATCAAAAACGTCATCAACGATTAATAAACTGTCACCGGCGTTGGCATTTTCAATTAAGTAATGTAGGCCGTGGACTTTGATTTCTTTTGACTGCTTACCAATACCGTAATAAGAAGATGTTCGCACCGCAATATGGTCTGTTTCAACTTCTTTAAAATCAAAGAATTCTTGAACCGCAATACCAATAGGTGCACCGCCTCGCCATATCCCAATAATAAAATCTGGACGAAAGCCGTCTTCATAGACTTTATGAGCTAGCTTAAAAGAATCAACCAGCAATTCTTGAGAGGTGATGTATTTTTTGTCTGTCATAGAGTGGACCTAGCGTAAAAGTTAAAAAGAGTATAGGTTAATTTTCGTTAGAAAGAGATCTTTGAGTGTGTAATTCAAGTGCTCGTTTGGTGTAATCATCAAAGGCATCTTTATCTAGTTCTTCAAGGTTTGGAAGCGACTCATCTTCGTCATTGCCGTCCTTCTCAATATCACCTGAATTTAGCTCTGCAGAAGATTGCGCCCAGCGTTCGTTTAAAATATGGTCAATTTTTTCATTTAGTAACTCACCTGCTTTAGGCGCTGTCTCTAAGTAAAAGTTTGCCGTATATTGAGTCGCTTGTGTTGGAAGCCTATCAGCTAGTTGCTGAAAAGCTTCAGATAAAAGCGGCTTTGTATCAAAAGGCGCAGAATTTAATTTGTTAATGGCAGTGGTTAGCTTACCTAAAAGCGCATAAAAATGGCGACAATTGACTTCGTTTATTGACTGAAAAACAAAATAATTGCTTATTAACATCACCATCGTCTGCTTATGCTGTGGAGTTAACCAACCTTGTTTTTGCAACTCTTGAACCGTGTCACGATATTCTTTTTGCTTTAACCGACAGTTATAAGCGATTTGATTTCGTTTCTTTTCTTGGCGCTTTAAATCTTGATAATGTGAATATACAACTATTGAGACAAACGCTAAGGCAACCACCACTAGGGTGGTTAAAAACCATAATGCTACGGTAATCATCCCATACCTCCACAATCCATTTATTATTATTCTTTATTGTTATTATTTTATTCTGTGTAGAAGCTTATCAATTAATACTGATAGTTAGCCTTTTTCTCTTTGGCCTGATCTGCGATTTCTTTTGGCATATAATTTTCGTCATGCTTGGCAAGTACTTCACTCGCTAAAATAGAGCCATCTTGTTGTAATGTGCCATTAGCAACGATGCCTTGCTCTTCTCTAAATAAGTCAGGCAAAATGCCGCTATAGCTCACCGTTACAGTGGCGTCTGATTCACTAAATACTAACGGTGTTCGCATATCGACTAAATCAAAGCTAACTTTTAAACTTGTAGGGTCTCGCTTAACCGAACCTGGCACTACAATACCACCGATACGTAGGCGTTGTCCTGCGTCAGGCTTTATTCCGGTCTCAACTTTTCCAAAATGAATTTCAGAAGGTTTATAAAATAAATCAATGTTTTGACTTAACGCGTATAAAATTAAACCAGCTATAGCACCAAAACCACAAAGCAATGTAATGATAATGGTTAGTCTTTTTTTACGACGAGGGTTCATTTTTATTATTACCTTAAAATAAAATTTACAAACTATTATTTTTTACCGCGCGCTTTAATTTTTCATCGCGCTCTATACGAGTCAAAATGTCTTTTTTTGCCGAATTGAGCGACATACGACTCAATACGATAAGGCCGGTAAGGCTGATTAAACTGAAGCCATACGACAACCAAACAAAAAATCCATAACCGCCCATGTCTAAAAATGCTACAAAAGAATCAAATTGCATGTCTACACCTCACTTTTACTAACTAAGGTTCTAACCCAAGGGCGACTGGAGTTACGTAATAAAATCTCTGTTTTAAATCGAATACAGGTCACCGTTGCAACTAAAAAGGCAAAACCAAGAAAACACACAACAAAAGGCCAGAACATTTCTAAACTCATCGCTGGTTTACCCAGTTTACTGACGGTTGCGCCTTGGTGCAGAGTATTCCACCATTCCACAGAGTATTTAATAATAGGTAAGTTTATCACCCCAACTATGGCGATAATCGACGCCGCTTTACCGGCCATTTGTTTGTCATCGAAGGCATTGTTTATTGCAATAACGCCTAAGTATAAGAACAGTAATACGAGTTCCGATGTGAGACGCGCATCCCACACCCACCAAGTGCCCCACATTGGTTTTCCCCATGCAGCACCAGTAAACAATGCAATTGCCGTAAAGACCGCACCCACTGGCGCGAGTGCAGCAACAGCAGCATCAGATAGCTTTAGTTGCCAAACCATACCGCATAGCGCCGCAATAGCCATTCCCAAATATATCCCCATGGATAAACTTGCTGCGGGCACGTGAACATAGAAAATTCTAAAGCTATCACCTTGTTGATAATCTGCAGGCGCAAACAATAATGCCCATGTTAAACCTACTGTTAACAAAAACCCACTGATCCAAGCAAACCAAGGGATTAAACGATCGCTTAGATGATAAGTCGTTTCAGGGTTTGCGTAAGGGTGTAACCATTTCCACATTAATTGGTACTCACTTTTAAAGCTGAATTTATTGCAAAAGGCGTTAGCGTTATAGACGCAACAAGCAATGCGCCAATAATAGCAAGTTGCCCATTAAAGGGTAAACCCATTGACGCTGCGTCAATGGCGCTGGTCGCAAAAATTAGCACAGGAATATAAAGAGGCAAAATAATTAAGCTCAGCAGAACGCCACCTTTTTTTAAGCCCACGGTTAACGCAGCACCAATTGCTCCAATAAAACTTAATACGGGGGTACCGAGCAATAAGGTCCAAAAAGTTGCCATAAAACTTTCACTAGGAAGTTG
This sequence comes from Psychrosphaera aestuarii, assembly GCF_017948405.1. Taxonomy (NCBI): domain Bacteria; kingdom Pseudomonadati; phylum Pseudomonadota; class Gammaproteobacteria; order Alteromonadales; family Pseudoalteromonadaceae; genus Psychrosphaera; species Psychrosphaera aestuarii. The sequence goes on along the minus strand of NZ_CP072844.1, from coordinate 3,018,143 downwards.
AAGCATAGTTGCCAACACAGGTGCAATTATTATTAGTGGCAAACCTGTCAGTAGCCAATGCGCTACTACCTTAGCCAAAACCCATATGAAGCCGGGGTAAGGACTCAAAAGTAACTGCTCTAAAGCACCATCTTGATAGTCTGCTTTAAATAATCGATCGAGCGATAATAAAGTAGCAAGTAGAGCTGACACCCAAATGATCCCAGGCGCAATTTTACTGAGCGTTTGTGGCTCTGGACCGATGCCAAGTGGAAAAAGCGTAATAATAATAATAAAAAACAATAATGGGTTAAGTACATCATCACGATGGCGTAGCGCAATTTTTATGTCTCTAGCGAGAACAAGCTTGAACAAGGCGAGATAGGAAAGTGATTGATTCATATTAACCTTAAAACCGGTAACTTAATTCAAGGCGAGTGATACGTTCTGGCGCAATGTTTAAGTCTTGGTGGGTGGTAATAATTACACAACCGCCTTGGTCTGCGTGCGCCATAATTCTATTTTCTAATGCTGCAACGCCTTTGGTGTCGATGGCGGTAAAAGGCTCATCCAAAATCCAAATTGGCGCTTTGCTTTGCCACAATTGTGCTAACGCAATACGGCGGTTTTGTCCGGCACTTAACTGACTAGCAGGAGAGTTCTCAAAGGCTAACAGGCCAACATCGGATAATAGTGGCTCAGCTAATTTAGGGTTATGGCCATGCAATGAAAGTTGAAACTCTAAATTTTCTTGAGCAGTAAGTTCACTTTTAACACCGGCTAAATGGCCAAGGTAAAGTAGGTTTTGTCTAAATTTTTCTGGTTGCTGCTCAATAGGCTGATGATCAAAGTATACAAACCCATCGTATGGTTGTGCCAAACCCGCTAAAATTCGTAATAAGCTTGTTTTTCCTGCACCATTAGGACCTACCACTTGGACAATGTCTCCGCGGCGGAATTGGGTGTTTAGATTTTCAAACAAAACTCTATCTTGTTTGATACAAGTTAATTGTTTGGTTTCTAATATTATTTGTTCAGTTAGACTTTGCAAACCAGTAAATAAACTAAAGAATTCAATTGTGTGGTTATTCTCCCACGGCAAATATAAATTGCCAATATATACTTACCGATAAAGCGATAACTGGCTTTAAATTTTAAAAAAATAGGGTTCATTGTGAGAAAAATGCGAAATATGACAGAGCAACCAGTCACTGAGTTTAACTGGAGGAGCCTACGTACACTGATACCTTATTTGTTAGAGCACAAAATTCGCGTTTTTCTTGCCTTGAGCTGTTTAGTATTGGCTAAAGTAGCAAGTGTTGGCTTGCCTTTTGTACTAAAAAATCTGGTTGATACCTTAAATGACAGTAGCAGAAGCGAAACTGTCATAATGATTATATCTGTGCCCGTTGCCTTAGTTATTGCCTACGGCGCTATTCGTTTTTTAAATGTTTTATTAGGCGAGATCAGAGACACCCTTTTCGGCCGGGTTACCGAACGGGCAATGCGAAAAGTCGGTTTAAAGGTCTTTAATCATCTACACAAATTAGAGTTAGATTTTCATTTAAATCGTCAAACAGGTGGCTTGTCTAGAGATATGGAACGCGGCATCTCTGGTATAAGTTTCTTAATGCGATTTATGGTATTTAACATCGTCCCTATTTTGATAGAGATTGTGTTTGTGGTTGCTATTTTCTTTACCAAGTATGGCTGGGACTTTGCAGCGATTACCTTAGGGGCAATTGTGCTTTACATAGGTTTTACAGCTTATGCCACCGAATGGCGAACCAAATTTATTCGAGCAGCCAACGAAGCTGATTCACAAAGTAATACTCGTGCTATTGATAGCTTACTTAATTACGAAACGGTTAAATATTTTAATAACGAAGCATATGAGGCTAACCGTTACGATAAAGATCTAGCCAAGTGGGAATCAGCAAGGCGCAGTAACAGGCTAACGCTTTTTGGCCTCAATAGCGGTCAAGCGCTCATAGTGGCAACGGCGATGACAGCAATGTTAATGCTGGCAGCCAAAGGAGTAATGAATCAAGAGATGACCATTGGTGATTTTGTATTGATAAATGCCTTTATGATGCAATTATTTATGCCATTAAACTTTTTAGGTTTTGTTTATCGAGAAATTAAAGGTTCGTTGGCAAATATAGAAAAAATGTTCATGTTGCTAGAGCGAAAAGAGGCCATTATTGATAAAAGAGGCGCATCCGAGCTTAAAATAAATAACGCCTTAATAGAGTTTAATAAGGTTAATTTTTCTTATAACGAAGACCGTCAAATACTTAAAGATGTAAGCTTTACGATAAAGCCGAATCAAAAGGTAGCCGTGGTGGGTTCAAGTGGCGCAGGTAAATCAACCTTAGTTAAAGTGTTGTTTCGTTTTTATGATGCTACAAGTGGTCAAATTTTAATTGATGGTCAAGACATTACCAGCGTAACTCAAGCATCTTTGCGTGAAAATATAGGGATAGTTCCTCAAGATACAGTACTGTTTAATGACACTATTTTTGAAAATATTAAGTACGGTAAACCAAGTGCAAGTGATGAAGAGGTATGGCAGGCTATAAAAATGGCCTATTTGGCTGACTTTATACACGCCTTACCAGACGGAGCGAAAACGCAAGTCGGTGAGCGAGGTTTGAAACTATCGGGCGGCGAAAAACAACGTGTTGCGATAGCTCGAGTACTATTAAAATCGCCAAAAATTTTAGTGTTTGATGAAGCGACATCCTCACTCGACTCTGGATCTGAGCAAGCAATACTAGGTGCGTTACGTGAAATTGCTCAAGGCCATACTTCACTAGTTATTGCCCATCGTTTGTCTACCATCATTGATGCTGACCAGATTGCCGTTATGGAACAAGGCCAAATTGTAGAGATGGGCGATCATAAATCATTGTTAGAAACAAAAGGCCGCTATTATCACTTATGGCAAATGCAAAATGACAAAGGCTAAGCTTAGCGATTAGCCTCAATATGGTGTCAATACTGGTCAGTTAGGCAACTTGCGTCGCAGACTCTTTGCTCTTGCGGCGTTTTTTAAAAAATTGAATCATAAAGTTCGGATAAAGAAAGTAACCTTTATTTCTACAAATCTTTTTGAGCAACAAATAAAGAGTCATGCAAGTTAAGTAAAAAACATATAGGCCACCAATACCTGAAAAAGCACTTAGTTCAAATAAATTATCCAGCTTAAACAAGAGCATTAGCAGAATACCAACGCACCATAATTTGTGAAACTCAATACCTGGATAGGAATGGAATTCAAAATATTTGAGCTGGTTAAAATACAGGTTTCCGTATTTATCACCGACGTATTCCTTGTGTCGAGATTGTCTATATTCAGCCTTCACTTTTCACTCTCGTTACTAAACATAAAAGTTAAAGGAATGTGTATGCGGCTCGACCAAGATGCTTCGTCGTGCTTATGACCAGGAAAAAAATCGCTTCGCCAAAATTGCTTTGAATAAGCAGCGTCAAATATGGCATCTATACGCTTTTGTAATGCTGGATAGTTAGCATCAAGAGTCTGGTCACCTAAATCAAAATAAACTTTGTGGCCATTTAGTCGTTGGATATTATTACGGATATAATCTTCAAAGCCTTGTGGAAAAGGATTATCGACGTCGAACATGCCAGGCCAATGCGTAGACATAGCTATAGCGCCGCCAAAAACATCTGGACGTTCAAACAGGGTATACCAAGATATTAACGCACCCATACTTGAGCCAGCTAACACTCGATGTTGAGGCCCTTTATTGACGCTAAAATTATTATCGATAAATGGAACAAGCTCATTGCTTAAAAATTTTACGTAGTTATCACCAGTGAAAAAGTCGCCAACAGGCGCTAACGACCGAGATTGCACCATAAGCCTTATTTTTATCAAAGTGCGTTCTAATAACGGCAGAGAACGATAAACCTTTTCTGGAAAATATTCTGGATAACGATTTTTTTCACCGTTCCAAATACCAACCACAATAAAAGGCCGGACCTTTCCATCAGCCATAAGCTTGGCGGCCGCCTCGTCTACTTGCCACTCTTGGTTGTTCCATGTGTTCGTGCTATCAAAAAGCATTTGACCATCATGCATGTAAAGCACATCGTACTTTTTGTCGTATGAGTAGTCTTCGGGTAGCCAAACATCTATCGTTCTGCTGGGAACAAAGTTAGACTGGAAATCTTCATAGCGTTTTATAACACCGGAAGATGGAATTGCCATTGGATCTGCATAGAGTACAAAGCTACAAAGAATTAAGGTAGCCAACATTATCGATTTCATTAAAACTCCGTTTTTAATAAATTATGTTTTGATTAAATAAGACGATTTATGACGCTGGTCATACAGGGCTGGTATCAATAGTTCCATATGTTTATACGAAGATACGATATTACTTATCCAATCGTCTAAAAGGTCTGATGGATATACCTTCTTAAACAGATAAAAATTACTTATCTGTCCAACAATAGGCATATTTAATCCTATAGTACCGCTAATATTGACTTCGGTACCAAGTTTATTTTTACGATACTTATACTCAATAGAACCGACGGTGTAGCCCGCGTGCAAAATATCAAGCGTCATGCCTTCATCGCCAAATGATCGAACCTTGTATCTTGTTTGCCATTGAGTGTCTTTTAATAGTGTTTGTTCGTCAAAAACAGTGCCGTATCCAATTTCATTAGACAATTTGTCTGCCGAGGAAACAATCGCTAGGTTTACCATAGTGTTTGGGTTGGTTAGCCTAAACCAAGGCATAGTTTGACTATTAAACAGTAACGTCTGATGTATTTGATTTTTGTAAAACCAATGAAGCATTTTTGGTGAGATATTGCTCAAAAGGAGATTGCCAGTAAAGTTATACTGACCATTCTCATGCTGACGTAAATTAACATTATGGGTTACTACATCAGTTTCGCCTTGCTCTAGATTCCAAGGCGATTTTTGTAATGGCGCTTGCTGGAAATAAGCTGGTGGCTTAAGCCAAAGGCCTGCTAGTAATAACACCAGCAGGTAGGCACTTGCTTTAAATATGTACTGCATAATAAGCGTATTTTTATTTTTATTGTGTGCTTATGAGATGGGATCCTACCAGAACATCTTAAAGCCTTGCCATTGAGTATCGAATCCTTCCATTGGGCTTCGAGTAAAACCTGAACGTACAAATTGATTCATTTTGCCTTCTGTATAAGCAAGCAATAAATTTGCCAATGCAGCTTCTTCAATAGGAAAGTTTTTACCTTCGCGTAACTTTCGTTCTCTTAGAACTTGTTTAAATTGGGTTTCTAATTTTTCGAATAGAGATACAACACGCTCTCTTAGTCGGTCGTGCTCGCCAAGCAATGCATCACCAGTCAAAATAGCAGTAATACCGCGATTCATTTCTGCAAAGCCCAAAATTAGCTTCATGATATTTTGAATACGACCTTCAGTCGTTTTATCTTTTTCTAGGATGACATTAATACGGCTAAGAAGGGTGTTTTCGATAAACTCAATTAACCCTTCATACATACGAGCTTTGCTTGGAAAGTGTCGGTACAAAGCTGCTTCTGACACGCCGACTTTTTCAGCTAACTTTGCTGTTGTAATCCTTTGCCCCGCGTGGCTTTCTAACATTTCTGCAAGACATTGTAGAATTTGCTCTTTACGGTTACCTTTTTTAGCTGCAGGCATACTTCCCCTCGGCGCTCTTTTATAATTGAATAATTAAACTTTATTTAATTGCTGTATAACAACATCTAACAAGTCATAGGATAGCTGTTTTTTAGAATTGAGAGGTAAGTCCTTACTTCCACCATTCCAATATATTTTTAACGCATTATCATCAGAATTGAAACCTTGATTTGATACGGATACATCGTTTGCACAGATCATGTCCAAGTTCTTTTTGGTTAACTTTCCTAATGCGTACTTTTCGACTTCCTGTGTTTCGGCCGCAAAACCAATTACAAAAGGTCTTTTTTTAGTTAATGATGCAACATCTGCGACAATATCTGGATTTTTAACCATAGTGATTGTCATATCATCATCATTTTTTTTGATTTTTTGTTGCGCACAAACCTCGGGGCGATAATCAGCAACCGCGGCACAAGCAATAAAAATATCAGATTGCTGAGCAAGCTCCAGTGCCGCACTGTGCATTTCTTGTGCGCTTTTTACGTCGACTCTGTTCGCGCCCGTTGGGGTACTTAAGGATACGGGTCCTGCGATTAAATTTACTTTCGCACCTAGTTCTGCTGCAGCTTGCGCGATAGCAAAGCCCATTTTGCCACTTGAGTGATTTGAAATGTATCGAACAGGATCAATGGCCTCACGAGTCGGGCCTGCAGTAATCGTTAATGTTTTACCAGCTAACAACTTGTTGTTAGCTTTAAATGCAGAAACCGTTCTTTCGACCATTTCGCTAGGCTCAATCATACGACCAGCCCCAACATCGCCACATGCTTGTTCACCAATAGCCGGCCCCCAAACGTCTACACCACGCGCTTTTAACACGTTAAGGTTTTCTTTAGTTGCAGGGTGGGCGTACATTTGTTGATTCATTGCAGGGCAAACGACAACAGGGGCAGGGGTTGCTAATAGTAGCGTGCTGGCCAAGTTGTGGGCTAAACCAGCTCTCATAGTGGCCAACATATCAGCAGAAGCTGGAGCAACCACTACCAAGTCAGCCCATTTAGCAAATTCAATATGGCCCATGGCCGCTTCAGCATTTGGATCGAGTAAGTCTTCTGCAACAGGCTCACCACTAACGGCTTGCAATGTAAGAGGAGTAATAAAAGCCTTTCCACCAGAGGTTAGAACAACTTTTACTTCTGCTCCACGCTCTTTTATACGGCGAATATATTCCGGCATTTTGTAGGCAGCAATACCGCCACTGATGATCAATAAAATGCGTTTTAGGTTCAGTTCTGACATATATCGGTCGCTTTGAGTGGTTGTTAACCTAAAGCAGGCTATATTTTATATTCAAATTAGGTGCTTACTTTATCGGTTTTAAAACAATTTCACCATAAAAAACTCACTTCAATAGCAAGGAGGCAAAATGTCTATTCAACAGTGGCGACTATCTGACCGTCCGCGAGAAAAATTACTCAAGTCTGGAGCGACTTCATTATCAGACGCTGAGTTATTGGCAATATTTTTTAGAACGGGCATCTCAGGAATGGATGCCGTTAGTTTGGCAAATTATACGCTCAATAAGTTTGGATCGCTCAATGGGTTGTTAAGTGCCAGTGTCGACGAATTTACTGCAATAAAAGGCATGGGGCATGCGAAATATGTGCAACTGCAGGCCGTTTTGGAGTTGTCTAATCGATATTTTAGTGAAGTTATGAAACGCGATACCTTGCTAGACTCACCGCAGGCGGTACGTATTTATTTGCATCGATTATTGCGAGACGAGCCTTATGAGCAATTTGTCATCGTGCATTTAGACAATCAGCATAGGGTTATCAAAAGTGAAGTACTATTTAAGGGAACCATAGACTCAGCGGCCGTTTATCCAAGGGTCGTTGTTGACTCAGTGATCAAACAAAATACCGCCGCTGTTATTTTTGCTCATAATCACCCATCAGGTATTAGTGAGCCGAGCCAGTCTGATATTAGACTGACGGAACGCCTAAAAGACGCACTCTTATTAATAGATGTCAGAACTTTAGACCATTTTGTTATTGGTAATGAAGAGGTCGTGAGCTTTGCGGAGCGAGGCTTAATATAAAGCACTCCCATTACTACTCAAGCGTTCATTTGAAGTTAAAGTCATTTACGTCATAAGAAATATGTTGGCGACGTCGATGCATAGCCCAGCGATACTTTAAGTTTCGCAGAAATGTCGAGCGGCTACTATGACGACCTTTGTTTGTTTGAGCTATGTCACTTTTTTCAGGTAGTCCAAATTCTAGGCTCATTTCGACGGCATTGGGGCGTAGACCACAAACAGTTAAATTAAAATCGTCGTAACACTGTACGTCAACATCAACTGGACGGTAAAAACGCTTTAAAGATAATAACTTTGATGCGGCCTCGGCTGTTAATAAATAGGCCATGGTGCGGTTAGGAACTTTTTTATAACTGACAACATTAAATTCATCATTTACTTTTTTTGTTTGAGCTGGCGTTACATTTTCAGTGTCTGATATTTTCAAAATGTCCCATCCAGATGACCGACTTATTAATTGTAAACAGTTAGGTAGATTATTATTTATGGATATATCGTCTTCTAAAATTAAGCCAAACTTAGCATTACTGTCTATTAATGCTTGCCAGGCTTTTCTATGGCTAACATAACAACCGATTTCACCCACAGTAAGGTTTCTGTGATGTAATTTCTTATTCGTTTGGGCATCGTAAACCGAGGCTATTTCTGTTGTCGATAATTGAGAGCCAACGGTGGCATCAATGCGTTGAAAAGAAAGATCAAGGGCATCGAGTTGTTCTTTAACGTCTTTCAAACGTTCACTACTCTGTTCCATGTTGATTAAAAAAATTGGAATACCACGATTATTCATTTTAACTCCGGCTTAAACGACTCAAACTGATCTTATCCAAAGGTATATTAGCACTAAGAATACAAGCAAAAAAATTATTCTATTAATTTTAAGTATTGTTGCGTAATTTTGTTTATCCCAACTTTATTAATTATTTCTAAATTATTTAATTCATAGTCTTGCGACAGCGCTTGACGAGCTTTTGTCGCTAAATCACTTGGATTGTTAACTTCGGCTAAATTATTATCTAAAGGGCCCGTTAAAATTTCTCGCGGACCAAAGTCACAGTCTGTGCTCACTACCGGAGTGCCACAAATTAGCGATTCAATTAAAACCATGCCTAGCCCTTCAAATTCAGAGCTGAATAACATTAACTTGGCATTTTTCATCCAATTATATGGGTTTTTCTGAAATGATGGCGCAATAACTCTATCGGCAACGCCCATTTTATTAGCAAGTTTCATCACTTTTTTAGTATTTTTACACAGTACAACCAGCTTAATATCAGGTATGTCCTTTAGGGCTTGAAACAAAATGTCATGGCGTTTTTGTTTTACGACTCTGCCAATGTGTAAAAGGTAAGGCTCGTTAGGAATTTCATCATTAGACTCTTGGGATAAGGTTTTAATTTTTTCAATATCGCAGGGGTTGTAGATTGTTTGAATGCTTTTGGGTGATATCCATTTACTGTGACGTATTTCATTGGCGACACCTTCGGAAACACAAATTAAATGCTTATTATCAAGTGCTCTTTTTTCGCGAAGTGTACGCCAATATCTAATTGGGTTAATTCGACCAGCGCGCTGAATTTCTTGATGAAGCGAGTTATGTACTACGTGATACGTGTTTTTAAAGTTACAACGACTTAATAAAAGATTGCTTGAGTCTAAATTAACCAAGTGAAGATCAAACAGTCCTATCTCACTCTCAACCATAGCAACTTGCCGAGCAAGTTGTTTTGCGGATTTACCGATATTAAAAGCATTAGTTAATTTAGCGCGTTTTTGTTTCGTATCAAAATGATGAACGACCACTCCGGCCGGAATAGTATAATCAAGAACCGTCTCAAGAATAAAAAAATGTACATTGTGCGTTAGACCGACCATTTGTTCGGCTAAATCGAGCATTATGCGTTCTGCACCACCGCCACCTAAACTATCAATAAATATCGCTATGTTTTTGGAATCCATGCATCCTTTCTTATAAAAAATTAAAGTGTTATAGGTATGTCGAGTTAGTAGCGGAATAATAGGCTTTTATCCTCACTAAGTCTAACGTAGGCTGTTTTACGTGCTAGAGTTCATTCTGTTTAGTACGTATAATCGCCCTAGAATTTATACAAGGCTCAACTTATGACCACGACTTTTTATTTAATTAATTTAGACGGCAGCGATCTGCGTTTAAAGCAAAGTACAGAACGACTAATGGAGCAAGGAATTACTTTTGAACGTATTCCAGCGGTATTAGGTGTAGCTTTAAGCGAAGAAGAACGTGATAAAAACTACAGTCATAAATTAAATGAAAAACAGTATTATTACCCCTTGTCGCCTGCACAAATTGGCTGTTACATGAGTCATAGAAAAGCCTGGCAAAAAATAGCAGACGGGGATGAAGCATTTGGCGTCGTGCTAGAAGATGACTTTATCTTACCGGGTGACTTAAACAAAGCCGTTGAAACTATAAAAGGCCTAGAATTTGATTGGGATGTTATAAAATTAGCAGCTTATGCAAATAGAGAGCGACCGGTGGAGTTTAAGCATAAGATCAATGATCATTTTGACATTGTGGTGCATAAAAAACCAATGAGTGGCGGCGCAGCTACAGCAATTACAAAAGAGGCCGCAAGACAGTTATTAGCATCGACGACGCCTTTTGGCCGTCCATGCGACACTGACATACAGCACTTTTGGGAACGCGGTGTAGAGGTGTTATCGTTAATGCCATATCCGGTTTCTCAAGATATGAGATATGAAAGTACTATTGAAACAAAGTCGCATAAAAAAGACAAAAAACCAGTAAAACGACTGTTTCAACAAATTAGTCAACATTGGTTGAATAGTAAAGCGGTAAAAGAGCAAGTGAAAAAATTGCAACAGCAATTACGGAGCCACTAGGCAATTATATTTTTTGCCAGTAATGATAATAAATAGTGCGCCCTTGATTTAAAAAGGGAAGTGAATAATTACGATCTTTTCTTTGTACTCGGCCTCAAAAGAACGTAGAATACGCGCCACTAAATTATAGTCATATTGACGTTTAATCTATCAGTATTTGATTGTAAAAAGTTCAACTAAGGGTTTTTCGTGGCATTCACACGAATTATCTTGATCTTTATGCTCAAATTCTGTATAAATTGCGCCCTTTCAAATGCCCGGGCAAATAATTAGCCGTAAGGGTTAATTAGATTGGCGTCAGAATTTAAGTTTTGGAGTAAATTGACATGTCAAAAGTGTGCCAAGTAACTGGCAAGCGTCCAACAGTTGGTAACAACCGTTCACACGCTCGCAATGCTACACGACGTCGTTTCTTGCCTAACCTACAAACTCACCGTTTTTGGGTTGAAAGCGAGAAGCGTTTCGTTAAATTACGTTTATCTACTAAAGGTATGCGTATCATCGATAAAAATGGTATTGATTCAGTGCTTGCAGATATGCGTGCAGCTGGTCAAAAGGTTTAAGGAACTAAATCATGCGTGATAAAATTCGTTTAGTTTCAACGGCTGGAACTGGTTATTTTTATACAACTGATAAAAATAAGAAGTTAATGCCTGAAAAGATGGAAATCAAAAAATTTGATCCAAAGATCCGTAAGCACGTGATCTTCAAAGAAGCTAAAATTAAGTAAGCTTCAAACTGATTCTATTGAAACTTTTGCAAAAGTTATAAAAACCCAGCCAGGCGCTGGGTTTTTTTATGCCATTTACTTTTGGTGCTTACCATTTATCTTTGTTATTTAGCATTTATCACCCGCACTTAGCGTTTGTCAGCCGCACTTAGCGTTCGCCATGTTCAAAGTCATAACTCATTACTTAATATGCACTTTTCCTAACTTTAATGGGAAAAATGAATGGGCGGCACGCTGACTATTTTTATTGAACGCATTATTGAATTAAACGATACTGTAAGTGGATACGTTTTGCGTTATCAATCAATTGAATCGATAGATAGTCCTACATATTTCTATGTAGATCCTACAATCTACTTTTGCCATAGTAGTTGATAGTTATAACGTATAGTGAAAATGGTTGGGAGGCACAAGTTATATGGCTATAAGATTGTCAAAAAAAGGATGGAACAACGTTCTCATATTCTCTTGTATGTTTATGATTTTATTATTTAACTACACAAGTAATATGTTTGCTTCTAATTCTGTAAAGACATCAATTCAGCCTTTAGTGGAGTCAAGCCAGTTAATCCAAGCTATCGACTTTAGCGGAATTGAAATTCAAAGGTTAGGTGCAACGTGGCGCGTGTTGAGTAAAATACCCACTGCGAATATAACGCAACCAAAAGAATTTATTGAAACCTGGTCAAAACAACCGTTAGAGCAAATAGAACGGTCTCCTATGGTTTTAGATAGTGCTATCTCAATTCCTGTCGTGGTATGGTTATCTGGAAAAAGTGAAGGACAAATTTATGAATTTGTCATCGATCATCAAGAACAGTCCGTATACATCCATGATAAAACCAAAGATGTTTGGTTTGCCTTGAAATACTCACAACTTTATCAATTTATACCAAGAGAAATAGTCGATGCCTGAATTACCTGAAGTAGAAGTTAGCCGACTAGGAATTACACCTCATATCGAAGGCAAGCAAGTTACTAAAATTCATGTTCGCAATCCCAATCTACGTTGGCCCGTGCCAAAAGAGGTAATGTTTGCAGAAGGGCAAACAGTAGATTTAATTGAGCGACGCGCTAAATATCTTTTATTACACACCAAAGTGGGCTCGATTATCTTACATCTAGGTATGTCGGGTAATTTACGTGTCGTTGATAAATCGGTTGCTCTGTTAAAACATGATCATATCGATATTGAATTTGAAAATGGTAAAGTATTAAGGTTAAACGATGCTCGTCGTTTTGGTGCTTGTTTATGGCAAGAAGTGAATGAACAACATGAGTTACTATCGAAATTAGGGCCTGAACCACTAACAGATGCGTTTGATGATGAATTACTTTTTAAAAAGTCACGAAATAAACAAGTCGCAGTAAAAAACTTTATTATGGACAATCATGTTGTGGTGGGCGTAGGTAATATTTATGCGAATGAAAGTTTATTTAAAGCCGGTATAAACCCAACCAAAGCCGCAGGAAAAGTATCAAAAAAGAGTTATCAAGTACTAACCGGACATATTAAAGAAACACTAAAAAATGCTATTCAGCAGGGCGGCACAACACTAAAAGACTTTATTCAAACTGACGGCAAACCAGGCTACTTTGCACAAGAGTTGCTGGTTTACGGCCGCGGTGGACAAGATTGTATTAAGTGCGGAAAACAGTTAAATGAAGTAAAAATAGGGCAGCGAAGTACGGTATTTTGCCGCCATTGCCAACGATAAAAAAGTGGAAACCATGGAATTTTTAAAGACGCTAAAAACAAGCTTTAACGAAGGTAAAACAAAACCCTTGTCGTGGCGAAAGTCTCAACTGTTAGCATTAAAGCGCTTGTTACTTGAGAACGAAAATGCGATTTATGATGCGCTTAAAGCGGACTTAAATAAGTGTAAATTTGAGTCTTATGTGTCCGAATACCAATACGTTTTAAAAGACATAAAACAAACTGTTAAACATATTGCCAAATGGAGTAAACCTAGACACGTCGGGACGCCAATACTCGCGCAGCCTGGCCGTAGTTCAATTCGTCCTGAACCATACGGTACTGTACTTATTATGGGCGCATGGAATTACCCATTACAGCTGGTATTAAGTCCTATGGTTGCCGCCATTGCAGCAGGAAATTGTGTGGTATTAAAGCCATCTGAATTAGCAGAATCGGTTTCAGCTTTATTAGCCTCTCTCATACCCAAATATATGGATCAAGATGCCGTGGTCGTTTATGAAGGTGGTGTTGAAGAAACAACTGCGCTATTAAAGCAACGTTTTGACTACATAATGTATACCGGCAGCGAAAATGTTGGAAAGATTGTCATGCGAGCTGCGAGTGAACACTTAACGCCAGTTACATTAGAGCTAGGTGGTAAAAGCCCTTGCATAATAGACAAAAATACCAATCTCAAAGTGACCGCAGATAGACTAGTTTGGGGCAAGTTTTTAAATGCGGGTCAAACCTGTATCGCTCCCGATTATGTGTTGGTTAATCGATCACAAACCGTACCGTTTATTGAAGCCTTAAAAAACGCATTAGAAAAACAATATGGAAAAGATGCACAACAATCGGATGACTACGGCCGAATAATAAACGCTCGTCATTTTGTCCGAATTTCTGATTACATATCGTCACAAAAAGACTCGGTAATAGCAGGTGGAACCGTTAACGAACATGAAAAGTATATAGAGCCGACTTTGTTGCTTAATCCATCTTTATCAAGTGGCGTTATGACAGAAGAAATTTTTGGACCAGTACTGCCAATTATTGAAGTGGACTCTGTTACTGAAGCAATTGATTTTATTAATGAGCGAGAAAAACCTCTCGCACTGTATATGTTTAGTAACGATGATAAAAATATCAAGCTGGTCACCCAACGAACGAGTTCTGGTACTTTGTGTATCAACGATGCCGTAATATTTATGGTTAATCACAATTTACCATTTGGTGGGGTAGGACACTCAGGTATGGGCAGCTACCACGGTCAATGGGGTTTCGACACCTTTAGTCACTTAAAGCCGATTATGCACAGAAGTTTTTGGGCGGATGCACCGATACGTTATGCACCATATACTAAATTAAAACAAAAGTTGTTTAAGTTGATTGCAAAGCTTTAATTTATAACGGTTGAAGTGGCCAGAAAAAGGAGATTACAAAGGTTAATAGTCCAGGGTTGTAATCTCGGCTAAATCCTCTCTGAAGCCATTATATTGGCAATATACGCTATCTTCAAAGCGCGCAATGATATTGTCAGTGCAATATTTATCGGCTACGTCCGCATCAATATAAATAAGATCGCCCGCGTTACAAGGATGCGGGCTTTTTCTTACGTATACGTTTTCACATTGCGTGTATTTAGGTTCGTAGTTTTTAGTCGAAAAGTCGTTAACTTTCACTTCCCAGAGATAAACTACCGCGACTGCAACAGCAAAAGCGATGATCACTCCGACTAACGACTTATTCATTTTTACTCACTTATTTTAAGCGTGTTGACTACGCATCAAGTTTAGCAAAATACACTTTTGCCGCCGCTTTGACTTTTGGTGCCAAAATAAATGCAGACAACATGGTTGGAATAGCCATTAGGCCATACATGCCAATCATGAAGTTAAACACGACATCCAGAGTTACAATACAGCCAGCCACAATCGAAAGTAAGTAGAACCATTTATATAGGTGTGCTTTTTGCTCGCCAACCATAAACGCAAAACATTTTTCGCCGTAGTACCAATAAGTAAACATAGTAGATGCGGCTAAAAACAAAATTTGAATCGCAAGCAAAATCTGCCCAGTAAGCCCTAACTCTTGACCAAACACTTGCATCGTTAATTCAACGCCTTTAACGCCTTCTACGTCTTGCCACATGCCAGACGCTAGAATAACTAAGGCAGTACAAGTACAAATTAACAATGTGTCTATCATTGGGCCTAACATTCCCACTAGGCCTTCTCTAATCGGCTCATCAGTTTTTACTGCGCCATGCGCTAATACTTCCGTTCCAATACCGGCTTCGTTTGAGAAAACACCTCGAGATACACCGATAATGATCACCCCAAGCAAACCGCCAGATATCGCTTCGGCTTTAAAGGCTTGGACAAAAATACTAGAGAAAATCGCTGGTATTTCAGGGAGATGATTAAATAGTACGGCTAATGTCATAAGAAAGTAGCTAATCGCCATAATTGGCACTAAACGGCTCGTTACATAGGCTACTCGTTTTAAACCACCTAAGATAACCGCGGCCACAAGTGCGGTAATAACAACAGCAATAATTGCGTTAAACATCATTGGGTTTGTCACCCAACTATCAGGGACTAATTCTTCTCTAAAGGCAGCGGTAAGCTGGTTCGCTTGAAATGATGGAATGGTTCCAAATAACCCAGCAAAGGCAAATAATAAGGCCAGTGGTTTCCAGCGCTTACCTAATCCTTCCATGATCACGTACATAGGACCACCATGAACATTGCCGTTTTTATCTGTACTGCGGAACATTACGCCTAACGAACAAGTAAAAAACTTGGTGGAAACACCTAGCAAGGCAGTAAGCCACATCCAAAATACTGCGCCTGGCCCGCCAGCGGTAATTGCAAGCGCAACGCCACTAATGTTACCCATGCCGACGGTACCTGCTAATGCGGCTGATAGAGCTTGTGCGTGAGTCAATTGACCTTTTTCTGAGTCATGATCGTGTTTACCAGTTAACAAGCTAATGCCGTGAGACAAGTATCGAAAAGGAATTAAGCGCGAGTAAATGGAGAAAAATATTCCACCACCTACTAACCACACAATCATTGGCATTCCCCATACAAAGTTGGAGAAAGCCGCCGTTACTTCATTTAACCATTCCATCTAAAAAACCTTAAACGTTATTTTTGTTGTTCTTATTCTTATGCCAAACATAAACCACCCACATTGTTAGTAACAACAATGGTACACACATGGTTAATAGGCTGTTCCAGCCATACGATTTGATAACCCAGCCTGCAGACAAAGAGGCAATTGCTTGGCATGAGAACATTATTAAGTCATTAAAGCCTTGGACTTTAAATCTTTCTTCTGGCTCGTAGCTCAATGGCAACAGTGAGGTCGCCGATATAAACATAAAGTTCCAGCCAATCCCTAACAGTACCAATGACGCCCAGTAATGAACATACTCTTTTCCTAAAAAACCGATCATTAAGCATAAAAAGAAGATTAGCACGCCACTAATAATCATATTTTTCTGTCCAAAACGTTTCACTAACGCACCGGTAAAAAAGGAAGGTAGGTACATAGCAATAATGTGGCTTTGAATAACCCATTTTGTATCAGCCATGTCAAACCCATGATGCACATGCATACTAATTGGCGTCGCGGTCATAATAAAGCTCATGACACTAAAGGCTACAGTCGCAGAAATTATAGCAACTAAAAAAATAGGTTGTTTTATAATTTCGTTTAACGACCTTGGTTCGCCAGATACTTTGACAATCGACTTATGTACATCGACGTATTTAGACAGTAAAAATATGGCCGGAATATAAAGCAAGGCCATGATGGCAAAAGAACCAGTAAACTCAGTACTAAAAATGTCTTTACCAATGTAAGCAATTTCAGGCCCAATATAGGCTGCTATTAAACCGGCAATAAGCATTACGGAAATTGCTTCACTGGCATGCTCATCGTTAACAGACTCCATCGCGGCAAAGCGAAATTGCTGAGAATTGGCAATCATGAAGCCGAAGTTAAAGATGGCAAAGCAGAACAACCAAAAATGTTGTAAGTAAATGGCATAGCTTGTGATGAGACAGTTGACTCCTCCCCAAGTAGCGGCAATGATAAACCCTTTTTTACGACCAATTGTCGACAGTAACTTAACCGCTGGAAGCATATAAAAAGCGATACCCACTATCATGCAGGCGATCGGCAGCGTTGCTAAAACTGGAGTGGGAGCTAGCTTTAGTCCAACAAATCCACCAACAAACACCACGACTGGACCGATGGATCCCATTAAGGCTTGGGATAACATCAAAAGCCAAACGTTTTTATGCATATTTACAAACACTGGGGCTCCAAATATATTAAGTTCGATTCAATTAGACATTAGTTGCTAAGGCAGTCTATTATTTAAACAGTAGTTAACGCTAATAAATAGCGCTACGCATTAACCTCAATGGACTATGTGAAAATTAGATATGTAACGCAAGGGGAAAAACATGAAAATTAACAATCTTTTGTCTTTAATTGCAATGATGTTGGTATTTCCGAACTCAGTATATGCAAATGACTCCAAAGTGACGTTTCAAAACCCTGATGAGTTTAGAGATATTCGTTCAACGGACCAAAGTAAAAACAGATCTCAAAAGGCGTTACTGAACAAACTATCGTCATATATCGAGAAGTTATCAAAAGATTTACCAGATGGTTATTCAGTACATATCGCGTTTACCGATATCGATTTAGCTGGACGTGTGGATTACCAATTTAATATGGGTAGAGAAATTAGAGTTATTCGCCACCAAGATACGCCTAAGCTTGAGTTTGAAGTTCAATTGCTCAAAAATGGGCAGGCTGTTTCAAAAAGTAATGTAGAGCTAAAAGACATTGCCTTCATGGATAAGCCAGTACTTTTAGGTTTGAGAAGCGATACATTACGTTACGAAAAACGTATGCTTAAAGAATGGTTTGAAAGCGACCTGACGACGATGATCCAAAATTGGAACAAACAGCAAAATAATGTGATGCAAGCTGTATAGAGTTTCAAAAGTAATATTTTATGAAAAAGAGCGGCACCATTGGTCCGCTCTTTTTGCATTTGTTAACGACTATTCAAATTGTGTTTGATAACTAACTACAAGACGCTTCACGCACCGAATTGATAACCACCGGTTCAACAGGCACGTCACTCATACCACCAACACTACCTGTGGCTACAGATTCAATAGCATCCACTACATCCATGCCATCAATTACGCCACCAAACACAGTGTAGCCATACCCATCAGCAGCGCTTGGCTGATTTAAAAAGTCATTGTATACCGTATTAATAAAAAACTGTGAGGTTGCAGAATTAGGCGCGCTAGTTCGAGCCATTGCAATTCTACCACGATAGTTTTTAAGGCCGTTTCGAGATTCTATCTCAATAGGCTGCCCCGTTTCAGGTCGGTTCAATCCTGCATCAAAACCGCCACCTTGAATCATAAAGCCTTTAATTACGCGATGAAAAATTAGATCATCGTAAAAACCAAGAACGGCATAATTCTTAAAATTTGCAGACGTTTTAGGGGCATACTTTTCGTCAATCGCAATAGTAATGTTTCCAAGACTAGTAACCATTGAATAGCAGGCGTAATTACCGCGTGAGACGTCTATTGCAGCGGTATCATCATTTTCCAAAACAGGATAACTTGGTGCTGGTGGGGGAGTTGACTCATCTGAACCACAGCTAATTAACATTGATAAAGATAAAGCGGATACTAATAGTGAACGAAGCATGTACAAATTCCGAAGTTGTTATTTTTATATGTCGAGTGTACGTAGTTCACGCAACCACCTCAAGCCCACCTACCATAAAAAAATAGCTCTGTTATGATAACCCTAATCATTTAATAAAAGAGCACAACTGACCATGCAACAACAAATTTTAACCATGTTGACCATGCAAGACGAGATGAATACAAAAGTACATCCTCAATGGCGAGATCAAGGCTTTGCCTGGCATCGTGCTATATGGGTTGAACTAGCGGAAATGTTGGACCACTACGGATGGAAATGGTGGAAGCACCAGCAACCAGATATTGAACAAGTTCACTTAGAGCTTATCGACATTTTTCACTTTGGGTTGAGCGCTAGGTTAGCAGCAGGACAAGCCGTTAGCGAAATCGCTGCAGATATCGAACGTGAATTAGCATCACCAAATAAAGAAGCAACTTTTGCGGAAACTATTGAAACTATGGTTGCCAATACTTTGTCGACTAAGGGTTTTGATGTTGCAACATTTGCCGGTTTAATGGCACAAACTGAACTGAGTTTTGATGAGTTGTTCCGTCATTACGTTGGTAAAAACGTATTAAACTTTTTCCGTCAAGATCACGGTTATAAAACCGGAGAGTACATAAAGGTTTGGAACGGAAAAGAAGACAACGAAGTGTTAATGGATGTACTGCGTTCGACAGATGCAACACAAGCTGATTTTAAAGACAAAGTATACCAAGGCTTAAAGTCTGCTTACCCTGGCGTTTAATTGGCATAAATTAGCAAGTAATTGTTAATTTTCTACATACTGTAAATCAAATTAAAACCCTCGAAATGTTTGTATAACGTTCGAGGGTTTTGTAAATATTGTAATAGCCTTTTTATACAGCCATTATTTTATTGCAGATTTAAAATTACCCAAAGTGGTATGCAATAAGTGTAATTTCTTCACAACGGATTCTATAGCGTTTTTTTGCATAGCAGGGGTTTGATTTGACTCTTTAATCGACAGAATTTGCTCTGCTGTTTCTTCCAAATAAGGCATGAACTTAGTTGCTGTTGATTCAAAACCTGAGTCGTCTTTGAATATTCGACCAAATTTGCCATGACCCTGCTTTTTTAGCTCATCAATATATTTATCGGCGTCGATAGCTTTGCGATATAACTCTTTTAAATTGTCTTCTAGGCTATTGATTAAACTTTCCACTCAAGATATTCCTAATTTTTCCGATAAATGATAGTGGCTAGTTTAACTGAAATTGACTAGTCTAAAAAGCGACACAATCAATTAAAGTTATTTAATTGATGACCTTTGAATAAACAAACCAGGAGTTAAACTGTGTTCGTTTCATCGACAGGTAATGGCATTGCATCTCAAGCAATGCAAGGTGGCGAAGCATTAGCAGCTAATTTAGCTAAAAATGCACAAGAGTTAGAGGGGCAGGCCGCATTGCAACTACTCGCAAGCACGGCTCAACTTCAATTAGCGTCACCATCCGTTGGCAGTACTGGCGGATTAATAGGTACTACTATCAACATTACAGCGTAGCGTAAAGTAGTCGGCACATGCTGCTAAAGTTTAATGTGCCATCGTAGTTCCGGATTTATTAGGGGAGAGTTATAGGCTAATAGGCGTTTTGCTTGCTTCTCCCCCTATTTCCCTCACTAACTTAGGCATTAAAAAACCAGGTAATGCTTTTAACATGGCTTTATAAATGGCTATTGCTCTAGACTCATCAATATCAAAGTGACTTGCGCCGTCAACCTTATCAAATAAGTGCAGGTAATAAGGTAAAATTCCACCGTCAAAGAGTGCCTCGCTCAGTTCAATTTGACTATCAGCATTATCGTTAACGTTTTTTAGCAACACCGCTTGATTTAATACGGTGCAGTCTGCTCTTTTTAAATGGGCAACGCCCTTTTTTAGGCGTACCGATATTTCATTGGCATGGTTTATATGAAGAACAACAATAGTTTTGAAAGAGGCTCTTTCAAGTATATTAACTAAACCTTTAGTAATACGGCTAGGAATAACCACTGGAAGCCGGGTGTGGATTCGAAGACGTTTAATATTAGGAAGTTGCTCTAGTTGTCCAATAAACCATTCGATTGCGTCATCTTTTGCCATGAGCGGATCGCCACCACTTAAAATAACTTCGTTTATTTCGCTGTGTGCTTTGATGTAGTCAATATGTTGCAACAACTGTTGTTTGTTTACTGCGTTATCGGCATAAGGAAAATGTCGTCTAAAACAGTATCGGCAGTTAACGGCGCAACCTGTTTTAAACATAATTAATACTCTTGATTCATATTTGTGCAATAAACCGGGTTGCTCTGCGTTATGCTCCTGTAACGGGTCGATGACAAATCCTGCTTTGCTTTCAAACTCTTTCGCACTAGGCAAAACTTGTAGCAACAAAGGGTCTTGGTCGTCGCCATGGCGCATAAGCTGTGCAAAGGGACGAGGAACACGCATTGAAAAAAGGCGACGCGCTTCGTTATCTTGGTCTATATTTTCTGCATCAATGTTTAAATAAGTCAGCAAATCTTCTAGGCGAGTGAAACTTTGTTTCAATTCTTTTTGCCATTGGGACTCAACAGATAGGTTTGCTTGTTGTATCATTCGTTTCACTTATATTTTGGTATTAATCTACTTAGAGGATGACATGGCTTCATTCAGCACAAACCAATTTAAAGCTGGCCTAAAATTAATGATTGACGGCGAGCCTTGCAACATTTTAGAAAATGAAATCGTTAAACCAGGTAAAGGCCAAGCTTTTAACCGAGTTCGCATCCGTAAACTAGTTAGCGGTAAAGTATTAGAAAAAACATTTAAGTCTGGCGAGTCAGTTGAAGGCGCAGACGTAATGGATACAGATCTAGCTTACTTGTATACAGACGGCGAGTTTTGGCATTTTATGAACAACGATACATTTGAGCAAATTGCAGCAGATGAAAAAGCCGTTGCAGACTCAGTAAAATGGTTAGTAGAAAACGACGTATGTACGCTAACGTTATGGAATGGTAACCCAATTGCTGTAACACCGCCTAATTTTGTTGAATTAGAAATTACAGAAACAGACCCTGGTCTAAAAGGTGATACTGCGGGTACAGGCGGTAAGCCAGCTACACTAAGTACAGGTGCGGTAGTACGTGTCCCTTTATTCGTTCAAACGGGTGAAGTAATTCGTGTTGATACGCGTACTGGCGACTATGTTGGTCGTGCTCAAAAATAAATTAATGACGCTAAACTAGTCGCTACTTGTAACGTTTAGTTTGGATTTATTCAATTTTTGGTAACATAAGAGTCGGCTTAGCTGACTCTTTTTTTTGCCTGCAGCTTGGAATAATTTCGTAACCTAGTTTTAATGTTCGGTACCGTAAATACAAGGGAAATCTAATGTGGCAACCTAGTAGCTCAATTGAAACGCTCAAGCAGCGAGCTAAGTTTATTAACAAAATTCGCCAATTTTTTATGTCTCGTGATGTATTAGAAGTCGATACACCACTTCTTAGTCATGGCACTGTTACGGATGTGCACCTTGATGCATTTAGTAGTGAATTTTTTCATGACAACTCGGGACAAAATAAGCAGTTGTTTTTACAAACTTCACCTGAATTTGCTATGAAACGTTTATTAAGCGCAGGTAGTGGTTCCATTTATCAAATATGCAAAGCGTTTCGAAATGAGAGTCCGGGTCGCTTGCATAATCCCGAATTTACTATGTTGGAATGGTACAGAGTAGATTATGATGAACATGAGTTAATGGATGAAGTTGATGCCTTGCTGAAAACGCTTTTGGGTACGCAGGCTGCGATACGTATTAGTTATCAAACAGCATTTCAAAACGCATTCAATATTGAGCTACATACTACTGAGATTAGCCAATTAAAAGCGCTAGTGCTTGCCCACAGTCCACATGATGACTGGGTTCACAATGAAACTAATAAAGATACTCTTTTGCAATGGTTGTTTAGTGTTGTAATCGAGCCTACTTTAGGCGCGCCTAATTCCTTGTATAATTCGACAGAACAATGGTGTCCTTGTTTTGTTTATGACTTTCCAGCATCGCAAGCCGCACTTGCCAGAATTAATAAAAACAACTCAACGCTTGCGCACCGTTTTGAACTCTATTTTAAAGGGATAGAGCTAGCGAATGGTTATTACGAACTGCAAAGTGAGCAAGAACAGCTAATGCGATTTACTAAAGACAACGAACAGCGAGCTTTATTAAATAAACCGGTTATGCCAATCGATAAGAATTTGATTGATGCTTTAAAAAGTGGTTTTCCAAATTGTGCAGGCGTAGCATTGGGCGTAGATAGACTCTTTTTACTTTCACAACAAAAAGACTCCATTAACGAAGTGATAAGTTTCGCTTACTCTCGTTGTTAGAGAGTAAGCTACATTGGTAACTTTATAATTTGCGGCAACCTATGAAAGCACTTGGGTTATAGCCTCTGATAACCCGCTAAAGGTAATTGGCTTGGTTAATTTCAAGGCAAACAACGAGTCTTTATCATCGACAAACACATCAGCGGTTAATGCGACAACCGTCTGATTTGGCTTATTTGTTTTTATTTGTTCAGTTGCTTCAAAACCATTAATGTCGGGTAAGTTAATATCCATCAATACTAAATCGAACGTGTTGTCTTTGCATAGTTGTACGCCCTGTAAACCATTGTCTGCAAGTGACACTATACAGCCTAGGTTTTCCAGCATAGCTTTTACTAACACCTGATTAATATTGTTATCCTCGACTACTAAAATGCTTTTTCCAGGTGGAAGGTGTTTTTCTGATTGAGTCGGCTTTTTTTGTACTTGCTTTTTAACAACAGGAAGTGGAATTTCTAGTCTTATATGTGTGCCTTTTCCTACTTCACTACTTACGGATATTTCGCCATTCATCAACTCAAGTAATCCAAGCGTTATACTTAAGCCTAACCCTGTGCCATGTGCTTTTTTATTACCAACTTGATGATATTTATCAAATATATTAGGTAAATCTTGTTCGCTTATTCCTACGCCTTCATCAATAATATTAATAATGGCCTGGTTAGATTGAATTTCTAAGTTTAAGGTTATAGTAGTGCCCGAATTGGAAAACTTAATAGAGTTGTTAACTAAATTAATAATAATTTGCGACAACTTACCTGGGTCTAAATAAACCTCAAAGTTACTATCAGAAGAATATGAGTGACTTATGTTAATGCCTTGCTCTTGAGCCTTAACGTTTAGCATGTTTAAAACATTATCAACAGTGTCACATACGTCAAAATGTTGAGGCTCTAATGTCATCTTACCGGCTTCAATTTTACTCAGCTCTAAAACCGCATTAACCATCGATAATAAGTGCTTGCCACTAAAATCTATGTTTTCAATATAGCTTCTAGCTTGTTTATCTTTAAGTAATGTATCGGCGTCACTTAGTAGTAACTCGCTAAATCCAATAATAGCGTTAAGTGGTGTACGAATTTCGTGAGACATATTGGATAAGAACTCAGTCTTAAACTGATTTGCCTGTTCTAATCTTTTGGTTTTAACTCTAAGCTCTAATTGATTAATAACTTCACGCCCTAGTATCTCTAACGCCTTTTTCTGATGAGCATCGAGTTTTTTAGGGATTCGATCTATTACGCAAAGTGTACCAATGGGCAGACCTTCAGGGGATTTTAATGGCATACCAGCGTAAAAGCGTATATCTGGGTTTTCAGTAACGAGCGGATTATCAAAAAAGCGTTCATCCTTACTGGTGTCTTCTACCTCAAAAACTTCGTCTTGTAAGATTGCATGGCTACAAAAAGCAATATCTCGGTTCGTTTCATTCGCACCTAGACCAACTTTACTTTTAAACCACTGTCGATCTGGATCCACTAAACTTATGAGAGATATAGGAGTACCACAAATCTCAGAGGCCAACTCAGTCAAATCGTCGAATGACTTTTCTGCTTCAGTGTCTAACACTTCATACTCAAGAAGTTTTTTTACCCTCTCCGATTCTTTCCAATGTAACGGCGCAGACTTCATTAATGTTTTTCCCTAGTTAAAACAGCTCGATAGCTTCGTCACTCGAGCTTTGGTTTAGCTCTTTTTTAAACAGCTCAATAGCCTCTTCAATACTGGCCCCATTCATAACAGCTTCATACATCGCCATTTCACTATCAATACTATAACTAGAACGAATCTTTATTCGCAACGAACCCCAGTCTTCCGGGCTCTCTAATTTTTCGTTATCACTTAATAAGTCGGCAAGTAAAACTAAGTTTTCCTGAACGTGATTGAGTCTTTGTGCAAGGCGATCATAAAATTGGAAAGCGACAATTGCACCATTTACTTTTTCATACATTTTGGCGGCAGCTTGTTGTGTTTCCTTTGAGCACTCGTCGTTACTTTGCATCGACAAGCAAAAGTTAGCAAGATTTTGAAAAGAGTCGCCGATTTGCTCAATGGAGTTTTCACCGTCTAGCATGCCTGTATGAATCTGAGCCACATTCAGTGCAAGTAATTTTGCGGTTTCAGAACGAAAACATAGATCGGCACCAGTCGATAAATTTAACGCCATATGATATCTCCTAATCAGTAGAGGTCATCGATAATTGCTCAATAATATTAAAAGCTTGTCTTGGGTGATTCGCAAACAGTCCATCAATCCCATTGTCGTATAGCCATTTAATTTCTTCTGCATGGTCAACAGTAAAAACAAATACCTTTAGACCTTGTGCTTGTATTGCATGTACAAGCTTTAAATTTAGGCAGTCCATATCCAAATGAACACTATACAAAGCAAAGTCCTTTAACAAAGACTCAATATTTATTGGGTTTACCGCTAATAATAGACCAAGTTTCAAATCTGGCAGGTGTTTAGAGATATCTTTTAGATAATGGTGATTAAAAGAAGAAATAATGAGACGGGATCGATCGAAGTTAAATTCACGACAAAGTCGGCTTAACTCTTGTTCAAAGCGCTTAATAGACTTGAGGTATTTAATTTCAATATTTAAAACAAATTCAAATTGAGAGCAATACTCAATAAGCCATGACAATGTTGGCAACGGCTCACCATCATTTCCTTGGATTGTCTGTAAATCGTAATCTGAAAGTTGAGTTACATGCTTGTCGATGTTTAATAATCGAGTAAGCCACCTGTCATGGAATACCACAAAGTCATTTTCGGTTTCAAAGACGTCAATTTCCACACCATGCATCATATCATCGTTACAATGACGAATAGCGACGCGACTATTTTCCGGATGCAGTGCCGATTCACCGCGATGAGCAAAAACCATCATAAGGCATACTCTTTATTTTGTTGGTGTGAGCGTAGATTATTGTTTAGCCGACGCTTTTTTAGTTGACTGAGTTTCATATATTGCCGCAGCGAGAATAACAGAACCTCCACCAATAGTAGCAAGTGCAGGCACTTCAGCAAGAATTAAAAACGCGAAGCTAATACCATAAACGGGTTGTAAGCACCCTACTAAAGAGGCAGTTTTCGCAGAAGTCAAAGAAATAGCAGACGCAAACAGTGCGTGAGCACATGCAGAAAATACCACAGCAAATAAAATAAGCTTACCGATAGACTCAGCCGTTAGGGTTAACGCAGGCGTCTCTGCAATTGGGAATAGTAAGAGAGCGGTCACTAAAAATTGGAAAAACATAGATTGGCCACCCGAATAGTGACTAAATTTGTGTTGAACTAAAATGTTTCGAAGTGCAAAACAAAACGCTGAGATTAAACCACAGCCTATGCCCAAAATCGTATCGTCACTTAATGACTCACCACCAAACCACAAGTCTGGGAATAGCATAGCAACACCAAATAAAACCGCTAAACCCAATACCATATCTTTGTTGGTAGGGCGGGTTTTTCGAAATAAAGGCTCAATAAAAACCGTCATCATTGGATAGGTGAATAGCGCTAACATGGCGATAGCAACTGTTGTAATTTGAATCGCGTAAAAGTAGGTAACCCAATGAATGGCGGCAAGTGCGCCAATGAGCAGGGCCATTAATATATCTTTTTTTGAGTGAAGCTTTAGGGATTGCTTCTTATATCGAACAAAAATAGCTAAAAATATTGCCGCAAAAATGGCGCGATAAGCTGTAATATCTAAAGCGGGTAAATCAATTAACTTAGCAAAAAGTCCAGCTCCACCTAAGAGAAGTACCCCAAGGTGAAGTTGCAGTAAACCTGACATATTGGTTTAGTTAGACTTTTTAGTTGCGAACAGTTCACCTAAACGAGTAGTTGAGCCTGCTTTAACATCGTCGGCAAATTCAATAGCGTCTTTACCAAATAGACAAACCACCGTCGAACCTAATTTAAAGCGACCCATTTCTTCGCCACGTTCTAACTTAACAGACTTTTCGCCTTCCGCTGGGTAATCCCAACGATTAACAAACTTACCGCGAGGAGGTGTAATTTCTCCCGCCCATACTGTTTCGATACTTCTTACAATAGTAGCGCCTACTAATACCATCGCCATTGGACCAATTTCAGTATCAAACATGGCCACAACACGCTCATTACGAGCAAACAAGTTAGGCACGTTTTGCGCCGTTAATGGGTTAACAGAAAACGCGTCACCCGGTACGTAGATCATATCTGTTAATGTGCCAGCTACCGGCATATGCAAACGGTGGTAATCACTAGGAGCAAGGTAGATACAGGCAAAGTCACCGTCATCAAACTTCTCTGCTAAGTCTTCGTAGCCACCTAGTAATTCTAATGCTGTGTAGTAATGGTTTTTCGCTTGTACTAAACGACCATCATCAATTTTACCCAGTTGGCTTACCGCGCCATCTACAGGATGTGCAATTTCGTTTTCGCCATCAACGATAGTACGAACATCTTCAGCCAACTCACGGGTGAAAAAGTCGTTAAAGGTTTTGTAGTGTTTTGGATCTGGGTATTTCGCTTCGTCCATATTAATGTCGTAAGCTTTTATGAAACTTTTAATAAAAAACGTGGTGACAAAACCAAGCTTTGCTTTTGCTAAATAACCGACAAGTTTAGACACACCATGCTTTGGTAATGCGTACTGAAAGGCTAATTTTAAATTGTCGTATTTCACTGTCATTTCCTACTGTTTTTCGTGAGCCGATTATTGTAACCGACAGACCGTAATTTGAGAATTATTTTGAATCTTTAGACTGATGACGAAGCGTAATTTCATCAACCGTCTGTAAAATACGAATATAGCTTTGGTAACGTTGCTCACTCACATGACCATCTTTAATGGCTTGCTTTAACGCACAGCCAGGGTCGTTTTTATGGCTACAGTCTCTAAACTTACACTGTGTGACATAGTCAGAAAACTCAACAAAGCCAGCCAATATTTCTTCTTGGCTTAAATGCCACATAGCAAATTCACGTATTCCTGGTGAGTCAATAACAGCACCGCCATTTTCTAAACGATAGAGTCTAGAAGCGGTTGTTGTATGCTGACCCAAACGGCTATTCGTTGAGACGATTTTGGTTTCAATGTTTACGTCAGGCAATATTGCATTGGTAAGTGATGACTTACCTACGCCAGACTGACCAACAAACACACTGGTGTGGCCTTCGATAAGTTGTTTTACCTGATCAATGCCTTCTTCTTCAATAGCAGACAGGGTAACCACTTCGTAACCAATAGAACGATACAAGGCAACAGTGCTTTCCACTACATCGCGGTTAGAGTCGTCGAGCAAGTCCATTTTGTTTATCAGAATGATAGGTGTAATGCTGAGCTGCTCAACCGCCACTAAGTAGCGGTCAATAATATTAGGCGTCAAATCTGGGAGTAACGCGGACACAATCAAAATACGGTCAATATTCGCAGCGACTGGCTTTAAACCGTCATAAAAGTCTGGTCGAACAAATTCACTAGTTCGAGGTTCAACGGCTTCTATAACACCTTGGAAGTCATCGTTATTAACCGTGTATGGTCGCCAAACGACAGAGTCACCACAAACTAATGACGCAACATTACGACGAATGTTGCAGCGGATCATGGTTTGATCTTCCATTTCTACATCGGCATGCTGACCGTAGCGCGTAATTACACGACCGAAACTTTGCGGGCCTAATAAGGCATCATCAACAACTGTCTCTGGTTCTTGATTTTCAGCACCTTTCGCTTTAGCTAATCGCTTACTCTGATTGGCCTTGATACGACGTGTTTGAGATTTTGATAATTTCTTTTGTTTTGCCACTTTTGCTCTATGATTTAGTTATTAAAACTTGTGAAAGTCATTAAAAAGAATAACAATGCCTTTATAGTATACGTAACCGACCTTGATAAAAAGGAATGAGTAGGCCCTTATATGTCTTTTAGTGAAAATAACCTAGTTTGGGTAGATTTAGAAATGACTGGACTAGAGCCAAGACATTGCAAAGTTTTGGAAATAGCCACCATAGTCACCGACAGTGAATTAAATATCATTGCCGAAGGCCCAGAACTAGCCATCCATCAGTCGGACGAAATTTTAGATAACATGGATGAGTGGTGCATTCGTCAACATGGTAAAACAGGCCTTACTGACCGCTGTAAAAAAAGTACAGTAACAGAAGCGCAAGCCTGTGAAATGACGATTGATTTTTTAAAGGATTATGTGCCTGCCGGTGTTTCTCCAATGTGTGGAAATAGCATAGGCCAAGACCGTCGCTTTATGCATATTCATATGCTTTCTTTAGAAGAATTTTTTCACTACAGAAATATAGATGTAAGCACGATTAAAGAATTAGGCAGAAGATGGCGCCCTGAAGTGTTAGACGGCGTTCAGAAAAAAGGTGTTCATTTAGCCCTTGATGATATTCGCGAGAGTATCGCAGAGCTTAAACATTATAAAGACACATTTTTTAAGCTTTAATTAAAAAAAACAAGTTTAGCCAAAGGTCGTAAATTTATATAAGCAGCCGGCTAAAATGAAGTTATCCATTTAAAACAAAAACCGCAACGTTAGGTTTTAATCACATGCGGTTTTTTTTGTGTCTGCACTTCTATTAAATTGTTACCAATTATCAAGCGGTACTATTTATTGAACGTTTATCAAAAGGAACTCTAGTCTTGCATTGATTCAAGTTCAATTTCAATCGCTCGGCAGCTTATCCACACTTCATATAGCGACATCAACAACGACAATACTAACGTTAATAAACTACACCCAAACATAATAGAACCAAGTTGCGGTTGCTCTAGGAATAATGCGAGCATAGCCAATACACACAGCAGGAAACTTAATACGCCACAGGTTTGCATCGAGCGGATTAAATGTAAGCGGCTTTTTAAGTTGGTGATTTGTCTTTTAACAACGACTTCCAGACCTTTATTGTTTCTCTGATTTAGTTCTCTAATCAGTTGCGCAAGAACGAGGAATCGGTTGGTATAAGCTAATAAAAGCAAAGAGATAGCAGGAAAAAGTAGTGCTGGAGTAGTTAACGTCATGTCGAATACATCAATAAAACTAGGGTTTAAAAAGCATACAGACAGTCATTGCTTAAAGACAATTATTTTTGCCATAAAAATTAGTTATTTTTCATAACAAAAGTTGCTATTCTGTTTTTAATTAAGTCGAGCCTTTTATGGAGAGCGACCATTGGCTGTAAATAAAGTGGAAGAACAAGAACTACTAAAGGTAAAAGACGAATTAGCAAAATTGCAAAAGACGTTAGCCGTGGTAGAGAATGACAAGCAGGAAGCAGAAGATGCGCTTGTGGAATTGTCGCAGCACTTAACAATTCAAGAAGAGCAACTCGAAGCGTTACAGCAAGAGCAGCCGATAGCCGATGGAAGTGAAATTGCGTTACTCACAGAGAAGCTCAAAAACGCCGAACTGGAGTCTGAGCGGCTCTCTGAACAGTTGCTTGTTAAAGACTTATCAATTAGTCAATTTATGACCGAAATTGGCGATTTAAAAGATATTATTGAGTCAACTCAGGCAACCAATGCAGCAATTGAAGATACGAACCAATCAAAAATATTAGCTGAAAAGCAAGCTGAACAGCTAGTTGAGTTACAGCAACAAATTAGTCACCTCTCCGAGTTACTAGACAAGACCTCAGAAGAAAACGTTAATCATAAACAACAACTGCAAGAGCAACAAGTCAAGTTTTCGACAAGCCAAAATGAAGCAGAAACTGAATTCGCAAAACAACAAGTCGAACAGAACCAAAGCATATCAAAACTTAAAAATCGCGTTGCAGAATTAGAGCAACAAGTTGAAGTTGATGCTTTTGACAATAAGATGTTGCAAGAAGAAGTTGTCGGTTATCAATCCGATATAGAAAAACAAGTTGGAGAGTTAAGTGCTCTTCAGCAACTAACCACATCGTTGACCGAAAAAATTGATCATCTTGAAGAGCAGTTAGAAGAAAAGACGCAGTTAGGTCTTGAGTACAAATTAAAGTTCCAAGGCGCTGAAGAAAGCAATAAGACGCTATCATTGGAGCTGAGTAAAAAAGAACAAGCTTATATTGCATTAGAAGAGCAGTTTTCATCAAGTAAAGACAACTTAGCAACACAAATAGAAACAGTGCAAAATCTTGAGCTGCAAATTCATAAGCTCGAAAAACGCAATGCCGAATTAGTTCAAGAGCAAGTTCGCCAAGAACAGCAAAAGCAAGCTGATGTCGAATCTCTAGAGTCTACGATAAAGGAATTGAACGACTCACTTGATTCTCAGAAGATCGATTTTACCGAACAAATCGCTGAACTAAACGCTAAGTATATTGAAAAAGAAAGTGCCTTAACTGAGGCGTTAGTTAACTCTGAAAAGCTAAGTAACCTTTTAGAAATAAGCCAAGAAGAAACAAAAAATGCGTTAGAAAATGCGAAAAAATCTCAGTCTGAACAGTTACAAATAGCTGAACAACAAATTGAACAGCAAAAGCAGCAACATCAACAACAAATTGAACAGCAAGAACAGCAACATCAGCAACAAATTGACCTGCTAAATGTTAAAAAGGACGACTTAGCGAATTTACTGGCGTTGGCCGAAGAGAACAACCGACAATCTCAACAGCAAATTACTGCGCTAAACGCTAAGTATATTGAAAAAGAAAACGCCTTAACCCAAGCGAACCGTGAAGCGGCAGAACAGCTTGAAGCTTATGAAGCTCAAAAAACAGAGCAAGCGGCGAACTGGGAGTCTGAAAAAGAACAACTTGAGCGTCAAAAAGTGGATGTAGACACTGCTCATCAGCAATTACAAAATAACTTGTTAGCGATGACGGCGCAGCTAAAAGACCTAGAAAGTGAAAGGGATAACCTACAAAGCCGAATTGGTGAGTTGGAACAGCAAACTCAACAACAGGAACAGCAAACTCAACAACAGGAACAGCAACTCCAACAGCAAATTGACCTGTTAAATGTTAAAAAGGACGACTTAGCGAATTTACTGGCGTTGGCTGAAGAGAACAACCGACAATCTCAACAGCAAATTACGGCGCTGAACGCTAAGTATATTGAAAAAGAAAACGCATTAAGCAAGGCCAATCGTGAGACTGCAGAACAGCTTGAAGCTTATGAAGCTCAAAAAATAGAGCAAGCGGCTAACTGGGCAATTGAAAAAGAGCAAATCGAACGCCAAAAAGTGGATGTCGATATTGCTCATCAGCAATTACAAAATAACTTGTTAGCCATGACAGCACAGCTTCAAGACGTTGAAAGAGAGAGAGATAACCTACAAGATGAGTTATTAATAGCAACTCAAAATGGTGATGAAAACTCAACCGCGCTTACTCAACAAAATAAAGAATTAGCAGAAAAAGTTAAAGTGGCCGAAGAACTAGCATCTAGCCTGCAAAGCCGAATTGGCGAGCTGGAGCTTAAGTACCAACAACAAATTGACCAATTAAATGTCAAAAACGACGACTTAGCGAACATACTGGCATTAGCTAACGAGAATGACCGACTGTCTCAGCAGCAAATTACACAACTTAAAGTGGAATTAGTTGAAACAAAAGAGCAGTTGGTTGCTTCTCAAGAAAAATTGGCCAGTAATTCTAATGCTGATGATGCGATGGCCATGCTAGAGGCGACAAATAGTCGTTTAGCAAAAGAATTGAAAACAATCAGCGATGCTAAGCATGAACTGCAAGAGCAAGTTAATTACTCAGAGCAGAAAGCGGCATCATTGCAAGCTCAATTGTCTACCGCACAAAATGTTAGTACCGAGCATAGCGATCAGTTACTTGAAACTAATATAGAATTTAACGAACTTATTGAAACGCTCAAAATCGAAAATGCTCAAATGAAAAATGATTTTGAACAGCTAAAAGTTCGATTTGATGACTCGATGGGCCAATTAGCCCAAGTTGATGATGACCTAGTTGAAAGTCAACAACGCCTACGAGAAGTTAAAGACGAGTTACGTAAAGAACGTGAGCGAAACCATCAAGTAGAGCATGAATTAAAGTTAGTTAATGAAATAGAGCAACAACATAGGGATGAGTTAGAAGCCTATAAACAAGGTCATATAGAAGAAACTGAATTGGTGGCCGAAGCTGAAATTGATCATGCTAGAACTGTTATCCAGCAATTAAGAGCAGAAAACTCTAGGTTGAAAACTGATTTAGATGAAAAAATTTCAGAATTAGAAAGCCAGGTTACCGAGTATCGGTTAAAATTCAACTTTGCCCAACAACAACTTGTTGCGCAGCAGCAGTTATCAGAGCAACAAAGTTAATTATGTTGCTCAATTTGATCTATTAAACTGAGATTATATTTATGAGCCAAAACAAGGCGAACAACTTTGCACGAATTCGTGCCCTTCCGCGTAAGCAGCAAGGTATTCTTTCTCTCGTGCTATTGCAACGAATGTTGCCGAATTACAAACTTTTTACCACAGTTACCGAGTTTCCTCAGCCACATCAAATAGACAACGTAATGAACAGCTTATGGGAACGCTTATTAGTTCACGGAAGTAAATTGAATTTTTCGGCGTTAGAAGAAAAAGTCGAATTGTTAACGCCCGATGAAGCTGACTTTGATATGTATGGCGTGTATCCAGCAATATACTTTTGTACAGGCCTACTAAACTATATCGCTGGTGAGCAGACAGAAGATGATTTTGACGGTGTAGACATCGCAAAAATCTCTCAAGGTTGTATTGTCCATTTGATTGAATACCAAGCTGGCGATACAGAGCTAGATAACGCTCAAATTCGTGACCATGAGCTAATGATCCACGAAGTTGAATTACTTACTGAGTTGATTGATTGGTTAGAAACGTTTGAAATGAAAAAGCTCTCGGCGAATGAAATCAAAAAACTTGCACTTAGCAAAGCGTATGCTGACGGCGTAACAAATATAGGAATTTCACTGGAAGATTAGTCTTTTAGTTGTAAATAAGTAA
This sequence comes from Psychrosphaera aestuarii, assembly GCF_017948405.1. Classification (NCBI taxonomy): domain Bacteria; kingdom Pseudomonadati; phylum Pseudomonadota; class Gammaproteobacteria; order Alteromonadales; family Pseudoalteromonadaceae; genus Psychrosphaera; species Psychrosphaera aestuarii. The sequence continues at coordinate 2,984,040 of NZ_CP072844.1, read as the reverse complement.
GCTTCTATAAAAAGCAGTGTTATTAATACGCTGCTTTTTTTCGCACTTTAGTAACAAGTTTGTCACTTATCAACAAGGACTAAATTTACTAATTTATGTACTAATGGCGACACGATAAAAATAGCAGGAAATGCAACTGTAAAGGCAAATCCCCAAGCTTTTAACCACATTAATAATAAATCTGGAATTATACCTACGTTAAAAGTAGTGATCACAAGTGACATAACACAAGACATGATCAATGCCATAAAAAACGAAAAAACAATGCGGTGATACTTTTGGCTTATCACTCAATTCTCCTAAATAGACGTATGTGTTAACTTATTTTGATTGCGTCTGGTGCCGTTATTTGTGGCGACGCCATTTGCTGTATTTGGCATGTACGCCACGACTTAAGTTAGCAGAGTAACCTTCTACTGCATCAATTCCGTATAAAATAGCCACAACTAACACCGACAGTTTTATTGCCACTATCGAGTCAACTACAGCTATACAGACACCTAACGCGGCAAGTGCCCATATTGTTGCTGCAGACGTAACGCCAGTCACAACGCCTTCCCGGGTCATCATTACACCGGCACCTAAAAAGCCAACGCCGGTAACGACTTGACCAATAATACGAGACGGATCAGACGCGTCGTTTATAACAAAGGCAGAAATAGCGACGAACATATAAGTACCTAGTACAATCAGCGACGAGGTTCTAATGCCAACAGGCTTGCCTCGTAACTGACGTTCAAGACCAATAATGGAACCACATAATAATGCGGCCCCAATGGATTGCCAACTAAAAGGGTGTATCGATAATAATTCTGTTAATGTCATGATAATACTCTGAAAAAAGAAGGCGCGTTATACACGTTAAACTAATTTTAGCCCAATACTTTCTAGTAAGTTTACGGCCTCAAACCTTGAAAACGTTGCACCTTCAATATCGTTTTCAAATAAATTAATGGAATAGCCAACGGCTTCGGTAAAGTTAGCATTATTTAAAACCGTTTTGTTAAATTGGCTATTAGTAAAGTCAGTAAAACTAAAGTCTGCGTTTTTAAAAATGCCTTCACGAAAATCAACATCAAAAGCTCTGCATTCTTCTAATACCAAACTAGGTAACTCTAAGCCAAAAAAAGAACTGTCATTGAGCACGCACTTTTCAAATTTTACCTGCGCCGACAAGCTGATATTTGGCCAATAAGCTCGCGTCCAATCAATACCTAACATTTTGCAATCGGCAAATAAAACATCTGCATATTGGCAACCACCTACTTTTGACAAGCTTAGATTGCAGCGAACAAAATGGCATTCAACAAATTTACAGTCTTCAAAGTTTACATCACTAAAATTACAGTCTGTGAACGTACAACCTTCAAATTCGGCATCATTTATAGCGCTGTCTGACATATCTAGATCAGTAAAAAACGCATCTAAATAGTGGGCATTACTGTTTATATATTTTGTCAAAATACGACCTTGTTATTAAAGCGGTTTATTTAATAAATACTGAATCAAAGCGAAATATTCTTGTTTTGATTTAATTTCTCTCATGAAGCTTTCTTGCTTAAAACAATGAGGGCAGTAAAATGAAAAGAACTCACGGACTTCAGGTTTTTTAACATCATAAGGCTTTATTTCTTGATAATGTACGCCTTCTTCAAATTCAGCAGCGTTTGATTGGAATGCAAAAAGAGTAAATACAAGCGTAAACAAAGCGGTAATTAGTTGAGTGTTTTTTGACATGTATTTGTCCTTAAAACGGTCCACGGAGATTCCTTTGTATCGAGTTATCAAGAATATAAAATGATTGTTGCAGTAACGCGATGATTATTCAATGAGTTGCTTTCATAATATTAAAATAGGGCGCCAACAGGTGAAACTTAGCGATCGTTTAGGCACAATTCAGTCAATTGCAGAGCAATACCATAAGCAGTTTGAATACGACTATATATGGGATACCTGTTGTGACCATGGCCAACTTGGTGCCGCACTGTTAAAAAATGGCATAAGTAGCCAGCTCTTTTTTGTGGATATTGTTCCTGAGTTGGTGGCGAATGTAGAGCTAAACCTAAAACAGTTTTTTCCGAATCAAACAAATCAATGGCACACATTGTGCGAAGACGTTTCTTCTTTACCTTTAGATAAAGCCGCCAATATAAATGGAAAAACGGCTGTAAGTTCAAAGGTCGCGGACGATGTAAGACACTTGATTATAATTGCGGGCGTCGGCGGTGATTTAATGATTGAGTTTATCACTCAACTAAACAACAGATTTCCAAACTTATCGTTAGATTTTTTGTTGTGCCCTGTGCACCACCAATTTCCATTGCGTAAGCAACTCAAGGAAATGGAATTCAGACTTCGCCATGAAGTGGTACTAGAAGAAAACAATCGTTTTTATGAAGTACTTTTAGTAACAAATGACGTTAAACCTACGGAGACTAAACATACTAAGTTTATGAACTCAGAAGGTGAATTTGTGACCACAGGTAGTTCAAGCCAACCAAAGCGGATAGACGTTGCAGGTGAAGCACTTTGGTTTTATAAAACCGAAAACGAAAAGAGCATACTTGAGCGATATTTAATAAAAACACTAACGCACTATAGACGAATGCAAAAAGGAAACAATGAGTTTGCTAATACAGCAATAGCGGCTTATGAGAGTGTAAAAATAGAAAACGATAGCTAACGTTACTGTAACCTTGTTTTTTGAGTATCAGGCACTAGTCGGCGTAACCACTGCCAATGGCTCGAAAAGGCATATCTAGCTCCAGTTCAGGCACTTGTAAGCCTATCCAAGCGGGAAAGGTGTTACTGTTTGGGCCAGGAAAAAGGGTATATTCATTTTTCCAAGGATAGCGAAGGACTGCTGCCTCTATTTGTGGGATAAGTTTAGATGCTTTAGCACCACTAATGGTTAAAAATGCCTCTGGTTTGGCACCATACCAGTAGCGATCAGGTGTTTTTGTTGTGTAAGTTCTAATAGCTGGGCGGCCCTCTTTTACACCCCAACCAACCACTTCGTATACGGTATATTCATCAGCTCCTTGTTTTTTTAATGCAAACCAAGAGTGAACGGCAAACCAACCACGCCAGCTAAAAGCGTCAGCAGCATAAAATTGAATCACGGCGTCTTGCGTCACTTCAGGGTTAGGCGCTATCCCGGCAGGCTCACGACTTGTTTCACGCCAGTTCTTGCTTGAACACGACGATAGCAACAAGGCCATGATAATAATGAGGGTTGTCGAGAGTATTTTTGCTTTCATATAAATTCACCTTAACGAGTAAAAGACTCTACGTGCAAATAATGACTTGGTTCACTTCCCCAAAGTTGATTAAGTAGATTAATGTTTTGTTCACTAGCGGATGAGCTAAACAGAGTCACATTACCTTTATGTTTAGCATTCGATAATAGATTCTTTTCTAACAAGCGTCGTTGTACTTGGGCGGCAACGGGGCTAGCGGTATTGACGATTTCAGCTCTGTCATTAATTACTTTGCTAATAAGTGGTTCTAAAAAAACATAATGTGTACAACCCAGTGCAATTTGGTCCGCCCCTTTTTCAAGTAGCGGGCTAATATACTCAGCAACAATAGACAAAGCCTCATCACTTAATAAGTTGTTTGCCTCAACTAATTCCACCATTTTTGGACAAGCTTGAACTTCAACCTTAACATGTTGCTTAAATCGATTGATAAGTGAACTAAATGCAGCACTTTGTATAGTTTGTTCAGTGGCTAATACACCAATAATGCCTGACCGACTATTTAACGCAGCCGGTTTAATTCCTGGTTCTACACCAATAATTGGCAATGAATATTGTTCTCGTAAAAACGAGATTGCATTTACCGTCGCCGTATTGCATGCAACCACAATCGCCTTGCAGTTTTTTTCAATAAGAAACTGCGTAATGCTCTGGCAACGTTGTTGAATCTGTTGAGGCGATTTACTGCCATAAGGTGCATAAGCTTGATCGGCAACATAGATGAGATTTTCATTTGGCATTAAAGCATGAATGTCTTTGGCGATTGACAGTCCACCGACACCGGAATCAAAAATACCTATAGGTTGTTGCTCGTCGTTCATTTTATTTTTAATTGCTCCTAATTGAGCCGCAAAATTAGCATAATTCAACGAGTCTTTCACAATATAAAAAAGTAAAAATACAATTTACCAAAGAATACTTTTGATTAGTCGACTAATTCTGTAAATGTTGCGTCACATAATTTAGCAAGATCTGTTGCCGATAGCTCAAGTTCTAGTCCACGTCTACCACCACTAATAAAAATAGAAGATTGGTTTAACGCCGAGGTGTCGATGAAGGTGCGTAATCGTTTTTTTTGCCCGAGTGGCGAAATTCCACCAAGTACATACCCAGAACTTCTTTGTGCATCTATTGCATCGGCCATCGTCGCCTTTTTTGAACCGGTGGCTTTGGCAACCAACTTCATATTTAGTTTTGAGTTTGAAGGGACAAGAGCAACAATTAGCTCCGATGTCTGCAATTTAACAATTAACGTTTTATACACCGCACTTGCATCAACACTAAGCTTTTCTGCCGCCTCTAACGCATAAGAAGGTGACGCTGAGTCATGATGATACTCATGCACTTTGTGCTTAACGTTGTGTTGCAGCAAGCTATTAATTGCAGGAGTCATGAGCACACCATGTTTATTTTTTAAAAATAACCACATAAAAAGGTTAGTTCTAACATATTGAGAAATCTAACCTTTTACTTTTCAAAGGTATTTCCAAATTAGCACTTTGATAGCTGGTGGTTATGATATTTAGACAGGGTTACTAATGCGGTACAAGCACCGATTAACGCTAACCACATATCGGATTGTGTATCCCACTCATAACCCTGAGTGCCCAAAAAGGCTTCCGCGCCTTCGCCCGTCATGATGGCAACCCACCACTCTATTAATTCATAAAACGCGCTAAACGCGAGGCATATTGAAATGATAATAAAAGCCAGCCAAACCTGGCCATTAATAATGTGTTTCCTAATTAATACTTCTCTGGCAATTATAGCTGGTACAAAACCTTGAAAAAAATGGCCAACTTTATCGTAGTTATTTCGCTCAGCGCCCCACAGACCGTCAAATAATGGCACCTCGGCGTAGGTATAGTGACCACCAACCATTAAGACAATGCAATGCAAAAGAATGAGCGTATATAGAAGAGGAGTTAACTTAAATGAGTGGTATGTTGCAGCGACTAACACCACACCTAATACCGCTGGGGCGACTTCAAGTATCCAAGTAAAATGATCTTTAGGGTTAATGCCAGACCACACCAAAACGCTAGTAAAAATTATCAGCCAAAGATATTTCAAACTTAGATACTCCATTTTTATCAACTGGTTATACTTTAACTATGATTATGTATTTAACCAACTCTTTTATATTCGCTGATGGTATTACTTCCACAATGAACTGGTGTAATTAGTGCTACACTCGGTTTACAAAGTAAACGGACGATTATCTTAATGAAGAACTGCAATCAATGTGGCAAATGCTGTATCAAATATGGTGGCGGCGACTTGGCGGTAACAAAAGAAGAAATAGAACTTTGGGAAATATTCAATCCTGAAATATACCAATATGTAAAAAACGGTCAAATCTGGTTTAATCCCAACACAGGCGAGCCGTACACAACTTGCCCGTTTTTAGAAACCGCACCACAAACCGACCCAACGGCAAAAAAAATATATACCTGTAGTATTTATCTGAATCGACCTGAAGACTGCCGGCATTATCCCAGCTTATTATCCGAAATGATCAGAGACGAATGTGAAATGGTAGAGATGACTGACTTAGAAAATCCTGAAAAAGCAAAGGCTAAGCTTGAACTATTGATGAAAGACAGTCACCACGGTTGATCACATTATGGTCGTTTCAGTTCAACTAATTGTTTTGTTAGGCTAAAAAAGTCGGCAGCCATTTTGCCAACTGTGTCTAATTTATCCTGGTTTATCATGCCATTTTCAATCAAGTCGTCTTGTACGTAAATATGTGTGGCGTCTAACAATATAATTGAGCCACCCGCCGGCGCATCACTTATAGTGATCACCTCAGGTTTACTTAAACTAGGCTTTAATAATAGTTAAAGGTAAACTACACAAAAAATCACAGCAGAGATTAATTTTGAGTTTTACATTCGAGACAACTTTTAAGTTAGATAAAGCGTTCTACCATGAGTGCTTTGAACAATCAGCGAACAAACCTACAGGCCTTAAAGCTTATAAAAAAGCTCTAGCGATTTTAATACTCGGCTGTATTGCTTTGCTGCTCGGTCAACTTTGGCATGTCGCTATATTTATTATTGTTTTGTCCGTGATAGAGGCAATGAGTGTTTATTGGCAGCAAACGTGGTGGGTTTGGCGTCAAATGCTATCAAAAGAGTCGAATTCAGACGTGACGTTAAAAATAGACGAGGCCGGTGTATCAACACAGACCTTGTATCACGAGGTTACCATTGAGTGGGATGACATAAAGTCGATAACACGAACGGAAAAGGGTGTTATTTTAACCTACACCAAAGGCCGATATTACCTAAGCTTTGCTCACTTATCTGAAGCGGCCAAAGCATTTATAGAGGCAAAAGTTTCAAGTTAACTAACTATTTGAAAGTGCTGACTTTCTAGCTAGCACTTTCAGCTCGTCATCAAGATCATCGTCGAAAGAAAATGAATAGACTCTCCAGCCGTCGTTTACCTTAAAAAACTGAAACTCAAATCGTAGTGGTTGTCGATCATAAGTTACTATGTAAGTCACCTGCACCATCAAATCACCCACTTTATAATCAGAAATTTTGTTGATGAAATTTATTTCACCTAACATGCCCTTCGCAGCAGTTAATTGGTTTTTGACATTTTGGACTTGATCTGGAATTGACGACACGTACTTATTTGTTGAATAAATTGAATCAACAGCTTGGCTGATTTTCTCAGCTTTATAAAGATTAAAAAACTTATCTATTTCTTCTTGGTATTCATTTGAAAAAGCCGAGAAAGAGAGCAATAAAGATAGCAGTGTAATTATTTTCAATTTCATATTTATATTCCTTTTTATAATGAACATTCTTCAATACGCTTAGCGTTTGGAATCATAGAGCGTATCGAGTTTAACGTGTTTATATAGTTTTCGTTATTCGGCTCTGCATCAATGGCTTGTTGAATTAACTGTTTAGCCGTATTTTTACAACCTAATTTCCCCAAAGTATACGCGTAGTTGTTTAAAAGAGGGGCGTTGTTTGGTGCCAACTTGAAGGCTTTTTTGTACCATTCTCTCGCTCTATTAGGCTCACTTTCAATAAAATGATTAGCGAGTAACAGTGCAGGAAGGTGAGACTCTTTCCAATGATTATATGCTGTTGTTAATGCTATAACGCCGTTCGTTTGTTGACCGACGGTGATGAGATCTTGTGCAGCTTGTAGGTATGGAATTTCCTTTAACCCAGTCGGTGCCAGGCTCACTGGCATTGGAGCGATCGCCCAGTGTTTTGCGCGTTTCCAAGTTCTCTCAAACAGCGACATATCGACCTTGCGGTTTGCCGTTAAGCCAGTGTGCATTATTAACGATTGAGATGCTTTTTCATAACCAATAACAACGGCATAGTGCCATCTTGGATACCAAGACAATCCATTATTCTGCAGGACAATGACAGGCACATCCTTTTCAACAATATTAATCAGTTCTGTCAGGTTCAATTGATCTTGATATGCAATGTAACCAAGCTGTCGAATGCTTGACGCCATTTCAACTTGTAAGCTGCCATTTCTTCCTGGAATAAATAACGACGGGGCGATGTCATTAGGTTTAATCGACTCTCCATAAAAGTTTAATACTTCGGCAATGGTGGTTGGCCCACAAAAAAACTCTTGTTGAGGATAAAAAGGAACATCTTTTATCAAGTGTTCAGCGTTTGTTGAGGTAGTTAAAAAGCGCTCCGTTTGAGGGGCGATACATCCAGATAAATACAGCGAAAGAACCGCTAGAGTTAGAAACTTCAAACCATGTTTTATATAAACCAAGATTTTGCTCTGCCTGTTATCTTTAAAGTAACGCCCTGACAGGCAGGGCGATTTAACAATATTACGATTTATTAAATAAGAAGGTGATCGTCTAGATTGGGTTGATAAAATCGAATACGTCAGTAACGCCTAAAATGTCGAGCACAAATAAAACGACAAATACGGTAACCACAGTACCAACAATACCACCTGCAGGCATGTCGTCCATTTCTGCATTAACACTTGCTAATTCAGACGGGGTCATGGCATTTATGCGGTCTTTAGCAACTTGAGGGTTTACGCCAAGTTCAATCAGTTTCTGCTGAACTTCTGCAGAGTCAACCATGGATAAAATTTCAGACTTTTGGTATTGAGAACTAGCACTTTGTAAAATTTTGTCAGATGAGATCACGCCAGCGTATGCAGATGCACTTGACCCTATAGTTAAAAGAGCAATACAGAAATAACTAATAATTTTTTTCATAAATTCTCCAAGTAGTTTACCGTTATGGTCAGTTAACAGTAATACATAGAGTGGGAATACTCAATAAATGTTTATTTTTCGGTGGGTTAAATTCTATTTGCCTGTTTGGTAATTACTTTAAACACGACTCTGATCAGACAGCAAACTCATTGTCTAACCATGTTAAGCAGCAAGAACCTTGTCATCGCTGGCTTTAAAATCAAAGGCTGGCCGGTTGCCAATAGACACGTTAAAGTTGGGCGTCAGTATCACCAAGTCCAATAACTGCGGTTGTTGCTTTCGTCATATTGCCTTTCTAAAATGAGTAGCTTGTATTCATAACGCATATTTAATGCTTTTACACCCAGTCCTGCGTATGATGGTCGCGCTTTGCTTAAACACAAGCTAATTTGTTCTGTCACTTCTGGAGTTTGCCTAATATGGCCTTAAAGCCAACCATCTATAAATTTAAAATTGCATTGTCAGACTTTAACAATGATCATTACGACAGCATTCAGTTAACGGTAGCGCAACACCCTTCAGAAACAATCGAACGCATGATGGTACGAGTAATGGCGTTCTGTATTCAAAGTGCTAACGATCATGAAAAGCTCATGACTTTCACAAAGGGACTGAGCTCAGTAGATGAACCGGATATTTGGTTAAAGGGCCTCGATGATCAGTTGCACCTTTGGTTGGACGTGGGTGAGCCTAGCTTTGAACGAATGAAAAAAGCGTCACGTTTAGCAACAAAAACCATGATTTATACGTTTAATTCAAAATCAGAGGTTTGGTGGAAACAATCACAACCTCAATTATCTACCATTGCCGTCGAGGTTTATCAGTTTGACTGGGAAGAAATTAAATCTATAGCGTCACACGCGAATCGCACAATGGATATTTCATTAACGATCTCAGGGCAGTCTATGTACGTGGCCATTGGTGATGAGCAAGTAGAATTAAATTGGGTTCAACTTCAATAGCAGAAACCAGAGATCAACGTTATTCCGATTTACCAAAAACGAGTATTTGAAACGTTTTATCTATTAAGAATCTTCTAAACACCATACAGCAAATTCATTACCGCTCGGTTCTATAAAGTGAAAACGACGACCACCGGGAAACGAGAATATTGGAGTGGATATCTTCCCTCCACACTTTTCGACGGTAGCTTGAGTAGCTTCTAGATTGTTAGTTTTTAGAACAAGTAGAGCAGATCCGTTTGCTGTGCTCGAGTTCAAATCCGACTTGTAGAAACCTCCATCTAAGCCTTGATCAGTAAACGCGGTGTAGTCTGGACCGTAATCAACAAAAGTCCAACCAAAAGCTTGAGCAAAAAAATGTTTAGTCGAAGCTAAATCTTTAGCGGGAAACTCTGCATAGTTAAGCTTAAGGTTCTGACTCATCTTTTTATTTCCTTTTTATGTTTGATACATATTTACAACAGCCTGATAAGACAAATATAACAGCCAAATAGAATAAAATAACAATATTTATAGGTTTGCCGGCGACAACAAATAGTACAGCCACATACCACCACAATTAGTGGCTGCTTCCTAAAACAGTACTATTAGTCTCCGTTTTATTAAGCTGGCTCAATAAACTTTCAGTCAACGTTTGTGCCTCTTCAAGTGATTGTAAATCCATATTCAGAGAAATACGTCGTTTCATAAAGTCTAATTTTAGATAAACATCATTGCTCTTCACTATGTTTAACCCAAAATCAGCATAAGCGATGGCTTTTATATAGTTTGGCTTTCCAGTATCAGGATCGTCGTTTTGATATCCTTTAACTAGACGTAATAGTGCATTTTCTCCGCCAGCTAAAGCAATACGTTCGGAAAGGCGGTATTTCAATTTATTAAATTCAACTCTTTGCTCTATAGTCTCTTCTCTATTTAATTCATCTAAGCCTTTACTTTGAAGGTATTCGTTATCCGAAACAGCCCATAATTCTGCGATGGCATTATCATAACCTAATTCAATCGCGAGAAAGAGTAATTCAACAAAATCCTCAGATATAAATTGAAACGGTGAACACTGCTCAAAACGAAGTAAAACATCTTCGATATATTCGTGTGGCTCACCCACCTCATTTGCTTTAATCAGCCAATCATCAAGCTCATCTTGAGTTTTAGGTATCGTGTTGCAACGACGTATTTGTTTGGCTTTATACAAGTATTCTTCAGAAGTGGTAAACACCTTTTCTTCAAAGTCAGCTTCAGTTGAAATCTTCTCGTTAGCGATTAAGTGTTCATAAGTTACTTGATTGCTATCATTTTTAGTACGCAACTTATCAAACCGACTTTGCTCTTTTGGAAGAAAGTAAATAATGACAAAGGCCAAAATAGAGATAGCAATAGCGACTTTTTTCATGACGCCTCGATAGGAAAGTAGCGCTTCAATAATGGGTTAAACAGTTTGACAGTTTTATTGCGCTGTTTGCAATAGAAAATGACAAGCGAGGTCGAACAATTAGCGATGAATGCCGAGAGCTAACTGAGCAATTAGCAGAACAGCAACGAAAAAAACAATGCATGATAGTTGGCTAACTGAACAGATAAACTAGGCCATTTGAAAACTGAAAACTGAAAACTGAAAACTGAAAACTGAAAACTGAAAACTGAAAACTGAAAACTGGAATCTGGAAACTCAAAATTTATTGAGCACGAATCAGCCAAAACTTCTATGGAGCAAAGAAAAGCTAAATCAGCTAGAAATGAGGTAGGGCGAGATAGTGTTTCTTGATTTTGTCAAACGCTTCACCAAATTTGCTGGCGTTCATAGAAGTTCACCTCTTTCTTTCTGGAGCTTCGAACCGAAATTATGAGGATGTTCTTTTTCCGATAGGTAATTACCGCAGACCAGAACTCTTGAGCATCAACAAAGTCGATTCTATGCTTCTCAAAATTAAGCGTACTTTTTGTGTATTAAATTCGAAATCATACGTGAGTTAAAAGTATACCTTGATTACTCAATTTACAACTTGGAAGATAAGAAAGCTAACGGGCACAAACATGCGGCGAAAATGGCGAAGCCGCCGCGTGCTTGTTTCCCAGTGTTCGAAGGGAACGAGTTAAGCGCCTTGTTAGATTTTTCTCGCATTCTAAAACGACATCAGTTTAGCGAAGACATAATTATCGTAGAACTGTCCGTTTTTAAAAATGGCCTTTTGCAACACCGCTTCTTGAGTAAAGCCACATTTTAAAAGTAAGCCCATTGATGCAGCATTACCAGAAAATACAGATGCAAAAAGGCGAACAATATCGGTGTGCGAAAAAACGTACTCTGACATTTTGTTTAAAGCTGAAGATGCGACACCTTTTCGCCAGAACTCTTGTGCAATCCAATACCCGATTTCTCCCGACTTTTGATATTCGAATTCGCCGCGGTTTACGCCAATACAACCTGCAAATTGACCGTTAACTGTTATAGCTTTTATTAAGTCGCCTTGGCTTCCTTCGCTTACCCACCATTTTGCGTCTTCTAGCGTATATGGGAAAGGGATTTTGGTGGATAGAAATTGCGTTACTGATTCGTCATTTAAAATAGTAACAAGACTATTAATATCATTTTCGGTGAAGTCTCGAAGAGAAACCATGTAAGTCCTTTTGCTGTTCAGAATAAATAAGTTTCCAAAGAATCTAACGCTTTGCTAAGCGGCAATAAAATAGCAGGCTAAAATTAGCGACGAAGGAGCGCAAGCCTGCTGTTTTGCGTCCTTTGGTTTAGGCACTTGTTAGCTTTCAATGTTTGCACCTATTTTATCAGCCACCTCAATAACTTTGGGGTAAATTTTAGTGCCTTTTTTAAGTAAGTAATTAAAAGTATCGATGTCTTTACAACCAAATGTGTTAATTATTGGAACTGAACCTTGATCATCTTTAGCGTTTACATCCGCTCCAAGCTCTACTAGCGCTACTATATTCATAGTTTTGTTTGAATTAACTGCCAGATGTAAAGGGGTAACACCAGTATCTTCAATTTTTATATTTACGTCTATTCCCTGAGAGTGAAGGTAATTTATGACCTTCGGGCTGGAATGAATTGCAGCAATATGTAACAGACTGGCTCCCCATGACAGTCTGCGAGTAATAAAAGGAGCTCCAGCTTCAACTAGCCGCTTAACATCAGAGAAGCTATCAGCCATTACAGCAGCTTCTAAAATATACTTGGAATCACTAACAGCTGATTTAGCTACCAATATCGCCAGTTCTTTTTGTATTTTTTGATATGGCTCATCGTAGTTGTAGCAAAGTGGTTCTTTACTTTTAAAGGATTCACCAATCATTTTTATTTGTAATTCGTATAACTTTAATTCTGATGGAGATACATGTTCTCCTTTTTGATAAGGAAGCCTTATATGTGATGCTAGCTCCGACAGCGGTGTTTCACTTTTGGCGCAAGTAATAAAACTGAACGTAGTTAAATACAGCAATATTAGACACAATCTCATATCGTTCCTTGAAAGCTAACGGCCCGCATAACGGGCAAAAATACGTAGGCTACAATACCAAGCGAAGCGCAGGGAGCCTACGTGTTTTTGTCCCTAGCGAGCGCAGCGAGTGTTTATGCGTTTGTTAGCTGCGTAATGATGGCCATCCTGAATTCTTATTGAATCCAGCTTCGATCTTGAGCCTTGAGATAACGTCAGATATAACATCGTAATCGGATTCGCTCTGAAACAGTGCCCCTTTATCTTTGAGGAACTCACTTTTCTTTAGAGGTGTTCCGTATTTACCTGCCCAGATGGTGTATACACTTAAGCGTTTAAACAACTCTATCTCCTTTTCAGAAAAAGTATGGCCTATTTTTTCTGAAAGCCATTCCAAGTCATGGGGAGAAACACCTTTTGGGGTAATTGGTTTTAGTCTCTCATTTTCAATTTTTAGTTCTTCTTTAAAAGCCAAAACTCCTTTGAAAGCATTTTCAGTGGCTATTCCTAGTAAAAAAAGAGATCCTTTATGCGCACCAACTCGAAGTTCATCTGATGAATCCTTTGAAGTCATTGAGTTAAATAAAGCCTTTGATGCTTCAAACATTTGAGACGCTTGTGTAAACCAAAACTCTGCGTTTTTTAGTTTAGTATCAAAATCCATGTCCATTAAGTCCTTCAAGCAGCTAACGCCTAAATAACAGGCTAAGTAATGGTTGGCTAAAATTGTGTAGCGAAGCGAAACGTAGCCAACTGTTACGTGTCCTTGTTAATTTCCTTGTTAGTTGCAAATGTTCTCGCAAGCCAATTTTTCATCACCATAACAAGTTTTTCAGGTGTCGCCATATGCATCATGTGTTGGCTATTCTGAATGGCTGCCACATCTGCATTTTGTTTATCTTTTATAAAACTAGCGATACCAAGGTAAGTTAGCTTGTTCATCTCTTCAAAGCACTTCTGGGTAGGATTACCTAAGCCAATGAAAAAGTCTTTTGTTTGTTCTGGTATATGACTAATTGCAATCGCAGGCGCTTCGATTCCAGAGTAATGACGTTCTTCTTCTTCAGTAAGGAACCTCCCCAAAACTGAGAGGTCAGCATATGGTAAATAGCTACCATCAGGATTTTTAACTCTCTGTGTATTATAGAAATTATCTTGATACTTTAATATATCTATTGTTGCGTAACCTAAGTCTGGGCACACTGCTAAGTGGCTGTCCATATAATTTAAATCTTGGATAGCATCGATATAAATTAGGCCTTTTACTCTTTCAGGAAAATGCCTTCCTAGATGATTTAACTCACCTCCAGCAAAAGAGTGACCTGCAAAAATAGCATTCTCAATATTCATTTTATCTAAAATGGTAATGATATCTTTAGTTAACCTAGCTGTTGAATAATTTTCATTTCGGGATTCTGAGTTTCCATGACCAACACGAGTCATACCGATAACCCTATATGAATCAACAAACGAAGAAACTAATGGATCAAACGTATGAGCATTAAGAGCAAGGCCAGCAAGAAATACAAGAGGTGTACCTTTGCCACCCCAATCAACAACCTCTAATTTTATATTGTCGTCCATTTCTACGTAATGTATTTTATGCTGTGTTGTATCTACCCATTCACTCGCATTAGCCGTATTTAGCAAGAAGGTGAAAATTAGAACTAATGTAATCTTAATAATTTTATACTCCGAAACTGGATTAGACGCCTTGCAACTAACGCTAAGCTAACGGGCAGTGACGTAGCGGCATAATCGCGAAGCGCCGCTGCGTTACTGTCCCAGTGAACGAAGTGAACGTGTTAAGCGCTTTGTTATGTGCGTGGTAACTCGTAGCTAAGAACGTAGTGATGACCACCATTTGTTTGAATAATATCCATAGTGCCTGTAATACCTGCAAGCTCCCCTGTTCCTGATCCTGATAACACAATAATTTCTAATTTTTGTTCGCTTGGTGTCATATACCCATTGTGTACAAGTGTGAATCCACCTGTTTTACCACCTATATTACCCTGGAATTCTTCTATGGCTGAGTAAGCTGACGCGCCACTTTCTGTGCGTTTACTAAGCATTTGGCCGCTTCCCTTTCCTTGGAGGTCGCCAGAATAGACTTTGTTGATAAGCATTCTGCCCGCTGGATTTTGCTCATCTTGAGCTGGTTTTAAATCAATTTCGAAATTACCTTTTGCAGTCATTGTTTTTTCCTTTGAATGCGATGCTGTTGGATAGTGAATGAGAACTAAAAATAAGACAGCGACGATATTTCTAGCAGTTAAATACATTTTGAGGCTCCTTGAAGCACATAACGCCTCAATAAGAGGAAATTTATAGCTGGCTAAAATGTTGAACGCAGTGAAAACAGCCAGCTGTAAATTTTCCTGCTTGATTGCCTTGTTATATTTACCTTTCGCTAGTCATTGCATGCAAAGCGTCTTTTACAAACTCAGCACTACATCCCTCGGCTTTATAAACTTCGATTGTTTTACTTATATCAAAGTGTTCATCCGTTAGTTCTGGATCTATCGTAGCCAATATTTGAAATGCAACTTCAGCAGGTTTACTGCCACAGCGTACTTCCTCTGAAGTTAAATCTTTAGAAAATAAACTAGATTCATTGCAAGCCGCTAAAGCTATAACGCTTGATATTACCAATAATACTTTTTTCATAACCCATCCTTAAGTTTAATTGTTGGTGATTGATTCACCGATTCAATTGTAAATATAACGCCCTAATAATGGGCAAAAAATTGTTGGCTAAAATGTTGAGGAACGAAAACAGCCAACTGTTTTTTGTCCTTGTTTATTAGCTTGTTATATTTACAATTAATCAAATGTTGGAATTATTGTAAGTTTGACATGCTTAAATTCATTAAAAACTTCTAAAGGTAAAACTTTAATTGCAGTGAATGGAGATGATTTTTTAATAGCATCAATTCCTGCATTATCAAGCTCTAACAAACCTGATTCACTTGTTACTTTATATTCTACAACTTCAGCATTGTCATTTAAGAAAAACTCTATCTTAACTTCATAACCTTCATACTTTTTATCCACCATCATATTTGATACTAACTTTGATTTAACTAAAGAGACACATGAATCCATATCAGAGCAACTGTCTGGTACTGGTGGTTTTGATGCACAACTAATTAAACACAAGATGGCAAATACTAAAGTGATGTAACGCATGACTTCCCTGTAAATATAACGCCCGCCTAACACGCAATGTGTTGGCGCGGCTTTTTGCGTTGTTTGCCAAAACCGTGACAACGAAACATTGACGGAGTTTAGGCGCTTGTTAACTATCACTAGACAACGCTGAAAATAATAGAAAACTACTTTACCTAAATTCCTTTCTAAATCAACTCGCTAATTATTCAGAAAACCGAAGGCCTACTACTCAAATAGTTGATAAGCCAAGCCATGAGCGCGGCGATAGTAAGTACTAAAAGAAAAAAGCTCCAAAATCGTTAGTAATATCAAACATCACCAGTAGAAACTAATTCAAGCCTTGCTGAACGTTATTGGAAAGTGAAACTTTCAATAGCCAAGCGGCTAGGCTTGGCGTCTTGTGATAATGGCAAATAGCCTCTTAAAGCAGACTCATAAATTCAGAATAAAGAGGAAAGGGGACTTTAATTTAAGGACACAAATATATTGCGACAGATTAATTATGTTGCAGAATTTTATGTGAAGTTAACGCCTAATTAACAGGCTAAAAATAGTGGGCTAAAATGGAGCGAAGCGAATAGCCCGCTGTTTTAGTCCTTGTTGAATTTCTTGTTAGTTTTTGGTGCTCACCCCATAAGAGGTATTACAAAAAATGGAATCAATAAAATGTAAAAAGGAATAAACGCTTTGTAATTTCCATAGGGCGACAAAAGATGGTTTTTAAGAAACAGGCTCATAAACGCCGACCCAAAAAAAGTAAGACATACTGCACCAAACCCATAGAGGATTACCATAACAATAGCGGAAAAATAGTTACCCATTCCCCACATTCCCCATGGTGTATACTCGTAGAAGTCACGAAATGAATAGGAAAATGAGAACTCCAAAGACGTTACAATCATGATAACAAGGTGAAACAAATAAATTAGATGCAGTATCAGCTTATAAGCTGGCAGGTCGTTCCAATAGCAATCAATTAATGGTTCTTCTATTGTTTCGGAAGGTTCTGATTCTTCTTCACATGAGTCAAGAAGCATTTCCATTAAATGATCATTTTTCTTTTCCCAGTTATTAGAACCATCCTTAATATAATCAGCGTATTGATCAATTACCTTGGATAATTTTTCCTTTCTCATAAACCACCTCGTCTGAGCTTTACGCCTAGATTAAATAATCTAGGCGTAAACGTATATTTAGTCAACTGCGATCAATATGTTTCCACCTGATGACTCTCCAGAGTCGACCTTACTCCCCATTCTTTTGGCGTACCAACTAAAAGATCCTGATTGTGTAGTTTCTACCATCAGTGGAGAGCCGGCTCGCTCGGATGTAAAGCCTCTAGACTTACCCCCTAGAAACACCTCAACTTTAACATGCGCACCAGTCTTCATCTTTTTTGCTTCAAATTTAAAAATTGCCATCGTGTTTTTCCTTATCCAAGCTCTTTTCTGGCCTCATCGGCATCATCAAATGAGCGATCTAAAAAGTATTCGCAATAGTTACTAGAGATTACATTCTTTACAATTTCAGCCATTTCTGAATCTGGCTTGTCGTAAATTTTACAACCATTCACTAACAAACCTCCTTTGGTTCTAAAAATACAATCGTGGCAACCTACACATGATTTGGGGTATTCAAACCCATCGGGGTCTATATAGTGAGAGGAAGTGATTCTAGCCCTATTTCTGTATTTATTGAAAACGGACAATGGATCCGTGCCTTTACTTTTACTAAACCAACCCATAAAGATTCTCCTTTAATTTATGGTTAACTAACAAAACCAGAACAAAAAAACTAACGCTTTGCTAATGGGCTTTTAAAGTTTTGGCTACACTGCGCGAAGCGCGAGCCAAACTTTAAAAGTCCTTTTGAGCAACTTGTTATATTTTAGCTAGTTAAATCAATAGCTTCTTTTAAGGATATACCTTTTTTAAGCCATTTAGACGTTTGTTTTGGAGTAAAGCCAGCTCTATGCCAACTGACTATAACTTGAGGGGAATTAATTCCGTACTGAACCCATTGACCAATATCATTAGGGGTGAACCCGTTGCTGCGAAGTTGCTTGGCATCATAAGGGGATACACCAATACCTGACCAAGCCTGCCGCTCTGCATAGGGAACACCATCCCATGGACTTGTGCTAGCACAACCTGTTGTAAGAAGTGTACCGACAACAACTGCGGTGGCAAATAGTTTTTTCATCATATTCTCCTTGTGATGATGATTATCGATTAAAATATAACGCTTCAATAAGAAGCAAAAAAATTTGTTGCTTATACTTTAGCGACGTAGGAGCAAGAGGCAACAGTTTTTTGTCTTTCTTGATTGCCTTGTTATGTTTGTCGAACTATAATCAGACCTATTAAAAGACCTTTAAACAGTACTGGTGAGAGTATGGCAAATAGAATTTTAACTGAAACGGCCGCGAGCATAAGTGAATTAAAAGCCAATCCTATGAAAGTTGCGTTAAGTGCAGACGGTGAAGCAATTGCCGTTTTAAATAGGAATGAGCCTGCGTTCTATTGCATTCCAGCAGCAACTTATGAACAAATGATTGATCATTTAGAGGATTTAGAATTACTAAGAATCGTCGAGCAGAGACGAGGTGAAGAGTCTATTAAGGTAGGTCTCAATGACCTATGAGTTAGAGTTTAATAAATCTGCCTTTAAAGAATGGAAAAAGTTAGGCTCGACAGTAAGAGAACAATTTAAAAAGAAGTTAAAGGCTGTACTCGATGGGCCTCATATAACTAGTGCAAAGTTAACCGGCGCAAATAACCTTTATAAAATTAAGTTGAGGCAAGCGGGTTACAGACTGGTTTATGAAGTGCAAGACGAGAAAGTAACCGTCAAAGTGATAACGGTTGGCAAAAGAGACAAAGGAGAAGTTTATAAAATTGCACAGCACCGAATTAGCTGACAAACATAACGCCCGCCTAACACGTAACGGTTGGCATGGCTTTTTGCGTTGTTTGCGAAAACCATGACAACAGAAAGTTATCGTGGTTTAGGCGCTTGTTATATTGCATAGTTTACTATTTGAGACATTTCGTAACCAATTGCTAACCAACATAGTCCATTCATAGCAGCACCTCCACCTAACAACAACTTAAAATTTTTAGGGTATGGATTTTTAATCAATTTCGTTAAAAAAAGTACAAAGAGTATTGGAATAACTAAGAATATGAATAGCCATAAACTGTGCGGTCGGACAAAAACTAAAGCAAAAAAGACAGTTACAAGTATAACCACAACACCTAATTTCAATTTAGATTGTTTTTCTCGACTTGCTATTTTCTTTATGTCTGGATGATTTTTCCAATAAAAAATTACCACATAGACAATGACATACGATATGAAAAGAGCAATAAACAGAGTGTTCAAAATTTAACCTGCAATATAACGCCTGGTTAAGAGGCGAGTTTAAGCTTGCTAGACTATTTGCCGAAGGCTCGAGCAAGCTTTTACGAGGCCCTCTTGAACCACTTGTTATATTTCTTTTTGCACAATGTAAGTTACTGTTTGTATTTGTTGAATAGTTTCAAAGTGATACGTAACTTTTATTAAAAACCTATGAGTATTATAACCAGTCCACCGATCATTATTCCATAATACGGTAACCCATCTTTCCACCTAGAAAGGAATAGAAAATAACAGAGCAGAACACAGCCAAGAATAATACTGACGAATAATAAATGGAATATATTAGCGCCTGAAAATAAAGAAAGGATCACAATAGGAATAAGGTACAGCAATGTCGGCTTAACAGGCTCATCTGTTTGAGTGTGGAGCTGGAGTGCGGCCATTAATAACAAAATTTTTAATATAAACATGATTCATCCCTGAAATATAACGCCTGGTTAAGAGGCGAGTTTAGCTTGCTAAAATGTTTGCCGAAGGCTCGAGCAAGCTATTACGAGACCTTCTTAAACCACTTGTTAGGCTTATTTTACTACGATTCATGTTTACTAAAGTAAAACACAACAGTACCTTCTTCAGTATCTGAACTCATCTTTAAAGAGTGATGCTTAATGCCTACCTCTTCAAGAGCCAAAAGAACTAGTACTGATTGGTGAAATGTATCTTCCTGCCCCTTAGGCATTCTAACTTCACATGTAGACGAACGACACTCCACATTTTCTAATGTGAAATTCTCTAATATTTCACTCGTTATAAAAACATCACTAACCGCTGTTTCAATTGTTGTTGCCCATTCATAATCTATTTCTTGATCTTCAAAAGGAACCGTTTTGATATTTCGATTTTCTTGGGTTGTTTCAAATTCAGTACTTCCTTCTTCATTAACTACAACAGAGTCACTTTCGATTATTTCAGTAGTAACTTCACTGTTGTTAATAGAGGCATTTTCGATTATTTCATTAGTAACTTTACTGCTGTTTATAGGGTTATTTTGATATTTTTCGGAACAATTGTCATCAATGGCAATAATTGATTTAGAAGTATCTTTTAAAACAACTAGTCGTTCAGATAATTTTATTTTTAAAAGTGAATTTTCATCTACAATTTTTTGATGTTGATAGAACAATGCTATCGATATAATTGATAGCAAAATAATAAGAGGTACTTTGAACTTTTCCATGTACTAATTATTCCTTAAGTAATTTTTTTTGTAAAATGCCGCCGCGAGACAATAAGCCTAACGCCTGCCTAAGCGGCGAATTAATAATGGGTTTAACTTATTGAGCGCAGCGACAATAACCCATTGTTAATTGTCCGAGCGAGCTTGCGAGCCTTAAGGCTCTTGTTAGGCATACTTAGCCCAAAACCTTGATTTGCTCGATTGAAGATACATTAATATGTGTTTGAAAGTAATATTTACTAGTCTTTAACCCTTTGTAAATGAAATATATTTTTACTCGTTTAGCCTCACCTGTAACCTCTACTGTCTTATCAATGAAATAAGTACCAGGTGATGAGCCGTATTTATCGGTTAATTGCGAGACAATTTTTGGTGATATAGCAATAGTTACAGCTCTTCTGTCTCGGTAGTCTAGCTCCGTATTCAAAAAGACTTCTCCTCTTCGAATTCCTGATGCTTTGACCTGAAACTTAAAAATACCTTTTACTCCATCAGGAGCATTTTCTTCGGTTAAAGCTATTAAGTTCATAGTGTCAGCTATATTGACATTAGGGGTTGAGCTACATGCACCTAAAAATAAAGTTGATATTAAGATTAAATATTTCAATTTATGACTTCCTTGTTGGTATGCCTAACGCCCGCATAAGAAGCGGGTCAATTAATTGGACGCTTTTTTGCGTCGTTTATATTTGCAAAAAATCGGACAAATTGAACCGTCTGACTTAATGCGCTTGTTAGGTGTACTTACACATTTTGTGTATACGGCTTTATACCAATTAATTCTGATACACCCGATCCTGACTTTAAAGCAAGTTTGATAGAAGATACAAAACCATCCAATGATGACGCCTCAAACTGAACTGTAAATTTTGCAACATTTTCATTGTCATCGGCTACCGAGATTAAGACAGCCGTATGGCCAGTCGAATCGAAGCAATGGAATTTAAGCTCGCAATAGCCATGAGTTGAGCAAGCGTCACCAGCTTTTAAGGTTACTTCATCTGAGACGGATTTAGGAAAATTTGTTAATTGTTCAGAAAGTACTTCCAACATCTGATCATTTATATATTGCTCAGTTTCTCCTGCGAAGGAATTATTGCATGCATTTACCCATATTTTAGAAGGGTCACTATGTAAAAACTCGAGAATCAATCTGGGCTGCATGTACTTGTACACCTAACGCTCCGCTAAGAGGTAAATAATAGTTGGTTAAAATAAGCGACGAAGGAGCAAAAACCAACTGTTATTTGTCCTGCTTGAGTGGCTTGTTAGGG
This sequence comes from Psychrosphaera aestuarii, assembly GCF_017948405.1. NCBI lineage: Bacteria > Pseudomonadati > Pseudomonadota > Gammaproteobacteria > Alteromonadales > Pseudoalteromonadaceae > Psychrosphaera > Psychrosphaera aestuarii. Next base: position 2,962,082 of record NZ_CP072844.1, on the reverse strand, counting down.
GCTACTAGCCAGAAAGCCAAAGCTCCTGCCATGCCACAAACACCTAAAAATGATACACCTTGTAAAAACTGTAACCAACCATCTAAAGTGGGCACACCATCAATCATAGTTTTTACACCATTTACCGACGCTGATGTTTTCATTTCAGGATATCTTAACGGCCATGTAAAAATTGCCATTGGTATAGCTCCTAAAACAAAGCCTGAAATTAAAGTTGCCCACCAATTTACCGAATTAAACTTACGTAACAGAAAGTAAGCAGGAAGACCTAGAAACACAACAAAGCCAGCTGAAACTGCAATACAGATAGCTAGAAAGCCTCGCGTACGAACCCAGATATAGGGGTCATCATGTTCGAAAGTAACAAATTGGCCATACAAGTACCAAGCAGTAATTAATAATGCTGGTAAAAGTATTGCGGACATAAATGCGACGACAATCTTCATAGGCCCCTAACGCCTGGTTAAGAGGCGAGTTTAGCTTGCTAAAATGTTTGCCGAAGGCTCGAGCAAGCTATTACGAGACCTTCTTTAACCACTTGTTAGTTGTACTTTCTTCGAAAGCGAATTTTAGCTTTTTTAAGGGTGTCAGCAAAAACACAAGCGCAAGTAAAGCCTACAAGTATCATGACTAACTGGCCAGATTTAAGTAACTCGTGCATTGATATAGCGGTATCAGAATATAGCCAAAATCCTGAAAGGCTGGCCAGTTGAAAAATACCGACAAGAATGCCGATAGGACAAAATAATAAAGTAAACCAAAACCAAATTTCAGATAAATTTTTCATAAGCACTCCATGTGATGAGATTATTCCAGTACAACTAACGCCCGCCTAAACGGCGATTTAACAATGGGTTAAAACTATTGAGCGCAGCGACAATAACCCATTGTTAATTGTCCGAGCGAGTTTACGAGCGAATTCAGGCGCTTGTTATATGTCTAAAGCTTTCAGACAATCGTACACTTACAATTGACATCGCAAAAGATACTATTAGCCAAAACCCCGAGATTACGACATAGGCCAATACCGACTGCGGTAAAGCTCCAAACTCTTGAATTAGAAAATGACTTTCTCCCAGTGCACTTGCAATTCCAGTCCACAACACAGGAATATTTATCCAAAACAAAGCTGGTAACATCGCCCCAGTTATTCCCAATAAAACGGCTGCAATTGGGAGGTGAAAAAGCAAAGCAATTAAGATAAAACGTTTCCAAACTAACTTGTTTAGTTTCATATCAAACTCCATTTTCGAATAGACATATAACGCCTGGTTAAGAGGCGAGTTTAGCTTGCTAAAATGTTGCCGAAGGCTCGAGCAAGCTATTACGAGACCTTCTTGAACCACTTGTTAGGGTTACTTTTTTAGCAAAAAATACTCTGTAAAACCATGTTCTTCCGATGAATAATAAAACACATTAGATTTTATTTGATAGGAAAAATTTTTGTCTTTTTTAGGATAATAGATTGTGATTTCATTACCCTTAAATGAAGTTATTTTATATGGCTCTGAATACCTCATAATTTCTTCGCCATCTTGGGAATATGAAATAGAAATCAGCTCGTTTTCTGAAAAGATTAAGTCTGTAGTGCCACATAATTTTTGTTGGAAACATTGATACGCTTTTGTATTTTTTTTAGTACTCGCTAATGTACGCTCATGATCAGTTTTCCAATGTCCTATTAGTGGATTAAGGCTTTCTGAATGACAATAAAAAGATAACATTAACACTAAAAATAAAGTATGCCTCATGGTAACCCTAACGCCCCGTTAACCAGTGAGCTAATTGCTGGCGAGCGATTTGCCCAGCAAATAGCATGACAGCTTTGGCGAGTCTGGGTTCAGAGGCTTGTTAAGCGCTTTTACTCACCTGTTACTCGGTGGTGATGTTCGTTTCGTACACTGTCACTAACATGGTCACTGATGCAACGATTGTAAAAAAGACGTTGCAGTACAAACACAAACATACGGACACAAAATCTGTCATATGGATAAAAATTTTACATTGATGCTTGTGCATCAAAGCAACAAGTTGAAGCTAGCTTCGCATGTGTTGCGTATCGCTCAAGCGTACACTAAAAATACACTCGATATAACTGTCCCCACGTCCAGTTTGAACGAACAACTTCAATTACACACATTGCTCAGAAGAACAGTAGGGCGCTTAACGCCCGCCTAAACGGCGATTTAACAATGGGTTAAAACTATTGAGCGCAGCGACAATAACCCATTGTTAATTGTCCGAGCGAGTTTACGAGCGAATTCAGGCGCTTGTTATATGTCTAAAGCTTTTCAGACAATCGTACACTTACAATTGAAATCGCAAAAGATACTATTAGCCAAAACCCCGAGATTACAACATAGGCCAATACCGACTGTGGTAAAGCTCCAAACTCTCGAATTAGAAAATGACTTTCTCCCATTGCACTTGCAATTCCAGTCCACAACACAGGAATATTTATCCAAAACAAAGCTGGTAACATCGCCCCAGTTATTCCCACTAAAATGGCTGCAATTGGGAGGTGAAAAAACAAAGCAATTAAGATAAAACGTTTCCAAACTAACTTGTTTAGTTTCATATCAAACTCCATTTTCGAATAGACATATAACGCCTGGTTAAGAGGCGAGTTTAGCTTGCTAAAATGTTTGCCGAAGGCTCGAGCAAGCTATTACGAGACCTTCTTGAACCACTTGTTAGGTATACATTAGCCGTGATGTCGACGAATATGCTTAACTAATCCTGCGTTATCAAATTCTAAAGAGACAATATTGATTTTATTGTACTCAATTGTTTTGTCTAAATGAGCTGGTTTTACTTTGCCTGATTCATTCATTTTTACAAACACAACATTTGCACCAACCATGATCTCAATAATTTCGATATTACTGTAAACTACTTTATCTTTGAGTTTACTTACAATATCTTCACGAAGTTTCGTTTTACTTGTATAAGTAAACTTAAATTTAACGTGCTCGTCAACAAAGTCATCAGAGAGTAAAGAAATATAATTATCAATTTCTTTTATTGTTGAATTGGGCTGTTGGCGTGCATTTTTAGCTGAGACAAACGCTTTGGCTTTTTCAATTAATTGCGCAGAAGTAAAAGCTGCTTTGACGTTGCTTGAGAGAGAAAGCAATAAGCAGATTAAAACGAAAGTTAAGTTTTTCACCGTACTATCCTTGTATACCTAACGCCCGCCTAAGCGGCAATTTAACAATGGGTTAAAATTATTGAGCGCAAGCGACAATAACCCATTGTTAATTGTCCGAGCGAGTTTACGAGCAAATTCAGGCGTTTGTTATGTGTATTTTACACTCGGTTTTTAAATATGACTGGTGTAAATAGCATACTTAATAAAATAATAAACGCTGTACCAAAACCAATGCTTTGCAATTGCTCGATACCTGTAAAGAATAAAACGATTGATAGAGCCAAAACTGCTAATTGACTAAAGCCAATAAGTCGTCTTTTTTGGAAATTACCAGACCCACGAAAGACCCAAAATAAAATTATTGGTAAAGCTAAAACGAGCAACGCTAATAATGGAAATATTGCTCCAGCTCCTCCGTGTGTCACTTAAATCTCCAATACACATAACAGTGTATTAGGTGGAATTCTTTTTAAGCTGACTTGTCGACTTAATAAGATATTGTCTATTACACGAATTTATTTATTTAATATCAGTACTGTAGATAATTATTAAAAAGTTTGAAAGAAAAACTTTTCGGGTAAAAACGAGAAAATAAAAAGAGGGTTCAGTTTTATTCTTGTTTAATTTTATCTGTTTTAGCTATTTTATTGTTTTCTTAAATAAATATCAGGGCGTCGAATTCGCAAACCGATACAAAATTTAGATATAGGGTACAGATTAATTCGCAGACTAGAAAAATGACAGTTATAACTGGGTATAAACACAGTGGAGTCATTATGAAACAAATTCCCTTTATAGAAACGGTTCGGATTGAAATGCGGACGCGCAGATGCAGTTTAAAAACAGAAAAGAGTTATATTTATTGGATTGTAAATTTTATTCGCTTTTGTGACATGCGCCATCCAGAGGATTTAGGCAACTTAGATATTGAGCGCTTTCTAAATTATCTAGCGGTTGATAGAAAAGTCAGTGCAGCAACACAAAATCTAGCCTTGTGTGCAATTATATTTATGTATAGGAATGTTATAAAACGTGAAATCGAGGGGCTGTCTTATTCTAATACAACCAAGCCTAAGCGGTTGCCAACGGTTCTAGAGTCTCATGAGGCGCAAGAAATTCTCATGCAGATGAAAGGCAAATACAAGCTTATAACTGCATTGCTTTATGGCTCAGGGTTTAGAATCAATGAAGTACTTAAGTTGAGGATAAAAGACCTAAATTTCGAAAATAAAACCATTCTTGTTCATAGAGGGAAAGGGGCTAAAGACAGGTATACGATAATGCCAATGTCGTTAATTGCGCCGTTACAAGATCAAATTAGATTGGCTCGCCGAATTCATGAACGCGACTTGAGTGAAGGAGAGGGCTTTACATCAATGAGTTTAGGGCTGAAGCGTAAAATTGGTGACGCTGCGAAGGACTTTTGTTGGCAATATCTTTTCCTGTCATCCTCGCGTTGCGTACATCCATTTGATGGTTATATTTGTCGTCATCATATCCATGAGTCGGCGTTTAGGAAACAATTAAGGAAAGCAGTATCCGCTAGTGGTGTGACAAAACGAGTAACGGCACATACGTTTAGGCATTCATTTGCGACCCAGCTTCTGCAGATGGGAACCGACATCAGAACAGTGCAGGAGTTGTTAGGGCATTCTGATTTAAAAACAACAGAAATTTATACCCACATTTTGGGAAATAGGTTCGGTTTCACGAAGAGCCCTGTAGACTTAGCAAACTTGAGCTCGAGTTAAAAATAGTAGTGAGCAATTATCGATTAACGCTATTCGGTAACTTCGTCTATTGAGACCAGGGACAGAAGTATAGTTTTTCTAATTGCTTATAAATCGATAGAGTTGGGCGTTAACTTGGCCCGCATCCTTTTGTTTTATTAACTCAAAATTATCGGCCTTGTTACTATTGCTGAGATCAAAGTCTGCACCTTGTTCCTGCTCGATATACAGCAATGAGTTTTCGGCTAATTTGTTGGTAGCCATTAATAGCTCAATAGCCGGTTGAACCAAGTTAGCGTGAAATGGAGGGTCAACAAAAACAATATTGAATTGGCCACTTATTGATTTGGCTTTTTGAAAAAAGTCGCCTTGATGAACAGTGATTTGTGTGCCTGCATTTAGCGATTGGCAATTTTCTTTTAACTGTAAGGCAGCCTGTTTATTTTTTTCTATCGCAGTCACTTGTTTAGCGCCTCTTGAAGCAGCTTCAAAGCCTAAGGAGCCAGCACCCGCAAAACAATCTAAAACAGTAGAGTTACGAATTTCAGTCATTAGCCAGTTAAATAATGTTTCTTTTAAACGATCGGTAGTCGGACGTAAACCTTCCTTATCGTGAACCCGAAGGCGTCTGCCTCGCCATTGACCGCCAATGAGACGAATTTCACCTTTATTATGTGTTTTACTCGATTTCTTTTTGGTTCGAGTCGGGAAATTTGAGGAGGGTTTCAAAGTTGCACCTTTATTCATCAATTGAACAGTTAAAATCTGCGAAGATTTACGATAACATACAGGCCATATTATCCCGCTCATGCGTTCACATTTAAAGGTTTTTTTAATGGCAAAGAAGTCAGGTTTCTTTTCTTGGTTTAGTAAAGATAAAAAAGAGGCGCCGGCAACACCGGAGCAATCAGTAGCAAACACTGAGAACGAGGGCGTTGAAAGCCAACTTGAATCGTCTATAGAGGCGCCCATTTCTCCTGCACCTAAATCTATCGATGAACATACGGAGCAAAAAGCGCAAACCGAGCAAACTGAGCAGGCAGAAGATACTGAGCTGACAGAAGATGCTAAGCAGACAGAAGATACTGAGCAAACAGATGCAGTCTCGTTTTCCGAATTAGAGCCGACATCTACTCAGGAGCTCACCGCCGAAAGTAAAGCGCCGGTAGAGATTGAAGAACAGGCAGAACTCACACCTATTGTTGATGCGCAGCCACAGCCACAAGAAAAGCCTGGTTTATTTGAGCGTTTAAAACGTGGGTTGGCCAAAACTCGTGAGCAAATTGGCGGAGGTTTTTTGTCATTGTTTGCCGGAAAGCAAATAGATGATGACCTATATGAAGAATTAGAGACTCAGTTGTTGATGGCCGATGTTGGCATGGATACAACGATGAAGTTAATTGATAGCCTGACGGAACATGCTGACAGAAAACAACTAAAAGATGCTGATGCCTTGTATGGCTTATTAAAAAAAGAAATGACCGATATTTTGGCGACAGCTGATAAGCCTTTAGTGATCCACAATGATGACGGGCCATTCGTAATTTTGATGGTAGGTGTGAATGGAGTTGGTAAAACCACAACAATCGGTAAATTAGCGAAACAATTTCAGCAGCAGGGTAAATCTGTAATGTTAGCGGCAGGCGATACGTTTAGAGCCGCAGCGGTTGAGCAATTGCAAGTCTGGGGCGAAAGAAACAATGTACCAGTTGTTGCGCAGCATACAGGAGCTGATAGTGCGTCAGTTATTTTTGACGCATACCAAGCAGCCTCTGCGCGAAAGGTTGATGTGTTAATTGCTGACACAGCAGGTCGCTTGCAAAATAAAGATAACTTGATGCAAGAATTAGAAAAAATTGTTCGTGTGTTGAAAAAGATAAACGACAAAGTACCACATGAAGTTATGCTTACAATTGACGCGACAACAGGTCAGAACGCCATGAGTCAAACAAAGCTGTTTAATGAAGCGGTGGGCTTAACAGGCATCACCTTAACTAAGCTTGATGGCTCAGCGAAGGGCGGTGTTATTTTCTCAGTTGCAGCCCAGCATAATATTCCTATTCGTTATATTGGCGTTGGTGAGGGTGTTGATGACTTAAGAACATTTGAGCATAAAACATTTATTGACGCGTTATTCGACTAAATACTTTTTAACCAGATTTGGTTGAGTTAATCTGTAAATAATAATAAGAATCATAGAGTGGCTATGTTCGCTCTAAAGTTTAGGGAAGCGTAAATGATCCGATTTGAACAAGTCAGTAAAACCTATCCAGGTGGCTTTAGAGCGCTTGAAAAAGTCTCATTTGAAGTTGCAAAAGGAGAAATGGCTTTTTTGACAGGACACTCTGGTGCAGGAAAGAGCACCTTACTAAAATTAATTAGTATGATTGAGCGTCCGTCAATCGGTAACGTTTTTATAAACGACAAAAACCTAAACTTAATTACCCCGAACAAAGTTCCATATGCTCGCCGTGACATTGGCATGATTTTCCAAAATCATAGACTCTTACAAGAGCATACTGTGTTTGACAATGTGGCGTTGCCCCTGGTTATTGAAGGATATACACAAGGCGAAATTGCGAAGCGTGTCCATGCAGCACTAGATAAAGTAGGCCTACTAGATAAAGCTAAATGCTATCCAAAAACGTTATCGGGTGGCGAACAGCAGCGAGTAGGTATTGCGAGAGCGGTTGTGAATAAGCCACCATTGTTACTTGCGGACGAACCAACGGGAAACTTAGACCCAGAACTGTCCAAAGAAATCATTAACGTATTTCAACAGTTTAATGATGTAGGAGTATCGGTTTTAATTGCGACTCATGATTTAGGCTTAATTGCTCGAATGAAAAACCGCACGCTTACGTTAAACAAAGGACAAATGATTAACGATGGATTAACTTCCACCACCAATGGTTTAGGGTTTTAAGGACGCACATGAGTATTCTATTTAATTCTGAACAATCAGGTGCATCTAAACAAAAAATAGTTCCAATTCAGCGATTTATTTTTTTCTGGGTTAACAATATTCGTCAAATAGTAACAAGTTTAGGTGAAATTTGGCGAACCCCAATTGCCTCAGTAATGACGATCTTAGTGATGGGTCTGTCACTTACTTTGCCAGCAACCTTGCATATAATTGTTAAAAACGTTCAATCAATTAATGTTCAGTGGGATAGTGCCTCAGAAATAAGTCTGTTTTTACATGAAGACTTATCAGAGCAACAAATCTCAAGCGCTATTCGACGAATTGGTGCTTACGATGAAGTTGAGTCTTTGCGCTATATAAGCAAAGACGACGCGCTGGTGGAATTTAAAAAGCTGTCAGGCTTCGGCCAAGCCCTTGATTACTTGAAAAGCAACCCGTTACCAGCGTCATTAATAGTAACGCCACAACCCCAGTATCGACAAGCACAGCCAGCGAAAAGTTTATTGTATAAACTACAAAAAGAGCGTGAGGTTGATTTTGGTAAGTTAGACATAGATTGGTTAGCGAGACTAAACGCCATTGTATCTATGCTTGAAGAATCGGTTATTACAGTCGCTATTCTTCTTTTAGTATCCGTTGTACTTATTATTGGAAACACCATACGGTTGTCTATTATCTCTCGTCGGGAAGAAATAGAAGTAATGAAACTGGTTGGCGCAACAGAGTCCTTTATCCAAAGGCCGTTTGTTTATACTGGGATATGGTATGGCTTAATGGGGGGATTAGTTGCTTTTATAGTCCTTACCTTTGTTGTGTGGTGGATGCAGTCTGCTTTGGTGGATATCTCTGGTTTGTACATGTCTGATTTTGAAATTCAGGGTTTAACATTTTCTGAATTCCTAATGTTACTACTTTTGGCTTCAGGGTTAGGCTTCTCAGGTGCCTACTGGTCAGTTCATCGTCATATAAAAGAAATTGAACCCAGCCTTGATTAATCCATATCTCGCTAACCAACGTACAGCAAAATAGTCAAATATAGCAAAGGTGGTCTTAGCCACCTTTTTTGTTATTCGCTAATTTACACCACAATACCACGAATAGTGTTTTGTTTAAGTCAATGATATTTAGTTATATTTTGTTTTCCTGTGTTGTTCGTTTTACATAGATCTTTTTGTTCTATAAATAGTTAAAATAAAATTAGCACTCTTAGATTGAGAGTGCTAATATCATTGTCAGTTAACCAATTCAGGTTTCTAAAGGAGCTTCACAATGAGTCAAGTTAATAAATCAATGACATTAGCCTTATCGCCTCAAACAGGTAGTATCGAGTCGTACGTGTCTTATGTTTCTGGCATTGATATGTTGTCTGCGGATCAAGAACGTGAACTTGCGTATAAACTTTATGAAGACGGAGACTTAGAGTCTGCACGTCAATTAATATTTTCTCATTTACGTTTTGTTGTTCACATTGCACGTAGTTACTCTGGATATGGATTACCTCAAGCTGATTTAATTCAAGAAGGCAATATTGGCCTTATGAAAGCAGTAAAACGTTTTAACCCTGAAGTAGGGGTTCGTTTAGTTTCTTTCGCTGTACATTGGATTAAAGCGGAGATTCATGAATTTGTTTTAAAAAATTGGCGTATCGTTAAAGTTGCAACAACAAAAGCACAACGTAAATTGTTCTTTAACCTTCGTAAGTCTAAAAAGCGCTTAGGTTGGTTTAGTAATGATGAAGTTGCAAATGTTGCAGAGACACTAGGTGTTACTAAAAAAGAAGTGCTTGAGATGGAATCTCGCATGAGCAATTACGATATGGCATTTGATATGGGTGTAGATGACGAAGACTCAGATACAGCGGCATATTCACCATCACTATATCTCGAAGCAGACAACTCTGATATGGCCGAAAACATTGCAAATGAGCAGTGGGAAGAACGCTCAAATCAGCGCTTATTATCGGCAATTAAAACGCTAGATGAGCGAAGCCAAGATATTCTTTATAGTCGTTGGTTAGATGATAACAGCAAAACAACATTACAGGAGTTAGCTGATAAGTATTCTGTTTCTGCTGAGCGAGTTCGTCAGTTAGAAAAAAATGCGATGAAAAAAATCCAAGGTCTTCTAGCTGCATAATTCATTGATAAAAATGAACAGTTAGACACTCAAATTGACGTATAATAAAACCAGCTTCGGCTGGTTTTTTCATTTAGGCCGCTAACTATAATTTATTTAAGGACACTCATGATTGGCAATATAAAAAAGATGCGATCTACGTTAGATGCACAAAGTAACGTAACTTATTCACTGCCAGTAGGAGAAGAGTTATTTGATTTGTCAGCGCGAATTGGAACTCAAGTTACATTGACACACACAGGCAATATTCACTGCTCTAACTGTGGCAAAAAAACCAAAAAGAGCTTCTCACAAGGCTTTTGTTTTCCTTGTATGCGGAAATTAGCAGCGTGTGATATGTGTATTATGAAGCCAGAAACATGTCACCATGCGGAGGGGACATGTCGTGAGCCTCAGTGGGGCGAAGACAATTGTATGATCCCGCATTATGTCTATCTCGCCAATACTTCTGGTTTAAAAGTTGGTATTACTAGACATACGCAAATTCCTACTCGCTGGATTGATCAAGGTGCGACTCAAGCTCTGCCTATTTTTAAGGTTAAAACCCGTCTCATTTCAGGATTGGTTGAAACGGCGTTGACTGATTTTATTGCCGATAAGACAAATTGGCGAGCCATGCTTAAGGGCGACAATATTGAAATTGATCTGCAACAAAAAGCGTTAGAGCTAATTCCATTGATTAATGAACGCTTAGATGAAGTAAGGCTCAAGTTTGGTGCTGACGCTGTTGAGCAGTTATCAGAAGAAGTTGTAGACATTAATTTTCCAGTTGATCAATATCCAAGCAAAATCGCTTCTCATAACTTCGATAAGAACCCGGTTGTAAGTGGCGTACTTCAAGGCATAAAAGGGCAGTATTTAATTTTAGATACAGGGGTCATAAATATCAGAAAGTTCACTTCCTACGAAGTAGAAGTAAATTAGGCTGGCTAAGCCAGTCAGTTTTATATGACTTAAAAATGGTTATTCAGTTATTGTTGGTTCAAGCTGCTCGTTTTCAGGTCGCTGTCCTGCAAATTGAATAACCGGAGAAGTCGGTAACAGACTAGACAGTGGGACTAACTCAATACCAGCCTCTTCAAGCTCCAAAAGTTGTTCTTGCAGTACTTCATAAGTTTCAGTATACGGGTGGCCAATGCCGATGGCTGTCCCATAATTTCTGGCAATATTAATAAGACGTTTGAATTGTTTTCTAATTTGCTCTTTGTCTTTTTCGTGATCTAAAAAAATATTTCGATGAAGCGAATTTACACCCCACTCAGAAGCAATGACTTCAATTTTACTATGTCGAGTGGTTTTGCTGTCTAGAAAAAACATATTATGTTGTCTAAGCAATTCCATTGTCCACGCCATAGGTTGCTCCATTTGCGTCAGTAAACTGCCCATATGATTATTAACACCTATTGCATACGGAATATCTTCTAACGCTGCAATAAGTGTATTTTGATACTGCTGTTTACTCATGCCGTTCAGTAATGCGCCGGGCCCTAATAACTCATTATTACTGCGAGCTTGCATTGGAAGGTGAATAATGACATCGCGTTGATTTTTTGCGGCGAGTTTTGCGTACTTTCTGCCAAGGGGAGTGTGTGGTAACACGGCAAAGGTTAACGCCGCATCTAAGTCTACTAATTTTTTGTCAGAGCGTTTGTAGCCAATGTCATCAATTACGATCGCGACTTTGCCCGCATTAACAGCAGGTACAAATAAGCTCAATATTATGGCAATAACGCCAGTCCATTTTAAAATTATGCGCACGTTAACAATCTAATTTTAGTTATATTTTATTATGATTAAGTGGCCTTATGTATCCTAAGGTCCTACTTAAATTTAGTTGTTTTTATATTTATAAAAATGATTATAACCTACTGATCGATAAAGTCACCTTTAACAAAAGCTTTAACGACACCACCGCGCAGGGTCTACAGTTTTGCCTTTGTATCTGATTTCAAAATATAAACCTGGTGTTGCTTTGCCTCCGCTTTGACCAAGCAGTGCAATAGGTTCACTTTTCTCAACAAAATCGCCAGCCTGCTTTAATAAGGCCTGATTATGACCGTATAAACTCATGTAGCCTTTACCGTGATCAATTACCGTAACCCAACCAAACCCTTTTAACCAATCTGTATATAAAACAATTCCATCAGCAATAGCGTTTACTGACTTACCTAAGTTGGCATCAATAATAACGCCTTTCCAACGCATCGAACCTTGTCGACGTTGACCAAATCGCTTGGTAATCCGCCCCTTAACAGGCCAGTTTAATTGTTTCTTTAAGTTGTACAGGCCCGCTAAATCTTCCGGTCTTGGTATTGCATTACGTTGCGCATTTTCAATTGCAATAGCCAATCTTTGCTCATCGGCTTGAAGTTGTTCTAACTTACTTGAGTCACTCGCTATTTTACGATTCAGTTGTGCCAGCGCTTTTTTTCTATCATTTTGTCTCGACACAAGCTGTGAGCGTTCTTGATTTTGTTGCTCGTTTAGCTCATTAAGCTGTTGTTGCTGTTGTGTTAAATCGCGAGCAATTTCTTGTAAACGAGAAAGGGTGTACTCAATTTCTTCGAGTTGCTCAACACGAGCATCATTCAGTTTACGATAATAGGTGATAAGTCGTTCTAATTGAGCAGGATCATTTTGATTAAGTAATAGCTTAGTGTAGTCATGTTTGCCGTTTAGATAGGCGGTACGAACCATTTCCCCGAGGATTTGTTGCTGCTGCTCTTGTTTTGCCAATAGCTTATTTTGTTCTGCTGTTAACTTTATTACTTTATCTTTAACACTATTTAATTGATTTTGTGTTTGTTGTAACGCGATAACTAGCTCCGACACTTTTAATTCTGAACGTTTAAACGTGTCTTCTAAAGTCGACTTTTCGGCGATCTTTTTATCTAAAGCTTGGGTTTGTTTTTTAATCTGAGCTTTTATATCGGCGAGTTGCTGATTCGACTTTTCTAACGCTGAATCATTGACCAAGAGTAATCTAGCAGACGCATTGGTGACGGTTAGGCTTAATGCGCTAATCATCACCCATGCAAGAAGTTTCACGATTCCTTGTGATTTCATACTATTTAACCATCATTAATGGTTTGCCAGTCATTTCAGCGGGTTGCGGCATCCCAATAAGGTTTAAAATTGTTGGTGCAACATCGCTTAGTTTACCGTCTGTCACCGGTGTCGCTTCTCGCCCTACATAAATAAAAGGTACAGGCTCACTAGTATGCGCAGTATGTGCTTGACCTGTGTTGACGTCACTCATTTGTTCAGCGTTACCATGATCGGCGGTAATAAGACATTCACCACCCACTTCTCGTAATGCTTCAACAACTCGACCTACACAATGATCTACCGCCTCACAGGCCTTGACTGCAGCTTCAAAAACGCCAGTGTGGCCAACCATATCGCCATTTGGATAGTTCACAACAATGAAGTCGTATTCTTTTGATTTAATCGCTTCAACTAATTTATCTGTAAGTAACTCAGAATTCATTTCTGGTTGTAAATCATAGGTTGCAACTTGAGGCGAAGGAATTAGTTCTCGTTTTTCTCCCTCAAATAACGCTTCTCGACCACCAGAGAAAAAGAACGTTACGTGCGCATACTTTTCAGTTTCAGATATACGAAGTTGTGTTTTGTTGTGCTTTTCTAGCCATTCGCCCAGTACATTATCTAATGCAGCTGGCGGAAAAGCGACGACAGTATCAATGTCGGCAGCATATTCAGTCAACATTACAAACTTTGATAATTTAGGAACGATTTGACGTGTAAAGCCTGAGAATTCCGTTTCAACAAAGCTGCGAGTTATCTCTCGTGCTCTATCAGCTCTAAAGTTCATAAATATTAAAGAGTCGTTATCTTCAACTTTAGCAGCTTCCCCAATAATGGTCGATTTTACAAATTCATCGTTTTCATCTCTTGAATAAGCTTTATCTAAGCCTTCAACAGCAGAGTTGGCGGTATAGTCAGATTTACCTAACGTCAGCATATTGTAAGCCGTCTCAACACGATCCCAACGATTATCACGATCCATCGCATAATAGCGACCAATCAAAGACGCGACTTTACCTGACTGCGTTTCTGCAAAGTGTGTTTCTAGCATTTCAAGTGAGTTTTTTGCGCTTCTTGGTGGCGTATCTCGACCATCTAAAAAGGCATGAACATATACTTTTGTCGCGCCACGTTGTTCTGCTAACTTAATCATCGCAAGAATGTGATCTTCATGACTATGCACGCCACCTGGCGACAATAGCCCCATAATATGAACAGCGCCATTTTTCTCTATAGCAGAATCAACCGATTGAACTAATGTAGGGTTATTGAAAAAGTCGCCATCGTTTATCGCTTTACTAATTCGAGTGAAGTCTTGATAAACAATACGTCCAGCGCCAAGGTTTACATGGCCAACCTCCGAGTTACCCATTTGACCATCTGGCAAACCAACGTCCATACCACTGCCTGAAATAAGCGTACTTGGACAATCCTTCCAAAGCTTATCTAAAACTGGTGTATTGGCGTGTGCAATGGCATTGTTTGATGTTTCTTCTCTATGGCCCCAGCCATCTAAAATACATAGCACAAATGGTTTTTTATCAGACATAACTCACTCTACAAATTAGATAAATTTTATATTGATTATTCTAACGTCAATTGCGCACTAAAGTCACAAAAAATTAGCTTTTGGACTCTTTCTGAGATGTAGGTATAATCGCGCGACTTTTGTTGTAAAAATGGAATAGTGTAAATGGCGCAATTTATCGAATTTTTAGGTAATCATGTGTATATGACGGCTGCGTGGGCGATATTATTCGTTCTTTTAGTTTCTAGTTATGTAACTGGTGCATTGTCGAAGGTTAAGACAGTTAATACTCATGAAATGACAATGCTAGTTAATCGTGAAAACGGCGTTGTAGTTGATATCCGTAAACCGGCTGAGTTTAATAAAGGTCATATCACTGACTCTGTTAACCTGCCGATGGAAAAAATCAGCAATGCACAGTTTGGTTCACTTGAAAAAAATAAGACAAACCCAATAATAGTGGTGTGTAACGCAGGTATTTCAGCTAAAACAGCTGCAAATACATTAGTAAAAGCGGGTTATGAAAACGTCGCGGTTTTACAAGGTGGCATGCAAACTTGGACAAGTGCAAACTTACCAGTAATTAAAAGTAAATAAACAAGTAGAGTAAGGTTTTTTGATGAAACAAATAGATATTTATACTAAGGCATACTGCCCGTTTTGTGTGCGTGCTAAGTCATTGTTAGACTCAAAGAATATTAGCTACAACGAGATTAAAATTGATCAACAGCCAGAATTGCGAGCGCCAATGATTGAACGCGCATTGGGGCGTTCAACAGTACCACAGATTTTTATTGGTGATATGCATGTTGGCGGTTGTGACGATTTGTTTGCCCTAGAGCAACAAAAAAAATTAGACGCGCTTCTTTAACGTTTAGTTATTCGCGCGATTAAATCAAAACTATAACTATAAAAATTTCAGGAAATTTCTTATGACAGATCAAGCTACAGCAGCTCAAGAAGAGCAAGGTGCACCACAATTCTCAATTCAACGTATCTTTTTGAAAGACCTTTCGTTTGAAGCGCCAAACGCGCCAACTATTTTTACAAAAGAGTGGAAGCCTGAAGTAAAACTGGACTTAGATAATAAAAGTACTCAAATTGAACCAGGTGTATTTGAAGTTGTTCTTTCAGTAACAGTCACTGCGACGGTTGAAGATCAAACTGCGTTCTTATGTGAAGTTCAACAAGCCGGTATTTTTGTATTAGGTAACATGCCAGAGCAGCAAATGGCACATATCCTTGGTGCATTCTGCCCAAATACCTTGTTCCCATATGCTCGCGAAGCAGTATCAAACTTAGTTAACCGTGGAACATTCCCAGCATTAAACTTAGCGCCAGTTAACTTTGATATGCTATTTGCACAATACATGGAACAAGCTCAAAAGCAGGCCGCAGAAGGCCAAGCTCTAGATTCTTAATCTATGGATATCGAAAAAAAGTTTAAGATTGCAGTATTAGGTGCGGGCTCATATGGGACCGCACTCGCTTTTTGTTTTGCCAGAAATGGTCACGACGTCATTATGTGGGGACGTGATAAAAAACAAATCGCTGCGATGCAATCCAGCCGAGAAAATGCCAAGTACCTTCCGGGGGCAACATTCCCAGAGAGCTTGCAGGTGACCGATAATCTGCAGCTGGCGGTAACGCAATCTGAACTACATTTAGTGGTTGTTCCAAGTCATGTTTTCTCTGATCTACTTATACAGATTAAACCTATGTTACCAGCCAAGCCTAAATTGTGTTGGGCAACAAAGGGTTTAGATCCAGAGTCTGGACGACTACTTCAAGACGTCGCCAAAGACGTATTAGGTGATACGCCATCATTGGCAGTGTTATCTGGGCCGACATTTGCCAAAGAAATGGTGAAAGGTCTGCCAACCGCCATTTCGTGCTCATCAGAAGATGATGATTTCGCTCAGTTACTTTGTGACTTGCTACATTGTGAAAGAAAGTTTCGAGTTTATAAGAACAAAGACTTCACTGCTGTGCAATTAGGTGGAGCGGTGAAAAATGTAATTGCGATTGGTGCTGGTATGGCCGATGGTATTGGTTACGGAGCAAATGCTCGTACTGCGTTAATCACTCGCGGACTAGCGGAAATGATGCGCCTTGCGTCTGCATTAGGAGCGGATCCTCAATCCTTAATGGGCATGGCCGGCTTAGGTGATTTAGTATTAACTTGTACAGATAATCAGTCTCGTAACAGACGTTTTGGCTTAGCATTAGGCCAAGGCAAGTCGGTTGATGATGCTATGGCAGAAATTGGTCAAGTGGTAGAAGGTTATCGCAATACCAAAGAAGTACACATGCTTTCTCAGCGAGCGGGTGTAGAAATGCCAATCACAGAGCAAATCTATCAAGTACTATATCAAGGTAAGCCTGCTGAACATGCGGCGATGGCTTTGTTAGCTAGAGATCCGAAGAGCGAATAAAATCGGTAAATTGAAATTGTCTCAAGGTCGGTCAAGCACAGCTAAATGTGCATCTGCCGACCTTCTTTTGCAAAAAAGAAGCTAAAGGGCAACCTATCAGCAAATAACCGAGTGGTTAAAAAGTCTAATAGCTCATCACTACTTGACGGATCTAAACACGACATACATAACATTTTTACTTCCGCCGCAATGCCTAATTCAATAACGTCATTTAGGCAGCTATGTCCCATTCCTAAACGGTTCACCATATCCGCATTCATAAAACGTGCATCATGGACCAGTAAATCAGCATATTGACAAAACAAGCTCCATTCTTCAAAGCTATGATAATTATTAGCGTCGGGCGCAAATAACTCATTGTTGTTGCAGACAACGATCGTTTTATCATCCGCTGTTATCTTGTAGGCGGAGCCTCCGCCGGGGTGATTGACTTTCATTGCTTGTATTGAAAAATCACCAATTTGCACAGCCTCAGGGAGGTTAAACTTTGTTTTTTTGATAGTAATAGTAGATGGAAGTAAATGAAATTTATCCGCTGTGTAAGTTTTGTTTATTTGATCCAGTATAGCGGTATCGTGCGATTCATTAGTATTGGCTGGGTAAATAGTAATCTGCTGTTTAGGCTTCTTTATTGGGTCAAAAAATGGAAACCCTTGAATATGATCCCAGTGATGTTGGCTAAGTAAGATATGAATTGGATCGTGGTAGTCGTCAAATTCATGGCTTGCAAAGCGAATTCCCGAACCTGCGTTTAATAAAAGCTTCTGACCACTTTTAGCGGTGAGCATAATACAATGTGTATTTCCGCCAAAACGTTGTGTTTCTGGACCAGGTGTCGGTATTTGAGCTCTCGCGCCAAAAAACGTAATTTTCATTCCATCTGCACTCTTTGAGTAATCGCAAATTAAAATAATATGCTATTAAAAACACTAACACACATTAATGTAAATAAAAGAAACTCAACGAATAAAAAAGCCAGTAGCATAGGCAACTGGCTTTAACGTGAAGCATTATCACAGTTTAAATGATGTAGTATTGTCTCAAAAAATTGTGAGCTTCAACTTATAGAATAAATTTACTTAAATCTTCATCTTCAATGACTTCGTCTAAATTTTCTTTAACAAAGTCTGCATCGATAACAAAAGACTCACCGCTGCGGTCAGACGCATTGTAAGAAATCTCTTCAATTAAACGCTCTAAGACGGTATGTAATCTTCTTGCACCAATATTCTCGTTTTTCTCATTTACTCGAAATGCGGCTTGTGCAATCTGCTTTATACCATCTTCACTAAATGTAACCGTCACGCCTTCAGTGGCAAGCAGCGCTCTGTATTGTTCGGTCAAGGACGCGTTTGGTTCAGTAAGAATGCGTTCGAAGTCTTCTGGCGTTAATGCGTTTAGCTCAACACGAATTGGTAAACGGCCTTGCAATTCAGGAATTAAATCAGATGGTTTACTCATCTGAAAAGCACCAGATGCGATGAACAACATATGGTCAGTTTTAACCATGCCATACTTAGTTGTCACAGTAGAGCCTTCAACAAGCGGAAGTAGATCTCTTTGAACACCTTCTCGTGATACGTCAGCACTGTTCGCGCCTTCACGTTTACAAATTTTGTCAATCTCGTCTATAAACACAATGCCGTTTTGTTCTACAGCTTCAATGGCCATTTCTTTTAAATCGTCATTGTTAATAAGCTTTGCGGCTTCTTCGTCTAACAGCATCTTAAACGCAGCACTAACTTTTAGTTTGCGTGCTTTTTTCTTATCGCCTGATAAGTTTTGGAACATCCCTTGAAGCTGAGAAGTCATTTCTTCCATACCAGGAGGAGCCATGATTTCTACGCCAATTTCTTTTTGAGCAATGTCGATTTCAATCTCTTTATCGTCTAGTTCGCCTTGGCGGAATCGCTTGCGTAATACTTGACGAGCTGAGCTTTCTGGCTGATCTGACTCAACTACTTGGCCAAAGGTATCGCGAGCAGGAGGCAATAATGCATCAAGAATTCGCTCTTCAGCTGCTTCTTCAGCTTTATGTTTGTTCTTTTCAATGGCGACTTCGCGAGTTAGTTTTACTGAAATTTCGGTAAGATCGCGAATAATCGATTCTACTTCTTTACCAACATAACCCACTTCGGTGAACTTAGTCGCTTCAACCTTAATGAATGGTGCGTTCGCTAATTTTGCTAGTCGACGGGCAATTTCAGTTTTACCGACACCTGTCGGGCCTATCATTAAGATATTTTTTGGCGTTACTTCTGCTCGAAGCGTTGGCTCTAGCTGCATTCTGCGCCAGCGGTTTCTTAGCGCAATAGCGACGGCTTTTTTTGCTTTATCTTGACCAACAATGTGCTGATCTAATTCGTGAACAATTTCTCTAGGGGTCATTGATGACATGGAATAACCTTAATTCTAATACTTACTATCGTTACAATTCTTCGATGGTTAAATTTGTGTTTGTATAAACACAGATAGAGCCCGCAATATTTAGACTTTTCTCTACAATATCTTTGGCGCCTAGATCAGTATTCTCTAAAAGTGCAGTGGCAGCTGCTTGCGCAAATGGGCCACCAGAACCTATCGCAATAAGATCGTTTTCTGGTTGAATAACATCGCCATTACCAGAAATAATTAACGAGGCAGTTTCATCGGCTACCGCAAGCAAAGCCTCAAGCTTTCGCAACATTTTATCGGTACGCCAGTCTTTGGCTAATTCTACTGCGGCTTTGGTTAAGTGACCTTGGTGCATTTCAAGTTTAGCTTCAAACTTTTCAAATAGGGTAAACGCATCGGCGGTACCGCCGGCAAAGCCTGCAATTACTTTACCTTTATACAGACGACGGACTTTTACGGCGTTGCCTTTCATTACAGTATTGCCTAGTGACACTTGTCCGTCACCACCAAGTACAACGTCTTTACCGCGTCGTACAGATACAATTGTGGTCATGAATAATCCACTCCAGAGTTTAAATAAGTCTAGCTTATGTAGGGGTATTTATGGGGATTTCAAGAGGTGACGTTAAATGCTTAACGCCACAACCAAATTTGACAACCAGTGATGTCATTTCGCTTCAGAATATGACGGGTTTTCTCAGCATCGCGCTTGCGTTCAAACGGGCCTAAAACAACTTTATACCACATGCCTGATGTGCCTTGGGAAGGTATCACTTGTGACTCATAGCCAGCAAATGCGATCTGTGCTTTAAAGCCTTCGGCGTCCGATTGACTACGGAAGCTTGCGCATTGCATTTTGTATGGCCCGCGATCTTTAAGTTCTTCTGATTCTACTTCAACGTTTTTATTTTCAAGCTCTTCAATAAATGACCACTCTTCATCTTCAGGAGGAGGAGGCAGTGGTTTTGACTTTTGGGTTTGTTTTTTGTGAACTTGCGGTTGTGTTTCTTGAAAATCGCTGGAGTCACTCTTGATATAGAGCAAACCACCAACAAAACCAGCTATCAACGCGGCGACTAATAACATTTTCACAACGGGAAAAGGTCGACCTTTTGGAACGTCATGCTTTACTGGTTTCTGTCGTTTTTTCTGACTAACGTAATCTTTATTTTTCATGGGCAAAGAGCCTTAATACTATTAACTTAAATCTACAGGGTCGACATCGACCGACCAACGGATTCTATTATCCTTTTGGATGGTATCCAAGTTTTCTAGTAACCAATTCACTAATTTATGCAAATAAGGGCGAGATTGACTTTGAATTATCAACATATGTCTAAACTTACCTGCTTTTCGTGTCATAGGAGCAGGTGTCGGTCCTAGTATTGATAACCCTTCGTAATCTGATAAATAGCCAGACAGGTTCGATAACCACTGTTGTCCTAAATCAGGGATGGTCGACTCAGCTCTTAAAATAATATGATGTGAATAGGGTGGAAGACTGAGCATTTTTCGCTCATTTAATGCGTATTTAGCAAAGTCTTTATATTCATTATTCACTAAGTCTTGAATAACAGGATGTTCAGGAAACTTAGTTTGCAGCCAGACCTGGCCTTTTATTGATCCTCGGCCAGCTCGACCTGCAACCTGAACCACCAATTGCGAGAGTTTTTCAGCGGCTCTAAAATCGCTACTAAACAAAGCCCCATCAACATCAACAATACCCACTAAACTCACGTTAGGAAAATGATGACCTTTGGCAATCATTTGGGTGCCAACAATAATCATGGGCTGGCCGGCGTTAATTTTATTTAGTTTATCGTCGAATTCGCCTTTTTTACTGGTGCTATCGCGATCTAATCGGACTATTTCCGTGGCTGGAAATAAATTAGCTAAATTTGATTCTATTTGCTCAGTGCCGGTACCAACGGGCGTCATTCTTGTTGAGCCACACCCTAAACATTGATGCAACGTTGGGTGTTGAAAACCACAGTGGTGGCAAATCAATAGATTACTATTTTTGTGATAAGTGGTGAAACTACTGCAACGACCGCACTCTGTCAGCCAATGACACTCTTCACACATAAGAACCGGAGCGAAACCTCGACGATTAATAAACAGCATAACTTGGCGGCCTTTATCTAATTGATTGGAGATTTCATCAATTAAAGGTTGGCCTAATGCAGCTTGAGTTTGGCAGCGATTAAGATCTAACAAGTGAGTTGTTGGCATCTGACTGCCACCGGCTCGTCGTTGAAGCTGTAAATAGCTAAACTTACCTTGCTCAACATTATATAAGGTTTCTAAGCTAGGCGTCGCAGAACCAAGTACTACTGGAATGTTGGCTTGATGGGCTCGATATAAAGCTAAACTACGGCAATGGTACTTAAAACCATCTTGTTGTTTGAATGACGCATCATGCTCTTCATCAATAATAATCATACCAAGTGATTTAAACGGCAGGAAAATACCAGAGCGAGTTGCGATAACGATGCGGGCTTTACCGCTACGAGTTTGTTGCCAAGTATCAAAACGTTGTTTGTCGGTCATTGCTGAGTGCCAAAGCGCAACAGGGACATCAAATCGTTGTTTAAATCTTGCTATCGTTTGCGGCGTTAGGCCAATCTCTGGAACACACACTAGGACCTGCCACTGATTTAGTAAGCGGTGTTCAATGGCTTGCAGATATACTTCGGTCTTTCCGCTACCCGTTACGCCATCAATCAAAAAGCATTGGTGGTGATTAACAGCATTGATTGCAGCCACAGCAATAGCTTGTTCGGTATTAAGCGCTAATCCTTCATTGATATGACTTGCTGTTACTGCGCTACTACCTTGACCGCTAGTAGTCCACTCCGCCCAATTTTTATCGATAAACTTTTTGATAGTGGTGCTAGTGATGTCTTTTTTGTTTAGCTCGTCCCGCGTAAAACTTCCAGAACGTATAACATCATATAATTTATGTATTTGTTTGGCGTTTTTAGGCAGTGCTTGCTTGTCTGGAAGTTCATCGCATTTTTGTAAAACTTTGGGTAGTTGTTCATCAATGGTTTTTGGGCTTCGTAGGGCACCAGGTAAAGCCATCGAAAATACATCACCAATTGGATGTTGGTAATATTCTGCAGCCCAGTTTAATAGTTGAAGTTGTGCGGCGTCAAAACTGGCTTGGTTTTCTACAAATGACAATGCAGGTTTTAATTTTGCTACATCCTGATCAGTGTGGGTGTCGACAGCTAAAACCACGCCGACTAATGTTTGTCGTCCAAAAGGTACAACAACTCTCTGTCCTATCGTAACTTTTTCAATCGTGTTAGCGACATCTATAGCATCAGTTTCCAGCTCACTAGGCAATAAGTAATCAAAAAGCCTTCTTAAGGGAACCGGCAATGCAATATGCAAAATAACTTGGGAAAATAGCGCCATTAATTAGCAGACCTTTGCTTCTCTTGACAACAAGTGAACAATCACTTACTTTTTTAATGTTGTAATTTATAGTGTTTGTCGACTATTCATCTTTCAACAAACATGATTAAAATTTTTAGACATCAAAGTAAGGTTAAAATGCGTCATCTAATATTTAGTATTCTGTTTTCGAGTTCTTTTTTTATGTTAGCGTTTGCTACACACGCACAAGAAGCTCGCGTTTATTCTACAGAAGGATACTGTATTCTCGCGTTTGAGCAAGTGGATCGTGAGTTCTTAGTTAACTATGAAAAGCGCTTAGGGTTTCGACCGAAAAATAAGCTTTGTAATAGAGTGAATCGATTAGTATCTGAGTTTCAGCCAGCCAAGTGGGACTACCAATTTGGTCAACCATATCCAGGTAGTAGTATATATTTAAGCCCAGAACAAATTGCGCAAATTGATAAAGCAAGAGAGAAGCAAAGACAAGCTCGTCGATAGTTACATAAAAAGCGGTTTGACTTTATTTATTGCTTGATCTTTACCCGATACTCATTATAATTCGCGCCCTAATTTTATATAAATCTCGTATGGTATTCGGCATTATTTTTTAATAAGTGACCGTTTGGCGATACGGCCCAATGAGGTAATCCCATGCAAAAAGATATTCACCCTAAATACGAAGAAATTAACGTTTCTTGTTCATGTGGTAACAAGTTTGTAACTCGTTCTACAGTAGGTAAAGATTTACACTTAGACGTTTGTTCTGCGTGTCACCCGTTCTACACAGGTCAACAACGTAACGTTGATACTGGTGGTCGTGTTGATCGCTTCAAGAAACGTTTCAGCATGCTTGGTAAAAAGTAATTTTACCATCTTGCTAAAAGAAGCACCTTCGGGTGCTTTTTTTATGCCTGTAGTTTGTCGGTTTACAAAAACGCACACTTAGTTAGTAAATGGATAACGTGGTAATTATCTTTCAGTTGGTTTTTGTTATCGCATTTCAAAAAGCAAAGTTAGACCTTATATTTGTATCGATTTAGACATAAAAAACGCTTTCTGTCGCAATCTCTCACCAATAGCTTTTAACTCCCTAGACTTATGAAAAGTACCGGCTGACGCTAGATGTTGTTATTATTTTACCAACTGGTATGAGTTCTACCCTAAGCGGTAACTTCTTATCGTTAAAGGCTTTTTAATCCAGTACAGTGGCGACGTTTTGTCACCTTACTGGAAGTAACTTAATGTCAGATTTTAAGCAACGCGCACTCGATTATCATAGCCAACCGACCCCAGGAAAAATTAGCATCGCACTAACTACCGCGGCCGAAACGGTAGATGATTTATCTTTAGCCTACAGCCCTGGCGTAGCAGAGCCGGTACGAGAAATTGCAGCAGATCCAGACAATGCCTACAAGTACACAGCAAAAGGCAACACTGTAGCGGTAATTAGCAACGGTACAGCAATTTTAGGTTTGGGTAATTTAGGCCCATTAGCTTCAAAACCGGTAATGGAAGGCAAGGCATTGCTATTTAAGCGCTTCGCAAATATTGACTCCTTTGATATTGAGGTGACTCACCGTACCGTCGATGAGTTTATCAATACGGTGGCTAATATTGCCGATTCTTTTGGTGGTATCAATCTAGAAGATATTAAAGCCCCGGAATGTTTTGAAATTGAGCAAGAGCTCAAAAAGCGATGTAGCGTTCCTATTTTCCATGACGACCAGCACGGTACAGCCATTGTGACAGCCGCAGGGATGTTAAACGCGCTTGAAATTCAAGGCAAGGAGTTACATGACTGCACTATTGTTTGTTTAGGAGCCGGTGCTGCTGCTATTGCCTGCATGGAGTTACTTATTAAATGTGGTGCTCAGCGAGAACGCATATACATGTTAGATAGAAAAGGTGTGATTCACACCAGACGTGATGATTTAAACGAATATAAGCAGTTATTCGCGAATAATACCGACAAGCGAACATTAGAAGACGTAATTGACGGCGCCGATGTTTTTGTTGGGGTGTCCGGAGCAAACCTATTGGCACCTGAATCATTAAAACTGATGGCGTCAAATCCAGTGGTTTTTGCTTGCTCAAACCCAGACCCTGAAATCAAACCAGAACTAGCGCTCAAAGTGCGCGATGATTTAATCATGGCAACGGGACGTTCTGATTATCCTAATCAAGTGAATAATGTACTGTGCTTTCCTTTCATTTTTAGAGGTGCGCTAGACGTAAGAGCAACCGCAATTAATGATGAAATGAAAGTTGCAGCGGTTGAGGCGATTCGAAGTTTGGCAAAAGAGCCTGTGCCAAAAGAAGTATTAACAGCATCAGGAATGTCTGAATTAAGTTTTGGTAAGAATTACATTATTCCAAAACCAATGGACCCGCGTTTGCTAGAAAAAGTTGCAAGTGCAGTGTCTGCGGCTGCTATAGAGAGCGGTGTCGCAAAGCTTGGTATGCCAATACCTAAGGCATAGTGACGTTATTAGGCGAAGAGTAGAGGTGTCATGGTCAATATTAGGTATGGCACCTCACAATCGATTTAATCTTTTATTTTTGGAATATCCTTGCCCATTTCTGTGAGAATGTTACGAACTTCTTCTGGAATTTGATCTGGGTTCTCTTTCTTCAAGTCATTATCTGAAGGCAATGGTTGTCCTGTGAATGCGTGAAGAAAGGCTTCGCACAATAATTCACTATTTGTTGCATGTCTGAGATTGTTAACCTGACGACGAGTTCGTTCATCGGTTAATACTTTTAATACATTTAGCGGGATCGATACTGTGATCTTTTTAACTTTATCCGCCTTTTTTCCATGTTCTGCATAGGGATGAATGTATTCCCCGTTCCACTTGGCCATAAAACACCTGTTCATGAGTTATTGCATCTACGACATAACGTCGCATTTAGTTAATGAAATTGTATTGTATTAACAAAATTAGTCAAACGATCGATTGCTATATGGAAAAACTTCTAGACGGCTTTAAAGTCGGGATTTGCTTTTGCATATAAATTTATTTAACCCTTTCATTTGATTACGCATATGCATAAGCTAGAGAAAAGACTTCTCGCCAAAGTGATTATTATGCGAAATCAGTTTAAAAAAATGAAAACGGCATTAACGGTAAAAAAGAACGCCCAAAATGCAAAGAGCACCGATGATTCAAATAAACTCAGCCATGTGCCACAAAGTGAGGGTTCAGATGCAGAACCTAAATTAGACGACATTAGTATGCAAGAGATGTGGAAAAAGCTGCACATACAAACTAAACAAATTAATGAGCAACTTCTTCAGTTAAATAACCACAAACTTGTTCAAACATATAACTCTTTACCTCGTTTTATATGGTTTAGTCTTGTGAAAGGCATTGCTGTGGGTTTAGGCAGTGTCTTAGGCGCGACGGTTGTGCTGTCATTTCTTGTTTATATTCTTTCTCAAATGGAATTCATTCCTATTATTGGGGAGTGGGTATCGGCAATATTAGAGGTTGTAAAAGGCCCTGAAGCAAATTGATGCGTTAGCGTCCTTTTACTTTTTTTAATCGATAAAAATAGGCATAATGCCGGCCTTAAATTTTAAAGGCTCAATGGAGTATCTAATGTCTATCGAATCAACACTTCAAGAACGCGGCAACAATGCCTGTGAACTTTGCACAAGCTCAGAAAACTTATCAGTTTATGCGGTGCTGCCAAAGGCTGGCGACAATTCCGATGATTGTGTGTTGGTATGCGAAAAGTGTGATGCTGAACTTAACTCCAGCGACACGTTAGACGTTACACATTGGCGTTGTTTAAATGACAGCATGTGGAGTCAGGTACCGGCGGTACAAGTACTGGCCTGGCAACAGCTTAAGCTATTAACGAATCAGGGTGAAACTTGGGCTCAAGACCTTTTAGACATGATGTATTTAGAAGAAGAAACTACATCTTGGGCGGAGTCAGGTTTGGCGCACAGAAACGCTGGTGGCGATGCAGAACATATCGATTCTAATGGCGACCGCTTGTCTGCCGGTGATAATGTGTATTTGATTAAAGACTTACCAGTAAAAGGTGGGGGCTTCACAGCAAAACAAGGTACTACAGTTCGCGGCATTTCATTAACAAATAACCCTGAACATATAGAAGGGCGCGTTAATGGACAGAAGATTGTTATCTTAACTAAGTTTGTTAAAAAAGTATGATGGATAACACTGGCAATTCTCGTTCAATCACCAGTAATCAAACGGGTGTGCATGAGGACTTAAATAAAGTTGTTGTTAAACACTTAACACACGAATTTAAAAAGCCGTATGCACCTTTTTCGCTTGAAACATTTGCACAATTAAATCAGCAGGTTATCGATTTTTTAGCGCAAGATTCAAGTCGTTACATTATTTTAGACTCATGCTGTGGAGTTGGTGAAAGTACAGTGCACCTGGCGGCGAATCACCCTAACGCTTTAGTTATTGGTATTGATAAGTCTGAGCATAGAGTTGAGAAAATTGAACATCACCTTGTTCATCAGGTTTCTAATTTTATTATTTTACGTGGCGACTTAAATGATCTTTGGCGATTAATTGCCAAAGCAGAATGGCAGGTAAAAGAACACTTCTTGCTATATCCAAACCCTTGGCCTAAAGCAAAACATTTACAACGACGTTGGCATGGATCAGCGGTATTTAGCAGTATTCCATGTATTGCTGAGCAGATAACCGTTCGCAGCAACTGGTCAATTTATGTCGACGAATTTGCAGAAGCGCTTGTTATAGCGGGGTTTGAGCCGCAAGTTGCGGAATATAAGAGCGATGAAGCAATGACGCCTTTTGAACGAAAGTACTGGGCGAGTGGGCAACAGAGTTTTCAATTAACCTGTCGCTTTAACCAATAGCACTTTGCGTGAAGGCTTTTTGTCTGCTTAACTACAGACTTTAAGTTTAACTTCCAGTAAAGTACCGAAAAATTTATAGACAACCAATTATTTAAAATGGCAGATAAACGTTTAGCCGCAGCGTCGGAAGAAAATTTGTTTAGGATCTTTACTATTCCTGAAGCACCAGATTCAACACTGGCGCGAATTGAACAGGAAGTATCTCAAAATCTAGATGGTTTTTTACGTGACAATATAGTTGCAGTGGAAAAGCCACTTTCTGAAATTGAACAAGACTTTCAAGACTCAGTGGTGCCTGAACATCCGCAGTTTGTTTCGGCGTTAGCTGATGAACTATTAGATAAGTTGGTTGCGCAATCGGTTCATACCTCATCGCCTAGCTTTATAGGTCACATGACATCTGCTTTACCTTATTTTTTGTTACCATTGTCAAAGCTAATGGTGGGTTTAAACCAGAACCTAGTAAAAATAGAAACGTCTAAAGCGTTTACGCCACTAGAACGGCAAGTCATTGGCATGTTGCACCGTATTGCCTATGGTGAAACTAGAAGCACTGCAGAAAACGATAGTTACTATCAAAGTGTTATGCACAGCGCAGATACCTCTCTTGGCGCATTTTGCTCTGGTGGAACCGTCGCTAATATAAGTGCGCTTTGGATTGCTCGAAATACGTTGTTAGGGCCTGACGGCGATTTTAAAGGTGTGTCAAAGGCCGGTTTGTTCCGAGCGATGAGCCACTATGGTTATGAACGCTTAGTTGTATTGGTATCAGAGCGCGGTCATTACTCTTTGGGCAAAGCAGCAGATGTACTTGGCCTTGGCCGACAAGATATTGTTTCGGTAAAGACTGATGAAAATAATAAAATTTGTATCGACGCATTAGAGCAACGTATAACTGAATTAAAAGCTGAAAATGCAGGCATTTTAGCTTTAGTCGGTGTTGCTGGAACCACTGAAACTGGCAATATTGACCCATTGGACAAAATGGCGGATATTGCGGAACGAGAAGGCATACACTTTCATGTAGATGCAGCCTGGGGTGGTGCAACTATGATGTCGAATACGCAACGTCCGTTATTAAAAGGGATTGAGCGTGCTGACTCGATTACAGTTGATGCTCACAAACAAATGTATGTGCCTATGGGCGCTGGCATGGTGCTATTTAAAGACGCACACTCTACGGATGTCATTGAGCATCATGCTGAATATATTCTGCGTAAAGGCTCTAAAGACTTAGGTTCACATACGTTAGAAGGCAGTCGACCGGGCATGTCTATGCTGGTTTATGCTTGTTTAAAAGTTATGGGCCGCAGTGGTTACGAGATGCTAATAGATAGAAGTATCGACACAGCCAAATATTTTGCCGAACTTATAAAGCAAGAAGAAGACTTTGAATTGGTTTCTGAGCCAGAACTTTGTTTGCTAACGTATCGCTATGTACCAAAAGTTGTGAAAGACTATATGGCGACGTGTGATGCTGAACAGAAGCAAATTATCAATGAGCTTTTAAATGACTTAACTAAGTTTATTCAGAAGAAGCAGCGTGAGTCAGGTCGTTCTTTTGTATCACGTACACGTCTGACACCCAAATCTCACAATGGCCAAACAATAACAGTATTTCGCTGTGTACTAGCAAATCCATTAACGACAAAAGAAATTTTAGCGGACATTTTGGCTGAGCAAAAAGAGATAGCGAAAGAGAGTTGGAGAAGTTTGCCTGCAATTATGAAAAAAGTCGCTTGCTTGTAAGCTAGCGACTTATCTATCGACTTAGTTTAATCATTATTTAGCGTTATTTAGCTTTACCACTAAGTTATCAATTAATCTTGCTTTGCCAATAAAGGCGGCCACCAAAATGACAGCTTCTGTCGTCTTGTCATTTACAGGCGCAAAACTGGCTGCATCACGTATTTCTAGATAGTCAGGCTTCAGTCCCGCAAGTTCAATCATTTCTATGGCAAAGGTCTGTATCTCTGAGATATTCCTTGCGCCATTTTGTAGCGTTTCTCCCACAGCCGTTAAAGCTTGGAAAATAATTGCAGCGGTCGCTTTTTGATCATCATTCAAATAACCATTTCGAGAGCTTTTTGCTAACCCTGATTTTTCCCGAACCGTTGGAACCGGAACGATTTTAATTGGTAAATTAAGATCTTTTACCATAGTTTGAATTAAGCGAACTTGTTGATAGTCCTTTTGCCCAAACAAGGCGGTGTCTGGTTGTACCATGTTAAATAACTTTGTAACTACAGTGGCGACGCCGTCAAAATGACCTGGGCGTTGTGTCGCTTCTGCACAAAATTCAAACTCATTGTTTGGCACAGAAACGACGGTTTGCGCTGATAGTCCACTTGGGTACATATCTTCAACGCTTGGGTAAAAGACTACGTGGTTATTTACTGCTTTTAATTTGTCACAGTCTGCTTCAAACGTGCGTGGATATGCGTCTAAGTCTTCGTTTTTACCAAACTGCATTGGGTTAACAAAAATCGACGTAATAACATAGTCAGCATATTGATGCGCTTGTGTTACCAACTCAATGTGGCCTTCATGAAGGTTGCCCATTGTTGGCACAAAAGCGACGGTTTTACCGTCTTTATGGCATTGTTGACGCCATGAACGTAGCTCAGTTAGTGATTGAATAATTTGCATATAAGAGGATTCTATTTAAACCAGCGGGCTTCGTCTGGGAATACGCCGCTTTGGACTTCATCAATATATAAACGAACAGCCTCTTGAAGACTGCCAGTTAACTCAATATAGTTTTTTGAAAACTTTGGAATATAACCTGAGCTAATACCTAAAATATCATGCATTACCAAAATTTGACCGTCGGTTCCAGCACCGGCACCTATGCCTATAGTTGGAATATTAATAGCTTGTGTAATTGCATTTGCTAAATCAACAGGTACACATTCTAGTACCAGAAGTTGTGCTCCTGCGCGCTCCAAGCCTTTTGCATGTTCAATCATTTCTTTGGCTTTTTCAGCATCACGGCCTTGGATTTTAAATCCACCAAAAACATTAACCGATTGTGGAGTTAAGCCTAAGTGGCCACAAACAGGTACACCGTTTTGGGTCAACTGAGTAATCGTGTCGTACAGCCACTCTCCGCCTTCAATTTTAACCATGTTGGCACCTGCGGCCATTAACGCATGACTATTTTTTAGTGCTTCAGTGGCAGAGCTATAACTCATAAACGGCATATCCGCTATTACAAGCGCATTTTCCGTGCCCGCACGTACACACTTGGTGTGGTAGGCTATTTGCTCGTTGGTAACGCTTAGCGTGCTATCCTGGCCGTGCAGAACCATACCCATAGAATCACCAATAAGCATTACATGAATGCCTTGTTGATCAAATAAGCCTGCAAAGCTGGCATCATAGGCCGTAATCGCCGTAATTTTTTCGCCGTCTTGCTTCATCTTTAATAGCTTAGAGGTAGTGATTTTACTCATTTTTCTATCCAGAATTATTATCTAAATTGCGTTCATATCGTTAAAAGCTAATGTTTTTGCGATGTCAGAAAGTGCTGTTCCACAAGGTAAAACTAACAGTGGGTCTATGTCTAACATTGGAAAAACAACAAACTCACGTTCTTTTAAACCATAATGAGGTACTGTTAGTTGGTCGTCGTTTATGAGGTTATCACCATAAAGCAAAATGTCTAAATCTAACGTGCGCGGCCCCCAATGTTCGCCATTACGAGTGCGTCCGTGGGCTTGCTCTAACTGACAGGTCAGAGAAAAAATATCATGTGCAGATAATGATGTTTTAAGTGCGACAACTGCGTTTACGTAATCTGGTTGGTCAGCTGGGCCCATTGGCTTGCTTGCATAAATTTTTGATTGCCCAACGAATTCACAATCAGCAAGCGTAGAAAGTGCCGTTATCGCAGAACGAATTGTGTCGTAAGGGTTATTCAAATTCGCCCCTAAGCCAATATAAACAAGTTCAGACATTGATTATTGCTCTTTTTTACGGCGACGGCTGCCTCGGTATTTACTGCGCTTTGACTTAGGCTTTACACCGCTTTTATCGTCATTTGGGGCGTTTTTGTCGCCATAAGGGGCTGTGTTACTAGCTCGCGCTTTTATCGACTTTGCGATGGCGCGCTTAGCTTCATCCGTTTGCTGATAATCGGTCCAGAACTGCGCAATGTCATGAAGCTCACCACCTTCGGCTTCTGCTCTTAATAATAAAAAGTCATAAGCAGCGCGGAAGCGAGGGTTTTCAACCATTTGCATTGGGCGTTTACCCTGCATTTTCAATAATCTGTGTTGTGAACTCCAAATATCACGCATCGTCGCGGTAAAACGTTTTGGAATTGCAACGGTTTGCACCGCGCGTTGTAGAATGTCATTCATGGCAAGTTGGAATGCATCATATGGAGACAAGCCACTTTCTAGCTCTAATTCACTGGCGTGGGCTTCAAGTGGATACCAAAACAATGCAGCCAATACGAAGGCTGGCGAAATACTTTTCTCTGCATTAATGCGTGCATCTGTATTGGCTAGCATAGTTGCTAACAAGCGTTCTTCTTTATCAAGAGGATTACCAGTTAGTACTTGCTCTGCAACCGGGAAAAAGTAGCGGAATATACCAAATTCTCGAAGAGCCGCCACGTTATCAACCGCTTTGCCCGCTAAAAATAGCTTTAACGCTTCGTCAAATAAGCGCGCTGGTGGGATATTAATTAGTAAATGGTTTAACTCATAAATTGGTTGTTTAGTGCGATCAGCGATTTTCATTCTTAATTTAGTTGAAAAACGAATTGCACGTAACATTCGAACGGGATCTTCACGATAGCGAGTTTCTGGATCACCAATTAAATCGACAACGCCTTTTTCGATATCGGCCATGCCGTTGGCAAAGTCTAATATCGAGAAATTACGAATATCGTAATATAACGCGTTGATAGTAAAGTCTCGGCGCTCGGCATCTTCATCAATCGTTCCATATACATTATCACGTAGCAACTGACCTTCATCACTTTGACGAGAGACCTTTTTCGCTTGCGTGACTTCATCATTGGCTTTTGTAACACCGTTATCGTTATCATCAGGTGTATCGTGATGACCACGCATGGTTGCTACTTCAATTATCTCTCGGCCAAACATAATGTGTGCTAAACGAAAGCGGCGGCCAATCAAACGACAATTACTAAAGCTTGCTTTTACTTGTTCAGGTGTTGCATTGGTAACGACGTCAAAATCTTTTGGCTGTAGGCCTAATAAAATATCGCGGATACAACCACCAACCAAATACGCTTCGTAGCCATTATCTTTTAAACGATAAAGCACCTTTAGGGCATTTGGACTGATGTCTTTACGAGAAATAGGGTGTGATTCACGTGGAATTAACGTCGCGTTGTTATCAAGAAACGGCGCTTGAGGCTTCTTTGGACGAGGCTTGCTGGATGAATGTTTGGCTGGCTCACGACGTTTACCTTCGAATTCTTTGCGAGGCGCTTTTGTCGCTTCTTTTTTGCTTGCGCTTGAATCTTTGCCAAACCATGAAATTACTTTTTTAAAAACCACGTATTTATATACCTACATTAAATCCAATTACCACAAATCGCTCCTGCGATTGCGTGTTAGCGGCGCATTTTACAGCAATATGAGCAAAATAAAAAATAAATGCGTAATTAGCTTAAATGATTATTTCTTGCGACGTTGGAAGGCGCTTAAAATCGACGTGTTCTATCGCCCAATCAAGTATTTCTGAACAGCTAAAATGCGGTAATTTGGAATGATCTTCAACGGGTAAGCCAAGTAATTGCAACGCTTTTAAAAGCTCTGGGCGAGGGTTATTAATATTGATTGCTGGCGCGTGATTTTGTTTACTTAGTTTTTGACCTACAGCTGTTGAAATGACGGGTAGATGAAAAAATTGCGGCGCGGTTACTTCAAACTCATGATATAGCGATAGCTGCCGTGCCGTTAGTGGCATGATGTCTGAACCGCGCACTACATGCGTAATACCTTGATCGATATCATCAACAACAACGGCTAATTGATAGCTAAAAAGGCCATCTCGGCGTTTGATTAAGTAATCTTCTTTACTTAGCGATCCTGGCGCTATTTGATGGCCAAAGTGTAAATCATTAAAACTAAGCACCGGACTTAATTGTTTAATTCGGACTGGGTGATCGTTGAGCGTTAACTGTTTGTGTCGACATTGACCAGCGTAACTAGAGCCGGACGCTTTTATTTCTTTGCGGGTACATTCACAACCGTATAGCATTGATTTATTGGCTAAATAATCAAAACATTGTTGATAGCGCGCTAGCCTTTGAGTTTGTGTTAGACACCCGTCGTCGCTTTGCCGAAGCTGAGATTGAGTTTGTGTATCGACGTCCCATTCCATTCCAAATGCAAATAATGCATCTAAAATTTGTTGGCGAGCCTCAGCCTGAACTCGAGTTGTGTCAATATCTTCAATACGAACAAACCACAAACCGTTGTTTGCTTTTGCATGCAGGTAACTACCTAGCGCGGCATATAACGAGCCAAAATGTAATGGACCACTCGGCGATGGAGCGAATCGTCCTCTAACCTGAGTATTAGACTTGTTAAATTGAATCTGATTTAAAAATGGGGATGGTGTCACGAAAGGGAAAAAGAGGGTTAAGGCTAAGCCTTAACCACCCAATTGTTTTTCTTTAATTTCAGACAAGGTTTTGCAGTCGATACATTGGTCAGCTGTAGGACGGGCTTCAAGACGACGAATGCCGATTTCAATGCCACAAGTCTTACAAAAACCAAAATCATCACTGTCTATTAGACCAAGTGTCTTTTCAATTTTCTTGATTAATTTACGTTCACGGTCACGCGTACGTAATTCAAGCGCAAATTCCTCTTCTTGAGATGCACGGTCAACCGGATCTGGGAAGTTTGCTGCTTCATCTTGCATATGGTTCTTAGTGCGATCAACTTCTTCACGCAATTGGTTACGCCATGCTTCCAAAATCTTACGAAAATGTACAAGCTGTTCATCGCTCATATATTCTTCGTTTGGTTTTTCTTGGTACGGCTCAACGCCTGCTGAGGCTAGTAATCCCAATGATTTTTTTTCTGCCATGCGTTGCTTTTCTCCTAAAATTCAACCGGTTAGCGCACAATTTATTATTTTTGTATTAGCAACCAGTGTCTAATGCCAAAAAACGGCGGCTACATATAGCAAAAATAACACTGTTTCGCAACTAAAAGCTAGATTAATGTTCAAATTGGCTTGAGTGAGTTACATATATTTGTTGCGCGTCTATATGGGTATGCAATACTAAAATTTCTACCCCTTTGTTCACCGCATCGTCAATTAATTTTCCATAAGCCGGATCGATATGGCGTGCAACGGTCACTTTTTTAATCCCAGTGTGTTGAACTAAAAAGACTAAAACAGCTCGATACCCTTGCTCAACCATTTCTATCAATTCACGGACATGTTTCTGTCCTCGTGTTGTTTTCGCATCTGGAAAGGCCCCCAATCCAGTTTTCTCATCGAGTAACAAGGTGGTCGATTTTACTTCTACATAACAAGGCGGTTTTAAGTGTGTGGATGTGAATTCTTCTTCGTCCGATAATAAAATATCTATTCGGCTATTTTCATTGCCATATTTTACTTCGGTTTGCAGGCGAGCGTAATCAGCTAATTCAGGGATCTTGCCATTTTCAATGGCTTCTTTAACAAGGGTATTGGCCAATAAGGTATTAACGCCTATAAAATGTCCAAATTGATTAACTGTCTTTTCCAATGAATATCTGTATTTCCGTTTAGGGTTATTACTTTCACTAAAATAAGCGCTAAAGCCAGGGTCAGCACAGCCGGTCATTGCACCGGTATTGGCACAATAAATAGTAAAAACATGGCTGTGTTTATTGGCATCCAGCTGCTCTACATCCACTAAAAAGCGTTTATACCGCTTTAATAACGTTGCGTGTTGTAGCGTTTGTTCAATCATTCGTTTAAGACTTATGACCAAAAGGTAATATATGTATCAAGCCGGCAACAATTAAACCAGCCACAACGCCATAGAGACCATCAAGTAATACGCTAGCAATAGAAGTTATTAAAGAAGGCAATGCTAAATCAGTTCCAAGGTAGTTCAACACCAACTCAGAGACGTGGTGCACAGCGCCAATGTTATGCGTCAACATACCTCCACCGACTAAAAACATCGCGATTAGTCCAATGACACTCAAACTTTTCATTAACTTTGGAGCAAAGGAAAGTAAGCCCGAACCTAAAAGCTGCAAGGCTTTTATTGCTAATGCGTCGCCTTTCAATTGTTGCCAATGCAGTCCCACATCATCTAAACGCACAATTACTGCTACAAGACCATACACACCTACGGTCATAACAAAGGCAATAAAGGATAAAGCAACAATTTGGTTGGTCATCGTTGCGCCTGCAAAGCTGCCTAGTGCAATGATGATAATTTCTGCGGATAATACAAAGTCGGTGCGGATTGCGCCTTTTATTTTGTTTTTCTCAAAATTTAACAGTTCTTCCGGGCTTTGTTTTACTTTTTCTAGTAACTCGTCGTGGTGCTTTTGCTTGTCTTCAGTTTTAGTCTGAAAAATCTCAATAATTTTTTCAGCGCCCTCAAAACATAAAAATAAACCACCTAAAACCAATAACGGAATAATTAACCAAGGCAAAAACGCACTAATGAGTAATGCTGCGGGCACTAATATGGTTTTGTTAAGCATACTTCCTTTGGCGACGGCCCAAACAACGGGAAGTTCTCTATTGGCTTTTACGCCGCTTACCTGTTCTGCATTTACAGCGAGATCATCGCCCAATACACCTGCCGTTTTTTTAGCAGCAACCTTTGACATGGCAGCCACGTCATCAAGCAATAGTGCAATATCATCAAATAACGCAAAAAAACTAGCAGAAGGCATAGCATACTCCAAAATTTATTATTTTTATCCGTGTATAGCCATTATTAAAGATTATCGCTTTACTTGCTAGATAAGAATTAAATGATTGATGAACGATAGGATTTTACTTGTTTGTTCAAAATTAAGTCCCATATTGAACTGACGAAAGAGATTTAGTTCTCTATGATGGATATAGACTTTAAACAAAGAGATAGGCGTTATGACAAAATTACTCAGTATAAAACTTTCTACGACTCCCGCTCCTCAAGCTTGGGGCGAAGATAATCAATTAAGTGTAGCGCCAGAGGGCTTTACAATTCACATCGGCGACCTATCTCTGCAAGATTCTTTAAGTGTTATTCAAAGTACAGCGCGAAAAATTCAAGGTATGGGAGTAAACCAGCTCGCAATCGAAGGAGACTGGGACATCGAGCAACAGTGGTCGCTGTACCAAGGTTTAGTGACTGCAAAAGGTGGTCAGTCAGTGGCATGGTTAGCACAAGATGTAAAAGAGCTAGACGCGCGTAAAAAGACGTTCGACTGGACTCGAGAAATGACTAATATGCCACCAGCGGAGATGTACCCGCTAGAGTTAGCAAATCAAGCGGTAAAGTTCATCAAAGAATTGGCTGGTGATGCGGTTAGTCACTCTTTGGTCATCGGTGATGATTTACAAGAAGCTGGTTGGATGGGCATTCATTCGGTAGGCCGAGCCAGCATTCATCCGCCAGTATTACTAAGTTTAGATTATAACCCAACAGGCGATGAGTCTGCGCCAATAGAATACGCGCTCGTTGGTAAAGGTATTACGTTTGATAGCGGTGGTTATTCTATTAAGTCATCGGAAGGCATGTTAACGATGAAATGCGATATGGGCGGTGCAGCTACTGTAACGGGTGCCCTAGGTTTGGCAATATTACGTGGACTCAATAAGCGTGTCCGTTTAATTTTATGTTGTGCCGAGAATATGATTGCGGGCAATGCTTACCGTTTAGGTGACGTTATTACTTACAAAAACGGTTTAACAGTCGAAGTGGTAAATACCGATGCAGAAGGTCGTTTGGTTTTAGCCGACGGTTTATTACATGCCAATGAGTTGGGCGCGAAAAATATTATTGATGCTGCAACGTTAACAGGTGCCGCAATGATGGCTGTTGGTGGAGATTACAATGCCATGTTTGCGCTTGATGACTCGATGGCAAACCGTGGTTTAGCCGCTGCTGCTGAGGAATTTGAAGGCGCTTGGCGATTACCGCTTGCTAAGTTTCACCGCAACAATTGCCCATCGGCTTATGCTGATACTGCCAATAGTCGTCCGCAAAAAGGTGGTGGCATGGGAGGCGCTTCAAATGCAGCAGGTTTTCTGTCTAGATTTGTGAATGAAGAAGGCAGCAATTGGCTTCACATGGATTTAGCTGGCGCGTTTAACAACAATTCAACGGGTAAATACGCAGCTGGTGCTACGGCAATGGGTGTAAGAACGATTGCAAAATTAATATCTGAATAATAGTAAGTAAAATAAAAAGGCCGGTATCGTTAATTATAACAAAGATACCGGCCTTCCCATTGGGGGCTGTGTTAACGAACAATTAGTTTGTTCTTAAAGACGCCTTTTTAGCAAGTCGTGCAGCGTGTAATAGTGGTTCTGTATAACCACTTGGCTGGTTTTTCCCTTTAATCACCAAATCAAGTGCGGCATTAAAAGCAATGGAGTTGTCAAAATCTGGCCCCATTGGTTCATAACCTTCAACATCTTGGTTTTGCTGATCAACCACAGCAGCCATTTTTTTCATAACAACAACGATACGTTGTTCACTACACAAGCCATGTGTTAACCAGTTCGCCATATGTTGAGACGAAATTCGACACGTTGCTCTGTCTTCCATCAAACCTACATTGTTAATGTCAGGCACTTTTGAACAACCAATACCAGCATCAACCCAGCGAACCACATACCCTAAAATGCCTTGGGCATTGTTATCCAGTTCATGGTTTACTTTTCCAGGAGTTAACGGCTCATCTTTACTTAACAACGGAATGGTTAAAATACTATCTAAACGTTTCGCTTCGTCGGCTAACAATTCACTTTCACTGCCTTGTGCAATTAAGTTGTCTTGTATCGAAGGTACCGATACTTGATGGTAATGAAGTGCGTGTAAAGTCGCCGCTGTTGGTGAAGGAACCCAGGCGGTATTGGCGCCGGCCTTTGGATGGCCAATTTTGGCTTCCATCATATCGGCCATATTGTCCGGAATTGGCCACATACCTTTACCTATTTGTGCTTTGCCTAAGAAACCACTAGTTAAGCCACTGGCCACATTTGACTCTTCGTACGCACTAATCCACGGCATGGTTTTTAAAATTGCTTTTGGTTTAAATGGGCCCGCTAACATGCTGGTATGAATTTCATCGCCTGTTCGGTCTAAAAAGCCAGTATTGATAAATACAACCCGTTCTTTTGCTTCTTTGATACAGGCTCTTAAATTAACAGAAGTGCGTCGCTCTTCATCCATGATGCCCATTTTTAGGGTATATCTGGTTAAACCTAACGCATCTTCAATGGCATCAAATAAACTTTGAGTAAAGGCAACTTCTTCTGGACCGTGCATTTTAGGTTTTACAATGTAAATAGAACCTTGTTGGCTATTTTTAATATCGGCAGTTGGTTGTTTGTTAACATCAATTTTGCCAATGGCTGCGGTAATAATGCCGTCCAAAATGCCTTCAGGAACATCTTCACCAGCAAACTGCATCACTGGATTTGTCATTAGGTGGCCAACATTACGAACAAACATAAGTGCTCGTCCTGGTAATGTCTGTGCAAAACCATCTTTGCTTATAAAGTCGACATCCGCATTCATTTTGCGCTCAAACACTTTGCCGTTTTTATTGATTTGTTCAGAAAGATCGCCTTGCATTAAACCAAGCCAGTTTTTATATACGGCAATTTTATCTTCGGCATCTACGGCTGCAACTGAGTCTTCACAGTCCATAATTGTTGTTAATGCCGACTCCATTAATACATCTTTAATAAAGGCGTCATCGGTTTTACCAACAGGGTGGTTTGCATCTATTTGAACAATAAAATGAAGATTGTTGTGTTTAAAGATTAGGCCTGTAGGGCTATCGGATTTACCTTGAAAACCAATGAACTGTTGGCTATCCAATAAAGAAGTGGTATTGCCGTTAGATAGAACGATGACCAATTGCTCACCTTCTACTTTAAACGACTTAACGTCAGTCCAACTGCCATCAATTGGCGAGTTTTGATTTAGAAACTGACGTGCGTAAGCGATAACTAAATTGCCACGAACCGGATTATAGGTGTTGCCTTTTTCGGCTCCGTTTTCTTCACTGATTACATCAGTGCCATAAAGAGCATCGTATAAACTGCCCCAGCGAGCGTTTACTGCATTAAGTGCATATCGGGCGTTCATAACCGGAACAACCAACTGAGGACCGGCCATGGTAGCAATTTCATCATCTACGTTTGTAGACTCAATATTAAATGGTGCTGGTGGTTCAACAAGGTAGTTTATTTCTTTTAAGAATGCTTTGTATTCTTTTAAGTCTGTGGAGCGACCTTCGACGTGATATTCATCT
This sequence comes from Psychrosphaera aestuarii, assembly GCF_017948405.1. Lineage (NCBI taxonomy): Bacteria > Pseudomonadati > Pseudomonadota > Gammaproteobacteria > Alteromonadales > Pseudoalteromonadaceae > Psychrosphaera > Psychrosphaera aestuarii. The sequence continues at coordinate 2,921,974 of NZ_CP072844.1, read as the reverse complement.
ATTTGGCGCTGCAATTCGCTACGTTTTTGCAACAAGGCTTTATTAACAGGAATATATGTTTCAAAAATACTTTCGACTTTACGCCAAAATACTTCTTGCGGTAACTGGATTTGTGGTAATACAGATGAGTTTACAAAATCGTAAAAACCAGCATCTATTGTAAGCTGATTAATCTGTACGTCTTTATTGTTCAATTCTTTACGCAATGTGTTTGGCATAACTGACTCGCATTTGTTTAAAAAAGTTAGCGCGGTAATTCTAGATCCGAACCATTATATAAAAATACCTTTGTATTTATATTTTCATCATAACTATTATGAATAGTACTACTCTGCACCGACATCAACGATTAATCTGCGCAACCAAATATGACCAGTATCATGGTGAAGTAGCGGCGACCAAGCCATTTTTAGTGCGATAGGTGGTATGTCAAATGGAGGTTCAACTACAACTGTATCTGGGTTGTCAGCGTAGAGTTCGGCAGCCTTAGTGGGTAATGTAGCAATGAGACCTTGTTCTTTAGCTAGCCACATCGCCATATGATAATGACGAGTGAACACACTGATATCTCGTTTTTTACCAAATTTAGATAATTCGTTATCTACCCAACCTAGCTTTTGAACCTCTGTAGGGTCAATGCCAACACCAACGCCAAAGCCGGTTTTACTCACCCATACGTGTTTATGCTTTAAATATGTATCTAAGTCTAAATTGGGAAGGCAAGGGTGTTTCGCGCTGACCATGCACGAAAAGGTATCGTACCAAATCACTTTTTGATGAAATGATAAAGGTAGGTCATCAAACCGGTTAATGGCCATGTCAACTTTACCTAGCTCAACATCGTGGAAGCTCACGTCTGAAGGAGTAACAATATCAAGTGTTACACCGGGTGCGCGGCTGCGTAGTCTACCTATAACCCGTGCCAACAAAGTCGTTTCTGCATAGTCACTTGCCATAATTCTGAAGGTTCTGTTGGATTCTAACGGATCGAAATTCTTTTCTTTTTGAAGGGTTTCTTCCAGTTTTGAAAGAATATTACGTATTGTGGGTTGTAACTCAAGTGCTCTTGCAGTTGGCACCATCCCCTCTGAGGTTCTTATTAATATTGGGTCTGAGAATAATTCCCGAAGTCTTTTTAAGCCATTACTCATAGCTGGTTGTGTAATTGACAGCTTGTCTGCAGCTCGAGTTACATTCTTTTCTCGTAATAATACATCAAGGTATACCAAAAGATTGAGGTCGATCTTACTAATATTCATTTCGTGAATTCCATGTATGGAAATTATTTATTTCATGAATCCTAGTCGAATGGCATAGAGTTGTCAGCAGAAAAATTCATGGGGATACAAATTAGTCTCTCCAACTAATAATAAATGATGTGAATAGAGGAAGTGCATATGTCTGCATATACTAACGAAATAGAACTATTGAATGCAATTAAAGCGCGCCACGGTGAAAGCTGGGCTGCAATTGAGCCAGAGTATGCAGCAAGAATGCGAGCGCAAAACAAATTCAAAACGGGCTTAGACATTGCTCAGTATACCGCTGAGATCATGCGTAAAGACATGGCTGACTACGACCGTGACTCTTCACAGTACACTCAGTCTTTAGGTTGCTGGCATGGTTTTATTGGCCAACAAAAAATGATTTCCATTAAAAAGCACTTCCAAACCACTGAGAAAAAATACCTATACTTATCAGGCTGGATGGTCGCCGCACTTCGTTCTGAGTTTGGTCCTTTACCTGACCAATCAATGCATGAAAAAACGTCTGTTGCATCATTAATTGCTGAGCTTTACACCTTCCTACGTCAAGCTGATGCACGTGAGTTAGGCGGTTTATTCCGTCAACTAGACGATGCACGTGAAGCGGGCGATGAAGTATTAGCGAAAAAAGTACAAAACGAAATCGACAACCACCAAACACACGTTGTGCCAATTATTGCTGATATTGATGCTGGTTTTGGTAATGCAGAAGCAACGTACTTAATGGCTAAACAAATGATTGAAGCTGGTGCTTGTGCTATTCAAATTGAAAACCAAGTGTCTGATGAAAAGCAATGTGGTCACCAAGATGGTAAAGTTACGGTTCCTCACGAAGACTTCCTAGCGAAAATTCGAGCTGTACGTTATGCCTTCTTAGAATTAGGTATTGATGACGGTGTTATCGTTGCTCGTACGGATTCATTAGGTGCAGGCCTTACAAAACAAATCGCGGTTACTCGTGAGCCTGGTGATTTAGGTGATCAATACAACAGCTTCTTAGATTGTGAAGAAGTAGCTCCACAAGATTTAAACAACGGTGACTTAGTACTAAATCGCGAAGGCAAACTATTGCGTCCTAAGCGTTTACCTTCAAACTTATTCCAGTTCCGCGCTGGTACAGGTGAAGATCGTTGTGTTCTAGACTGTATTACGTCACTGCAAAACGGTGCTGACTTACTATGGATTGAAACGGAAAAACCACACATTGGACAAATTGGTGCCATGGTTGACCGTATTCGTGAAGTAGTTCCAAATGCAAAACTTGTTTACAACAACAGCCCAAGCTTTAACTGGACTCTTAACTTCCGCCAGCAAGTATTTGATGCATGGTTAGAAGAAGGTAAAGACCTAGCGTCTTATGACCGCGCACAGCTTATGAGCGAAGAGTATGATGCAACAGAATTAGCACTTGAAGCTGATGCACGTATCCGTACGTTCCAAGCGGACTCGGCGCAACAAGCGGGCATCTTCCACCACTTAATTACGCTTCCAACTTACCATACAGCGGCATTGTCTACAGACAACTTAGCGAAAGAGTACTTTGGTGATGCGGGTATGTTAGGTTATGTAGCAGGTGTTCAACGTAAAGAAATTCGCCAAGGTATTGCGTGTGTTAAACACCAAAACATGGCTGGTTCTGATATAGGCGATGATCACAAAGAATACTTTGCTGGTGAAGCAGCGCTTAAAGCTGGCGGTAAAGACAATACAATGAACCAGTTTGGTTAATTGCTGATTATTAATGGTTAATTGTTGGTTAATAACCAGCAATGACCTTACTGAGCTGTAAGTTCAAACTTTCCAAAGTTATCCTTTCTTTGGGTACAAGACGCCTGTTAGCAATAACGGGCGTTTTTTTATTTTCGTTTATTTGTTTTTGGTAAAACTGTTGATACTTATATAGATGAAGTTGAGATTGAAATTGAAGTTGAGATTGAAATTGTTTAGTTGAAATTGTTTAGTTGAAATTGAGATTGAAATTGAGATTGAAATTGAAATTGTTGGGCTCAATTGTCATCAAATTGAAATTGTTTGTTCAACTTTCTGTCATCAAACTCACTTAAGTTTATTCCTGTTCGCACAAACTTAAATAGGTAAGTTCCATGATTTCAGTTGAAAGTGTGGTAGCAGAGCAATTCCCAGCAATTGAACGTAGCAATCCATTTTTGAAAAACTCGTTTTTACGCTTTTTGCGATTTATTTTTCATGAACGCGAATTTCAAAGATTCGAAGCATCTTATCCACATTTAAAAGGCCTCGACTTCGTAGAGCAAGCTCTAGAATTTTTTGAATTTGACTACAGCGCCAATGAGCGAGAGATCCGAAACATACCTACATCGGGCAAAGTGGTGGCGATTGCCAATCACCCGATAGGCAGTTTAGATGGATTGGTATTGCTTAAGTTATTGAGCAAAGTTCGTAAAGACGTAAAAGTGGTCGCTAATGAGTTACTTTGGGCAATTGAGCCACTCAGACCTATGTTGCTTCCTGTTAATAATATGGGTGGCCGTAATGCAAAAGAAAACATGGCGGCAATTGAGCAGCACCTAACTGATGGTGGCGCATTACTTATTTTTCCGGCGGGAGAAGTTTCAAGGTTATCGGCAACAGGCATAAAAGATGGCAACTGGCGTAGCGGCTTTTTAAGATTTGCGAAGAAAACAAACTCCGATATCTTACCTATCCATGTTGACGGCAAAAATTCAGCGTTTTTTTATGGTTTGTCTATGTTGGCTAAACCTCTTAGCACCATCTGGTTAGTTCACGAAATGTTTAAACAACACGATCAAGAGCTAAGGCTTCGAATTGGTGCGGTTATAAAACCAAGTACTTACAATAATATTCCTATCGATAATAAGCGACTAATTAAACTATTCAAAAAACACGTTTATGCGCTTAATAAACGTCGTTCAGTGCCAGAGTTTAGTTCTCGGTTAGAAAGCATTGCGCATCCAGAAATGCCCAGTGCCGTTCGGGAAGAGTTGAAACAAAGTCAGCGACTGGGTGAAACGACGGACGGCAAACAAATTTACTGTTTTCAGCCTAAACACACCGACTCGTCGTCGGTAATGAGAGAGCTGGGGCGATTACGAGAGTTTACCTTTCGTACCGTGGGTGAAGGAACCGGTAAAATTCGCGATTTTGACAGTTACGACTGGTTCTATGACCATGTGATCTTATGGGATGACAATCAACTGGAAATTGTTGGTGCATACCGAATGGTATCCTTGAAGAAAGTATTTGCCCACCATAGTGATATTGGTCTGTATAGCCAAACCCTGTTTAACTTAGAAGGAATGCCCGAGTCAGTGCGTTTGAAAACACTAGAACTAGGTAGAAGCTTTATTCAGCCTAAGTATTGGGGAAAACGCAGTCTAGATTATTTGTGGCAAGGTGTTGGCGCTTATTTAAAAAATAACCGCGATATTCAATACCTCATGGGTCCTGTGACAATTAGTAATGAATTACCCAGTGACTGCAAAGCAAGTTTAATACGATTTTATAAAATGCACTTTGGTGGGCCATTACATTGGGTGCAACCAAAAAATCCATATATTTTGAGTGAAAGCGTCGGACTTCAATATGAAGGCCTTGATGTCGTGACTGACTTTGTGGCGTTAAAAGCATTCATGAAATCCAAGCAACAAACGATTCCAACCTTGTTTAAACAATATACCGAACTTTGTGATGACAACGGAACCCAATTTTTAGGCTTTAACATAGACCCAGACTTTGCTGATTGTATTGATGGGTTTGTGTTTATCGATATCAACCAAATGAAACCTGCGAAACGCAGTCGTTATTTAAAGTTCTAAGGCAGATTATGACTTCTCAACATCATTATGAAAGCATGTGGTTATCGGATATTCATTTAGGTTGCAAAGACTGTAAAGCGGACTTTTTATTGTCATTGTTGGATAGTTGTACCGCCAAAAGAATTTTTCTAGTCGGCGATATTGTTGATTTCTGGGCGTTAAATCGCCGGATGTATTGGCCCGAAGCACATAATAAGGTCTTTAATAGGTTACTGACATTATCGCAGCGAGGTGTTGAGGTGATCTATATTCCAGGTAATCACGATGATGTGATAAGAACTTATCAGTCGTTTAATTTTTCCGGCATGCAAATTCATAAAGAGTATATTCATGAAACCGTGACAGGTAAAAAATTGCTTTTATTACATGGCGATAAGTTTGACCAACAAGTTTGTTTTGGTCGTTTTCACGCTAAACTCGGCGATGTGCTTTATGATTTATTGCTATTTTTAAATCGACAATTACATAAAGCTAGAAAAGCCATCGGCTTGCCATACTGGTCGTTAGCATCGTATTTAAAATCAAGAGTGAAAAAAGCGAATGAGGCAATTGAAAGATATAAATTAGCCGCTTTAAATGAGGCGATAAAACAGCAAGTTGATGGTGTAGTTTGTGGTCATATACATCATCCACAAATATGCTTAGAAAACGGCATTATGTATTGTAATGATGGCGATTGGGTTGAGAACTGCACCCTTTTAGTTGAAACAGAACAAGGAGATCTGAAGTTGCTTCAATGGAATGATGCCATTGATAACATTGAAGTTTTAGGTCAAGTAAATTGGAGCAAACCGCAACAGAACAACAAAAATCGACAAGTTGACCGGAAATGGGTATCTTAACTGTCATAAAACGGTAAAAATACTTTTATTGGACAACATTGTAGATGACAAATTCCCAACCGGGATCTGGCGATTTAGCATTTAGTGATACCACCAAAATCGCAGTACTGGATATAGGCTCAAATAGCTTTCACTTTGTCGTGGGCGAAATGAGTAACAACTCAGTGAAGATCTTATATAAATTAAAACAAAAGGTGCGTCTTGCTGACGGCCTGTCAGAGCACATGGTGCTTTCAGAAGCGGCGATAGAACGTGGATTGGAAGCATTAGAAAAAATTGAACAGCGTATTCAAACCTACAAACCCGACTCCGTTAAGATCGTCGGTACCTATACGCTAAGAAATGCCACCAACGTTGATGTCTTTATTCAGCGAGCGAAAAGCATCTGTAGCTACCCAATTGAAATACTGTCTGGTGAAGATGAGGCTAAGCTGATTTTTAACGGCGTAGCACAAACACACTTGCTAGATAAGCCAACACTAATTATTGATATTGGAGGCGGCAGCACAGAGTTTGTTATTGGCCAACATAAAGAGCCCGAGATTGCGACCAGCTTAGATATGGGTTGTGTTAGCTATACCAATCGGTTCTTTGCAGATGGGCAGATGACAGACTTCGCATTTGAGAGTGCAATATCAGCAGCGTCAAATAATTTAAAGCAAGTTCAATCTGCTTTTAAAGCGATGGGCTGGAATAAATGTTTAGGCACGTCAGGTTCTGTAGAAAGTCTGGTTAGTGTGATTGCACAACAAAGTGGACTGAGCTTATTTAAGCAATCTTTGACGTTAGACGACTTATATATTTTAAAAGCGTTATGTATCCATACCAAAGATAGCGATAGGCTAACAATTGGTGAAGTGAATGAATGCAGAAAACATGTTTTTGCTGCCGGTTTATCAATCATGATCGCAGCCTTTCAAGTGTTAGGGGTTAAAGAACTTAATGTGGTTTCCGCGGCACTTCGAGAAGGCGTAATGTTTAATATTCTGGATACAATGACTCAATAGCTATGCAGTTTGATGCATAGTGTGCAAATTTAACTAACTTGTCTTCGAAAGGTAACATGTACGCAACATAGCTCATCTAATCTCAAAATATGCAGAAAATGCATATCACGATTAGGTGAGGTAATTATGTCCGGATTAATAAAAGACAATAAGCTACAACAGTTAGATACTCAGCTTTTTTATCAATTAAATCGAAACTCCAAATCATCAATTATAAAATTAAGTAAATGGCTTTCTAAGTCAGGCGATGGCTATTTATACCTTGTTATTTCTATAGCAACGGTGCTGCTCCAAGAATATGACACTCGCTTTTTTAAAACCGCTTTGTTGGCGTTTGCTATCGAATTGCCGGTTTATTTAATACTTAAAAATATAGTTAAACGTCATCGTCCTTTTGACAAACTAGCATCTTATCAATCGCATATTGCGCCATCAGACAAATTTAGTATGCCGTCCGGTCACAGTGGAGCCGCATTTCTTTTTGCAACTATTGTGTCGTTTTACTATCCCGAATTAATCATGCTTGCCTATACGTGGGCCACCGGTATTGCGTTATCACGGGTGTTATTAGGCGTGCATTTCCCAAGTGATACCGTTATTGGCGCTTTGTTAGGCATTGCTTGCGCCGAGGTAGCGATAAATGCATTTCTGCTTTTGTAGAAGGAATAGAACCATGAAGATTTTATATGGCGTACAAGGTACAGGAAATGGACATATTACTCGTGCAAGGGTGATGGCAAAAGCGCTGGCCAAAAAAGGAATAACGGTAGATTACGTTTTTTCTGGAAGACCAGAGGAGCAATATTTTGATATGGAAGTGTTTGGTAATTATCGCACTTATAAGGGACTAAGTTTTGTCTCAGAACATGGCTCTATTAGTTATTTGAAAACGGTTAAGCAGGCTTCTCTTTTTCAATTATACAAAGATATTGTTGCTTTAAACGTGGATGATTACGACTTAGTACTCAATGATTTTGAGCCGATCTCTGCATGGGCGGCAACTCGTGCAGGTAAAAAAGTAATTAATATTAGTCACCAAGCGGTGTTTACTAAAGATCAGGTGCCATCATTAGGATTAAGCTGGTTAAATCGACAAATATTAAAAAACTTTGCGCCGAGCGATATCGCACTTGGTGTACATTGGTTTCACTATGGGCAATCTATTATGCCACCCTTTATTGAGCGTGAGCCCGTAAATAAGTCTGAGTCCGACAATGTTTTGGTATACATGCCATTTGAAGAGCTTTGTGAGGTCGTTGAATTGTTGGAAACCCAACTAGATCAGGAGTTTGTGTTGTATCACCCAAGCATAAGTGCAGCTCAAACGATAAACAACATCACTTATAGAGTGGCCTGTCGCCAAGGGTTTTTATCCGATTTAGAAAGATCGAAAGGTGTCATCGCCAATGCGGGGTTTGAGCTGAGCAGTGAAGCCTTGTGTTCGGGAAAAAAACTACTATTAAAGCCATTACAAGGCCAGTTTGAGCAGGAGTCTAATGCAGAAACTCTTAGAAGTTTGGGATTAGCAACAGTGATTAAGGGCTTAGACGAGTCGGAGTTAGAGCGCTGGCTAGAATTACCGGCTAATGAAGCAATTAACTACCCAAGCGATCCTATGCCTGTGGTGGATTGGCTTATCAGTGGCGACCATACAAAACCTGAAATTCTTTGCCAACAATTGTGGAAATCAATATCTTTACCTCAGTTTTCCAGGAGCGTTTGGTCTAAATAAAAGAGAAGTGACGATTCGCTCTTATTAAGACTCGACTCTTGTCATATAATGCTCTCACTTCTTGCTGTGGTGAGTTTTTAAATGAGTCTTCATGCTTTACCGGTAGATAATATATTTTCTGAATTAGATATGCTTTTACAGCACCATTCTAGAGTGGTGTTGCAAGCAGAGCCTGGTGCCGGAAAGTCAACACGGTTGCCATTATTGTTACTGCAACAAGGTCAAAATACGCAAGGCGTCTATTCCCATAAAAATCAAATTCTTATACTGGAACCGCGTCGAGTCGCAGCACGGCAAATTGCCCACTTTTTAGCAACGCAACTTAATGAAACAGTGGGACAACGCATTGGTCTGGCAATGCGAGGTGAAAATGTCACAAGTGAAAAAACAGTATTAACTGTGATTACCGATGGCGTGTTGGTAAAAATGCTACAACAGGACCCTGAGCTGACCGATATTGGTCTGATTATTTTTGATGAATTTCACGAACGTTCTTTGTCTTCTGATTTAGCACTTGCCTTGAGTATCGATAGCCAACAGCTGAATGAGGCCTTAGCATTACTCATCATGTCCGCAACAATAGATACTCAACAACTAGCAAAACAACTAGAAGCCAGCGTCATTAGTGCACAGGGGCGTCAGTTTCCCATCGAATATAGATATGTGCCTAGTGAGTTAATACCAACAATTGATAATGTTGTTTCCGCTATAAAACAGGCCTTAATGGATGAGCAGAGCTCGATACTTGTATTTTTACCAGGTATTGCAGATATTAACCGGGTAAACGCTAAGCTCAACGGAACTATACCAAAGGATACCGATATTTTTCCGCTATATGGCGGCTTGTCGATGAGCGATCAGGTTAAAGCAATAGCGCCCGCAATTGCTGGGCGGCGAAAGATAGTATTAGCAACAAATATTGCCCAAACAAGTTTAACCATAGAAGGTATTGATGTAGTAGTAGATAGTGGTCAAGAGAAAGTAAACATTTACCAACCAAGAGTAAATGCAGATACTCTTGTTAACCAATCCATATCAAAGGCGTCAGCAACACAGCGAGCAGGCCGCGCCGGTAGATTAAGGGCTGGAGTGTGTTATCGATTAGGTAGTGAAGAGCATTGGCGAAGAAAAGTCCAGTTTGATACTGCGGAAATAGAGAGAAGTGATTTATCTCAATTGTTATTAGAGGTCACTATTTGGGGCGCTGAATTTGACGAGTTATTTTGGGCAACTAAACCCGATTATAGTTCGATAGGCGCCGCTGAAAAAAAGTTATTAGGCCTACAATACTTAGAAAAGCGCAATAACAGGTTACAGAGTACCGGTTTGTGTGAGCAATATCAGCAATTCGGCACTGATCTTAGATTAACTCGGTTACTTAGTTATGCAGTAAGTCTTGATAACGTGTTTGCAATTAATGCATGTTATTTAGCAGCATGGTTAGAAGTAGGTTTAAATGAAGCTCAAATAAGCGTCCCTTCCAACATTAGCGAGTTGCCGTTGCAGCCTCAAAATCTACCACAAAAAATGCCAAAAAAAATCCAGCATCAGTTTCGAAAGTTCATAAGTACATTGTCGTTACAGACTGAAAGTGATTGGCAGAAAAATAATCTCATCGACAGCGACCTTTTTGGGATTTTGTTGGCGCATGCTTTTCCAGATCGCATTGCAAAAAAGACAAGTAAACGATGGAAAATGAGCAATGGTGGAGCCGTCGAGTTTCATCATTCAAATATACCAAGTAATAGTGAATTTATTGTTGTGATTGATTTTAGCGCTAGCCAATATGGCCATTATGTTCGCCACTATGCAGAGTTATCGAAATCGCAAATAGAGCAGTATTTAGCAAGTCTAGTTGAACGCAAACAGCGAGTATATTGGTCTGAACAAAAGCGAGCGCCAGCAGCCGTTGATGAAGTAAAAATAGGTGAGCTGGTTATTGAGCAAACGCCAATAAAAGTAAATCTTGACGCAGAACAGTGGCAACAAGTGTGGTTAGATTATTTTGATCAACATGGCTTGGCTAGTTTTGGCAATGAACAGGCAAAAATCAACGAGTGGTTAGTCAAGATGACGTTGATGCAACAATGTCTGCCTGACACTTGGCCTGCGATTAACGAATTGACACTAAAGCATACAAAATCAGCATGGTTAACGCCTTATTTGAACAACGTTCGAAGTTTAGCTCATTTACAAAAATTAGATGTAATAGCTATGCTCAATAGCACGCTTGATTGGAGTCAACAACAAGTACTAAAGGAGTACTGCCCAAGCCATTACGAAACGCCGGCAGGGACTAAAGCCAAAATAGACTACACGGTTACGCCACCGAAAATATCGGTTCGACTTCAAGAGATGTTCGGTGAGCCGACGTCGCCAGCCATTTGCAACGGTAAAGTACCATTGTTAATAGAATTGCTTTCGCCAGCTCGTCGCGCGATTCAGCTAACGCAAGACTTAGCGCATTTTTGGAGCAACGCCTATGTCGAGGTGAAAAAAGAAATGAAAGGTCGCTATCCAAAACACCGCTGGCCGGATTCGCCTCAAACCGAAACGCCGGGTCATTCATTGAAGAAAAAAATGTCTGCTAAGTAGTTTCTTTAATTAGAGCGAAAAGGTAAGGTTAAAATTGATAGTTTAATGCTAGTAGTTCAATAAATTAAAGAAAGATTAAGCAATTATATGAGTCAAGATGTAGATCCGAATCAAGTATTAAAATCAGGCAGTTACCGAGTTCTAAAGGTAGTGATCTTCATTTGTGTCTGTTTGGCATTTTATACCTTGTATATGGATGCGTGGGTGCAAAAGCGCATGGCAGGCCAAAAGTGGGATACACCTGTTCAGGTATTTGCCAGACCTTTATCAATTTACAGTCACAAATTCTTGCCTAAACAAGAAGTTATCGACGAACTCAAATTATTAAACTATAAGTCAGCTCCTCAACCCGACTCTCCAGGCCAATTTACGATTAAACAGTCTTTTATCGAGATTTATCGTCGAAGTTATATTGGTTTTGATGGTTTGATTGCACCGCAAAAAATACGGATTGGTTTTCAACAAAATAGAGTAGCCGCGGTTGAGAGTTTTAAGGATGGGCAATGGCTACCGCAGTCGATCACTTATTTAGAGCCATTGTTAATCTCGAGACAAGCCACTGATAGTAATGAAGACCGAGAGATTTTAGATCTTTCAACCATTCCCGAATGGATGATTGATGCGTTGTTGGTAGTAGAGGATAAAAACTTCTATCATCACCATGGCGTTGCACCATTAGCGATTGTTAGAGCCTTATTTGCCAATATCTCTGCCGGCAGAAAGGTTCAAGGCGGCAGCACCATTACACAACAATTAGCAAAAAACCTCCTACTTAACGACAATCGTAAGTCTTACTTTAGAAAGTTTAAAGAAGCTATTATTGCCTTGATTCTTGATTATCGATATAGCAAAGACGCAATATTAGAGGCTTACTTTAATGAGATTTATCTTGGTCAAAATGGCAGTCGAGGTGTACACGGTTTTGCCTTAGCTAGTAAATTTTACTTTAATCAAAGGCTAGCCGATTTAACACCTGAAAAATTTGCGTTACTAGTCGCCATTGTAAAAGGCCCCTCTTATTACAACCCAATTCGTCACAAGCAACGCGCGCAAGAACGACGCGACTTAGTACTTCAGTTGATGGTATCCGATAATGTTATTTCAAAGGATGATTATCAATGGTATGTAAACCAACCACTTGCCTTAACGGTGAACAAAAGCAAATATCGCACGCGCTTCCCATCCTACTTACAACAAGTTGAACGAGAGCTAAAAACATTAGATGTTGTCGCACCTTTGAATAGCGGATTGATGGTATTTACTGGTTTAGACCCTCTTTTACAAACAAGATACGAAAGACTATTTGCACAAAGCATTAAGCAGTTGGAGTCTGGATATAAACAAAAAGATCTAAACGGTGCGATTGTTTCTATTAGTTTAGAAAATGGCACTATTAGCGCTTTGGTCGGAGATAAGAATAATACAGCTGGTGGATTTAATAGGGCGCTTGATTCCCAACGAAACATAGGTTCGTTAGTAAAACCCGCCGTTTACCTTACTGCTCTTGATGAACCAGACTATCATTTAGGGACCCTGTTGCCGGACGAAAAAATATCGATGCAGAGTAATCAAGGCAAACGTTGGGAGCCAACCAATTATGATAAAAAATTAAGGGGCGAGGTGCTATTGTTTGATGCGTTAAGTCAGTCACTAAACTTGCCAACAGTTCACTTAGGCATGGATGTTGGGTTAACGTCTGTGATTAGCACACTGCGCAAAATGGGTGTTGATCAACAAATCAATAAATACCCATCGTTGTTATTAGGCGCACTGCCAATGTCGCCATTGCAGGTCGCTGAAGTGTTCCAGCCAATTGCAAACTTCGGACAAAAATTTCCCGTTCAGGCAATTACGCATGTGACTGATAATAATGGCATTAAGTTATTAACGAGTAACTTAGATAGCCAAATTATATTTGATTACGCCACCAGTTATGAACTGGCGTATGCACTAACACAGGTTACAAAAGTGGGTACGGCAAAGCGTTTAGCGAATGAGCATAAAGGCATTCAATTTGGTGGAAAGACGGGAACCACTGATGATTTAAGAGACAGTTGGTTTGTCGGATTTGATCAAAATAAAGTGACCAGTGTTTGGGTAGGTAAAGACGATAATTCGCCAATTAATCTAACAGGTAGCCAAGGCGCCCTATTTGTATTTAGCCAATTACAGCAAGCTCGCATTCCAGAATCGGTTAATAAGCCAAAGCCTAATAATGTTGAGTTACGTTACGTAGAAAAATCAACAGGCTCGATATTGTCGGGTGAATGCGGAGAGCATATTCAACTGCCTATTAGAGTAGACAAAATCACCAAAATAAAGGACTGCCCATCATTGTTTGATTGGTTATAAAAAAAGCCACATTAAGTGGCTTTTTTATTATGTATCGACTTTGTAGACGTTAGTCCTTGGCCAACTCAGCGAATGCCTCGCCTATAACGGAGATTGTTTTGTCTAACATCGGGCGGTCATGTTTAATAGAAACAAAACCGGCTTCAAATGCAGATGGTGCCAGATAAACACCACGGTCGAGACATAAATGGAAGAACTTCTTAAATCGCTCACCATCACACTCACAAACTTGTGCAAACGTTGTGACCTTTGGCGCATCTGTAAAGAAGATGCCAAACATGCCACCAGCTTGTGCAGTGGCGACTGGAATGCCATGTTTTTTAGCTTCTGCCTCAACACCTTCAAGTAAATAGGCGGTTTGCGCAGTTAATTGTTCATGAAAACCATCTTTTTCCAATTCCGCTAATGCAGCTAAACCCGCAGCCATCGCCACTGGGTTACCAGATAATGTACCCGCTTGATACACAGGACCTTCTGGCGCTAGGTGCGCCATGACTTCTTTTTTACCACCAAATGCGCCAACAGGCATGCCACCACCGATGACCTTGCCTAATGTTGTAAGATCAGGCTCTACATTATATAAACCTTGAGCGCTGCCTTTGTGCACACGAAAACCTGTCATCACTTCATCAAAAATAAGTACGGCATTGTACTCATCACAAATTTCTCTAAGGCCTTCAAGAAAGCCTGGTACCGGAGGAATACAATTCATGTTGCCCGCGACAGGTTCAACAATAATACAAGCAATATCATCGCTATATTGTTTACATAACTCTCGAACTGAGTCTAAGTTGTTAAACTCTGCTGTAATTGTGTGAGCAGCAACATCGGCAGGAATACCTGGTGAGCTAGGAACTCCCATCGTTAAAAGACCCGAACCTGCTTTTACTAACAACGAGTCAGCATGGCCGTGATAACAACCTTCAAACTTGAGTAACTTATTTTTACCTGTATAACCACGAGCCAAACGAATTGCACTCATCGTGGCTTCAGTACCTGAATTAACCATACGTACACGTTCGATTGACGGAAGGAATTCAGTAATTTTTTCCGCCATGGTTACTTCTATTTCAGTGGGCGCACCAAAGCTTAGGCCGTTTTGAACTGCAGCGATTACTGCGTCTTTTATAGCGGGATGGTTGTGGCCAAGAATCATAGGGCCCCAAGAACCGACATAATCAATATAAGCTTTACCGTCGACATCATAAGCAATTGCACCGTCTGCTTTTTCAAAAAAGATCGGTGTTCCACCTACGCCATTAAATGCACGAACCGGAGAATTAACGCCGCCAGGGATATGTTGTTTAGCTTGTGCAAAAAGATCTGCTGATTTAGTCATAAAACGTTAGTTACCTATATTAATTTATTTAGAGCTTACCCAAGGTACATCACACTGGTATTTGTCGACTTTATCGGCAACACCCAGTGTTAACGCAAATAACGCCATTCGAATAAGAACACCGTTATCAGCTTGGCGAAATATCGCCAAGTTTGGATTTTGGTTTAAATCGTTATCAAGCTCATTGGCATCAGCACGCGAATCTCGTGGTAATGGATGCATGATAACTGTGTTTGACTTACAATATTTTGTATATATTTCATTGTTTAGGCGGAACTGACCACGGTATTTATTAGCTTCGTCTTGGCTCTCAAACCTTTCTTCTTGAATACGCGTTTGGTAAACAATATCTGCATCTATATTGTGTTCCATCTTATCGCTAATTGTCACTTTATGACCGGCGTCCTCAAGACTATCAATAACATACGTTGGCATTGATAAAGCATCTGGTGAGACTAAACTAATATGCATGTTTTTATACATGGCCAATAGCTTTGACAATGAGTGTACGGTTCTGCCGTTTTTAAGATCACCAACCATTGCGATATGCATGCCATCGATAGTTTGGTCAAATGCGGCCAACTCTTTTTGAATAGTAAACAAATCTAACAGAGCCTGAGTAGGATGCTCGTTTGCACCATCGCCACCATTAATGACAGGAACTCGGCTTCCTTCAGCAAACTCAGCAACCGAGCCAGCTTGTGGATGACGCATCGCAATGACATCACTGTAACTACTAATAACCCGTGCGGTATCGTAAAGTGATTCACCTTTAGCTAATGCTGAACTTTGCATGCCTGTGGTTTCTCGAACTTCACCACCTAACAAGTTAAAGGCACAACCAAAACTCACTCGAGTACGTGTTGAAGGCTCAAAAAACAAGTTTCCTAAAATTGCACCGTCCAGCACCTTTGTCCTTAATTCACGTTTTGCGTAAGGCTCCATGCGACTCGCAATATCAAAGATATTTTGTAGATCATCACGATTAAATTGATTTACAGAAAGAATGTGTTGCCCAGTAAAGTTCATCAGCTTGATAGCCTATTCATAAAGAGTGGAACATTGTTGGAAGGCAATTTTAGCAGACCAACCCAGACTTCGACAATTAGAAAGGCTTAACCACAGCCAAGATAATTATCGCAAGTAAAATTAATACTGGTATCTCATTAAACACACGATAGAAAAGTGCGGACTTTGTATTTTTATTGTACTTAAAGTCACGCAACAATTTAAAACAATATCCGTGATACACATATAAAATAGCAACGAGTAACAGTTTTGCATGTAGCCAGTGACTCACTTTAAACCAAGCTAGGCCATAACTATGGATGAGCAACAAGCCAAATATCAACGTGAAAATTGCAAATGGCGTAACAAAATAAAGCAACCTACGTTCCATTACTTTTAATGTGTCAGACGTATGCTGCTTGGCCGTGTTGATGTTCAAATTATTACTAGGGCTAATGCCGCTTTCACTACCGGATTTCTTATCAGTAATGTCATTTTCTATACCGTTGTTTTCGGCGTGATATACAAACAACCTTGGTAAATAAAAAATACCAGCGAACCAAGCGATCATAAAAAAAACGTGAAAAGCCTTAAACCAAAGTAAGGTCATAATAATGCGTTCCTGTTCATTAATATTGTGCGAAGTTGCTCCCAAGTGACTATACCAACAATTTTTTCACCACTGGTGCTGGTTATCAGAGTCGCTCCATCGCGCTGATCTTTAATAAGTTCCCAAACATGGGCCATCGTTGAGCGGGTATCGATTGTTAGTAGTGGCGTATATTTAACTTTGTCGTTATTTCGAGAGTAACTTGTATCAAATTCAGCTAAAGAATAGTCCACGCCTAAGTCGTGTTTCATTGCAACAATTAACCATTGCTCGGGCTGTTTGTCGTTCAAGTGAAAACGGACATCTTGCTCGGTAACGTAATTAATTAATTTTAAATTAGTGTCCATTTCCGCAAGCACACCAATTTTTTCCAACACCGTAGTCGCAGGTGGCGTTTGATACATCAAACCTTGGAAGTCCAACTGCTGAAGGAAAATAGAACGATTTTTTAACCCTTGCGAGCTTGTGATATAGGCACTTGCAATAACGATAATTGCAGGTGTAATCGCCGCCGGATTGTTAGTGAGCTCTACGACCGCCACTAATGCTGCAAGCGGAGCATGTAAACTCGCCGCCATTAACCCAGACATGCCTAATACTGCGTACGTGCCCATAAAGTGGGTACTTGGATCGATGAGCAACACTAAGTTAGCAACAATAAGACCTATTAACACGCCTAACCCAAAAACAGGACCGATAATACCGCCGGGAACACCGAGTCCAATCGCAACTAATGTTAAAAACAATTTAGATACTAATAAGATAATCAATAATTCTAAGTTGGTTGGTGAAATCATTGCCTGGTTAATTGCGCTAGTTCCGTCACCTAAGGCTTCTGGCACAAAATAACCGACAATAGCTGTAAGTACACCAGCCAATAACAGCCGCGGAAACATATTTACGTACCGGAAAGTACGAATGATGCGCATTAAGTTAGTATTAAAGATATAAGCACTGATTCCTAACGTTATGCCTAATAGTATTAACCAAGGGTAGTGACTGCCAGGTAAGGTAAACACAGTCAGTTGCGCAAACTCGATATGCTGGCCAAACACAAATTGGGTAATAATAGATCCTGCCGATGACGCTAGCATGACAGGGATAAAGATATGAATTTTGTATTCTCGAAGCACCACTTCCATAACAAAGATGACCGCGGCAAGGGGGGTGTTAAACGATGCTGAAATACCCGCTGCGATTCCACAAGCGGTGAGTGTACGAACGGCGTTATGAGGTAGTCGTAGCCATCGGCCAAAGTAACTCGCACCAGTAGCGCCAATATGAACAGACGGGCCTTCTCGACCGACTGAAAAGCCACTTGATAACGCTAGAATACCACCGACAAATTGGTTAGCAGTGTTCCAAAATGGCATGTTCCCATAATGTGCTTTAATACGGTGTAAAACAAAAGGAATGCCTAAGCGATAGTGTTTATACCCTGTAAAGTCGGCAAAAATAGCAATTAATATGGCAGCAAAAATAGGTAAGGTAGGTAAAATATAGTCTAGTAGGTCGTCAAAGCCGCCTCCGGTAGAGAAGGTTTGTTGAATGAACTCAATGGCCAAGCGAAACACCACGATGAGTAATGCCGCTGCGATGCCGCCCAACAAGCCTAGAATACTAAGTTGTATACTTGTTTGAGGAATCGCTAATCGTTTGCGCAGGGCATATAGACTGTTAGATAGCATCTATGTTCCGAAATACTATGGTTACCATCCACGGTAACAAACCATATAAAAGTGACTATTCTCGTTAAACACACCTAGTCAAACTAAGGTCGCAAAGTGTACCATAAACCTATGACATGTAATAAAAATTATCAACTATGAATTATTGGCTAAGTTTTGAAGGTCTAAAGGAAAGGTTAGGTCGCTTTAGATTTCTGATGTTATTGATATTTATAATATCAATAACATCATATATGAGTTACCAGGTAGGTGGCAGCGTTAACAAGTGGCAGCAGCAACAGCTAGTTAAGCAGCAAGCTCGACTAGACAACCTCTATCAAGAAATAGATCAACATGTACGAAAAAACAACTATTTAACCGTTGAACTGCAAGTTGAAAAAAAAGCGGGAAAGCAAACACAAGAAGAATTGGTGATGTTGCGTGAAGAGTTATTTCAGTTACGTAAAGAGCTCAGCTTCTATCAAAAAGTATTGGCCCCAGAGTTAGTTGCAGATGGCTTAGCGATTGAGCAGTTTAATATTGAGCAAGACAAAGGCCAAAATAGATTCACGCTTCATTTTGCGGTAGTACAAACTGATAGTAAAAAAAGAAATGCCAAAGGCAACATAAGTCTTAATATTGTGGGTTATGAAAATGGGCAGCGAACAACGTTAGATTTAGCTAAACTTGCAAACTTGTCTTCATCAGATTTAAAATTTAGTTTTCATTATTTTCAATACTTTGAAGGTAAATTCCAACTTCCAGAAGGTTTTGTGCCAGCCAACATTGAGATAAAAGTGGTGCAACCCAAAACGCGTTGGCAACCGTATAAAGCCTTTACGGAAAAGAGGGATTGGCCTGATTTATAGGCGCTAGAATACTTGATTAAATTTGTCAGGTATTAGATAATCGCGCCCCGTTTTTATGAGGTATTTTTTATGACTGACATTGTGACACCGTCTGCAGAATCAACAGAGACGCCAGAATTACCGATTCAATTTTCTGATGCCGCTGCGATCAAAGTGAAGCAGTTAGTTGATGAAGAAGAAAATCCAGCTTTAAAACTGCGTGTTTATGTTACTGGTGGTGGTTGTTCTGGGTTCCAATATGGCTTTACGTTTGACGAAGATGTGAATGCCGGTGATATGGAAATAGAAAAGCAAGGCGTGTCTATGGTCATTGATCCAATGAGTTTGCAATATCTCGTTGGTGGCATTGTAGATTATACGGAAGGACTGGAAGGCTCTCGTTTTTTTGTCAACAACCCAAATGCAACGACAACATGTGGATGTGGTGCGAGTTTTAGCGTTTAAAGATAACGTTCTCACCAACTGAAAGAAATAGTTACAGAAAAGGTCGATTAAATCGGCCTTTTTTTGTGCGCTTGGGTAGGTTTCACACTACCATTGAATTACTATTCTAATATAACGTTTTGCTATATTTGGGAAATTCATGAGCACTTCAAACTCCAAGCCAGGTCTACTTGAGAGAAAACCTTATATTTTAGCTATCGCTATTACAGTATTGCTTATTGTGTGGATGGCTTCTGGCATGATCAGCAACGACAAAAAAGTCTTATCAAATGATGACCGCAATGAAACTGAAAAGTTACCCACAGTAGAAGTCACCGTGTTTAATACAGAGCCAGTGCAAAGGAGCATTGAGCTGTATGGCCGCACTGAACCGGATCGTGTTTTAGTGCTGGACTCTGAAGTTGATGGTCGTGTTGTTGAAATTTTAGTAGAAGAAGGTCAGCTAGTTAAAGCGGGTCAAGCCATTCTGAAACTGTCACTAGACGATAAACTGGAACAGCTCAATTTTGCGAAATCGTTAGTTGAGCAACGTGAAATTGAATATAAAGGCGCAATTTCACTGCAAGCAAAAGGCTTACAAGGTGAGTCGTTATTAGCACAAGCGAAAGCCGGTCTTACGGAAGCTAAAGCACTTGTGAAGCTACGAGAATCCCAATTAGAAAAAAGTACAATAGTCGCCCCATTTTCTGGTGTAATTAATAATCAAAGTGTTGAGATAGGTAGTGTTGTTAGCAAGGGACAGGCACTATTTGAATTAGTGGATTTGTCTCCTTTGGTGGTTACAGCGCATGTGACAGAGAACTATGTAGACCTAATTGATGAAAACGCCCAAGTTGAGGTCCTTTTGGTTAATGGCAAGCGTGTTCCAGGGTCACTGCGCTACATATCCAGCATGTCGGAAGTAGGTACAAATACCTTCGAGATTGAAATTGAAATTGACAACCCAGACCAAAAAATGAAAGCCGGCATTAGTACTGAAATCGACGTCATGTTTTCGCAAGAACAAGCGATCAAGGTTTCACCAGCTTTGTTATCGCTTGATAAAGACGGAAACTTGGGCGTAAAAACCGTCGTCAATGAGCGGGTTGTGTTTACTCCAATCGATATGATTAAAACCGAACAAGACGGAGTGTGGTTAGCTGGTTTTTCTGGTGAAACTCAAGTTATCACGCGAGGACAAGGTTTTGTTCGTCCCGGTGACCAAGTAGCAGTAACAATAACGCAAGCAGGAAACTAAATCATGCGAGGAATTATTGACGCTGCGCTAGACCGCACTCGTACCGTTTTGATGATCTTTTTATTGCTACTTATATCAGGTGCAATTACTTACAAGAACATTCCTAAAGAGTCTGATCCAGACATCACTATTCCTATTATCTATGTTTCTATAGTACACGATGGCATTTCCCCTGAGGACGCTGAACGAATGTTAATCAGGCCAATGGAGATTGAGCTGCGGTCACTCGAAGGCGTTAAAGAAATGACCTCAACAGCCAGTGAAGGGTATGGCTCGGTGCAAATAGAGTTTGTTGCTGGTTTTGATCCTAAAGACGCGATCGCTGATGTTCGTGACAAAGTAACCATTGCTAAAGCCAAGTTACCAGCAGACTCGGAAGAGCCGGTGGTTAAACAAGTAAGCATGGCGGACGAGCAACCCGTCATTACCATCGTGCTGTCCGGGCCAGTGCCAGAACGAGGTTTGGTGACCGTTGCTCGAGCGTTAAAAGATGAAATTGAGGGATTAAGTGAAGTCTTAGAAGTTGAGGTTGGTGGCGACCGCGAAGATATTGTAGAAATTGTTGTAGATCCTTTACTGATGGAGAGCTATGGCTTAGACCAAAACGATATCCTCAATTTATTACAAAGAAATAACCGTCTGGTTGCGGCAGGTACCTTAGATACCGGCGCAGGGCGTTTTGCAGTAAAAGTCCCTTCTGTTTACGAGACAGTAAAAGATGTATATGAACAACCGATTAAAGTCGTGGGTGATAGAGTAATTACCTTCGGTGATGTTGCATCGGTTCGTCGTTCATACAAAGACCCTAGTAGCTTTGCGAGATTAAATAATCACCCTTCGGTTTCATTAGAAATAAAAAAACGCCCCGGTGAGAACATCATCGAAACAATAGACAAGGTCAAGGCAATAGTCGCTACGGGCCAATCAATGTGGCCTGAACATATAGAGGTGACCTATACAGGCGATCGATCAAAAGATGTGGAAAAAATGCTTACTGACTTACAAAACAATGTTCTCTCAGCCGTGTTACTCGTCGTCATTGTTATTATTGCCACGTTAGGCGTTCGCTCTGCGACGTTAGTCGGAATCGCTATTCCAGGGTCGTTTTTGACGGGAATATTAGTCATTTCTTTGATGGGTATGACGGTCAACATAGTGGTGTTATTTTCACTCATTATGGCGGTTGGCATGTTGGTTGATGGCGCGATAGTAGTTACTGAATTTGCCGACAGGATGATGAGTGAAGGGAAGACCAAGCGGGAGGCCTATCGCCTTGCATCTAAGAGAATGGCTTGGCCAATCATAGCCTCAACAGCTACAACGTTAGCAGCGTTTGCGCCTTTAATATTCTGGCCAGGAATAATGGGCGAGTTTATGAAGTATTTGCCCATTACTCTTATTGCCGTATTGACGGCCTCACTTGTAATGGCATTAATTTTTGTGCCAGCAATGGGCACGCTTATCGGTAAAGTTCGTCCCGTTTCAAAAGAGACAAAAGAACAATTGCTACAAGCGGAAGATGGCGATATTCGAACTTTGGATGGCTTTACTGGCAAGTACGTTCGCTTTTTAGAAAAGGCGATTACTAATCCACTGAAAAGTTTAGCTGTTTCAATCGTGATTGCAGTGACAGTTTTCACAGCGTTTAATTTTAGTGGTTTAGGATCTGAGTATTTTCCTGATGTTGAGCCTGAGGGCGCAAGTATTGTTGTTCGCTCACATGGTGACTTATCAATATATGAGAAAGACCAAATCATGCAGCAAATTGAAAGACGCCTGGTCACTCTTGATGAAATTGAGACGTTGTATGCTCGTACTGGCGGAAGTGATCAAGTTGGTTATATGAGAATGAACTTAGTGGATTGGCAATTACGCCGAAAAGCGAATGAAATTATCGAAGACGTACACGAGCTAACTAAAGATATTGCAGGCGTAGAAGTAGAGGTACGAAAAGATGAAAATGGACCAAGTGGTGGTAAAGCTTTAGTCCTAGAACTTAGTTCGCGATTTCCTGATGAATTAAATGATGCTGTTCGCACTATTCGGACTGCGCTTGAAGAAAATGGTAATTTTATCAACCTGTCAGATACAGCGGACAAAGATGGCATTGAATGGCAATTAATCATTGATCGCAGCAATGCAGCACGTTTTGGTGCTGATGCAACCTTGCTAGGCAGTACTATTTCTATGGTAACAAATGGTTTAAAAATTGGTGAATATCGGCCTGATGATGTCGACGATGAATTAGACATTCGTGTTCGATATCCCGAACAAAAACGAAATATTGGTCAACTAGAATCCGTTCGAGTGAAAACTCAATCAGGAATGGTCCCTGTCAGTAACTTTGTTGAACAAAAAGCCGTGCCAAAGGTTGATGTTATCCGACGCGTAGATGGTAGAAGAGTCGTACAAATAGCTGCCGATATGGCACCGGGCGTATTATTGTCGCAGCAACTGCCTATTTTGACAGAAAAGTTACCGCAATTAGGCTTGAGTCCGAATATCGCGGTAAAAGTAAGAGGCGAAAACGAAGATCAGGAAGAGTCGCAAGTCTTTCTGCAAAATGCCTTTATGGTTGCATTATTTGTAATGGCGATAATTTTGGTCACACAATTTAATAGTTTCTATCAAGCCGCATTAATTTTAAGTGCAGTCGTATTTTCAACAGTTGGTGTCTTTTTAGGTTTGTTAATCGTACAAAAACCATTTGGTATTGTAATGTCCGGCATTGGGGTAATATCGCTCGCCGGTATTGTTGTGAACAACAACATTGTATTAATTGATACATATAATGTGTTGCGCAAGCAGGGCTTGAAGTACACAGAAGCTATTTTGCGAACCGGTGCTCAACGTTTGCGACCTGTAATGTTAACAACAATAACAACGGTATTAGGTCTGATGCCTATGGTGTTGGAAATGAATATTGATTTAGTCAATAGGGTAATGGAGTTTGGGGGTCCATCAACGCAATGGTGGTCGCAACTTTCCATTGCCGTCGCCGGGGGATTAACGTTTGCGACCGTGCTGACCTTAGTTTTAACACCTTGTTTATTGGCGCTTGGTGAGCGAGTTAGAATCGCCTTGCGCACCAAGCCAACAAGTATGGCGACGAATGTTAATTGATATAGTGATTTAAACCATACATAAGACCAAAAAATACGGCAAGGGCAACGGAAAAGGCAATAATATAATAAAAGCCTCGTTTCCCTTGCTCTATTGTCCAGTCATTCATACGCAGGTATTGCCACCAAACAAGGCTTAATAACAGCGGTATAAAAAAGAAAAACTTAATCATCAAAATATCCCTTCTTCTTCATCAATGATGTCTTTTTCTTCATCAATGGTAATAGGTGAAAACTCATCTACGTATTTAGTTGGTTCAGTACCTTTAATAAAATACTCAAACTCTGTGGTATGGTCTGTTTTTCTTGATAACAGACCTGTTTTTCTGTCAATTCTTACGGAAACAATGCCTTCTGGGATCTCTCGTTTAGCAACAGGGATGCTATCTGATATTTGCGATATAAAGTCTATCCAGCCCGGTAACGCAGTAACCGCACCAGCTTCTGCACCGGACTCTTGTTCGTCATTACTCAAATTTGCATTAAACGATGTACGGCCAAGCGCTCGTCCTGGTGCGTCAAAACCTACCCAAGTTGTGGCAACGATAGAGTCGTTAAAGCCAGTGAACCAGGTGTCTGCGGCATCATTGGTTGTACCGGTTTTGCCACTAAAGTCTCGACGTTTAAGCTTTTGAGCTCGCCATGACGTGCCATTCCAGCCATTTCCTTTAGACCAAGTACCACCACCCCAAATAGAGCTATTTAAGGCCTCAGAAATTAAAAATGCATTCTCAGTGGATATTACCCTAGGAGCAGCCATCTCATTACGTGGTTGTGGGTTTGGCTCGGTCATATCGATATTCATATTGGTTAATTCATTATCATCCAAATTAGCGACCATTTTAGTTGCTTGGTAAACTACTTCACCAGAAACGGTTTCTATGCGCTCGATTAGATTAGGTTCAACTAAAAAACCACCGTTAGCAAAGGTACTAATACCTGTCACAACGGATAATGGCGTTAGAGCCGCAGATCCCAAAGATATAGTCTCGTTTTCCGGCAAGTCACTTTTAGCAAAACCAAATCGGGTTAAAAATTCGACCGTTTTATCAACGCCTAAGGTTCTCATCACGCGAACCGCCATTACGTTTTTCGACTCCGCTAAGCCACGTCTTACTCTTGTTGGCCCGTTATATGTCTCTGGAGAGTTGGCTGGTCGCCACACACTATTTCGCTCCCACTTAGTAATAGGCGCGTCGTTGATTAACGTCGCTAGTGTGGTGCCGTTCTCTATAGCGCCTGAATAAACGAAGGGCTTTATGTTAGAGCCAATCTGGCGTTTGGCTTGAGTAATTCGGTTGTACTGGTTGTGAGCAAAGTCGTAACCGCCTACTAACGCTATTACGTCGCCATTATTTGGATTCATCGCCACTAATGAACTACTCACCAGTGGTTTTTGGCTCAGTCGATAGCTTAAGTCGTCATTTTGACGTAGCCAAATCAACGAGCCCTCTTTAAGTATTTGAGCAGCAAATTCTGGTGCATCGCCTTGTTTGTTATCATTAATATATGGTCTTGCCCATTTCAAATTATCCCAATCTAAAACTTCGACTTTGCCACCTTTTGCTAAAACATAAACAGAGTTATCCATGACATTAGTGACAACGGCAGGAATGACATCGCCGTAATCTTTTATTCTAGATAAGTAATTTACGATTTTGTCGCTATCCCAAGCTGCATTTTGTTCAGAAGTAGAGTCTATATTTTCCGAGTCCCAAAGAAATCGAGTAGGTCCTCTGTAGCCATGACGCTCATCGTAACTATGGATATTGTTACGAACTGCTTTACGAGCGGCAATTTGAGCGTCACCATTAATAGTCGTGTATACGTTAAACCCTTCCGTGTACGCTTTTTCTAATCCATACCGGTCGACCATTTCTTTACGAACTTGTTCGGCGACATACGGAGCGGGTGCTGTAATTTTTGCGCCGTGAAGTTTTGCTGTTATAGGGGCTTGTTTGGCTTCTTCATAGGTTTGTTCATCAATGGCACCAACAGCAAACATTCGACCTAGTACAACGTTTCGGCGCCATTTTGCTAAATCTGGATTACGTATTGGGTTATATCGAGTTGTGGCTTTGGGAATACCTGCAATCATGGCTAATTGTGGTAATGTCAGCTCGCTAATATCTTTTCCGTAATAAACTTGCGCAGCAGCTCCGATACCAAACGCACGATTTCCAAACGGGATCTTATTTAAGTACAAGGTCAGAATTTCTTCTTTACTCATGATTTGCTCAATATGCAGAGCAATATATATTTCTTTGATTTTACGCATCCAGCGCTTATCTAACGATAAAAAGACATTTCGAGCTAATTGCATCGTAATAGTACTGGCACCTTGCGCTTTGCGACCGGTTGAAATGACAACGAGTGCCGAGCGAACAACGCCAATTGGATCAATACCAAAGTGATCATAAAAACGAGAGTCTTCGGTGGCAATGATTGCGTCTTTAAGCGCTTGTGGAATTTCTGAATATAAAACGGGATCTCGTCTTTTTTCACCAAATTGGGAAATTAACTCGCCTTCAGCAGTGTAAACTCTCATCGGAATTTGAAAGCGGACGTCGCGAATAGAATCTTCATTTGGTAAGTCGTCTTTTACATAAAAATAAAACGCAACTATCAAGAAAACAGATAGCAACGTTCCAAAAATCATTAACGTTACTAATTTTTTGAGCCAACTCATTGAATAAACCTAGAAAAAATTCTGCTATAAGGATAATGTAGCTAGTATAACCGGAACAGGATGATAGAAAAGGCTTTTTATTCACTCAAAAAAAGTCTAATCTTTAGTTTGTAGGATAAATAACAGGCAGCTCAGTGACTTGACATGTTAGACACAATTAGGAAGTTATTTACAAAAAGTGTTCCCTATATGGTTGGGATTGATATTGGTTCGCACTCGGTAAAAGCAGTATTGTTATCGGAACAACACGGCGTTTATAGAGTAGAGGAAGCCCTTGTCGAAGCTATGCCAAAGGGAATGATTAAGGATAGCGAAATTCAAGATATTGAAACCGTCGCTAGAGTTATCAGCAAAATTAGAAAGCATATTCCAAAATCAGTGAAATATGCAGCGGTAGCTATTTCAGGATCTAGCGTGATCACTAAAATCATCTATATGGATGTTACGCTTTCTGACTCTGAATTAGAGAGCCAAATTGAAATTGAAGCTGATTCACTTATTCCATATCCGCTTGATGAAGTTAGTCTCGACTTTGAAAAGATTGACGTGAACCGAGCAGACCCATCAAAAATCGATATATTGCTCAGTGCCGCGCGTACTGAAAACATAGAAGCACGTTCACTCGCCGTATCCGAAGGTGGTTTTGAACCTAAGGTGCTTGATGTTGAAAGCTATGCTTTGAGCCGAGCTGGACAATTATGTATTGGTCAACTGCCTGACGACGCCAATGAAAAAGTCGTTGCATTTGTAGATGTAGGCGCTCAAATTACCCTGCTTAGCATTATCCAAGGTGAACGCTCTCTTTATACTCGTGATCAGGTTTTTGGTGGAGAACAATTTACTAATTCAATTGTTTCCTACTATGGCCGTTCTTTTGAAGAGTCTGAAAAAGCGAAAGTAAATGGTGATTTGCCGCCAAACTATACTTTTGAAGTATTAGCCCCATTTCAAACCGCATTGTTACAACAGATCCGCCGCTCTATTCAAATGTTTTTGAACACAAGTGAGAAAGATAATGTTGATTACATTGTTTTATCAGGTGGTACGTCTTTGATATCAGGTTTAGATAGACTCCTTATCGATGAGTTAGGAATTCATACCGTTGTAGCCAAGCCTTTTGCTGAACTAGAAATCGCGGCTGAATTAGATTCTGAAGACATTGAACTTGTGCAGTCACAGTTAATGATTGCGACAGGTTTAGCATTAAGGAGCTTTTCAGAATGCCATATATAAATTTATTGCCATGGCGAGAGACCGCACGTAAAGAACTGCAACAACAGTTTCTTGCGATATTAGGGGCGATATCCGCAGTCGTCATTTTTTTATTGTTTTTATTATCTATATATTATGGTCAGCGACTAGAGGGTCAGGAATATAGAAATAATTATCTTCAAAGCGAAATTTCAATACTCACTCAACGTATTAATGAAATTCGAAACTTGAATGATAAGAAGAGTGATCTTAACAAGCGTATAGCGCTGATAGAACAGCTTCAAGAAAGTCGAAACCTAGGTACAGAAATATTTAATGAAGTAGCAGGAATGGTTCCGACAGGTATATATTTAACAAAAATAGAGAAAAAAGGGCCATCACTTTTAATTAATGGCAAAAGCGAATCAAATAACCGCTTATCAAACATGATGAGAAATATTGAGCGTTCAGAATTACTGGAAGCTGCGGATCTTGATTCTATTATTGCCGGAGAAAAAGACACCGCCTTACTTAGCGATTTCACCATGACTGTTTCAGTTAAGAAATATGTGCCAGAAACTGAGGAGAAGAAAAAATGAATCTAGATAAATTCAATTTTGACTTCTCTGACTTTGATATCAATGATATCGATTTCGAAAATATGGGGTCATGGCCTAAGCCTGCCAAGATAGCAATGGCCGCATTTGTTGCTATTGCTGTTGCTATCGCAAGTTACATGCTACTAGTCAGTAGCAAGGTCGATGCGCTAGACAACGCAAAATTGCAGGAAGTGCAATTAAAAAACAACTACCGTATTAAATATGGTGCTGCTGTTAATTTAGACTCATATAAAAAACAAATGGTCGACATGGAAGGCAAGTTCTCATTATTATTAAAAAGGCTTCCTACGTCACATGAAACACCTGGTTTATTAGATGATATTACCTATGTTGGTACAACATCGGGCCTGTCTTTTATTAAAATTAACTGGTTACCTGAAGTTGAAAAACAATTTTATACTGAGCTTCCAATTCAAATTGAAGTGTTAGGTGATTATCATGAATTTGGACAGTTTGTTAGCCAGGTAGCGGCTTTACCGCGAATTGTAACCCTCCATGATTTTACAATTACCGAAGCTAATAATGACAAACTTCGTTTAAATGTTGTTGCTAAAACATACCGTTACAAGGAGGCAGAAAAATGATCCGTTTAGTCGTTATTCTTCTTTCTCTTACGTTAGTCGGTTGTTACGATGATGTTTCAGATATTCAGCAATATATGAATAAAATTAAGAGTGGAACACCGGTAAAAATTGAACCGATTCCCGCTGTTAATGAATTTCAGCATATTGAATACTCAATGACGTCCTCACGTAGTCCATTTGATTTACCATCACCTGAAGTAATTCAAGATAACTACGAACCAGCACAAAACTGCTTGGCGCCAGATCCTCGCCGCCGCAAGCAGCCCCTAGAAAAATTTGCGTTGGACAATTTGAGTATGAGGGGTACTCTAGGCACAGATAAAGAAGTTTGGGCACTAATTCAAGCTTCAGATGGGTCGTTACACCGCGTGACAGAAGGGAACTTTGTTGGCCTCTTTAATGGCCGTATTACGTCGGTAAATGATAACCGAGTTGTACTTGTAGAGTTGATTCCGGACGGCGCTGGTTGCTGGAAAGAACGTACTGCTCGTGTACAGTTAGCCGATAGTTCGGCAAATGAATAAAACTAATAAGAATATGGATTGCTAAATACAATGAAAAGTAACGTTAAGTTTTATAAAGTATTGACGGCATTTTTTGCGCTATTTTTGACTTTTACCGCTGCGTCAGTGCCGCTTTTGTACGATATTAGATACTCACCTATCGTAAAAGGCGAAACCGAGTTGGAGTTTGTTTTTGATGAAAATCTATATTCAGACCCAAGTATTCAGGTATTTAATGAGCCTGCGCGAATAGAACTATTTTTTGAAGAAACGGATTTTGATGAAAGCTTAGTAAATATTCTTATTCAAAAAGAAGGTGTTATCAATATTGAAACACAACGTCAAGATAACGGCGTACTGGTTAGTATTCTTTTAGACTACCTAAAGTTGTATAAGTCTAGGGTCGAAGGAAACAAGTTTTTTATTCGAGTATCTGACAACGCGACTACAGAAGCTCAGTCTAATAACGACACAAACATAGAGCTAATTAACCGAATTCAAGCCCTTGACTTTAGACGAGGCGCAGAAGTTAATTCAGCTACAGAAGGTAGAGTATTAGTCTTCCTAAGAGACAATATGGCTGCAGTTGACGTTACGTCAAAAGAACAACAAATATTTATCCAATTTCACAACACCGACATCCTGACAGATCTTTTATATAAAATGGATGTAGTTGACTTTGGAACTATTGTTACAGGTTTGGAAACATTCCAAAATGGCAATAATAGCCAGCTAGTAATAGATGTT
This sequence comes from Psychrosphaera aestuarii, assembly GCF_017948405.1. Lineage (NCBI taxonomy): Bacteria > Pseudomonadati > Pseudomonadota > Gammaproteobacteria > Alteromonadales > Pseudoalteromonadaceae > Psychrosphaera > Psychrosphaera aestuarii. Next base: position 2,891,736 of record NZ_CP072844.1, on the reverse strand, counting down.
GAAGGTGATTTTGAATACGATTTTCAACAATTAGATAACATTTTTACGTTAACAGTAAACAAAGCGCCAGAACAACAAGGCACACTTGCTGGCGGCTCTGAGTATCAAGGCCAACCTATGTCCTTGAACTTCCAAGACTTACCAATTAGAACTGTATTGCAAATTATTGCAGATTTTAATGGTTTCAATTTAGTGGTATCAGATACCGTCTCTGGCACGTTAACGCTTCGTTTAAATAGTGTACCTTGGGACCAAGCGCTTGATATCGTGCTTCGCACCAAAGGCTTAGATAAACGTATGGAAGGTAATGTTCTCATGGTCGCGCCATCTGATGAGTTAGCAGCACGCGAGGCTAGAGAATTAGAAGCTAAGAAAAAGGTAGAAGAATTCGAAGTTCTTGTATCTGAATTTATCCAAATTAATTATGCAAAGGCAGCTGAAATAGCTTCGTTATTAAAGTCAGAAGGTACTTCGATTTTGACACCTAGAGGTCAAGTTTCAGTTGATGCCCGCACTAATACATTGCTTGTTAAAGATACAGCAAGTGGTATTGAGACCGTTAAAAAAGCGGTTAAGACACTAGATATCCCTATCAAACAGGTTTTGATAGAAGCGCGTATGGTAACAATTCGTGATAATATCGATGAGCAGTTAGGTATCCGTTGGGGAATCTCAGGGAATAGTTCTGACGGTAATGGCGCTACCGGTGTGTCAGGCTCGTTAGAAGGGGCTCGTCAAACTAGAGTTGGTTCTATAGGCTCTGATGCAGGTCCACGTCTTAATGTTAACTTGCCTGTTGCAAGCCCTGCAGGTAGTATCGCCGTTCAAATTGCTCGCTTAGCTGATGGCACTCTGCTTGATTTAGAATTGTCAGCATTAGAACGTGAGAATAAAGGCGAAATCGTTGCGACACCAAGAATTACAGCATCAAATCAGCGTATGTCTCGAATTGAACAGGGTACAGAGATCCCTTATGTTCAAGCTGCATCAAGTGGTGCAACTTCCGTGTCATTTAAAAAAGCTGTGCTAAGTTTAGAAGTGACACCTCAAATTACGCCAGATAACAGCGTTATTTTAGATTTAAACATAACTCAAAATGCTCGTGGTGATACAGTATCTACACCAACTGGTCCTGCGGTAGCAATTGACACTCAACAACTACAAACTCAGGTTACAGCTCGAAATGGTGAAACCATCGTATTAGGTGGCATTTATCAACAACAAGTAATTAATAGTGTTAGTAAAGTGCCATTATTAGGTGATATACCATTCATTGGAAGAGTATTTAGGACGGACACATCCTTCAACGAAAAGAGAGAGTTACTAATTTTCGTAACACCTAAAATTGTGACGGATGCGTTATAAAAACATCCAATCACCAACTCTTTCTTGCATTTTAGCTACTTTTTTTGCGATAATTCGCGCCTTATTTTTGGGGCGCGACTTTTTGTGTCTGGGCTTGTTTGTTAACACACTAAAAATGTATTTGAATTAGGTAATATGGCTGAAAAACGTAACATCTTCTTAGTAGGTCCTATGGGCGCAGGTAAAAGTACTATTGGTAGGCACTTAGCAGACCAACTACATTTACAATTTGTCGACTCTGATCAGGAAATTGAACGTCGTACCGGTGCAGATATCGCCTGGGTTTTTGATATTGAAGGTGAAGAAGGGTTTCGTCAACGTGAAGAAACTGTTATCACCGACCTTACAGAAAAACAGGGAATCGTGTTAGCGACTGGCGGTGGATCAGTTGTTAGCAAAGAAATCCGCAATAGGTTATCGGCACGTGGGATAGTAGTGTATTTAGAAACACCTATCGAAAAACAAGTGGCTCGTACGCAACGAGACAAGCGTCGCCCTCTTCTTCAAACTGAAGAGCCAGCAAGAGACGTATTAATCCGTTTAGCGGAAGAGCGTAACCCGCTTTACGAAGAAATCGCTGATATTGTCGTTAAAACTGATGAGCAAAGTGCTCGTGTGGTAGCGAACGAGATTATTAGTAAATTAGATTTCTAAGCGTTGTTAGGGAGCTGTGAATGAAAAGCCTTACAGTAAATCTGGCGGAACACAGCTACCCAATTTATATTGAGCAAGGTATTGATAATTTAAATAGCTTGCTCACCCCTCATATCAAGTCTCGTCAAGTCGTCGTCGTTTCTAATGAAACCGTATTGCCGATTTTTAAGACTTCTATCGCGTTATCCCTCGAAAACTATGACGTCCGTTATTTTCAAATGGAAGATGGCGAACAGTATAAAACCTTGGATACCTACGAGCGCATAATGTCGTTTTTGCTAGAGCAACAGGTTAGCCGAGATGTGACTTTAATTGCGCTAGGTGGTGGTGTTGTTGGCGATATTACCGGTTTTGTAGCTGCTACCTTCATGCGTGGCGTCGATTTTATACAAATACCAACGACTTTATTGTCCCAAGTTGATTCATCTGTTGGCGGCAAAACTGCAGTAAATCACTCACTTGGTAAAAATATGATAGGGGCCTTTTATCAGCCTAAAGCGGTGATTATAGATGTCGAGTCGCTATCAACTTTGCCCGCAAGAGAATTATCAGCAGGGTTAGCTGAAGTAGTAAAATACGGCATATTAGGTGATAGAGACTTCTTTGAGTATTTAGAAGCAAATGCAGCTCACATAATGTCATTAGATAAGGGTGTGCTGTCATATGTCATTGCAAAATGCTGTCAACTGAAAGCTGATATTGTTAGTCAAGACGAAAAAGAGCAGGGTGTAAGAGCTCTATTAAATTTAGGCCATACATTTGGTCACGCTATCGAGGCTGAGCAAGGGTATGGCAACTGGCTTCATGGTGAGGCTGTTGCTGTAGGAATGGTCCAAGCGGCAACGCTTGCGAAAGCTCGAGGCTGGTTATCTCAGGATGACGTCACTAGAGTCGTTAACTTGTTAAAGTTGTTTAATTTACCAGTTGAAGGTCCAGCCAACATGAACCTTGCCTCGTATCTTAAGCATATGAAAAAAGACAAAAAGGTACTATCTCAAACGATCAGATTTATATTGCCCAAATCACTTGGTCAAGCGATACTGGTTTCAGATGTCAGCGAAAAAGAACTACAAAAAATACTGGAATGACGAATAATACATTAGCAAACGGCTTTTATATTCCTCCTTCACGTCTTCAATTTTTGGAAACTGTTCAAGAGCTATTAGCTCAGACGGGAATTGTGGCGATGGAAGGTGCTGTGGGCATAGGTAAAACCACCTTGCTTGAAGAGTTACTGACGTCAGCACTTCCTAACGCGAATAAATGTTATTTAACAGCTACTAACTCATTAAATGATATTCAAGTAAGAAGTCGCATTATCGAGCAGCTGTTTGGAAACGTTTTATTTGATCCTGAAAAACCATTGTTAAACGCCTTTCTAGAATTTTCTGGTGACAGTCAGATACTACTTGCCATTGATAATGGTCATTTTTTATCGGGTCAGCTAGTCGGTGAGCTGTTACAAGTTGTCGCGGAGTTTAAAAAGCGTGGTCTAAACATTTCGGTACTAATCGCATTTGACAAACAAATATCAAAAACGCTAGCTAGCATTACTTCGGCTATGATAAGTGTATTGGCTATTCCACGCTTCAATGAAAAAGAAAGCTATACCTTATTAAAACAGTCCTTTGAAAATTTACCCTCTGCAGATAGTACAAAAGTAAAGCGATGGATTGAGAATTCTCAAGGTAATCCTATTCAACTACTTGGTTTTGATACATCAGACAGCTTTAAAGTAGTTAGCCCTTTACAGATGAACTTAAAGCTTTGGGTGTCTAGCTTAGTGCTTGTTAGCTTGCTTCTTGCAATTGGTGTATATGTTTATCGTCAATATTTAACATCTTCGCAAACGCTACCTAAGCCGTTATCAGAAAGCACGGTTAAATCTATTCCAGAGCCCATAGTTTCAGACTGGTCCAGCGCTAAGGTTAAGAAACAAGTAAATCAAGCTAAACTAAAAGATGGCATCGTTGATAAAGCAACTCGGCAAGATATAGTGTCGGCCTTGCAAGTGTCGATGCAGCCAGAGACGCCAGTTAAAGAGGCGGTTATTGCGCCTATTGATACAAGTTTTGCCGAAGATACACCTGATAGTATAGAGCATCTAAATCGTGAAAATAATCCGGTAAATGAAGGCTCACAAATCCTTACTCAAGTCTCTGAAGCTGCGATTGATAGTACAGAAAACAAAACTATCGAACCCGAAAATGGACCTAAACAATCGTCAGATGTATTGCCTCCGATTGAAGTATTAAAAGTTGCAGGTTATGAAATTAATAATAGTCAAATGATGAGCTTACCGTCATCAAAATACGTGTTGCAGTTAACTGCAGTGAGTCAAGAGTCAACGTTAGAAAGTTATTTAAAAGCCCGAAATTTAGATTCAACTCAGACTCGAATATATAAAATTAGTAGAAATAATTCAGATTGGTTAGTCGTGACTTATGGTGTTTTTGATACCATATCTTCAGCAAGGGAAACAGCAAAGAAGATAGATAATAATGCTTGGGCAAAGTCAGTTGATGCCATACAGCAACAAATAAAGTCATTTAATGAATCCATAAGCCAATAGAGTTATAGATGAAAAAGAAAACGAGAGCCTTTTTAAAGTGGGCCGGTGGAAAATATAGCTTGGTAGAACAAATAAACAGCCGTTTGCCGGAAGGTAAAAAGTTGATTGAGCCGTTTGTTGGCGCCGGTTCAGTATTTTTAAACTCAGATTATGACAACTACTTATTAAACGACGTAAATCCAGATTTAATCACTTTGTATAAGTATGTAAAAGCTAGACCTGTTACATTTGTTAAAGACGCAAAAAAGCTATTCGTTCCTAAAAATAACGATAAAGTCGCGTATTACGGACTTAGAAAAGAGTTTAATGAAACAAACGATCCTTATCTAAGATCTTTGTTGTTCCTGTATTTAAATCGCCACGGCTTTAATGGTTTGTGTCGTTATAATTTAAAAGGTGGTTTTAACGTCCCATTTGGCGATTATGGCAAACCCTACTTTCCTGAAGACGAAATTTTCGCTTTTTCCGAAAAGGCTAAAAAAGCAAAATTTGTTTGTGAAGACTACAAAAAGACGTTCTCTAGAGCACGTAAGGGCTCAGTAATCTATTGTGATCCTCCATATGCACCTCTGTCTTCCACAGCCAACTTCACTAGTTACGCAACTGGTGGATTTGATGCCAACGAACAAGCTAAGTTAGCTCAGGTTGCGGAAAGAGCGGCATTTAAAAGAAATATACCAGTTTTAATAAGTAACCATGATACTGAGTTGACGAGAAAGTTATATGATCAAGGCGATCAAAGTTTTGTAAAGGTAGCAAGAAGCATAAGTCAAAATGGAGCGGGAAGACAAAAAGTCAGTGAGATTTTTGCGTTTTACGCGGCTAAATCAGATTGATTTTAAACGCCATGCGTTTTAACAGATCAAGATAGCACCAGATTTACGATAGTGATGAGTAATAAAACCAGCCCCACGGCTAATATAACGCCGGCTAATATAAAAGGAAAAGGAGTGTCGGTGGCAAAGTCTTTTTTATGTGTCTCAGATTTTTGCACGCCAAAGAAAGCCGCTGCTACGCTTTTAAACGCCTGAATTAAATTCAAATTGAATTACCTTATGCTTTTACTCGGGGTGTTGTCAGAGAACTCAGGGTATTTGTTGGTCTCTTCACCATACATCAATTCTATTAAATCAAAAAAATGAAACTGTGTTGTATTGATGTCAGTAATCCAGCCCCACCATGTTGGTTTTTTTACAACTACAGGTGAGCACTCAGTTACTTCTTCTTTTTCAGTCAGGCACGAAATACCGTCAGCATTGACTGATAATCCTATTCCGACGAAAAACAGCGAAGCGGCAACAAATTTTAAGGGTTTAATCATTTGACTGCCTCCCTAAACAAGTTTGAGTAATAAGCATAATGTTAATTTGCTACTTTACATGACTAGTGCGATAAATCACCAACTTTTTGAGGTAAATATGAAAAAAGTTAATTTTTCATATGTGTTATTATGCACAGATAATTTTACGGGATTTGTAAACATATGAAATTGCCTAAACTACAACAACTAAAATATTTAGTTGCACTGCATGATACTGGTCATTTTGGTCAGGCTGCTAAGAAGTGTTTTGTTTCTCAATCTACATTATCAAGTGCAATTCAGGCGTTGGAAGAGCAGTTAGACTCACAACTGGTTGAGCGAGATCATAAAACATTTGTTTTCACTGCGTTAGGTCAAGATGTTGTTCTCAAAGCGCGAAAAATAATTGAATTAAGTTCAGACCTTGTTGCAACGTCTACCTCCAATGGCGATGAGTTTGTAGGTGAGTTACACGTTGGTATTATCCCAACAATTGCCCCGTTTGTGTTATCTGAGCTAATCCGTCACAGTAGTAAAACTTACCCTAACTTAAAGCTCTTTTTGCGCGAAGACACATCTGAGAACAGTTTAGCGCTGCTTCGCAGTGGGCAACTAGATATGGTGCTGTTAGCAACACCATACGACACTACGGAATTTGTTGAGCTTACCTTAGCTAGAGACCCATTTTTTAAGGTTTCACATCCCGATAACACGAATGGACAAATATACTTATTGGAGAGTGAGCATTGCTTATCTGATCACGCAATTTCAGGCTGTCATTTGACTGACAACTCTCATATACATCCATTTCAAGCAAGTAGCCTAAATTCTCTTTTAGCTATGGTTGAGGGACATAAAGGAGAAACGTACCTACCAAAACTTGCCATAAACTCAGGCGTATTGAATCACTCTGAGTTAGTTTCAGAGCCTTTACGATATGAAAATGCAGCTAGAAACCTCAGCTTAGTGTGGCGAAAAACTAGTCAGCGTCGTGAGTTTTACGTGGCTGTAAGCTCTATGTTTAAAGCTGTGGTAGATAATAAGTTACTGTAAACTGGACTTAAAACTGAACTGAACTGCACTCGAAAATTAAACGTTCTTAGTTAAACCTTAGGGTGGGAAATAAGTCCCACTCAAGGAGAAATTATGAAAATTTTAATTATTGTATCGCTTATATTTGCTGGTATTTTCGGTGCTCAGTTTGTACATTCAACTGAAGTATCTACTGAAAACAGAGCTGTTCAGTTGCAGGGTATCGATCAAAAAACACAAGTTGCGGAACAGTCTACAAATTCAAAGCTAGACGTAAATGAAGCAACGGCAGAGCAACTTGTTGCGGTAAAAGGTATAGGACCATCAAAAGCTGCTGCTATCATTCAATACAGACGTGAAATAGGTGGGTTTAAAACAATTGACGAGCTTATAGAAGTGAAAGGTATTGGCCAAAAAGCATTGGCCAAACTTAAACTTGTATTAAAGGTTTAGAGTTCACTATTGCTCTGAAGTACTGAGATTTGCTCATCCGCCCAATTTAGCGCACTTGAGTAAATCTCAGGCACTTGCACACCCACAAGACCTAACGCCTTTTCCGCTTCAGACTCTGACTCCCAATCGCCTCTCTCATAAGCTTTAGCCAGTTTAAGAAATTCAGCTAACTTACCTTCATTATTAATTAGGGCGACCTTGATTTCATTAGCTAAAGGTAACTGTTCCATTACCTTTTCAATTGTTTCATCTAAAATTGCGTCAATTAGTGACATCATTCCAGTTAAAAACGCTTTGCCTATATCCTGACTTTTTTCTGCTAGAGCAAGTTGTTCACAGAATCGCGCTCTGACCATAGACATTTTTAACAGTTCATCAGGCTTTGAGCTATTTACCTGCGTAGAAAAAAGCAGAGAGATAAACTTCTTAAGCTCTAAATGACCCAAAGCGATAATAGCTTGCTTAATCGTTGATATTTCACTAACTCTTGAGAATGCGGCGGAATTTGCGTATCTTAGCAGTTTGTACGAAAGGTTAATATCTCGTTCAAATACTTGTGTAATTTTAGGGATATTTACGTCTTCGTTTGAAGTTTCATATAATAATTCAGCTAACGTCATTTGTGCCGGTGAAAGATTTTTTGTTTTTACCATTTCAGGTTTTGAAAAGAAAAAGCCTTGAAAATAAGTAAAACCGGCTCTTTTGCACCACTCAAATTCTTCCAGGGTTTCTACTTTTTCCGCTAGCATTATAATTTCTGGGTATGCTTTAAGATCGTCAAGAACTTGTAAAATTTCGTTTTGAGGCATACTACGAAGATCAATTTTTATCATTTGTATATAAGGATAAAAGTGCTTCCAAACGGGTTTGTGCTCATAATCATCTAGTGCGATGGTGTAGCCTAACTCGTGTAACTTTTGAACTTCCGCGAGTAGTTTTTTACCCGGCTGAATAGTCTCTAGCAGTTCAACAACAAGCGAGTTGGGAGACATCATACTGGGGTATTTTTTGACTATTGTCTCTAGGGTGAAGTTGATAAAAGCAGGTTTGCCGTCGGTTAAATCTTCTAAACCAAAATTTATTTGCGCGCCCTCAATAATTCTTGAGGTAGCCATGTCTCCATCAACATCAGGAAATACGTTGTCTACGCCGTCCCGAAAAAGAAGCTCATAAGCATAAAGGTTTTTGTCAGCATCCAAAATGGGTTGGCGCGCCGCGTAAAAATACATTAAAAATTCACCGAAATTAGTTGGGGAGTTCAATCATTAGCTGGTTTGATTTTAGACGTAATCTAACAAAAACTCACCTTATTTATGAATAAATTCATGTTGCTAGCGGTTCATTTTGATTGTTTTTAAATTTTTAGAAGATTCATAAATATATTTTTAATAACTTTTTGATTACATACTATAATTAGTCGAAGTTACTAGTAAAAGATAAAGATTTTTCGATTTTGTCCGATAACGTCTAAACTAAAATTACTAATGAATAGCAATAAATTTTCTACTAAGGTTAGTCAGTTTGTTGTTTTACACTTTAATTAGATAAAAAACCAAAGGTTTACACTAATGTTGAATTTCTTGAAACCGTCTATCCCTGACGGACACACAACGGTAAGTATACGAGAATTAAACGAACTTAAAGAGAAAGCGCTTGCTTATGACAGTATCTCTAATAGTAACTCGTTAGAAATTGCCCATAAAATTCATGAAACTGCCAAAAGTGTAAACGAGGTAGCGGAAGAAAAGCTGCATTCAATAGATGCCGGATTTCAGGAAATTACTGCGTTTCTAGACCAGAGTAATGAAATAGAAATCAACTCTTCAAGCTCTCAAGAAAGTGCCAATGAAACTTATCAAATGAGCCAAGAGTCCATTGAACAGTTAGCGAGTTTGGTAAATACCATTAAAAGCTCTGCAACTTTTATCTCAGAATTCACGCAGTTATTATCGTCATTAGACGAAAACAGTAAAAATATTGACCATTTAGTTGAATCGATCAAAGGTATCGCGGAACAAACTAACTTGTTAGCACTAAATGCCGCCATCGAAGCCGCGCGAGCGGGTGAACATGGGCGTGGTTTTGCGGTCGTTGCAGATGAGGTTCGTTCTTTAGCAAATACCGCCAATAGTTCGGCAGACCAAATTCAAACTGAAATGAAAAAAATCATGGATATATCTTCATCCATTATTACTAAACAGTCTGAAGTTGAAAACTTAATGGATACCTCTGTTAGCATTGCAGATGAAACCACATCTCGCCTTAGCGCTTTAGCGGAACTTGCTGAAACCAGCAAGTCATCGGTTGAACAAACTATCACTATGGTGCAGCATCAATTAACGTCCTCACAAGACATACTGAATCATTTAGCGCAAATAAGAGAAGAAACAGAGCAAACCGTTTCTGGCTCCTCGCAAAACTTAGCGTTAAGCACTCAGTTAATTGAATCGTTAAAAAATAAGTAAAAAGAACTTTATTTAATGCCAATTGATTGTTGACGATGCCGTTTATAAATCTAGTTTATAAGGGAGTCTTTCACTACAAGCGCTAATATAAGCCTCGTTGTGGACAGACTCCTCATTACAAAATCGTTCTATCGCGTCGTGAAAAGGTTGTAGAAAAATTGAGTGCAACGAAGTTGTCTCAACCGGTTTAAATCCCCGAGCGATCTTGTGCTCACCTTGAGTGCCGGGGTTAAAACGTTTTATTTTGTGTTTTATACAATACTCAATGCCTTGATAGTAACAAGCTTCAAAGTGCAAATAATCAAACTCCGCCAACGCTCCCCAATAACGCCCATACAGTGTATCTTCATCTACGAAGTAAAGGGCCGTTGCAACGATTTCGTCTTCTTTAAAACACAGGAGTAGTCTAACTTTTGTTGCTAATGATTTGAATATCTCTTGAAAAAAGGCAAGTGAAAGATAGCCTGAACGACCACGTTTGATATAAGTACTTTGATAACTCAAATAAAATGCATTTAACTCGTCACTAGTAATTTGTTCGCCGCTTTTCCAACTAAATGAAAAATGACTTTTAACTTTACCTCTCTCTTTTAAAATCATTTTTCGCTTGCGAGCGGTCAATATCGATAAAAAGTCTGTGAAGCTTTCAAATTGATTGGTTTCGTTTTGCATTAAACACTCATCAATTGAATCTAACTTCGCGATATTCCTATTATTGAACCAATGGAACTGATGGCCTTTACGGGTAATAAAGTTCTTCGCAACATTTACTTTTTCCTCTGCGAATAATAAGTGAACACCGGAATATTGATTTGACTCAGCGTGTTGGAGCGCAATGCATAAAGCTTCATTTATACTTAGCGTTAAGTTGCCAATAAGTTTGCGGCAAGGAATAGGAGAAAAGGGGATGCCAATAGTATATTTGGGATAGTAATGAATACCATTTCGATGAAAAGCATCTGCCCATGCCCAATCAAAAACGTATTCACCATAGGAATCAGTCTTTTGATAGCCGATTAGTAAACCATATTTATCGTCGCTTTCTTCGCACAATAAATATTCTGGAATCCATCCTGTACCTTGACCGATGCTACCACTATTTTCTAATGCGGCTAAAAATTCAAAAGAGTGAAAAGGGCAGGTCACACCAGCAAATAGAATATGCCTTTGATTTGCTGTTAAATCGTTGATTGAAGACAAGACACGCCAGGATTTGGGCAATATTAAATTTTCATTAGCTTTAACTTCTTGCACAAATTGCCTCAATGTCATGTTATTCGTAGTTTAGTTGATGGAAATAGATATTGATTAGGGTATTATTGATGCTTAATTTTATATAATCTGTAAATTAAATTTTTAAACCCACTATCTAGAGTAGACTTTAAAATATGCAATTAGAAGTAACAAGAGCTAAAGCCTTTGCCGGATTCACTTGGATAAAACAGGCTTGGAAGATCTTTACTCTAAAACCAGCGGTTTTTATGGCGATGAGCGCCATTATTATAGTTATTTCAATTCTTCCTGCATTTATTCCATATGCTAATTTTTTAGTATTGTTCTTAATGCCGTTTATAACACTAGGATTTTATCAAGTAACATCAAATATAGAGCACAACGAACCAACAGATGTGCAAGATATATTTCAGTATTTAGGGCAGATACCTAAATATGCCGTGTTATTAAGAATTGCAGCGGTAACCTTAATATTATCTATACCGATTACCATGGTAGCGAGCGATATGCAGTTGTTATTTGCAGAGCAAAAGTTACCGTCATTTTCTGATGTATTGCTATTGGCTATATTATTTTTTATTAACGCAATGATAACGGCGTTTGCGGCCCCTACTGCATGGGTTGCGCCTGAAACACCTTTGTCTACTATTTTAAAAAATAGTTTTAAAGCTTGTTGGATAAATGCAATGCCACTGACTGTATTTGGTTTAGTCGTGTTGTTAATTGTAATGGTGAGTATGCCGTTAATCATTTTTGGTTGGTTAATCGCCTATTCGATCACAACAGTTGCATTTTTACAGGCATTTTTAGATATTTACCAGCCGGTGAAACCTGCAATGGATGACGCGTTTGTAGAAAATACTGTTTCATCAAAATCGGATAGTGATATAGAACAATAAATGAGTTTTAAACAACCGGTACAATACGATCCAATAACAGATCCCAAAAAGCTCTACAACAGAGCACTTTACTGGTTGTCGAAAAGAGATTATTCGATCGCAGACTTTTCAAAAAAGCTGGATAAAGTTTGTCTTATACAAGAAATGAAAGACGACTTAATTGTACGTTTAATTGAAAATGACTGGTTAAGTGAAAAACGTTACGTCGCAGCATTTGTTCGAAGCAAAATATCCACTGGATTGGGTGCGTTTAGAATTATTAATGACTTGAAACAGCATGGAATTAAGGACAGCGATGCTAAAGCTTGTATTGAGGAGCAGTCTGTAGACTGGTTTGAACAAGCCAAAGCAACGTACAAGAGAAAATATGGTGAAACCACCATCGAAGAATATAAAGAACGAGCGAAACGTTTCCGATATATGCAGTATCGAGGCTTTTCGATTGATCAAATCAATTATGCAATGTCGCCAAATGAAGATTGAGCGGCCAATACAACTTTTTAGGTAACGCACATGTACAATACAACTGCCAGTTTAAGAACGGCTTTTTTAGATTTTTTTGCCTCAAAGCAACACCAAGTGGTGGCCTCAAGTTCATTAGTGCCAGGTAACGATCCAACACTATTATTTACCAATGCGGGTATGGTGCCATTTAAAGATGTGTTTTTAGGTGCGGAACAGCGTCCTTATACTCGAGCGACTAGTTCTCAGCGTTGTGTTAGAGCGGGTGGTAAACATAATGATTTAGAAAATGTAGGCTACACCGCTCGCCACCATACTTTCTTTGAAATGCTAGGTAATTTTAGTTTTGGTGACTATTTTAAGCATGATGCAATTCAGTATGCTTGGGAGTTTCTAACCCAAGTACTTGGCCTACCGGCAGATAAATTATTAGTGACTGTCTATGAAACGGATGATGAAGCATTTGAAATTTGGAACAAAAAAATAGGTGTTCCAGCAGAAAAAATAATTCGCATTGGTGATAAGTCTGCAGATAAAAAATACGAGTCAGACAACTTTTGGTCTATGGGTGATACGGGTCCTTGTGGACCATGTTCAGAAATCTTCTACGATCACGGTGAGCATATTTGGGGCGGTCCTCCAGGATCTCCAGAAGAGGATGGTGACCGTTTTATCGAGATTTGGAATATTGTATTTATGCAGTTTAACCGATCTGCTGATGGTGAAATGGCTAAATTGCCTAAGCCTTCTGTTGATACAGGTATGGGCATTGAGCGAATTGCCGCAATATTACAGGGCGTTCACTCAAACTATGAAATTGATATTTTCCAAAATTTAATCAAAGCGACAGCGACGTTGTTAAACGTAGAAGATTTAGAAAATAAGTCTTTGCGAGTAATTGCTGATCACATTCGTTCATGTTCATTTCTAATCGTGGATGGTGTCATGCCATCGAATGAAGGGCGTGGATATGTTCTACGCCGAATTATTCGAAGAGCGGTAAGACATGGACATCAATTAGGTGCTAATGGACTGTTTTTCAATAAATTAGTCTCAACGCTTGTAGAGCAAATGGGCGATGCTTATCCAGAGCTTGCTCAAAAACAAGCTGTAGTAGAAAAAATGTTGAGAATTGAAGAAGAGCAGTTTGCAAAAACCTTAGAGCGAGGTTTAGCAATGTTAGAGTCGCAGTTATTGACTCTTGAAGGTAGTGAAATCCCAGGTTCGGTAGTATTCAGTCTTTACGATACTTATGGTTTCCCTGCTGACTTGACTGCAGACATTGCGAGAGAAAAAGAACTAACAATTGATGAATCGGGTTTTGAAGCTCACATGTTAGAGCAACGTAAAAAATCACAAGCCGCTTCATCATTTAAAGCTGACTACAATAACCAATTAACATCACAACAACAGAGTGAGTTTACTGGTTACGACAACGAAGAATTTGCCGGCAAAGTCGTTGAACTGTTTGCAAACGGTGCTTCTGTCAATGAACTTACTGATGGTCATCAAGGCATAGTAATATTGGACAGCACTCCTTTTTATGCTGAGTCTGGTGGTCAGTCTGGTGACAAGGGCGAAATTCAAGTTTCTGGTGGTACTTTTGTTGTTGCTGATACGCAAAAATTAGGTAATGCAGTAGCGCACTACGGCACTGCAAATGGCAGCATTAAAATAGGCGACGACGTTAGCAGTAAAATTGATGCGACACGCCGAAATGCGATAAAGAAAAATCACTCAGCGACACATCTAATACATGCGGCATTAAGAAATGTTTTAGGTGAGCATGTTGGACAGAAAGGCTCATTAGTTGAAGCGGATAAGTTTCGTTTTGATTTCTCGCATTATGAAGGCGTGACAGCTGAACAACTTAAAGAAGTTGAGTTACAAGTAAACTTACAAATACAACGCAACCTGCCACTTAATACTGAAGTAATGGCGATTGATGCAGCTAAAGAAAAGGGCGCTATGGCGTTGTTCGGCGAAAAGTATGACGACGAAGTTCGAGTAGTCACAATGGGCGATTATTCCATTGAGCTTTGTGGTGGTACGCATGTTAGTCGTACAGGTGACATCGGGTTGTTCAAAATTATTAGTGAAGCAGGTATTGCTGCTGGTGTTCGCCGGATTGAAGCGGTGACCGGTTTAGCTGCGATCGAGCATGTTCATGGTTTAGAGTCTGTAATTGCAAACGCTGCAGCTGCTCTGAAGTCGGAACCAAGTGCGCTGGTAGAAAAAGTTGAGCAGTCAATTTTACGCACTAAAACGTTAGAAAAAGAGCTCCGTGGGTTACAAGATAAAATGGCAAGTGCGCAAGGTAGTAACTTGTCTGAGCAAATTAAAGTTGTAAATGGCGTTAATGTTTTGCTTGTTAATTTAGGCGAGGCAGATCCTAAGTCATTGCGCGGTCTAGTCGATGATTTAAAGAATAAAATTGGCTCTGTAGCGTTATTGCTTGCTGCTACGGCAAATGGCAAAGTAAGTTTAATTGCTGGTGTAACCAAAGACCTTGTTGGTAAAGTTAAAGCTGGCGAGCTAGTTAACGTTGCAGCTGCTGAGGTTGGTGGTAAAGGTGGTGGTCGTCCTGATATGGCCCAAGCTGGTGGTTCACAACCAGACAACGTTGAGCATGCGATTAAAGCTGCGGATGAGTTTTTACAAAATAAACTTAGCTAGGCATTTGTGCATTGGCACTATTCGTACAAAAATATGGCGGCACATCGGTAGGTTCTATTGAACGTATCAATGCTGTCGCTGATCGAATAATTCATACGGTCCAACAAGGACATCAAGTCGTGGTTGTGGTTTCCGCAATGAGCGGAGAAACAAACCGGCTTATCAATTTAGCCCATCAAGTCGCACCGGACTCTGCGAGCTCGGCAAGTCGCGAGCTTGATGTTTTAATGTCTTCAGGTGAGCAAGTTAGTGCGTCACTTTTATCTATTGCTCTCGTTTCGAGAGGCTTTTCCGCAATTTCTTTATTAGCCGATCAAGTTGGTATTCGAACTACATCTGCTTTTGGTAAGGCCCGTATCGTCTCAATTCAAGCTGATATTTTGCGAGAACACTTACAGCATGGTCGAATTGTTATAGCGGCTGGCTTTCAAGGACGTGACGAAGAAAACAATATTACAACGTTGGGACGCGGTGGAACAGACACGTCAGCTGTTGCAATAGCTGCAGCAATAAATGCCGATGAATGCCAAATATTTACAGACGTTGAGGGTGTTTACACTACAGATCCAAGACTTGAACCGAATGCAAAATTACTTAAAACGATTGCGTTTGAAGAAATGATTGAATTGGCCAGTTTAGGTGCAAAAGTATTGCAAAAGCGATCGGTTGAGCTAGCTGGGCGATTTAATGTCAAACTTAGAGTTCTGTCTAGTTTTATACCATTTAACAAAGATACGTCCGATCAAGGCACATTAATTACCTACGAGGAGAGTGAATTGGAAGAGTTGTTAATTTCGGGAATTGCAGCGACAAAAGATGAAGCAATGATCTCTTTCTCAAATGTTAGCGTAGATTTCTTTAGTGGTGCAGATGTTTTATCTTTGTTATCCGATAAGTCAATCGAAGTGGATATGATTAATCAGAGCTTGGATTCTAAGCTTGACAACAAAGAAATTGACTTTGCATTTACTGTAGGACTAGACGATTTTAAGGCGACTATGTCCCTTTTACGGCAATATGTTGAAAAAAATGAAAATATTTGTTCTGAAAGTATGCAAGGTAGTGAAACTGTTGCTAAGATTTCTGTAGTTGGAATCGGAATGAGAACTCATGCTGGTGTTGCATCAAAAGTATTATCGACATTAGCTAAAGAACATATTCCTGTGTTGTTGATTTCCACCTCTGAGATTAAAATTTCAGTACTGATTGATCAAAGGTATACGGAACTTGGTGTAAGGGCACTTCATAATGCCTTTGAATTACACATGTAAAATCAATTCAATTGTAAGATGCTTTAACTGTAGGTAGAATAGCAAAGATCAGCCTTGTGCTGGTATGTAGCTTTCACTTTATGAAAGAAACCTAAGTAAGCATATTAAGGAGCTTAGAATGCTTATACTAACTCGTCGTGTTGGTGAAACGTTAATGATCGGTGATGAAGTTACCGTGACTGTCTTAGGAGTGAAAGGCAACCAAGTAAGAATTGGTGTTAATGCCCCTAAAGAGGTAGCGGTTCATCGTGAAGAAATTTATATGCGAATTCAAGCAGAAAAAGGCGGAGCGCCTTCGGAAGCTGAGTAAGTAGCAGCCGGCCTAGCGCCGGTTTTTTTATGTTTATTTTTTATCTGATAGTTATATTTATAATTTAGTAATGCTTAAATTTGATCCTGTTTAATTTAAATTGGTCAAAATCAACGCAAACAAACGCGAATTTACAAATTTTTGTTTGACTTATATTTGTAGATCATTACTATACACCCCGCATTGATTGGAGAGGTGGCCGAGTGGCTGAAGGCGCTCCCCTGCTAAGGGAGTATAGGGTTTGTAGCCCTATCGGGGGTTCGAATCCCCCCTTCTCCGCCATTCTTTGTGTTTATGTATTGCGCGCTCGTAGCTCAGCTGGATAGAGTACCTGGCTACGAACCAGGCGGTCGGAGGTTCGAATCCTCCCGAGCGCGCCATTCATAAAATTTTAAATATTGCGCGCTCGTAGCTCAGCTGGATAGAGTACCTGGCTACGAACCAGGCGGTCGGAGGTTCGAATCCTCCCGAGCGCGCCATTTAAATACCCTCAAAATTATTCAAAATAAACCCTGCAAAAACGGAATTTTAATCTAGGTTTAACTAGTTTCTAAAGATTATTGCGCGCTCGTAGCTCAGCTGGATAGAGTACCTGGCTACGAACCAGGCGGTCGGAGGTTCGAATCCTCCCGAGCGCGCCATTCTTTCTTCAAAACAAACAATCTAAAAACTTAAATAAATATCGTCATAAAAGTCAGACTTGGCTCGGATCGGATGAGAACCTCCGCTAGGTTCGATAATTTTGTATGGAACAAAATTAAACGCCTTTAGGCGGCCCGAAGGGCGAAGTACAGGATGTACGAAGTAATCCTCCCGAGCGCGCCATTCTTTCAAAACAAACAATCTAAAAACTCAAATAAATATCGTCATAAAAGTCAGACTCGACTCGGGTCGGATGAGAACCTCCGTTAGGTTCGATAATTTTGTATGGAACAAAATTAAACGCCTTTAGGCGGCCCGAAGGGCGAAGTACAGGATGTACGAAGTAATCCTCCCGAGCGCGCCATTCTTTCAAAACAAACAATCTAAAAACTTAAATAAATATCGTCATAAAAGTCAGACTCGGGTCGGGTCGGATGAGAACCTCCGTTTTCAGACTTGAATATTATCTTTTAGTTCTTTTATATCCTAAACTTACCCAGCAACAAAAACGCACCTCAAAACAATTTTATTCATAAACTTGTTTTGTTCTAACTGTATTTGTTTACAAAATGCCGTTGCAAAATCTTCATAAAACTTTTGTTTTTATAGTGTTTTATGTTAATTAAGAGTTAAAGCTCTAAAAGTAAGAGAAAAAAGCTCATGTATTTTAATTCCAATTTCTTGGTTTTATATTCAAAAGCTTGTATTAAGTAAGGAAAAGTAATGTCTGTATCAGAGTTATTGTACGAAGCTGCTATTTTAATGTTAGTAGGCATGGTTGTCGTATTTGTGTTTTTGACCTTGCTAATTTTTGCAACAAAATTGTTATCAAAATTTGCGGTTGGTGATACATCAAACTTAAAAGCTCCAGATTCTGCACCGCGCACTAAATTAAATGCACCAGAGCCTGTTATCGCCGCAATCAGTGCCGCCATCTATCAATATAAACAAAATAAAAAGTAAAGGACTGTCAAATGAAAAAGCCCTTATTACTAACAGAATTAGTATTACGTGACGCCCACCAATCTCTTCTCGCTACCCGTCTTCGACTTGAAGATATGCTCCCTATTGCTGATAAGCTCGATAAAGTTGGGTATTGGTCAATGGAATCTTGGGGAGGGGCGACGTTTGATTCATGTATTCGTTATTTAGGTGAAGACCCTTGGCACCGTATTCGAGAACTAAAAAAGGCAATGCCAAATACAAAACAACAAATGTTGTTGAGAGGACAAAATTTATTAGGTTATCGTCATTATGCCGATGATGTAGTACGAAAGTTTGTAGAACGTGCCCACCATAATGGAGTTGATGTTTTTAGAATCTTTGACGCTATGAATGATATCCGAAACTTAGAGACCGCAATTAAATCGGCGGTTGATGTCGGGGCACATGCGCAAGGCACGATTTCTTACACCGTATCGCCAGTTCATAACCTAAATACTTGGTTAGACATGGCGAAAAGACTTGAAGACATGGGTAGTCACTCGATATGTATTAAAGATATGGCTGGTCTACTAAGACCATACGAATGTGAAGAGTTAATTACAGAATTAAAGGCAACAGTTGATCTACCGATAGCGATGCAATGTCATGCAACAACCGGCTTATCAACAGCGACTTATCAAAAAGCGATCGATGCAGGCATAGATATGCTCGATACCGCTGTTTCTTCAATGAGTATGACTTATGGTCACAGTGCAACTGAAACTATGGTTGCTATTGTTGAAGGAACCGATCGCGATACTGGTTTAGATTTAGAGTTGTTAGCAGAAATCGCTGCCTACTTCCGTGATGTTCGTAAGAAATATGCAAAGTTTGAAGGTAGCTTAAAGGGCGTTGATTCACGTATATTGCTAGCGCAAGTGCCAGGCGGAATGTTAACTAATATGGAAAATCAGTTACGAGAGCAAGGCGCAGAAGATAAACTTGATGATGTATTAAAAGAAATTCCAATTGTTCGAAAAGATCTTGGTTACATACCTTTAGTTACACCAACGTCACAAATTGTAGGAACACAAGCGGTTCTTAATGTATTAACTGGCGAGCGATACAAATCTATTACTAAAGAAACTGCCGGTGTATTAAAAGGTGAATACGGCGCAACTGCAGCGCCGGTGAATTCAGAGCTACAAGCCAAGGTTCTTGATGGTGCCGAGGCGATTACCTGTAGACCAGCAGACGTTTTAGACGACGAACTCGAAAAGCTTACTGAAGAATTAGCGGCTAAAGCCAAAGAGAATAGTATTGAATTGGCAACAGATGTTGTTGACGACGTACTGACTTATGCACTATTTCCACAAATCGGCTTGAAGTTTTTAGAGAATCGAAATAACCCAGATGCGTTTGAACCAGCGCCGACGGGACTTGAAACTAAATCATCGGAACCAGCAGATAGCAAATCTAAAGGTAATGAGGTTGAAGCTTATTCAGTATCTGTAGACGGCAAGGCCTACGAGGTTGTTGTCGCACCGTCAGGCACTATAGCAAGCATACAGCCTGCACCATCTTCATCTAAGCAGGCATCGCCAGCTCAAGCTACAAGCCCAGCTTCCTCTACGCCGTTAGAAGCGCCATTGGCCGGTAATATATTTAAAGTACTAGTTAAGCCTGGGCACGTCGTTCAAGAGGGCGATGTAGTTATTATCTTAGAGGCAATGAAAATGGAAACAGAAGTTCGGGCGCAGCATGCTGGCGAGGTTGTATCGGTTGAATGTAAAGAAGGCGATGCAGTGTCAACCGGCGACGTATTGTTAAGCATAGGATAATTATATGGAAGGCTTACAAATTTTGTGGGCGTCAACCGCATTGGCTAACTTTGAAATTGGTCAAATTATAATGATGTTGGTTGGCTGTTTACTGTTATTTTTGGCGATTAAAAAAGGTTTTGAGCCGCTATTGTTATTGCCGATTGGTTTTGGCGCGATATTAGCAAACATTCCGCTTGCGGGTTTC
This sequence comes from Psychrosphaera aestuarii, assembly GCF_017948405.1. Classification (NCBI taxonomy): domain Bacteria; kingdom Pseudomonadati; phylum Pseudomonadota; class Gammaproteobacteria; order Alteromonadales; family Pseudoalteromonadaceae; genus Psychrosphaera; species Psychrosphaera aestuarii. The sequence goes on along the minus strand of NZ_CP072844.1, from coordinate 2,871,450 downwards.
ACAGAGCCAGGTGGTGTGCTTTATTATATCTATTATGTGGGTATAGAAACTGGAGTATTCCCATTACTCATATTCATGGGCGTAGGTGCAATGACGGACTTTAGTGCGCTTATAGCTAATCCAAGAATGTTGCTTCTTGGTGCTGCCGCGCAGTTTGGGATATTTGCCACTTTATTTGGCGCCATTGCACTGAATTTGGTACCAGGGTTTGAATTCACGTTAAAGGACGCATCGGCAATAGCCATCATAGGCGGTGCAGATGGTCCAACAGCTATCTTTCTTGCCTCTAAACTTGCCCCGGACTTATTAGGGGCGATTGCTGTTGCGGCGTATTCATATATGGCTTTGGTTCCTATTATTCAACCGCCTATTATGAAAGCGCTAACTACACCGGAAGAACGACAAATAAAAATGGAGCAACTTCGAGTTGTCAGCAAAAAAGAGAAAATCCTTTTTCCGCTAGCCGTTCTTATGTTAACAATTCTATTTTTACCAGCAGCAACTCCGTTAGTCGGCATGTTCTGTTTAGGTAATTTGATGAAAGAGTCGGGAGTAGTAGATCGTTTAAGTAACACAGCACAAAATGAACTCATCAACATAGTGACCATCTTTTTAGGATTAGCGGTTGGTTCTAAACTTAGTGCAGAACAATTTTTAACGCTAGAAACGCTAGGTATATTAGGGCTTGGTGCTGTCGCCTTTAGTATTGGTACCGGTACTGGAGTCTTAATGGCTAAGGTGATGTCTAAATTTAGCGACAAACCGATCAACCCACTTCTTGGTGCCGCTGGAGTTTCAGCAGTTCCAATGGCAGCGCGAGTCGTCAATAAAGTTGGTCTGGAAGCAAATCCGCATAACTTCTTGTTAATGCATGCGATGGGACCAAATGTTGCGGGTGTATTGGGCTCAGCAGTGGCAGCAGGTATTCTTTTAGCTCTCGTTGGCTAGGTGCCTGGATAAAATCGTAACATTATAAAAACAAAAGCCTATTTATTGAAAAATGAATGGGCTTTTTTTTTGCAAATAAACTATCACATCTTCATTGTTGGAATAGTGTTCGTTTGTTATACTTTTATCCCGTCCTATGTACATCCAATTTAATTTTTTAACACTCACTTTGCTGTAGTTCCTATTAGCGAAGGTTTTTGTATTGTGTTGGCACTGTATGTAACCACGAATAGCAATCTAACTTGTAAAGGTTTGTATGACGACTCGATATATTTTTGTCACCGGTGGTGTAGTTTCTTCACTAGGTAAAGGCATAGCGGCGGCTTCTTTAGCAGCAATTCTAGAGGCACGTGGATTAGACGTGACCATTCTTAAACTCGACCCATATATAAATGTTGATCCTGGTACCATGAGTCCAATTCAACACGGGGAAGTATTTGTTACAGAAGACGGTGCAGAAACCGATTTAGACTTAGGTCACTATGAGCGATTTATTCGCACCAAAATGACTAAGAAAAACAACTTCACTCAAGGTCGTGTCTACCAAGACGTATTGTCTCGCGAACGACGAGGGGATTATTTAGGCGCTACAATTCAGGTCATTCCTCACATTACAAATGATATAAAGCGTCGAGTAATAGAAGGTGCGCAAGGGCATGACGTGGCGATTGTTGAAGTTGGTGGCACAGTGGGTGATATTGAATCACAACCGTTTCTTGAGGCCTTGCGTCAGTTAGGTACTGAGTTAGGTCGTGAAAATGCAATGTATATGCATTTAACTTTAGTTCCGTATTTAGGTGCTGCAGGTGAAATTAAAACAAAACCAACTCAGCATTCAGTTAAAGAGCTTCGCTCAATAGGCATTCAACCAGACATTCTTGTTTGTCGTTCTGATCGTTCTATTCCAGCTAATGAAAGAGCAAAAATTGCATTGTTTACAAACGTAGAAGAAAAAGCAGTTATTGGTCTTAAAGATGTTAGCTCAATCTATCAAATCCCAGCGTTATTAAAATCACAAGGCCTCGATGAGCTTATTTGTCGTCGTTTCCACATTGATCCGCCTGAAGCGGATTTGAGTGAGTGGGAACAGGTTCTTTATGAAGAGTCCAATCCGATAGGCGAAGTTACAATTGGTATGGTTGGTAAATATGTTGAATTACCCGACGCCTATAAATCGGTAAATGAAGCTTTAAAACATGCAGGATTGAAAAACCGTTTAACTGTCAATATTCAGTATGTTGATGCGCAAGACTTAGAGATTAAGGGAACGGAAATACTAGCAGACTTAGACGCGATATTGGTACCTGGCGGGTTTGGTGAACGCGGTACAGATGGAAAAATTATTGCTGCGCAGTATGCTCGAGAAAATAAAGTGCCATATCTTGGTATTTGCCTTGGTATGCAAGTCGCGTTGATTGAATTTGCTAGAAATGTGGCGGGATTAGAAAATGCCCATTCAACCGAATTTGATGCTAATACGCCTCACCCTGTTGTTGGTTTAATTACTGAATGGCTTGACGAAGATGGTCAGGTTGAAATGCGTAATGCAAGCTCTGACCTTGGTGGGACAATGCGTTTAGGTGCACAGCAATGCTACTTAAAACCGAACTCTAAAGCGAAAGAGGTTTATGGCAGTGAGTGGATTACAGAGCGCCATCGCCATCGTTATGAAGTAAATAATAACTACATAGACCAACTTGAGAAAGCCGGCCTTGTATTTGGTGGTTTATCAGCGGATAAAAAACTGGTCGAAATGATAGAGATACCGGGACATCCTTGGTTTGTTGCTGGTCAATTCCATCCGGAGTTCACCTCAACGCCGCGAGATGGCCATCCTCTATTTTCTGGTTTTGTCGGTGCAGCTGGCCAATATCATAAAAATAAATAAAATTAGTTTAAACGCAGCTTATGGCTGCGTTTTTATATTTAAAATAAGGAATTGAGAATGTCTCAAATTGTAAAAATAATTGGTCGTGAAATCATGGATTCACGAGGTAACCCTACAGTAGAAGCTGACGTTTACTTAGAGTCAGGTGCATTTGGTCGAGCGGTAGCGCCTTCTGGTGCATCTACCGGTTCTCGTGAAGCACTTGAATTACGAGACGGAGATAAAGCTCGTTACTTAGGTAAAGGCGTTTTAAAGGCTGTTGCAAATATTAACGATAAAATTGCACCAGCTTTACTTGGTAAAGACGCACAATTACAAGTTTTGATCGACCAAACAATGCTAGATTTAGACGGCACTGAAAATAAAACCGAGCTTGGTGCAAATGCGATTTTAGCTGTGTCACTTGCCAATGCAAAAGCAGCTGCACTTGAAAATGGTATTGCTTTATTCCAACACATAGCAAATTTAAATGGTACTAAGGGTGAGTTCTCTATGCCTGTACCTATGATGAATATCTTGAATGGTGGCGAGCATGCTGACAATAATGTTGATATTCAAGAGTTCATGATTCAGCCGGTATCAGCGCCAAACTTTAAAGAAGCGCTACGTATGGGTGCAGAAATATTCCATAGCTTGAAAAAAGTATTAAGTGAAAAAGGCCTAAGTACTGCTGTTGGTGATGAAGGTGGTTTTGCTCCGAACTTAGCTTCAAACGAAGAAGCATTATCTGTGATTGAAATTGCAGTTGAGCGTGCTGGTTACAAACTAAATGAAGATATTACTTTGGCACTAGATTGCGCGGCATCTGAATTTTACAGTGATGGTGTGTATAACCTTAAAGGCGAAGGCAAAGAGTTTGACTCAGCTGGTTTTGTTGATTACCTAGCAGACTTATCGACGCGCTACCCAATTGTTTCTATTGAAGACGGCTTAGACGAGTCAGACTGGGATGGCTGGAAGCTGCTTACTGATAAAATTGGTAACAAAGTTCAGCTTGTTGGTGATGACTTATTCGTTACTAACACAAAAATTCTTCGCCAAGGAATTGAGAAGGGTGTGGGTAACTCAATCCTTATCAAATTTAACCAAATTGGATCGTTAACGGAAACATTAGAAGCGATTCGTATGGCTAAAGAAGCGGGCTATACGGTTGTAATATCACACCGCAGTGGTGAAACAGAAGACTCAACAATTGCCGACTTAGCAGTTGGTACTGCAGCCGGCCAGATTAAAACAGGTTCTTTATGTCGCTCAGATCGCGTAGCTAAATATAATCAATTGTTACGTATTGAAGAGCAACTTGGTGAAGTTGCTTATCGAGGTCGAGCTGAAATTAAAGGTCAGGCTTAATTTCTGTACTTTTAATGAATTAATTGATTAAAAAGTGTATAAACAAAAGGAGCGAATAAACGCTCCTTTTTTATACAAAAAGTTGCAGTTACTAATTTTTGATATTGATTAAATAAGTTAACGCCATGTCACAAAATGATTTACAAAACACACTCTGGCAACAACGAGACAATCTGCAAATAAAGGCAGAGCTGTGTAATGTTTTGTACGAACGTGAATTGGCGCGATTAGCTAAAGACCCAGACATAACCTTGGTAAAATTAAAGAGGACAATGCTTTCGTTACCGTTTTATATAGGGCGAGCAGCAGAAAATGTAGTTAATACTTACTCACCTCTTGACTTGGATAGTAGCAACGCAAGTTGGTTAAGTCGTCAATCACCACAACCCTTTAGTGTGAAAGCTAATGCTGAAAAAACAGTTGAGTTTTACCAAAACTCCAGCCAAATAGCGCTAGTTGTTCCTATCTCTATTGATATTTACGGGATTGAATGTGTTGTATTAGATAGTATTGATGAAATCGATGTTAAAAATAACAGGGTACACTGCAATCAACACGGTTGGTTTAATTACGATGGTAGCGAGCTAGATCCAATAAGTGGTGAAAGGAAATTATTGTTAAAACCAGGTAAACCAGTTATGTCGGCGGCATGTTGCGGGCATCAGTGGAAAAATCTTCAAAAAAACAGTGCAAGAGCACTCAGTCTTCGTGAACTGCTGTTAGCGACACGCGTTAATTGGCATAATTTTTCAAAATTAGTTGCAGCAAAGTAGTAAATTCTAAGATTCTCCTTTATCTATGAGTTGGAGATTTGCATAATATAACCATGTATTAATTTGGAAGGAAATCACGTGAAGCCGCTCAATATATTAATGGTAATTTGTTCAGTGCTATTGCTTGTTCGTTTAATAGCTGGACATAACGGTATGCAATTCTATGCCGACAATAGAGCTGAAGTGAATAGTTTAAAACGTGACAACGATGAATTAATAAAACGCAACGAACTATTGGCCGCTGACGTAAAAGATCTCAAGGTAGGTCTGGAAGGAATTGAAGAAAGGGCAAGAAATGAGCTTGGTATGATTCGACAAAATGAAACCTTCTTCCGACTAGTACCAAATACTGAAGAGAAACGATGAACTTGAATGAACAAGTAGCCTTACCAAAACTAGCGGTAGTTATACCAGCGTCAGGTGTTGGTAGCCGAGTTGGCGCTTCGATCCCTAAACAATACATCCCACTGCTTGGTCAACCCATTTTAGCGCACACAATTGAAAAATTCATAAACCTGCCTTTTGTATCTAAGATCATTGTTGTGATAGCAAATAATGATGAATGGTTTTCGTCTTTAGCCATTTCTAAGCATGCAAATATACAAGTTGTCATTGGCGGTAAAGAGCGTGCTGATTCTGTACTCAACGGTTTAAAGGTCGCAACGGAACTTGGTTTTGACTGGGTCATGGTTCATGACGCCGCTCGCCCATGTGTTCTCACACAAGACATTGAAGTTCTTTACAAGAGTGCGCTTTTAACCCAGCAAGCCACAATACTTGGTAGTAAAGTCCGCGATACGATGAAACGGACACTTAGCGCTAGTAATATCATAAAGTCTACAGTTAGCCGCGATGACTTATGGCATGCTTTTACGCCACAGTGCTGTAAAACAGACGACTTAATACAGGCGTTATCAGCTCAAATTGGAGTGGACGGTTTAGTCAGCAAGTTAGTTACAGATGAGGCATCAGCGCTGGAGTTAGCTGGGTTTAATGTAGATATCATTGAATCTAGTGCTCGAAATATAAAAGTAACCCATCAAGATGATATCGAATTGGCATCATTTTATTTGAGAAGTGAGAAAAATGAATATTAGAATTGGTATGGGCTATGACGTCCATAAGTTTGGTGGCGTTGGACCATTGTCACTAGCGGGTGTAAAGATCCCTTTTGAGCAGGGTTTTATTGCGCACTCTGATGGCGATGTAGCTATTCATGCGTTATGCGACGCTATGCTAGGTGCCTTGGCGATGGGTGATATTGGTCAGCATTTCCCAGATAATGCCGATGAGTTTGAAAATATCGATAGCAGAATTTTATTACGCCATGTTAATAAACTAATTGCTGAAAAAGGTTATGTAGTAAGTAACTGTGATTTAACTATTATCGCTCAAGCTCCAAAAATGGCTCCGCATATCTTAACTATGAGAGAAACACTAGCAAACGACCTAGAAATAGATCCTAGTTATGTCTCTGTGAAAGCAACAACAACAGAAAAGTTAGGTTTTGAAGGCCGTAAAGAAGGTATATCCGTGCAAGCAGTCGTTTTATTACAAGGCAAATAAATGAGCGAATCGAACTTTTTTCAAGACTGGGATTTATCTCATTGGCAGTATTTACATGGTAAACCGCTAGGTGAAGCCGATTTTAAGTTATATCCAGAAGACTTTGTTGTTACAGAAAGCTTACCGTTTGAGCTAACAGGTGATGGCGAAAACTTGTACATGTTGATTGAGAAGCGTGAATTAAATACCCAACAAGTATGTCAACATTTAGCAAAAGTATTGGGCAAACGTTTACGAGACGTAGGTTATGCGGGTCTTAAAGATAAGCAGTCAGTAAGTCAACAATGGTTCTCGGTCCAGTCAAATGTCACACAAGAACTAGATCTTAGCGGTGTAGATACTGACCAAGTTAGAATTGTTAAGACCAAACGTCACCAAAAAAAGTTAAAAGTAGGTGCGTTAAAAGGAAACCACTTTTCAATTAGGTTACGTAATGTTTCAAATATTGAAGAACTCTCCAACAGGCTAAAAACGGTAGCTGAACTAGGGGTTCCAAATTATTTTGGGTTGCAACGTTTTGGCTTTAAAGGCAACAACTTAAATTGGGCAAATCGCTGGGCAGATGGCGAGTCTATTCGAGATAAAAAGATCAAAGGCTTTGCGTTATCGGCGGCAAGATCATACGTATTTAATGAAGTAGTTAGTGCCCGTATCGAAAAAGGAATCTTTTCGACTCCAGTTGACGGAGATGTATTTGTTTTAGCGGGAAGTAACTCCTACTTTACCGCAGTATTAGATGACTCGATAGACACTCGTTTGGCTGAGAAAGACATAATGCTGTCAGCACCAATGATAGGTAAAGGGCAGTCTATTTCTATTGCATCAGCGGCAGAGTTTGAAGATCCGATTGTTGCCAAGCATAAAAGTTGGTTATCGTTATTGGCTGAGCAAGGTTTAGAGCAACAAAGAAGAGTAATACATCTAACTCCACAAAATCTGATTTGTCAGGCTCAGGACGACGACTTGGTGGTAAAGTTTGAACTCCCCAGTGGAGCATTTGCAACATCGGTTTTAAGAGAGTGTGTAAACTTTAGGGAGCAACAATTTGAAAATACTAATAAGTAATGACGATGGGGTATTTGCACCAGGCTTAGAGGCTTTATATGATGCGCTGAGCACTATTGCTGAGGTTACTGTTGTTGCACCAGATAGAAACTTGAGCGGCGCGAGTAGTGCACTCACATTAACAAATCCCTTAAGATTGCAGCAACATAAAAACGGATTTTATAGTGTTAACGGTACGCCGACAGACTGCGTGCATTTGGCAATTAATCAATTGATGCCAGAGCCACCAGATATTGTTGTGGCAGGAATAAACCATGGCGCCAATTTAGGTGATGATACATTTTACTCTGGAACTGTGTCTGCGGCTGCAGAAGGGCGTCATCTTGGCCTCCCGGCCATTGCGATGTCATTAGCGAGTCGGTCTGAAACTAATTTATCTTGTGCAGCACAAGTGGCGAAAAAGGTGGTAGAGCATTTAATAGCCCATCCTATTGAGTCAGATCAAATATTAAACGTAAACGTTCCCGATGTATCATTTGAGGCGCTAAATGGTTTTTCAGTAACAAGACTAGGAAAACGTCACAAAGCGGAAATGATGACGAAACAAAAAGATCCTTGGGGACGCGAGATATATTGGTATGGTACCTTAGGAAAAGAACTCGATGCCGGTGAAGGTACAGACTTCTTTGCAGTAAACAATAATGAAGTATCAATTACACCGTTAAAAATTGATATGACCGCATATTCAAGTTTGGAAACGGTGTCCTCTTGGGTTGATAAAATTAAGTAGTGATATGAATCAATTTACTCGTAGCGGAGCTGCGCTTGCTAATCAGGTCAAAGGACTGGGCATTACGAACCCTGTTGTACTAGATGCACTAGCATCAATTCCACGCCACCTTTTTGTCGAACAAGTGTTAGCTCACAAAGCTTATGAAAATACAGCTTTACCAATTGGCCAAGGACAAACAATTTCTCAGCCGTACATAGTCGGTAAAATGACTCAGATATTGGTTGAGCATGGAGTTACATCCAATGTACTGGAAATCGGCACAGGCTCAGGTTATCAAGCTGCTATTTTAGGGCGCGTATTTAAAAATGTATTTTCTGTTGAGCGTATACGTCAGCTTCAACTTATTGCTAAACGTCGCCTTCAAAAGTTGGACATTTACAACGTACAAATGAAGCATGGTGATGGCTGGTTAGGGTGGGAGTCTAAAGCTCCCTTTGACGCTATTATTGTTACAGCAGCGCCAAGTTCTATACCTGCAGCGCTAAAAGAACAACTTAAAGATGGCGGCATTTTAGTATTGCCTTTAGGAACAGAAAATCAAACATTAGTGACAGTAACAAGGCAAGGAGATGAATATTTAGAAGTTCATCACGAGGCCGTTAAATTCGTACCTTTAGTGTCGGGAGATACAGCATAATGAAGTTGTTTACAAAGCTATACGATGCTTGTATCCGATGGGCTAAACATAAATACGCCACTTATTACCTGGCACTACTTACCTTTTCTGAGTCTATATTTTTTCCTATTCCACCAGACGTTATGTTAGCGCCTATGGTAATTAGTCAGCGCGAAAAAGCATGGACATTAGCTCTAATTACCACAATAAGCTCTGTTATTGGCGGGATTGTCGGTTATATGCTTGGAGCATACTTATACGAGCCAGTTGTCTTACCTTTCATCGAAATGATGAACTATCAAGATAAGTTCGCAACAATTGTGGGCTATTTTGATAAATATGGTGTTTGGATCGTTTTCCTTGCCGGATTTACCCCAATTCCGTATAAGTTATTTACTGTTAGTGCGGGCATGCTGTCTATGACGTTTTGGCCGTTTGTTTTAGCCTCAGGAGTTGGGCGAGGAATGCGCTTTTTCTTAGTGGCCGGTATCTTATATTTTGGCGGAGAGAAAATGGAACAAAAAATTCGCCAGTATGTTGATGTATTGGGTTGGCTCGTTATTGGCCTCATTGTGTTTTATGTAGGATATAAGCAATTTTAAATATGAAGTTACTTTCTACTATTTTGTTGTGTTTTATATTATTCGGGTGTGCAACTCGAAAATATCCAGCCCCTATTGTGCAAATTGACCAAGCTGGATCGTCATATACAGAACGAAACAAAGCCTCATTAACACAAAGTGTTTATGAGGTTCAAAAGGGTGAAACTTTATATTCCATATCTTGGCGCGCCGGAATCGACTATCGATTGCTCGCTCAAATAAACAACATTTCTGAGCCCTATGATATTTTTCCAGGGCAGCAGTTAGCGTTAACGAAAAACACAGTTATTGATAATAAGAATCGATCGCAAAAACAGCCTGTTACCATAATAAATACAACACAAAAAAATAATAAAAAAACTATTGCAAAAGAAAATTCAGAGGAGTACGGTAAAAAACAGACGAATCAAAAAGTAAAAAAACAAGTTCAAAAAGAACCAATTAAAAAGAGTGACAATGATTCGTTTCCTCACAAGGTACGCAAATGGCAATACCCTAGTGATGGTAAAATTATCGATACCTATTCCACCAAGGAAAACGGTAACAGAGGCATCGATTTCGGAGGAAGACCCGGCGACCCTATTATTGCTGCAGCAGACGGCAAAGTAGTTTACGCAGGTAGTGCGCTAAGAGGGTTTGGCAATTTAATTATCGTCAAACACAACAATGATTATTTGAGTGCTTATGCTCACAATCGTGCTTTGTTGGTTAAAGAGCAAGATTGGGTAAAGGCGGGTCAAGTTATTGCGGAAATGGGCAGCTCTGGAACCGATAAAGTCAAACTTCATTTTGAAATTCGATTTCGCGGCCGTACTGTTAATCCTCTTAAATACCTACCTAAAAAGCGATAAGCATAGATTGTTAACCTGAAAAACGTTGTTAATACAACGTCGATAGGAGTCACACTATGGGTCAAGAACTGATATCTGAAGCTGAAGAAAACGCAAAAGACGATGTTGAGCTTATTGAAGCGCAACTAGACGATTCAGATGATACCGTTGAGGAAGATGAGGTTGTTCTAAAAGCGGAACAACCGAAAAATCTTGACGCTACGCAAATATACTTAAGCGAAATTGGCTTTTCTCCTCTGCTTACCGCGGAAGAAGAAGTGTTCTTCGCTCGTAAATCTCTCAAAGGTTGTGATGCTTCACGCAAACGAATGATTGAAAGCAATCTGCGATTAGTAGTAAAAATAGCGCGTCGATATAACAACAGAGGTCTTGCTCTGCTAGATTTAATAGAAGAGGGCAATCTAGGCTTAATCCGAGCTGTAGAAAAGTTTGACCCAGAGCGAGGCTTCCGATTTTCTACCTATGCGACTTGGTGGATTAGACAAACCATTGAACGTGCGATAATGAATCAAACCCGCACGATACGTCTACCTATTCATGTGGTTAAAGAATTAAACGTTTACTTGCGAACGGCTAGAGAATTAGCACAGCAACTTGATCACGAACCAACAGCTGAAGAGATTGCCGCAAAACTTGATCGTCCAGTTGAGGATGTATCGAAAATGCTACGTCTAAACGAACGTATTAGCTCGGTAGATACACCAATTGGCGGAGACTCAGATAAAGTTTTACTTGATGTCATCGCTGATGACCGAATGAAAGGACCTGAGCTTAAGACCACAAATGATGACATTAATGACAACATAGTGCATTGGTTAGAGCAGCTAAACCCTAAACAGCGCGAAGTATTAGCAAGACGTTTCGGTTTATTAGGGTATGAGCCTTCTACGCTTGAAAATGTAGGAACAGAAATAGGACTTACCAGAGAACGAGTAAGACAAATACAAGTAGAGGCCTTACGTAGACTAAAAGACATGGCGCTACATGAAGGTTTGAACATGGAATCTTTATTTCAGGTTGAAGAGCATTAACGAGTCATACAACAAATTTAAGTTTTATAACTTTTATTTTGAATAGATAGAAAAGCCAGTAGATTACTGGCTTTTTTTGTTTCAATATTTGGTAGTAATTTATTTACAAATCTGCATAAAATAGAGTTCGTTAGTAATTTAAAACATTGCCACAATAAAGACATAGCCATTTGAAAATTCTACCCAAACGCATAGCTTTATTAATTATATTTTGCCTCACTTTCACTAGTGCATACGGTGTCGCGTATAAAAAAGAAGTGCTGGGTATAGCGTCTGAACCAGGCAAAATAATTACATTAAGAACCCCGCCAGCTAACGCTCAAGGTTACTACTTATCAGAAGTGTTAACTATCATTTATAACAAGCTCGGCTACGAAGTATCGTTTATAAATACCCCGGGAGTCAGGGAATTACAACTAGCGGCAGCTTCAAATTTATCGGGTGTATTAGCAAGAGATAGAGTGGTTGAATCTTCATTTCCTGATCTGGTTAGAGTCGATATTTCCCTGCTTGAATATCAGGTTATTTTGGTCGGAGATAGAAGGGAGTGTGGCTTTTGCTTACCAGAAAATATTACTTCTGTCGGTTACCCAAGAGGCTTAGTGGTCTTTGACAGTATAATAGAGCGATTTTTTAATAAACCCAATGTTATTGCGTTGACTAATACCCATGATGTAGAAGAGGTGGTATTAAAAAAACGTCTGCCTGCGTTTTTAACGGTGAACATTGATTATTCTGCGAACTTAGATTCAAGCCCACATATTGTTAAGCATGTATTGGATGTTCGGCCCGACTATCATTATTTATCTCCGCAAAATGCTTTTTTGAAGCCCTTAATTGAAAGAGAACTCCGGCGTTTAAAAGAGAGTGGTGAGTTAGAAAAATTAAAAGCACAATTTGGTATTCATGACTTTCAAGAACAAGTCGCTAAGCAACCGAAAGACTTAACAGTTAAGGCTGTTAGTGGTCATTGGGAAGCTTATACCGAGACAGATGGCACCGGTGTTTATTGGGGGCTTTTAGAGGAAGGCTTGCCTAAATCCATTATGCTACAGAAAGAGGCTAGTTCATGGCTTCGTGCAACGCGACAATTTAAGTCAAACAAAGCTGACATATTAGTGGGTACATATATGGGTATGCCAAAGGGCTATTTGACATCAAAGTATCATATAGACTACGAGGCGTCAGTTGTTGCTTTAACCCAAGATTTAGAAACACTTAACCGTTTAAAAAATAACGATTTAGAACTAAATATTTGCGCAGCAGAAACCTATGAATTAGTAAAAAAACAGCTATCTGACAAGGCATTAATCTACCGAGCGGACTTTTTTCTATGTGAACAATTGTTTTTACAAAAACGTGTTGATGTGATTGTGGAATATCCTTACAACGTCTCGTCATTTTTTGATCAGTACCCATCGATGGAGTTTTACGAGTCGTTACCGTTATTTATCATGTTTCAAAATAACGATAAAGGTCGATGGTTAAAGATGGAGTTTGATAAGGGTATTGAAGAAGCGAGCAGAAAAAATAAGTTATCCAAGCATTTCATCTCACTTGAAGACTATAAGCATGCTCGGATAAAACCTCTTTAATTTAACGAATCATATTCTTTAATTGATTAAGTAAATCCCATGCCTGCCTTGGTGAAAGTTCATCTAGGTCGGTGCTCGCAATAATATCAGCAGCTTGTAACTTAGACATTTCTAATAACGACATTACAGGTGTTACTGAGTTATTGACAGTGGCACTGCGTAAGCTATCGCTAGGGCCATTTGGTAGCTCGCCGTGGGACTCTAATTGGACTAACTTTTGTTTCGCAAAACTCAACACTTCTTGCGGCAGACCCGCGAGTTTTGCCACCTGAATACCAAAACTCTTGCTTGCTGCACCATCTTGTACGGCGTGCATAAAAATAATGTCGTCTTGGTGCTCTTGAGCATTAAGATGGACGTTAATCACACCTTCAAGTGTATGTGCAAACTCGGTTAGCTCAAAGTAGTGGGTTGCAAAAAGCGTAAGCGACCGTAGTTTTGTCGCTAAATATTCAGCACTTGCCCATGCCAGGCTTAAACCATCATAAGTACTGGTTCCTCGTCCTATTTCATCCATCAAAACTAGAGAGTTTGGTGTCGCATTGTGCATTATGTTTGCTGTTTCTGTCATTTCTACCATAAAGGTTGAACGACCAGACGCCAGATCATCAGACGCCCCAATTCGAGTAAAGATTTTGTCAATTTCACCAATCTCAGCCTGGCTCGCGGGTACAAATGAGCCAATATTTGCCATTAAAGTAATTAGGGCAATCTGACGCATGTACGTCGACTTACCGCCCATATTTGGTCCAGTTATGATTGCCAAACGTCGCTCGTCACGCAAATCAACCGGATTTGAGATGAATGGCTCTGACATGACTTGCTCAACAACAGGATGACGACCTTCAGTAATATTTATGACTCTACCGCGAACTAAAGTTGGTTTATTGTAATTTAATGACTCTGCACGTTCTGCAAAGTTACATAATACATCTAATTGCGCGATTGCTTCGGCGGTGCGTTGCAGAGGTTGAATCACTTCAATTAACGAAGTGAGAAGTTCGTCATATAACTTCTTCTCAAGGGCTAGCGAACGACTTTGACTCGTTAATACTTTTTCTTCATGTTCTTTTAACTCTGGAACAATATAGCGTTCGTTGTTTTTTAGTGTTTGACGTCTAATATAATGCTCTGGTACTTGTGCCGAGTTTGCTTTGCTTACATCGATGTAAAAGCCATGTACCCGGTTATACCCTACTTTTAACGTTGCTATACCAGTTTGTTCGCGCTCTCTAGCTTCAAGCTCTTCAACAAACCGAGTAGCACCTGCACTTAGCTCTCTTAACTCATCAAGTTCTGGGCTGAACCCTTCTCGAATGACACCACCGTCTCGGATTAAGACAGGAGGGTTTTCAATAATTGCACTATTTAATAATTCAACAATAGTTGGCAAATCTTCGACTTGGTTTATCAGTGCACTAAGGCGACTTGCTTTTGCCAGATTCAGAGAAGCTTTCAGTAAAGGGATGACGGCTAATGAATTTCTTAAACGAGCTAGATCTCGAGGTCTTGCCGAACGTAATGCAAGCCTAGCGACAATTCGTTCAATATCACCGATTTGTTTTAAATAGTTTTGACCATCTTCAAAAATACCGCCTTGCATCAGTGCATCTACTGCATCTAGACGTGCTGAAACTTCAAGTTGCTCGCGACTGGGCATATGGATCCATCGTTTCAATAATCGGGATCCCATCGGCGTTGATGTTTTATCAAGTACACTCGCTAAAGTGTTGTCGTTACCACCAGATAAATTATGAGTTAGCTCTAAGTTTTTACGAGTAGCCGAATCGATCAAAATAGTAGTGTGTAACGACTCGATAGTAATATTACGAATGTGAGGCAATGCAGTACGCTGGGTATCTTTTACATATTGCATTAAGCAACCTGCAGCTGATAAACCGGCTGAATAATTTACTACGCCAAAACCAGTTAGCTCTTTAGTATTAAACTGTTGGTTCAATACACGATGCGCACTTTGCAGATCAAACTCCCAATCGGGTCTACGGCGAGCGCCTTTATCTCGATCTATAAAAGACGTATGTGAAAACGACTCTGGGTATAGTAGTTCGGCAGGTGATATTCTTGTTAACGTTGCTTGTAAGTCTGCGAGTTGTTCAAACTCGTTAAGTAAAAAACGACCACTATTTATGTCTAAATATGCAAGTCCAAACAAAACCCCTGTTTTGCCATTTTTCTCGAATACAGACGCAATTAAATTATCTTGTCGGTCAGGTAACAAATTTTCATCAGTTACCGTGCCGGGCGTAACAATTCTAACTACTTTACGATCAACAGGGCCTTTACTCGTGGCCGGATCACCTACTTGTTCACAGATTGCAACCGACTGCCCCATTTGCACCAGCCTTGATAAATAATTATCTACCGCATGATACGGTACACCCGCCATAGGGATGGGTTGACCATGTGCTGTGCCTCGCTTTGTAAGTGATATATCTAAAAGTTCAGAGGCGCGCTTAGCATCATCAAAGAACAACTCATAAAAGTCGCCCATTCGATAAAATAAAAGCACATTTTGATGGTCTTTTTTCAGTTTTAAAAATTGCTGCATCATTGGCGTTTGAGCTGCAATGCTTGCATCGCTGTATAAATCTATCATTACAAAGTATGGACTGACGGTTGACTATTAATATCGTATATTGTCACAGATCAGTTAACGAGTGTCTTGTAAAAATTGATTTTAGCGGCTTGAGGAGTGAAAAATGAACGGCTTTACCAACGCTAGACGTTTACTAGCAGAGCATTTATTGGAAAACGGATGGACCATCACTACGGCCGAGTCATGCACTGCTGGTGGGGTGTCTTCGGCAATTACAGATTTAGCAGGTAGCTCGGCATATTTTAACGAGGCTTACGTTACCTATAGTAATGAGGCGAAACATCGTTTATTGGGCGTAAGTAGGAATACATTGGATACTTATGGAGCGGTCTCGGAAGAAACGGTTGCAGAAATGGCGACAGGCGCTTTAAAAGCCGCCGATGCAAATATAGCAATTGCGGTGAGTGGAATAGCTGGACCAGGTGGCGGTACAGAATCTAAACCAGTTGGAACAGTTTGGTTTGCATTTGCAGTGTCTGTAACTAAAAATAATAAGGAAATTACGGTATACACTCACAGACAACAGTTCGATGGAGATCGACTTGCAGTAAGAAATAAGGCAGTGCAATTCTCATTAAATCAATTGGTTACGATTTTATTATAAAAATAATATAAAAAAGATTCTATACAGTATTGATACTGTTTAATTATACAGTATACTCATTCCATAAATTTTGGTGGAAGCCCAAACAAAGTCATTCCGGAGAGTTAAATGGACGCAAATAAAGAAAAGGCACTTGGTGCAGCGTTGCAACAAATTGAACGCCAATTTGGTAAAGGTTCAATTATGAAGCTAGGCGATAGCAAAGCACTAGATATAGAATCAGTGAGCACAGGTTCGCTAGGATTAGATATTGCATTAGGCATAGGCGGATTACCTTGTGGTCGTATTATCGAAATTTACGGTCCTGAATCTTCTGGTAAAACAACATTAACGCTACAAGTTATAGCGCAAGCACAGAAGCAAGGTAAAACTTGTGCTTTCGTTGATGCTGAGCACGCACTTGACCCAATTTATGCAGCTGCATTAGGTGTTAATGTTGATGAGTTATTAGTTTCACAGCCAGACACAGGTGAACAAGCTTTAGAAATTACCGATATGCTAGTTCGTTCAGGTGCTGTAGACGTTCTTATTGTCGACTCTGTAGCCGCGTTAACGCCAAAAGCTGAAATTGAAGGTGACATGGGTGACTCGCACATGGGTCTACAAGCTCGTTTAATGTCTCAAGCGCTTCGTAAACTAACAGGTAATATTAAGCGTTCAAACACACTTTGTATTTTCATTAACCAAATTCGTATGAAAATTGGTGTTATGTTTGGTAATCCAGAAACCACTACTGGTGGTAATGCATTAAAATTCTACGCATCAGTTCGCTTAGATATCCGTCGTATCGGTTCGGTTAAAGAAGGCGACGAGATTATTGGTAACGAAACTCGGGTTAAAGTTGTTAAAAACAAGGTTGCACCTCCGTTTAAACAAGCTGAATTTATTATCATGTACGGTAAAGGTATTTCTAAAGAAGGCGAACTTATCGATCTTGGCGTTAAAAATAACGTGGTTGATAAAGCAGGTGCTTGGTATGCATACAACGGCAGCAAAATTGGCCAAGGTAAAGCAAACTGTATTAAGTTCTTAAAAGAAAATACCGATATTGCGGAAGAAATTGAAACAAAATTAAGAGATATGTTGTTGTTACAAGCAACAATAAAAGATGAAGAACCAGAAGATAAAGACGCGACCTTAGAAGGTTAGTTCTTAGGTTTTCATTTAGTAAGATTGACCCTGTTAAAGTCGCCTCAGTTCAAGGCGGCTTTTTTTATGTAAATAAAAAGTAGTATTAATTAACCACTATTTACGACTAACGCCACATAACAATGTGACACTGACTAAAAACGATACTGCGCGGTTAACGCAAAAGACTTCTGTGTGTGTTTAGGTGTCCAGTTCAGCCAAAGTGTTCTGTTTGTATTATCACTAGTTGTAATGGTTAGCTCCGTACCTAGCTGCCAATTATCGCTGTATTCATAGCGATAACTTAACGTTACGCTTTTGCCGTCGCTACTATTTGGATCAAATTCATTATTATCTTTGTCTAAAACTCTAAAAGCGTCGTGGCGAATAGAATATCTATGTTGTGCGAGTTTATAATTTAGCATGACGTACCAGGCTCTAAAGTCGTTAAAAACGCCGTTTTCAATATCGCCCATTTTAGTTTTACCAGTCATTACTTGCGCAAGAAGTCTAAACTCACGATTAAACTTATGTAGCAAAGCCAAAGAGAAGAACTGTGTATCCCAACCATATTGCATATCTGATTCAATAGATAGCGGATCGGCATTGTTATCGTAGTAATAAGCACGGAGATCCGTTTTTCTTTGGTACTGAACGTGAAGGCCAACATAATAACCTACCCTATGATCGGTTTCGTCATTAATGTCGACGTAGGTCGGGTTGGGTGCCTCAACAGGTTGAAACTGAAAGTAATTGGCAAACCGAACTTTCTCCCCGATAAGTGTCTGACGGTTATGAATGGCCCAACCGCGCCAAGCTAATAGTGATGCTATGCCGTCATTTTGAGCGTAGGCAGAGACAACACCCGTATAGGTAAAATTGCTGTTGTGTGCTCGACCTGGCCGCTTGACTTGCCATTCTATACCTAAAGGTCTTACTTCTTCTGCAACCCAGCTGTTAATCGACGAAAAGTTAAAGGTATAAGGACTAGTCCAGCCAATATCTGAGTTCTCTAGTGAAAGTTGTGGATAAAAATAACCAACCTTTAACTCGTGTTTAATCTTGTTTGTTAGAGGCTTATATTTTATGTAGGCTTCATTTACACCAAGGTGTGTATCGCCATCTGGGGTGTATTGAGCAACAGCAAAAAACGATAAGTCATTAGTTAATTCATAGTCGATTTCAAGCAAGGCATGATTAAGGCGCGCGGTTATTTCATCGTCGTATCTGTGTACACCAACACCATTTTCAAACCATGGCTTTAACCAAGACTCAGGTGTTTCGTTGTAAAGTATGCTTGCGTCTATAACACCCTTGGTTGTTAAACCAGCGTTCGCGACGTTATTGAAAAGAAGACTGATCAATAATGCCGTTTTAATAGCGAATAGTTGCTTAATTTTAATCACCGTCACTCTTGCCGTTACCAAGTTTATCTTCGGTAGTAGTTACTTGCATGTCGACATTATGGAGTGGGGCGTAAATTCCTTTATTTTCATCTAACCAAGTTTCTAAAGTTAAAGAATCAACGGGTTTACTAATAAAATACCCTTGTGCTGTTTCTATATTTAGTTGCTTTAATTTCATTAAGCTACCTAAATCTTCAACACCCTCGGCAACTATAGTCATTCCAAGGTTGTGTGCCAAACTTGTTATAGATTTTACAATGATAAAGTCATCTTTGTTGCTAGCTAGGTCTAATACAAAGGACTTGTCTATCTTAAGTTCATCAACTGGCGCACGTTTAAGTTGCTCCATTGATGAGTAGCCCGTTCCAAAATCATCAATGGATAATTTAATAGACATACTTTTTAGCATGTTTAGCGCTTTCATTGCTTTATCAGCGTCAGCCATAATGGCGCTTTCAGTAACTTCTAAAATGAGCGACGTAGGTGTCACCTTATACTTTGCCAACAGTAAGCCAACAAAAGGAGGTAACTCTAAGTCAGACAAATCTACAGCCGATATGTTTACGGCCATTTTGATGTCATACCCAAGCTGTTTTAAACGAACGTGCTCGATTAGTGCTTGCTCAATTGCCCAGTGTGTTAAATGACGAATGTTACCTGTTTGCTCAGCCAAAGGAATAAAGTCATCAGGAAAAATGAAACCATGCTCTGGGTGACGCCAACGAACAAGCGACTCAACACTAACAACTTTACCTGACGCTATATCTATTTTAGGTTGGTAATTTAAAGTGAGTTGTCCTTCTTCTATGGCATTTTTGAGCTCAGTCATTAAGCTTAAACGAACAACAGAATATTTATTATTAGATGCGATATAACGAGCAATACTGTGGTGTTGTTCCTTCGATTCATACAAAGCGATGTCTGCATATTGCATTAACTGTTCTGCTAGTTTTGTATCATCGGGGTACAAAGAGATACCTATGCTGATTGATACATCTAGCGCTATTTCATTAACTAGGAATGGTTGTTCAAATAAGTTTTCAATTTGGCCTGCGGCAAGCATCGCTTCCTGTTCATTATTCACATTGATATAAGCCGCAAATTCATCACCATCTAGGTAGGCAATAAATGTGTTTCGCTGGGCATTATCCTCGAGACGGTGAGCAATCGCTTTGATGACGTCGTCGCCAAATTCGTGACCTAATGTATCATTTATGTCTTTAAATCGATCCACGTCCATCCACAATACGGCAAAGCGTTGCGCTTCATGCTGTGCTATTTGCTTTTTAACCTGCGACATAAAGTAGGTTCTGTTTGGAAGACCTGTTAATGAACTGAAGTACGCAAGTTGATGATTTTCCTTTTCCCTTTTTTGAATCGCACTTTGCATGCCTCCTAATGCTAACGATAATGTTTCTACTTCGTAGAGTGTTTTATCATGTTGAATATCAGGGTACTTGCCTTTTCTAATTTCGTTGGCGACATCAGCGAGAATACGAAGAGGTTTAGCAATACTTTTAGAAAATGAAAACGTCAAAAATGAAATAAGGATCATAATGACGGCAATAGCCACCGACAGTTGAAGTATTAAGTTGTCGTAATTTAAATGTGCCTCTGATTCTAGCAATGTAAAAAAAACGTTTATTGGTTGCTGGTTGATATGAGACAAGAAGGCTTGATAACTTATATATTTTTGGTTATCTAGAACTATAAGTTGTTGAAGCTTACGTTTTTGCTCTTCCTCTATAGAAGGAACACTTGAAAATCCTTGGTCTAGCTGCTCTGCGGTGAGCCCTTCAATGCTGCTAGCCATTACTCTTTTGTTAAATCGAATACTGACTTCAAAGTTAGTTATTTTTCTAATATCAGCAGAAAAAAGACGAGATACATTTATGCCAGTAACAATATATGCGTTGGGCTTAGGTATTCTTTCAACCTCTTTAATTCCTTTAATCGAAATTAAATATAACTGTTGATTAATTAAACCAAATCGCAATTTTCCGCTTTTTGATCCAGTCACTATCTCTTCATTTAATGGCAGGGTACTAACAACCGGAGTTTTATCTTGGTCTAATACCGAAATAAAATCGGAGCCTAGCCGTGTCTGGTAGTTTGTTAAAGCTAGTTTAAGCGAGTTAGGATCTTTTTTACCGCCTAGTATTAGACTTTTTAAATTAAAGTTTTTACTCGCCGTCTCAAGTCCGCCATCTAAGTTTAACGCTTCGGCTTCTAATCGGTATAACAGTACCGAGTATGAGCTCTCAAATTGATTATCAATTTGCTTGGTAGAGTGACCGTATGTTTGTTTTAACGTAACCGCAAGTACAGCACTGACGGTAACAATAAGTGCGAATAAAAAAAGAAAAAAATTGCGATTTTGTAAAGAACGAAAGTTAATACGCGTCAAATTCGTCGCCTTCTTCAAAACTATCGGTAGCATTTAACATTGCATGTTTTAATTGAATGGTGATGTTTTTATTTCCAGATATGGATACTTTATCAACCCTTTGTAGATCACTTTTTTGTAGCAAAGGATTATAGAGACGAACTTCATAATCACCGTCTGGCAATTCAAGTTGTAAAAAACCAGACTCGTTTGTTTTAGAAAAGTACGGAGTATCAACAACATATACATAGCCTAGCATCCAGTCGTGGATATTACAGCCTAGCGTAACTGTGCCCGCTTGTTCAAATGGCAGAGGCTCAGGTTTTTGGTCTTTATACAGTTTTAGCTCAAATGTCTTAGCTTCAGAGAACGAATAAACATGGTGTTTAACATTGTCTGAATTAGGAAAACTGATGTTCGCACCTTTTTGCGCCATTAAGATGTGAGGCGAAAATTGTGTATCAATTTGATTCATTACCTGAGGCACTGGTTCTTTGTCTTTGTCGTGATTTTTACCTAATAATGTTAAGGAAACTCCAACGTTTGGAACAGACTGGTGTTTATTAGACAGTACTAAAATATCAACCTTATTAGCAAAAGTATTACTGCTAAAAGTTGTCGCTAATAAAATTATAAATACACTTGTCGCAAGCACTATACATTTATAGGAAAAAGAGTTGAACGACATGATGACCTCATCAAAAAAGCAATAATTTCAGTGTACGGATATTGTTTACGATAGGCAAAAAATAATTGATATGAAATATGTTAAGGCACGATTTAAATTTTATTATTAATTAAAACATGCCTTTATCTAGTTTGAGTAATATGATTAAACTGCGTTTACACAATAAGGTCGTAACTTTCCCGAAGTATATCTATGATTTCTTGTTTGGGGTTATTGCTCAATATCAGCTTTGTTCCAGTAATTTTTTCGGCAATATTTAGGTAAGTTTTCGACACGTCCATTAGTACACTGGTAGGTAGTGAATTATTTCTAGCAAGAGCGTTACGTTCATCCATTCTATTTTTGTTTAACAGGATGTCTGCATCAGGGAAATAATTTAGCAATACCTGACGAAAACCTTCTTTGGAGTTTTCAACAACCTTGCCATTGCGATATGCCTCCCCATCCCAAATGCGAGATGAATCTGGCGTGCCAACTTCATCCATATATATAAGCTTTTCTTGTTGCTGTGAATCTTTTACGTAACCGAATTCAAACTTCGTATCGATAAATATTTGTCCAATTTTAGCAAGCTCATCAGTAATTAATGAAAATCCATCTTTTAAAAGCGTTTGGTATAAAGACACATCTTCAATACTTTTAAAATTAAAAGATGAGTAATTATTAACTATATCTGCATTGCTAATATTCGCATCATCCGCTTCAGGTACGTTTGGAATACCCTTAAGTATGCCTTTAGTAGAAGGTGTTATTAAAATTTGATCTAGTTTTTGGTCTTTGGTGAGGCCTTCAGGTAAGGTGATGCCACAAAACTCTCGTTCACCTTTTTCGTAGCTGCGCCACATTGAGCCGGTTATGTATTGGCGAGCGATTGCTTCAATCATAACGGGCTTAGCTTTTTGCACAATCCAAACAAATGGATGGGGAATATCCAAAATATGACTATCAGCTAACCCATTCTCTTTGAATAATTTAAACCAATGATTAGAAATCGCATTAAGAGCGGCACCTTTACCAGGCACACCATTTAGTCCGTTTTCTCCATGCCATACACAGTCAAAGGCAGAAATACGATCACTTATTACCATAATAGCTAATGGCGTGTCTTCGGCTACGTCGTATCCTTTATCTCTAATTAATCGGCTACTATCTTCGGCCGTAAGCCAGTACACAGAGCGCACTTTTCCACTATGGACAGGAAGATTGGTTTTTATAGGAAGATCATCGTTTACCGCTAATACTGATTGAGCCAAATTCATTGGAATAGTTTCCATTTAGGTGAGGAAGCAAATTTGGCTTTAAAGTTTAGCAAAATGCGTCAAGAAATAGAAAATAAAAAAGGCCGATAATCGACCTTTTTCATATATTTATCTTGGTGTCGCTTAAAGTTTAAATTTAGAAGCGGCCTCAAGTAAGTCATCAGATAATGTATGTAGGCTTTTCGAGACATCACGTATGCCATCAAGTGCCTCTAATGAACTGCCGATTGATTTATTCATGTCATTAACATTCATCATTACAGTATTAGCAACTGAGGTTTGTTCTTCGGTTGCCGTAGCAATCTGAGTGTTAAGGCCATTAATTGTGTTGATATGGCCTGCGATTTTGTTAACAGACTCACCCGTTTGAGCGGCATACTCTTCGTTTCGCTCCGCTTGGGCGCTAGCACTTTCCATTGAGTCAACAGAGGCGGTAGCAGCTTCTGTTAGCGCGTTTAACAACTCTCGGATTTCAGTAGTTGATTTTGATGTTCTTGATGCAAGCTCTCGAACTTCGTCGGCAACAACTGCGAAACCACGGCCTTGTTCGCCAGCACGTGCTGCTTCAATTGCCGCATTCAATGCCAACAGGTTAGTCTGTTCAGCAATAGAAGTAATAACGTCAAGAATTTGATTAACGTTTTGAGTATCTTGAGCCAATTTATGGATAACTGAAGATGCGCCCTTTATTTCACTGTTCAATGCTTGAGAAACTGCCATAGACTGGTTAAGAATGTCTAAGCTTTGGTTCGCTTCTTTCTCTGCGTTTTCTGTAGCAACCGCTGCTTCGTTTGCAGAGTTAGATATTTCATTTACGCTTTGATTCATCTCTTCCATGGACTGTTTAACCATTTCTGAGTCTTCGCTTTGCTTATGCATCGCAGACTCAGCAACTTCCATACGTTGAATCAGGCGTGTTGAGTTATCAAGCAGAGGTTGAACAACCGCCATAACATCACTAATGGCCGCACGTAAGACTTCCATGAAGCCATTGAAGTTCTTCGACATTTGACCAATTTCGTCTTCGCTTGTCACATTCAGGGTCGAGTTTAAATCGCCGTCGCCCTTAGCAAGCTCACCAAGAGTCTCGGCCGCATCCGACGCGGCTTGGCGAATGACTCTACCAATAAAGACACCAAGAATAACGATTAAAATAACCAGCACAACCGATACGATAATACTTTGCATGATGGTGTTTTCAGAACGTGCTTTCGCATTTTCAGCGAGTTCTACGTACTCACGATCTGACTGAGACTTGTATTGCTCGAGGTTGTCATTTAGTTGCTTGAACAACTCAGCTTTTTCAGAAGACTTTTGTTGAATAACTGAAAAATCAGCATCGCCACTTAAGAACGTGGTTACTATTTCTTTTGCTGTAATGTTGTATTTTTCTAACGTTTGCTCGAATTGTTCTAATTTAGAACGATTTGCTTTATCTAGTTTAAGAATGCTTTCAATGTTCTTTTTTAATATCTCATATTCCGCGTCAGCTTTGCTGATAAGCTCTTCGTCACCGAAGGAGACGGCTTGGCTATAAAATTCGTCAATTCTGTTGATGATAAATGAATTAGCCGTAGAGATTTTTGCTATTTGATAACGACGGTCTTTTAGGTCGTCAATATTTTTATTATTTTCTTGGCTAGCGAGCGCATTTAAAACAATAACGACGATCAGAGCGATTAGCGCGATCAAGGTAATAACATTGATCTTTATGAAAACACTGAGATTTTGGAATTTATTCACACTTAATCTACCTATAGATTTATCGAAAGCATTAAATATATCGGCTTAAGCCGCCAGCTCTTTAACAATAAAGAGCTGAATAATGTTTCTATGGTTATAATTTGACCATAACTGCTTGTAACGACTTAAGTTTAGACAAAGAATTTGATCTAACAAGGCAAACTGCAAATAAATATCTAACTTCGAATGCCAATGCCTTTATTAATCAATGTCATTGCGACAGTAAAAAATATAATTACAAAAATAACAATCATACTTATCGCAACAGATAGATTGACATCAGACACGCCTAAAAAGCCATACCTAAAAGCGTTAACCATATAAACAATTGGATTAGCTTTGGAAACAGTTTGCCAAACGTCTGGTAGTAGACTTAAGCTGTAAAATACGCCGCCTAAATAAGTTAGCGGCGTTAAAATAAAGGTTGGAATAATTGAAATGTCATCAAACGAATTTGCGAATATTGCGTTTATTAATCCAGCCAATGAAAACACCATAGAAGTCATTAATACGGTAATAATTAGAATCGGGATGCTGTGAATTTGAATATCTACAAACAATAAGGACACGCAGGTAACAATTAAGCCAACGAGCAAGCCGCGTAGCATGCCGCCGCCAATAAAGCCCAATACAATAACGAAGTTAGGCACTGGTGCTACAAGCATTTCTTCGATATTGCGCTGAAATTTAGCACTAAAAAATGAACTAGCGACATTGGAATACGAATTGGTTATTACCGACATCATAATAAGGCCCGGGACAATGAATGACATGTAATCATACCCACCCATTTCGCCAATTCTAGATCCAATTAAATTACCGAAAATAACAAAGTAAAGGGTCATAGTAATGGCCGGTGGCACTAAAGTTTGAACCCAAATACGTAAAAATCGAGTGCACTCTTTTATTAAAATTGCCTTTAATGCAACTGAATAACTGCCCATTATGCGTTCGCTCCTTTTTTACCATCTTCCACTAGTCGTACAAATAGCTCTTCTAAACGATTGGCTTTGTTTCTCATACTTAATACTTGAATGCCTTGTTCTGTCAGTTGCGTAAATACACTATTTAAGCCTTGCCCTTTCATAACATCAACTTCGATGGTGTGGTTGTCTTTTGTTTTTGAAGTAAAACCTTCAATAGTTGGTGCGTCATTAAACTCAGATGTATCTAATACAAAGGTTTCAACATTAAGTTTGGCGAGTAAGTTTTTCATTGATGTATTTTCACCAATAACGCCTTTATCAATAATGGCGATATTACGACACAACATTTCCGCTTCTTCCAGATAATGTGTGGTTAGAATAATAGTTATGCCTTCATCGTTTAACTGTTGTAAGGCTTCCCACATACTGCGGCGAATTTCAATATCCACGCCAGCGGTCGGCTCATCTAATATTAAAAGTTTTGGTTCGTGCATGAGTGCACGGGCTATCATTAAGCGTCGCTTCATGCCTCCCGATAACGCTCGGGCTTGAGAGTCACGTTTTTCCCAAAGATCAGTTTGCTTCAAATATTTCTCAGCACGTTCCAGAGCTATTTTTCGTTCTACTCCATAATAACCTGCTTGATTAACAACAATCTGCAAAACCGTTTCAAACTGATTAAAATTAAACTCTTGCGGTACTAAGCCAATATGAGATTTTGCAAGTTCAAGCTCTGAATCAATATCATGGCCAAATACTTTAACCGTACCTGAAGACTTATTGACTAATGAACTGATGACACCAATGGTGGTTGATTTACCCGCTCCGTTTGGTCCAAGCAGTGCGAAAAAATCACCTTCTTGGACATTTAGTGTAATGCCCTTTAACGCTTCAACGGTTCGATTTTTCGAGTGGTAAGTCTTTTTTAAATCTTTAATTTCTAATGCGTACATAGACGTAATTATTCTCAATATTGTCGATTAATGAGTATAGCCCCAACGAGGCACTAATGTTTGTTCGATTTGTAAGTGGTCTAACACCCTAGCAACCATAAATTGTACAAGATCATTGATGCTTTTAGGGTGATGATAAAAGCCTGGAGCTGCGGGCATAATAGTGACGCCCATGTTAGACAGCTTAAGCATGTTTTCTAGATGGATAGAAGAGAAAGGTGTTTCCCTTGGTACCAAAATTAGTTGTCCGCGTTCTTTAATTACAACATCAGCCGCACGTTCAATGAGGTTATCTGAGCTACCTGTTGCGATAGCCGATAATGTGCCGGTTGAACAGGGCAATACTACCATTTGCTTAGGAGCAGCTGAACCAGATGCAGGAGGACTAAACCATTGCTCCTTGCCTAAAACTTCAATTTGATGTTGCTTAGCTGAAAAATAGCTTGTACACCATTCGGTTGCTTGACTTGGGCTACCTGGAATATCGAGTTCCATTTCGGTCTTTAAAACGACCTTGGCTGCGGACGATAACAGTAAAAATACTTTAATATCTTGATTAATTAATTGCTGAATAAGCTCTATTGCATATGGCGCACCGGACGCACCTGTCATAGCAATGGTAATTCGTCGTTTGAAAGAATTATCCATATAGGATTCAGCATTATTTTGAGACATGAAAAAATTAACCCTTTTGCGTTATCACTTGTTTTAATTGTTGGTGAATACCACCAAAACCGCCGTTACTCATCACCACTATATGGTCATTGGGTTTAATTAGTTCAACCACACGTTCAATAATAGCATCAATACTACTGAAGATTTTGGTTGGTGTATGATTTAGCGACTGATCTAACTGCCAAGTGCTATCACTGTTAAATATCAATACTTCATCAGCATCCTGCCAAGAGGACGCGAGAGTATGATTATGCACGCCCATTTTCATGGTATTAGATCTTGGCTCTAGAATGGCGATAATACGTTGATTGCCAACGTTGGCTCGAAGCCCAGCAAGTGTTGTTTTAATTGCAGTAGGGTGATGAGCGAAATCGTCATACAAGGTTATGTTATTGTGTTGCATCAACACTTCCATACGGCGCTTAGCATTGGTAAACGAGCTTAAAGCCTTGATGCAGGCGCTAATATCCATACCACAGTGCCTAGCCGCAGCAAGTGCAGCGAGACCGTTGTGAACATTATGTAGGCCGGTGAGCTGCCATTCAACCGTCCCAATTAATTCGCTTTTAAGGTATACCTCGAACTTACTACCGTCATATAAATCTAGTGCATTTGGCTTTATCGAAACTTGCCAATCGGAGTCACCGTTGGTGGACAAACCTGAAGTGCTAATGGTTTCTCGAGGGCTCCAACATCCTAATTTTAGTGCAGACTCAATGTGTGTTTCGTCTGGGTTAGAAATCAATAAACCATTATTTGGTAAAATGCGCACGAGATGATGGAACTGAGTTTTTATGGCATCAATGTCTTTAAATATGTCTGCGTGGTCAAATTCTAAGTTATTGATAATAAGTGTTTTAGGAAGGTAATGAACAAATTTACTGCGTTTGTCGAAAAATGCCGTGTCGTATTCGTCAGCTTCGATAACAAAAAATGGACTGTCGCCCAAGCGCGCTGACACGTCAAAATTTCCAGGCACTCCACCAATTAAATAACCAGGGTTCATTCCGCAAGACTCTAACAGCCATGCAACCATACCGGCGGTAGTAGTTTTCCCATGAGTACCAGAGGCTGCAACTACCCATCGATGTTGGAGGACTTCTCGTTTCAACCATTCTGGTCCGGAGGTATAAGGCAAATTACGAGCTAATACATATTCGACAGCGGGATTGCCTCTCGACATTGCATTACCGATAATAACGAGATCCGGCTCTGGCTTAAACTGTTGTTCATCCCAACCCGTCGTTAAAGCAATACCTAACTGCTCTAGCTGTGTAGACATGGGTGGATAAACATTTAAATCTGAACCAGTCACGTGATGACCCAGTTGTTTAGCAATAGCTGCAATACCGCCCATGAAGGTGCCACAAATGCCTAGAATATGTATATGCATAAATAAAATCTGTTCGTTAAATTGGAGAGCCAGGAGGTAGTTTACTGATATCCACTAGTGGTAGCCACTTTCTGTGTTCAAAATACCAAGACAAGTGATGACTTAACAAACGATAATAGCCTCGCTGACCTGAGCTAACATCGAAAGAGACTTGTTTTAACCAACTATTAAGCTGTGATAATTCATTAAACAAATCGGCTTTCACTTCAACAGGGGTTTTATCTGAGTTAAGAGTAGAGACTAATATTTCAATTGTTAGTGCGCCAACTCTCTGTTGAACAGCAGACTCTAGACCTACAGAAGCTTTGCTTTTAACTGTAGTTGCAATTATTGTTTGTAGGTACTCACCTACCGTTAGGTATCCGCTATTTAGATTTGCTTGCTGGGCAATTCTTGCAAGACGAGCCGGCTGTAACAATCCAGACAAGGTGTGGTTTGCACTCGCCGCAGCTAGGGTTACGGGGTCAAATGCTAGCCCAGTTTTATTTGGGCCGCTCTCCCTATTACGATAACTACCGTATGCTTTAGGCGGAATGACATCAATAATAGAGGTTGGTAATGTCAGAGTTTTAGCATGTAGAGTCTTCAGTAACGACGCTAAGGCTTGTGATTGTTGCTCAACATTTACCGGACTTACATCGGAAACACTATTTGGCTCTTTTATCGCATAATTATATTCAAGCCCACCAATTAACTTCACTGCAGCTGTTGTTTGATAACGATGGAAGTAATAAATAGGCATTAATATTTCTTCAAGATCCGATATGGGTTGGTTAGGAGCTAAGTTATCTAGACCAAATTTCGCAAGCGCAAGCTTACGTATTGCCATTACTCTATCTAGTTCTGCAGCCGGGTTTTTTCCGTTGTCCCATAAGTGTCCACTAGGGTGCGCGCCACTTAACGGTCGAGCATCAGAGTCAGACATATAAAGCAAACCTTGCGCTCTTGTTTTTGAAATTAACTCACTAAGCGCTGTGGTTTCTTCTTCTTTGGATGAAAACTGTTGATAACCGTACTTAATAACATATTTGTCCCACTCGCCAATGCCTTCGGAATAGGCATCAGACAAATCTATTTTGTCATCTACTATCTTTACATAAGGATGCGGATAGTCCATTACCGAGGCTCTATTATTTGCTGACGCAGCAAAGTTATGGGCAATACCGAGAGTGTGACCAATTTCATGAGCCGCAAGTTGGCGAATTCGAGCTAAGGCCATGTCTTTTATTTTACTGGTATCGTTATCTACAGAGTTCTTAAATGGTCCAGTTAACCCTTGTGCTAGCAGGTAATCATGTCTAACGCGCAATGAACCTAGCGTAACGTGTCCCTTTATTATTTCGCCAGTTCTAGGATCTATGACTGATGCGCCATAACTCCAACCACGAGTTGCTCTGTGTACCCACTGAATTGTGTTATAACGGACATCCATTGGATCCGCTCGTTCGGGTAACATTTTAACCTGAAAACCGTTTTTAAAGCCGGCTGCTTCAAATGCTTCTGTCCACCATCTCGCGCCTTCGAGTAAAGCCGTGCGAACTGGTTCAGGTGTACCTGGATCAAGGTAATAAACGATAGGTTCTTTATCATTAAGTCGATGGCGTGGGATAACTTTTACATTCATGCTGTTATCTAATGAGGCCGCATAATCTTTGTGGCTAATGCTCCAGTAACCGCTAAACGGATGAAATGCGCGTGCCTGATAGTTATCATCTGGAAGTTTAACCAAAGAATGATGCATATGGACGGTAATATTATGCGCATCAGGAGCAACTTGACGAACGTATTGGCCTGGTGAACTCCCACTAAATGAAACAATGGACTCTAGTTCTGTATTTTTAGGAAATGACTTACTTCGAGCAAAATTTACAGCGCTGCGGTTTTTAACAACCGAGTAATTACCTTGCTTTTGTGCTTTTAATTTACGCGCAACGCCGTGAATATCACTTAATAAGAATGGCGTGTAGTCGATGAGAGACGTGCCTCTGTCTTTGGCGATTATTTCAAATCCAAAAATAACAGACTTAGCAAAGGCCTCTTCAACACTTTTTTGCTCTGCGCGGTTATCACTATTTGCTCGGTAATCTGTATTAAGTTGCGTCAGTAAAACCTTATTGCCGTAACTTTCGAACTGCACTACTCGTGTGTCACCCAGTTGGCCTCGGTCAAGACCAATATCGTTTGAGCCTAAGCCATGAGGCAAGCTACTTTGAAACAGGAATGGTTCTTTTTGCTCTTCAATTTGTAAATAAATTTTGTCACTTTTTTTATCGTAGAAAAATGTGAAGTATCCTTCAACTTTCAACATGCCGGATGTGAAATCCTTAACGGACTTAATCTCAGCAAATGTCACGCTTGTCATAAAAAAAGCAAACAAAGTGATTATACTAAGTAGGTAGCGACTCATTCTCATTGGTCATCCTTAAACTTTTATAGTTTTTAGAAGGTTGGCAAAATTTACGTTTAAGTGTGCCGTAGTTTATGAATTATGTGAACCAATAACTCACAACTGAAAACCATTATGAAAGTGAGGTTGAAAGTTTTCATAAAATAATTCCAAAAAACTGCAACTCACGTAAAAAAATGGTTAGAATAGCGCCATCTAAAAGTTACGCTTGGATTTATTGATTTTGTCCAGGCACGATATTGACTTAATTGTTGATAAGTTTGGCTTGTTAACTGATCAAATCCATAAAAGGCTTTAAATACAATGAAAAGACTAGCTCCTGAGTTACGAAAAGAAGGCGTTGAACTAGACCTGATTTCTTTAATTAGAACCATATTAGCGGCGTGTAAAGATATCTCTTTTCGAGTAGGGCAAGCGGATTTGTCTGGTGTATTAGGCTCTACCTTAAATGAAAACATTCAAGGTGAAACACAGAAAAAACTAGATATATTGTCTAATCAACTTCTCAAAGATATGTTGTTAGAGTCTGGTTTTGTAAGGGCGATCGCGTCAGAAGAGGAAGATTACATTGTTGAAGGTCAGCATGGTGGTCGGTTTTTAGTAGCATTTGACCCGTTAGATGGCAGTTCTAATATAGATGTAAATAGCTTAACTGGTACGATATTTTCAATTCTTCCGGTACCAGAAGATAAGTTAGATGGAGCGCCAATTACCGAACAAGACTTTTTACAGCCGGGACGTAATCAGGTTGCTGCGGGTTATGTTATGTATGGCCCATCTACAATTTTAGCGCTGACTACTGGCAAAGGTGTACATTTTTATACGTTAGATAAAACCCATGGCTCGTTTTTGAAAACACGCGAAGACATCGCAATACCTGAAGAAACGCAAGAGTTTGCCATAAACAGTTCTAATCAGCATAAATGGGATATCCCAATGCAGCGTTATATTCGTGACATCCTTGATGGCAAGGCGGGTATTCGAGGCAAAAACTTTAATATGCGCTGGATAGCTTGCATGGTTGGTGACGTACATCGAATTTTATGTCGTGGAGGCATCTTTACTTATCCTCGCCATACTGACAATCCTGACAAGCCAAACAAATTACGTTTATTATACGAAGCAAACCCTATGGGTTTATTAGTTGAGCAAGCTGGTGGCCTGATTTCGACGGGCGAGCAGAATATTTTGGATATTCAGCCTACGGAACTTCATCAACGAGTACCGGTTATTTTAGGCTCCAAACAAGAAGTTAAAATCTGCCTTGATTACCACAATCAATAAGTAATATCAGCGTCATGTTCATCATTGAATGTGGCGCACCTTCTCCTCGTACTATTCATTTGTTTATTATCGATATTTGTTGCTCGAATTTTTAATTGATTTGGTTATAATTCACGCCATCATTTTTACTATTTATAAACGTGCCTAGGTACGTAGCCAAATTAATTTATCAAAGGTGTGATATGCCAAATTATGTAGTGGGCCATAAGGTTCCAGATTCAGACTCTATTTGTTCTGCCATCGCGTTGTCTTATTTAAAAACTGAACTTGGTCAAGAAACTGTGCCTGCACGTTTAGGTGAGTTGTCACCTGAAACTATGTTCATTTTAAATCGTTTTGGCTTTGAGCAACCTGAGCTTAAATTAAGCTATGCTGGAGAAAGCCTTTATATTGTTGATCACTCAGATCGTGTACAAGGTCCAGACGATATCGACGATGCGACTATCTTAGGCATTATTGATCACCACAAACTTGGCGACATCACCACATCTACACCATTAGAGTGTTGGATTCGTCCGGTTGGTTGTACAAATACTATCATTAAAATGATGTATGACTTCGAAGGCATCGCTATCCCTAAAGATATAGCTGGTGCAATGATGATGGCTATTTTAAGTGATACTGTTTTATTTAAATCGCCAACGTGTACAACTGCAGATATAAAATGCGTTGAAGCACTAGCGGAAATTGCAGGTGTTGAAGATTACATGGATTTAGGCATGGAAATGTTTAAAGTAAAATCTGACGTAGAAGGTACGCCTGCACGTGACCTTGTGCTTCGTGATTTTAAAGACTTTAACATGAAAGGACAGTTGGTTGGTATTGGTCAGTTAGAAGTGATTGACCTTGCCATGCTAGATGAAATGAAAGACGACTTACATGCTGACCTTCAAGCATTAAAAGAGGAAGGCAATCGTCATTCCGTAATTTTATTGCTAACAGATATTATGAAAGAAGGTTCAGAACTTTTAGTCGTTTCAGACGATCCAAGCGTAATAGAAAAAGCATTTGATGTAACTTTGGTTAACAATCGTGTGTGGATTGACGGCGTTCTAAGCCGTAAAAAACAGGTAGTGCCACCATTACAAGATAGCTTTGTTGCTTAGTTTCCTAGTGTAAGATTTGGTCTTACGTAAAACATTAAGCCGTGATTGTTATCGCGGCTTTTTTGTTTAATAAAACAAATAATTTGGAGTGTAGATGTGACGCGTTTGAGTCCTAAGGTTTTTTTACTAGCGATGGCCTTTATTTTACCGTTTGTTTTTGCGGTTTGGGCTACCTTGCTCAATAACTTCGTCATTGAAAAAGCGGCTTTTACCGGTGCCGAGATTGGTATGTTGCAGTCAATCCGAGAGATACCAGGATTTTTAGCGTTCACGGCTATTTATATTTTGCTTTTTATAAAAGAGCAACGATTTGCAATATATTCAATAGCGGTATTGAGTATAGGCGTCGCATTTACCGGTTATTTCCCTACTGAGTACGGTTTGTACGTGACGACCTTTATAATGTCTATCGGCTTTCATTATTACGAAACAACGCAGCAGAGCCTCACTTTGCAATGGGTCGATAAAAAAGAGTCTGCACATTTTTTAGGACAAGCCTTAGCGATGAAGTCATTTGCATCATTACTGGCTTTTGGCGGCATTTGGGTGTTAATGGAATGGCTTGAGGTAACCTACAAAACGACTTACTTAATTGCAGGTGGTGTTGGTTTTGCGGTGGCATTATTGCTATTTTTTGGCTTTCCTATGTACGAACAACCTCATGTGCAAACTAAAAAAATAGTGCTTAAAAAGAACTACATGCTTTACTACGCGTTAACTTTTCTAAGTGGCGCTCGAAGACAAATCTTTATGGTCTTTGCCGGCTTTATGATGGTTGAAAAGTTTGGTTACAGTGTTGGTGAAATTAGTTTGCTGTTTGGCGTCAACTACATATTTAACTTGTTATTTGCCAGTAAAATAGGGCAGTGGGTTGGAAAAATCGGTGAGCGTCGAGCGTTAACCTTTGAATATGTTGGACTTATATTTGTATTTGTCGGCTATGCATTAGTCGAAACCGCAGAAATTGCCGCAGCCTTGTATGTCATTGATCATATGTTTTTCGCGTTGGCCATTGCCATAAAAACGTACTTTCAAAAAATTGCTGATCAAAAGGATATAGCCGCTACAGCCTCTGTTAGCTTTACAATTAACCATATTGCGGCAGTAATAATACCCGTGATGTTAGGTTTAGTATGGTTATATTCAAGTACTTTAGTGTTTATGATTGGAGCGTCTTTTGCAATCTGTAGCCTTATTATTAGTCAGTTGATCCCAGATCAACCTAGTGAGGATAAACCATTTAGATTTAGCACAAGCCCAAAACCAAAACCAATAGACTTTAATGCAAAGTAAAATGTTTAAACGACAAGGCTTAGGCTTCAGACGAAACAAAAACTATATGGTTAAGAAGGGGGGGTTACGTGAAGCGTTAGTCGACCAGCAAGTACTAATCATTCATCAAGCAATTGCGAAAAAGTTAGTGGCATGTCATCAGCAAGGTGATCATCAATATGAAATTAAAATGTTAGAAACGATGAATAAACGCCGTGATGAAGGTCGAATGAAATATGGCGAATACCTAACATGGCAAAGTCTATTAGAAATAATTGGCAACTCTGATGATTTTATTAAGGGCATGTTAGAAGACTCTCCTCAAATGCGAAAATATCGTCGTAGAACGCCTTGTGTAGGGATTCTAACAGAAGAAGAACGAACATTAGCTCTAGAAATAGGTACAAGCGAACAAATAGACAATGCTCGTTTTTAAGCATTGACACAAGCTTTCAGTTACTTACAATCAGATAACGATTACAGGGAGCGGAACCGCGGTTAGATCGTGAATATAGAACATCTGAACAAACTGCTATTTGAAAAGGCAAATACACTATCGTCAATTGCAAGTGGTCAAGCTAGTCACGAACAATTGGATCAAGTGTGCCTGGATTTAGAGAATACGATTTCTATTCCGAATGCACAGTGTGCAATTTTTGAGAAAATAGGCGACAACTTTTATTTTATAGCCGCTCCGAGCAATAAAATCGAAAGATTAAATGACATTGATGAAGTCCCTCTTTCTTATTTTGGGTATAAACCTGATAGGCCAGCGTCTTTCGACTTGAAATACCGCTCCTTTGAACTTGAGTCTAATATACAGACTCCGAGTGAGCCAACTGCAACACCTTCTTCTCCAACAAACATTTTACATACTGTTGGCGTGCCTATTATTAATGATGACAATTGTTTGATTGGACTTATGGTTCTTTTTTCTAATCAGGAGCTAGCTGTTAATCGAAGGCAAGTAGAGTTTTTAAAGTTTTTTAGCCATTTTACATCAGCGATACTAACGGCTATAACTGCATCGAGAGACAACGAACTAAAAATTGAAGCGTTAAAAAAGAGTAATGAAAAATTTCGAGCATTCACCAAAGTAATGCCAGACTTAGCTTTGATCATTGACGAAACTGGTTTGTACGAAGATGTTCACGGCTCGCCAGATAACTTAGTTTATATTTCCGCTACAGAGATTATTAACCAAAATGTAAATGATATTTTTCCGCCAGCAGACGCGGAAAAAATAATGTCAGTTATAGGTGCTGCATTAGCCACAGACAAAACCCAAGAATATGAATACTCCATTCAAGGTGACTCTGGAGTAGCTATATTTGAAGGTCGTATTACGCCCATTCATTATAATACCGATGAGTCAGAAAAAGCCAAGCATGTGCTTTGGATGGCCAGAGACGTAACTGAGGCAAAAAAAACACAAAAGAAAGTAAAGCAATTAGCTTATTTTGATCCTCTGACGCAGCTACCAAATCGTAGAATGTTTAATGAACGTTTAGAGCTTACCGTTGATAGCAAAGCGATGTCGCAAGAGTTTGGGGCTATTTTGTTTTTAGACTTAGATGAATTTAAGCGCATTAACGACTCGTTAGGGCACTCAGCGGGTGATAAGCTGCTAAAAGATGTATCCGAGCGATTGCGTTCTACATTAAGAAAAAGCGACATCTTAGCCCGCATTGGTGGTGATGAGTTTGTTATTTTGGTAGAGAATGTCGGAAAAACACTCGAACAGGCGCAGTTAGAAATATCAATTGTTGCAAATAAAGTTCAAGACGCTTTTACAGCTAAGTTTGAAATTGAAGAATTAGTCTTTCAAGTATCTTGTAGTATTGGCATTTGCGTTATCGATGGCACAACAAACGCGCAAAACATTATGAAATTTGCCGATACCGCGATGTATAACTCAAAACGGCAAGGGGGGAATAGTTATAGTTATTATGATCCTCAAAAACAAACGCTACTAGATAGGCAGTTAACCTTCGAATCTGACATTGTTTCTGCTATTGAAAATCGACAATTTTGTGCCTTTTTTCAACCTCAAGTCGACCGTTATGGCAAATTATGCGGTGCAGAGGCGCTTATAAGGTGGCTTCACCCTGACAAAGGCATGATTCCTCCAGATGAGTTTATTTCAGTAGCAGAACAATTTGGCTTGATACAAAGTTTACAAGATATTGTTCTTGAAGATATATGTAAGCTAATTAAAACCCTAGAAGTGGAAGCTATTCTTCCTCAAGACTTTAAGGTTTCAATAAATATTAGCCACTCACAATTCAAGTCGACAAATTTCAGACGTTTGTTAATGGATACATTAGATAAATTTAATGTGGATCCTAGCTTTATCACTCTTGAAATCACAGAGAGCATGCTTTCTCATGATATTTCACAAACAGTTCAACAAATGAATGAAATCGCTAGAACAGGTTTTACATTTTCAATTGATGATTTTGGCACGGGTTATTCAAACTTATCGAATTTACATGCTTATCCGGTTCAAGAGCTGAAAATAGATAAATCATTTGTCGATCGAATATTAGATAGTTCTGGTTTGAGCATAGTCGAAACCATCATTAGCCTAGCAAAAAACTTAGAGATGCGTGTGGTTGCTGAAGGTGTTGAGGATGAAAAACAAGTCGCTGTACTAAAAGGAAGAGATGTTGATATTCTGCAGGGTTATTATTTTTCTAAGCCACTGCAGTTTGAAGACTACGTACAGTGGCATAAGAACAATTTATTAGCTTTTTAACAACTCATCTTTATCTACTAAATGTTCGGTTAATTGGTCTCGTTCGTTGTCTGTGATAGCTGACGATGTGTTGGTCTTATAGTCAAACTTGACCATTACACATTCACCCCAAGCGACTCGCGAGCCTTGTTGCCACACTTCTTGCAAAATATTTAATGAAGAACGGCCTATTTTACTGACATGAGTCCGTATCTCGACTTCATGTTTGTAATGAATCTGTGCTACGTAATTAACCTCAATTTTGGCAATAATTAAATTCCAATTATCTAAGTCTTGCGTTGGATTAAAAATTTTAAATATACCAGGGCGTGCACTTTCAAACCAAACGGGTATCACAGTGTTATTGATATGTGCTAGTGCGTCCGTCTCTTGAAATCGGGGTTGGATTTTTATAGCAAACATTTAACTTCCTTAGGCTCAAAAAAAAACGGCACTTAAGCCGTTTTATATTGTGAACTGTAGATTAATATATATTACGACCGTAGAAGATCTCTTGCATCTCTCGTTGTAATTTATCACGTATTTCTTGTTGTTCTTCTTCACTCAAATCATCTGTACTTAAACCAAATAGATAGTTGTTTAAGTCGTTATTGTTGATCATCATTTTGGTGTGGAACATATTCTCTTGATATACATTTACGTCGATCATGTTGTATTGGTCAAGAATGTCATCACCGATAAAGTTTTGAATAGAGTTTATTTCATGATCAATATAATGTTTGTTGCCTTCCGTATCACGGGTAAAACCGCGCACACGGTAGTCTAAAGTAACAATGTCTGACTCTAATGCATGAATTAGATAGTTCAAGGCTTTAAGTGGAGAGATAACGCCACAAGTTGATACTTCTATGTCAGCTCTAAAGGTACAAATACCATCGTGAGGGTGAATTTCAGGATAAGTATGGACACAAATATGGCTCTTATCTAAATGGCTTACGACACTCTCTGGGATAGGTCCTGGCGTTTCACTTTGATCCACTTCATCTGGAGACTTAATTTCTTCTTCACTTACTAAAATAGTAACCGAAGCACCTTGAGGATCATAATCTTGACGAGCAACATTTAAGATGTTTGCACCTATGATGTCGCACACTTCAGTAAGAATATCTGTTAAACGATCAGCATTGTATTGCTCATCGATATATTCGATATACTGTTGGCGTTGAGCCTCGGTTTGGGCATAACAGACGTCATAAATACAAAAGCCTAAGCTCTTTGTTAAGTTGTTAAAACCGTGAAGTTTAAGTTTAGATTGCAACTAACAATTCCTCAAAACAAAATAGATTAACGAAAGGGCGGATGATAAATCAATCCGACCCATTCACAAAATTATTTTTCAAAATATAGAAGGGAATTAAGAAATATCAACATAGATATCGTTAATATTTCTTAATCAAAAAGCTTAAAGCTCTTTTATTTCATAGTCATGCGAAATAGCGACGCTAGCCTCAAGCATCTTCGCAACTGAGCAATATTTATCAGCAGATAAACGAACTGCTCGTTCTACATGGCTTTCTGCAACCGCAGTGCCTGTCACAATAAATTTAAGGTGAATTTTAGTGAATACCTTAGGAACGGTTTCCGCTCGTTCAGCATCGACTTCAACTTCAACATTTTTGAAAGTTTGACGTGCTTTTTCAAGAATAGACACAACATCAATCGCGCTACAAGTTGCCGCTGACAATAGCACCATTTCCATCGGACTTGGACCACTACCAGGGTTACTGCCGTCTAACACTATTTTGTGTCCTGACTCCGTTTGACCTTCAAAGGCCATACCTTCACGCCATGATACATTTGCTTTCATTGCTAATTCCATTAATCGAGTAGGTCAGCGATAGCGCTGTCGAATACATTTTTAATAAGAGAGGTAAATTCGGTAATGAATTCTATCTGTGTTTGATTTACTGGTTTATCCCAGTATTCAGCCAGCACTTGTTGCATGTCATAAACTATGCCGTCTACTTCACGAACTATGATAGACCTATGGTTAGTTTCTAGGTCTTCATGCTGGCTACAAAGGTTTATAATTTGAGTGGAAATTTCATTTTCAACTAACACCTCTAATGTAATATCAGAAAGAGTTTCACTCTCTGATTGAACAAAAATATCTTTACTACTTGTAAGATAGTTCATTAGTTCTACGTAGGCGGTTTTGTCTGTGACCATAAAAATTTCCTTTTTTACAACTCAAAGCATAAATTTAACCTTTTACGTTAGTACTTTCAAAGATCTTATCAGCAGAAGCTGCAACAAATCCTGAATAAAGCTCGCCAGGTTTTACTTCGTAACGCTTTGCGAACTCATAAAAACAACTTGGCACTAACTCATCACCATCGATAAAAGAAACTGTAGCTTTATCAGCCATAGTTGAAGACTGCTCTAATAATACTTCCGCAGAACCTTTTATTTCGCCACCAGACGCATTTAAAACAAAACCTGCATCTTTAAGCTTTTGGTTTACTTGCTCAAGAGTTTCAAATTTTGTTAATTGATTTACACTTACGGTAAAGTGGTTCGGAATATATCCCCAAGCTGCCATCCAAGCCGCATACTCACTTTCTTCTAGTAACACTTTGTAGTCATTAGAACTAACTTTCCATTGCGTACCTGAGTACAAGAAGTTATCTGCAGTCACAGAAGACTCATCAATCTGTTCAACCAAGTCCTTAATAATACGCTGGGTATTTTCAGAAAACTCTTCTACTAATAGCTCACTAATAAACACTTTTGGCAAAGTTGGATCTGCGTGTTCGAAGTGTTTCGCTTTTAATTTCTTCGCCTCAAAATCATAGTCACCACCGTCTTTGTAACCAAGTGATAAAAAGTGTTGTGCGAGTTTATCTAAGCTCACTTTTTCTAAATTAAATGTGCGTAATGCAATATGATCATTGATAACGTCTTTGCCATTCCCTTCACCCAATAAAGCGTGGATTTGTTTTGCTGAAGGAGTAACGGTTAGATATTTTTCCCACATGTTATCAAAAAGAGCGTTTACATTTGTATGCATGACAATTCCTTGAATCTTTTTACTTGATGTTGATAAAACAAATTTGTTGTTTAAAAAAAGCGGCTAAGCCGCTTCTTTATTTTAAATACTTAGGCCAGGGCTTAAGGTTTCTGGCATGGTGACTTGTTCAAGCTCAACCGATGCAACAGGGTATGCACAATAATCAGCGGCATAGTATGCACTTGCTCTGTGATTACCAGATTGACCAATACCACCAAATGGCGCAGCGCTGCTTGCTCCTGTAATTGGTCGATTCCAGTTAACAATACCTGCTCTAATTCGACTTAAGAACTTGTTGTAAAGTTCTTGATCATCACTTAGTAGACCAGCTGATAAGCCGTAGTTTGTATTATTTGCGATTTCAATTGCTTGATCAAAATCATCAAAACGGAAAACTTTTAATAACGGACCAAAATGTTCATCATCTGGGAAGTCAGCAATATCAGTACAGTCGATAATACCTGGTGATACAAAACCGGTATCTTCTTTTAAGTGAGTAAGTTCAACAAGAACCTTACCGCCTAATTCAACTAGCTGTTGCTGTGCTGCAACCATGCCAAGCGCTGCTTTGTCAGAAATCATTGATCCCATGAACGGTTGCTCAGAAGCTTCATCTAAAGAGTCGCCAACAACAATTGAGTTTGTTGCTTCAATTAACTTAGCAAGTACTACGTCACCTTCAGCACCTTTAGGTAGAAGTAACTTTCTTGCACATGTACAACGTTGACCTGAAGATATAAATGCGGACTGAATAATGTCATGAACAACGGCATCGGTATTTTTTGCGTCTTGGATAATTAGTGGGTTATTACCGCCCATTTCCAACGCTAAAATTTTGCCTGGTTGTGCAGCAAATTGCTTATGCAACAAATGGCCTGTACCAGAGCTACCCGTGAAGAATAAGCCATCAATTTGTGGATGGTTTGCTAATGCTTTGCCAGTCTCTACTTCGCCTTGAACTAAATTCAATACGCCTGCTGGTAAGCCAGCTTTTTGCCATAACTCAACAGTAATTTGAGCAACCATTGGTGTTAGTTCACTTGGCTTAAAGATAACCGTGTTACCGGCAATTAGGGCAGGGACAATATGACCATTTGGCAAGTGGCCTGGGAAGTTGTAAGGTCCATAAACTGCAACAACACCATGTGGACGGTGACGTAACATAGCGCGGCCTTGAGGCATTGGGTTTTCTGTTGTACCAGTACGTTCATTGTACGCTTTTTCCGAGATGGCGATTTTACCAATCATGGCGCCAACTTCAGTGCGAGTTTCCCATAACGGTTTGCCCGTTTCTTTGGCAATTGCAAGTGCTACTGGCTCTTTATATTCACCAAGTAATTCAGCAAAACGTTTGATAATAGTTAAACGTTCTTCTACGGTTTTGTCTGCCCATGGTAAAAATGCCGCTCGTGCAGCCTTAACCGCTTGGTCTACTTGCTCTTCAGTTGCGGTTAACGACTCCCATAGCAATTCGTCAGTTGCAGGGTTAAGAGAACCAATTAGGTGTCCTTCGCCAGCAACCCATTCGCCGTTTATAAATTGGCCATTAATATATTTGTTTTCACTATTTGACATAAAATAATCCTATTTTAAAAGGGCAGCGCGTACTTGATCGCCGGCTTTCACATTTAATAAATCAGCATAATCCGAAGTTAATAGAACCGTCATATTTTCATGATCTAACGTGGTTTTTATTCCAGTTGCTCTAAACTCTTCAACAGATAAGTTAGCAATGATGACGTTTTTGTCGGATTCAAGCTTTTCTACAATGTTCACTGTAAATAAATCGCTGTTTTGAACAGTATGGATTTGAGATATATCCGCTTCTACAGTAGGGCCACCATCAAAAATGTCTACGTACTGCTTATAAGTAAAGCCTTCAGATTTAAGTAATTTTAGTGCAGGCTCTGTATTTTTATGAACTTTACCTATGACCGCTTGCGCTTCTTTTGACAAAAGATTTACATAAACTGGGTATTTAGGCATAAGTTCAGCAATAAATACTTTTTGGCCTATACCCGTAAGGTAGTCAGCCGTAGGAAAGTCCATTGAGAAAAAGTGCTCTTCTAACCACTTCCAAAATGGTGAGTCGCCATTTTCATCAGAAACACCGCGCATTTCTGCGATAACGGTATTGGAAAAGCGCTCTTGGTGTTGAGCTAAAAATAAGAACCTAAACTTACTTAAAATACGACCTGTACAGCCTTTACGGAACTCTTCTCTTAAGAATAATGTGCATAATTCACTCGCACCCGTATAGTCATTACACAAGGTTAATATATCCG
Organism: Psychrosphaera aestuarii; assembly: GCF_017948405.1. NCBI lineage: Bacteria > Pseudomonadati > Pseudomonadota > Gammaproteobacteria > Alteromonadales > Pseudoalteromonadaceae > Psychrosphaera > Psychrosphaera aestuarii. The sequence goes on along the minus strand of NZ_CP072844.1, from coordinate 2,828,532 downwards.
CTGTGTTATAAATATTGAGCTGTCGACTATTATGAACAACCTTACCTAAATGATAATGGTAAAAGGCATCATCAAGTCCTACATATGACTCAATGCCACTAGTGCCCATTATTTTACCCGACGCCACGTCTTCCATAACAAAGAGAAACCCGTGTTCTTCTTTTTTGTCAGACACTTTTGACTTAAATGACGCTTCTGCGCGCTGGATTTTTTTGGCAATTAGCTCATCATTAACCGGTAACGATGTAAAACCATGCCCTGACTCTTCTGCAATTTTCAGAAGTTCAGGGAAGTCTTTTTCTTGGATTGGACGAATTACAAACATCACATCTTCTTCCTTTATAAAAATAGCCAATAAAAAATTGGCTATTTATACTTAACGAGCGCTAAATTAAGCGTTTACGATGCTTGCAACGGCTTGTTCAAACTGAGCCATGCCTTGATCAATATCTTTTAGAGGAACGATTAAAGAAGGTGTGAAACGAATTACGTTTGCGCCTGCAACTAAAATCATAGTGCCGTGCTCTAACGCTGCGTTTACGAACTCTTTTGCGCGACCTTCAAAAGCATCTGTAAGTTCTGCACCTACTAACATGCCTTGGCCACGAATATCTTTAAACACGTTATATTTGTTATTAATTTCTTCAAGTTTCGCTTTGAAGATAGCTTCACGTTCTTTAACGCCATTTAATACTTCTGGAGTATTAATAGTATCTAATGCTGCTTCAGCAACAGCACAGGCTAGCGGGTTACCGCCATATGTTGAACCGTGAGTACCAATCTTAAGATGTTTAGCTAACTCTGTAGTTGTTAACATTGCGCCGATAGGGAAACCACCACCAAGGCCTTTCGCTGAAGCTAGGATGTCTGGAGTGACGCCTAGACCCATGTACGCATATAACTCACCTGTGCGACCCGCGCCAGATTGAACTTCATCAAATATTAACAAGGCATTGTTATCATCACAAAGCTGACGAACGCCTTCAATAAATTCTTTTGTTGGTGGAATAATTCCGCCTTCACCTTGAATCGGCTCTAGCATTACCGCACAAGTTTTATCTGAAATGATTTCTTTTAAACTTTCTAAGTTGTTGTATTCAGCATGAACGATATCGCCTGGTTTAGGTCCAAAACCGTCTGAGTACGCCGGTTGACCACCAACAGTTACCGTAAAGAACGTACGACCGTGGAAACCTTTTTTGAATGAGATGATTTGCGTTTTGTGCTCACCGTGAACATCAATAGCCCAGCGACGTGCTAGTTTTAGCGCCGCTTCGTTTGCTTCTGCGCCTGAGTTGGCAAAGTAGACTTTTTCAGCAAAAGTAGCATCAGTTAGTTTTTTCGCTAAACGCAGTGCTGGCTCATTTGTCATTACGTTACTTAGATGCCAAATTTTTTCGCCTTGCTCTTTTAATGCACCAACTAAAGCTGGGTGACAATGACCAAGGCAGTTGACCGCAATGCCTCCGGCAAAATCGATGTATTCTTTATCGTTTTGGTCCCAAACGCGAGAGCCTTGTCCTCTAACAGGAATCACAGCCGCAGGAGAATAGTTAGGTACCATTACGTCATCAAATAAAGCGCGTGTTACAGTCATTTTTGTTTCCTTGTGTTAAACCTATCTCGACAAATCGAAGAATTTCAAAACAGGATTTTAAAAGTAAATACCCGCCAATTATTGCAGATTTAGACGCAAATGTCTCCATTTCAAACATCTGAGGAGTTGCTATTAGGGCTGGATAGCCAAGTTATGAATAATTAGTGAATATTTATTTAGTACGATTTTTAAAGGGGAATTATTGTGCCTATCTGCACGCTTTTAAAATTAGACATTAACTATAAAATGTCTAATTATTGCCTCATAGTGGTGCAAAATTACCGATGAATAGATTGTCATAAAAAAAATCAACAAAATTTTAGATTAGAGGGATTTTTATGTGTTTTTTGCAATTATTGGCTAGTTCTATTCGATAAATTCAGTTTTGTTAGATTTATTTTATTAAGGATAGTGACAAAGTCATTATTGATTTTACAGCCAGTAAGAAAGCGTTTTGCTTCTGGTAATTCAATCAGTCTAGCTTTTTGCAATAACTTGTATTGAGAATAAGTCTTTGATTTCAATAATAGAGACGCTATCGGCGTAAGCGAATCAATCGCTTCATTATTAACAATTTGCTCCATTGCTGGAGCTAGTGGAGCAAATTTTAATTCTAAGTGTTGCAGTAGTAAAAGACTCACATCTAACCCATGGTTAAGCACCAATTGACTCGCAAACTCACCATCTAATACTAAAGAGTTTAAAACCTTTTCAATATCACTACGACCAGAGTTTCGCGCCTTGTGCATTTCTTCAAGCCTAATTTTATCAAAAGCCCTAAGGTACATTCTCATCACTAAACCATACCCAAAACTATGCAAGAGACCAAGAGTGAAAGCGTGAAGAGGGTTCACATTAAAACGTGGTGCCAAGGTTTCCATACAATTTGCTGTTGCAATGGAGTATTGCCACAATTTTAGTTTAAAGTCTGAAAAAGGATCTGTGCTGTGTGGCAACCACTGTTTTGCAATTATCGCCAGCAGTGGCGCTTTTATATTGTCAATTCCAACATACCTAATGGCTAAACCAACATCTTCTTGAAAAGGTTTTGTCGAGTCTTTTTCACGGAAAGGGGGTTTGTTTACAATGTTTAGTAGTTCCCGCTTAATAATAGTATTTGGCTCTATAAGCGCAGCGAGCTGTTTGGTATTTAATGCTTTCGAGAGGCAAGCATCTACAGTTTTAGCTAAATTAGTGTCTAGCTTTAGAACTTCGCTGAACAAATATTCAGGGTCAGTTACTTTGCTGTCGATATAATCAAACAGTGCGTCATGAAAATATTCATTAACGTAAACCTTAAACTCTTCTTCGGTTTTTATTTTTCGCTCTTTTAGTTTTTGAGCTTTGGCTTCAACCGACAGTAAGTCTCGCGTAGTAGTAGTTTCTATTAATGTGGGTGTTAAACCTAAACGGGTTTTAGCGACTTTGTCTGATATCATCAAGTCAACAAAACGAGCTTGAATAATTTGATGAAATTTATTATTTGATGACTCTGTCATTTACGTTTTACCGTTTTCTAGTTAGGTTGCTTTTATAAAATTATTAAGCATATCAAGCCCATGCTCAGACATTACTGATTCTGGATGAAATTGTACACCCATAACTGCATAGTCGCGCATAGCCAGAGCCATTAATTCGACAGCTTCGTCACTCGATGTAGGCTTTACCCAAGCTGTAGGCTCTATGTATTCAGGTAATGTATCGGGTTTTACAATTAACGAGTGATAGCGAGTAACCGATAACGGATTAGGTAACGCTGTAAATATGCCTGACTCATTATGTTCAATGAGCGACGTTTTACCATGCATTACTTGCTGTGCTTTGCACACCGTGGCCCCAAAATATTGGCCAATAACTTGATGGCCCAAACATACACCTAAAATAGCTTTGTTTTTGTAAAAATGTTTTATTACATCGAGGGAAAGCCCAGCTTCGTTAGGCGTGCCGGGCCCTGGTGAAATTACAATTCGTTCAGGGTTAAGAGACTTTATCTGATCGATAGTTATTTCGTCGTTTCTCTTAACAACAATTTCTTGGTCTAAAGACTCAAAGTAATTGACTAAAGTGTAAGTAAAAGAGTCGTAATTATCGATCATTAACAGCATGAAAAACTCTTATCTTGGGTCAGCCACAAATCCTAGTGCGTCATAAACAGATTTTAATGTTTTCTCCGCTCTTGCTGAGGCTTTTTCAGCACCAACGCGCATAATTCTATTTAACTCAGTTTGGTCTTCTCTGATCTCTTTAAATTTAGCCTGAATAGGTTCGATCATTGAAACAACTGCATCGGCCGTATCTTTTTTCAAGTGACCATACATTTTGTCTTCATATTCAGGCACTAATTGCTCAATAGTTTTACCAGTTGCTACGCTTAATATAGTCAATAAGTTAGATACACCTGGCTTTTCATTAGTATCAAAATAAATTCTAGCTTGTTCGTCAGAATCGGTGACAGCTTTTTTCAGTTTCTTTTCAATTTTTTTAGGCTCGTCTAATAACATGATGTAACCATTAGGATTATCATCCGACTTAGACATTTTCTTTAACGGATCCTGAAGGCTCATTACTCTTGCACCAAATTCAGCAATTTGAGGCTCTGGTACTGTAAATACATCGCCATATATATTATTGAAGCGAGTCGCTATGTCTCTAGTAAGCTCTAAATGTTGCTTTTGATCTTCACCAACTGGAACTTTATCTGCTTGATATAGAAGAATATCGGCGGCTTGTAAAACAGGGTAACTGAACAAGCCAACATTTATGTTATTACTATGTTTGCTAGACTTGTCTTTAAACTGGGTCATGCGGTTTAGTTCACCCATTTGCGCATAGCAGTTAAGAACCCAAGCTAATTGTGCGTGTTCCTTAACTTGCGATTGCACGAACAAAGCCGATTTATCAGGGTCGATGCCACATGCGGTATATAAAGCAACGCCGTCTAAAGTCCTACTTCTCAATACATCAGGTTCTTGGCGAACCGTGATAGCATGTAAGTCAGCTAACATGAAATAACAGTCGTGGTTCTCTTGCATGATTCGCCACTGGTTAATAGCACCAATGTAGTTGCCTATAGTCATGCCACCAGTTGTTTGAATTCCACTTAATACTGTACTTTTCATTGTTACGCCGTTTGTTAGCTAATTTAAAATTTTCAAAGCGCATTGTAACCTGTCTTTGCCAACGCGCAATCGTGTATGTTTATTTTTAAGAAAGGTTGGCTAGAATTTGCGCAATTCGGGCCGATCTGTTTTCTGCATTAAATATTGCCGAACCCATAACAAATGTATCTGCACCAGCATCTGCAATCTGTTTTACATTTTCTGCGTTAACACCACCATCAACACTAATGCGAATGTTTCGACCTGATGCATCAAGCTTTTCTCTTAAACGAGTTATTTTATTGAGTGAGCTTGGAATAAAAGACTGACCACCGAATCCAGGATTAACTGACATAACCAGAACCATATCAAGCATATGTATTACATCATCTAAAACGTCTATTGGTGTTCCAGGGTTTAGTGCTAAACCAACTTTACAACCATGATCTTGAATCAATGTTAATGAGCGGTGTAAGTGTTTACTAGCTTCTGGGTGAAAGGTAATCATGTCGGCACCGGCTTTTGCAAATTGTTCAATCATGTCATCAACCGGCTCCACCATTAAATGTACGTCAATTGGAGCTTCTACACCGTGGTCTTTTAACGCTTTGCAGATCATAGGACCAAAGCTTAAGTTTGGAACGTAATGATTATCCATTACGTCAAAATGTACCCATTGACACCCGGCCGATAACACTTCGTTCACATCATCGCCTAATTTAGCGAAATTTGCAGATAAAATAGATGGTGATAATACAAATTCGTTGGTCATAGTAATCCTAATCGTATTTAGCTTTAGTCAATTGGTAGCGTTTACCAGACTATCTTATAAAACTTTGTCTCTAACATCGACTCAATTGTAAGTATTACTTTTACCGACAATTTCCTTTTCGTAAATATCAGACTAAACTTTTATATAACCAAAGGAGTTGAACATCATGCTACCAAACGATTTAGTTGATTCACTTGCAAAACTTCATGCCGAACTAGAAACGTCAAAAGATGTTGATCCTCAAACGTTAAGCCAAGTTAGAGAGCTTGATAAACAAATGCATGAAATGATTAAGTCTAATGAGTTAAAAGCTGAAGAGACGATGTTGTCGCAACTTTTAGCACTGGAAACAAGATTCGCGTCTGAACACCCTACTTTAGAGCGGATAACCAGAGAGGTCATCGATCGACTCGCTATGATGGGTGTCTAGTCAGATTTTAAATACAACAGGAATGACAGTTATAGCAATGAAGTATGGCTTAAATGCTATTTTGTTATATTAAACCTACTTATTATCCGCGTTAAGTAACAAACTGCTTGTTATTTAGCCAAGCAAAAAATAAATTTACCTTTTCTATTGCGATAGCCTTTAATTATGGCTTATTGTCCTCATGTACTTTCATAAGATATCTAGTATAGAAGGTGAGGATGGACTTTTCAGCCCTCAACAAAGCTACCGCTAATTCTTTTCATCAGCAAAAAGCGATTATTAAAAAAGTATTAGCGGGTAAATCGGTTCAGTGTCCTTCATGCAAACAACCTTTACAGCTCAACAGTAGCGAAAAACAGCTAAAGATTGAGTGCGTAAAGGGTTGTACCGATATTCAACTTGAAACAGAATAATAATTATAGAAGTCACAAAGACTGACTCGGAACTTTGGAGAAAGAACATGGCGACAGATTTTCAGCCGTTACACAATGAAACACATAAAGATGTAAAGATTGGTCCTGCTAAAAGTGTAGAAGACCTAAAAGACCAGCATGCGCTAGGTTTAGTAGTTCAAGAGTTTGCAAAAGCGTCTGGTGAGTTTCCAGTTGTTTTTCTTAAAGATACTGCCTCAGAAAAGTATTTTCCAATAGCAATGTTAGGATTAGAGCAAAATACAAACTTATTCGTAACAGCGGATAATAAGTGGGACGCTAACTACATGCCAGCTCGCTATACTCACAAGCCTCTAAACGTTATTCCTCATAAAGATGATAGCAACAAGTATTCGATCGCTATCGATATGGCAAGCCCTTTAATTTCAGAAGACGGATTACCTCTGTTTGACGAAGAAGGTAAAGAGAATGAGCATTTAGAAAAGCGTAAGAACGCTTTAATGGCTTATATTGAACATGAACAAATTACTGTAGCTTTCATTGAAAAGTTAGTTTCTCTTGATCTTATTCATGCTCGTAACCTTAAAGTTAATGTTAAGGATAGAGAGTTTAATTTGAATGGTCTATATATGGTTGATGAGAAGAAGTTTAATGAATTATCTGATGAGCAGTTCTTAGAGTTACGTAAGCTTGGCTATATAGCTCCAATATATGCTCAGCTTAGCTCAATCAATCAATTGAATAAGCTTATCGAACGTCAATCAAAACAAATGTAATAGAAATTTAACGAACTAAATTTCTAAAGCAAAAGCCAGCGATAAGCTGGCTTTTTTGTATCTGAATATTGGAGCTTAGGTTTTAGAAATAGGCACAAAAAAACCGAGCCTAAGCTCGGTTTTCGATAATGATGTTTGGTTATGCTACTTACGCAACACCAAACACTGCTTTAAGAGCTAAGAAACACATAATAGATAGTGCCGCGCCGATAGGTAATGTAATTACCCACGATACTACGATATTTCTAACTACGCCTAAATTAAGTGCTGCGATACCTCTCGCCATACCAACACCTAATACAGCACCAACTAACGTTTGTGTTGTAGAAATTGGAAGACCCGTACCTGATGCGATAATTACTGTTGACGCAGCCGCTAATTCAGCAGCAAAGCCACGGCTAGGAGTAAGGTGTGTAATGCCGTTACCAATAGTCTTGATAACTCGATGGCCAAATAATGCAAGACCAGCAACAATACCAAACGCGCCTAGTGGTAATACCCACCAAACTAATTGGGCTTTACTCGCAATCTCACCTTCATTTTGTACGATGCTTACTACAGCAGCTAAAGGACCGATAGCATTCGCTACGTCGTTTGAGCCGTGTGCAAAAGCCATACAACAAGCAGTAACAACCATTAATACCGCAAAGATCTTCTCTACGTTAGTGAAATGCATTTCTTTGTCAGCATTCGGATCGATTTTAATCTTGTTGATAAAGAACTTACCAATTAATGCTACTAGGATACCGGCTAAAACAGCGTAGATATAAGCATCTGCAGCAGAGATTGAAAGATCACCAGATTTAACAACATGCTTTAAGCCTTTTTTGATTGTTACCAAAGCCATAATGAAGCCAGCTAGGAACATGTAAAAAGGAACATACTTCTTCGCATTTTTTAGAGGTTCTTTAGTATCAAAGATAAGTTTTTGCGCTGAGATGAAGATTACAAAAGCAATAAAACCAGATATTGCAGGTGTTAAAATCCAACTACCGACAATGCCACCTACTTTTGCCCAGTTTACAGCGTCCATACCAACACCAAACGCGGCAAAACCAACAATTGCACCAACAATAGAGTGAGTGGTACTGACAGGCCAACCTAAGTATGACGCAACCGCAAGCCATATTGCTGCTGCAAATAACGCTGAAATCATACCTAAAACAAGTAGTTCAGGATTTGGAATAAATGGTGCAGAGTCAATAATGCCTTTACGGATTGTTGAGGTAACTTCACCACCTGCTAAATATGCACCCGCAAACTCAAAAACCATTGCAATAATAATAGCTTGCTTAATTGTTAATGCTTTTGAGCCTACCGAAGTACCCATTGCATTAGCGACGTCGTTCGCACCAATACCCCAAGCCATAAAAAAGCCTACGATTGCTGCAATGGCGATTAACATAACGCCGTAAGTAGAAATAATATCCATTGAATATACCTAATATTTTCTTTTAAATTGGTTTTGCTTAACGGGCAAGCATAAGTTCTAATCGAGAACCTACACGTTCTGCTAAGTCGGCTAATTCCCCAATCCATTCAATCATTCTGTATGTCACCATGACATCGATAGGATTTAACTCGTCTTCGATTTGTTTTAATTGCTGACGAATAGAAATTTGCATTTCATCAGTATCGTCTTCAATTGCGTCTAACTCTGTGATCATTCGCTCAACTAACTCAACTTCACGGCCACGGAATCCCGTTTCCAATAATTCGTCAAATTCATTGATTGCTTTTGATGCTTGTGCGGTAGCGTCTATATTTCTTTCTACAAACGCCATAAAACTTGGTTGGATTTGCACTGGAATAGTTAATTCACGACCTAAATAACGCCCAGCTAAGTCTTTAGCTTTATTAGCGATTTTATCTTGTTGTGTTATTAACTCTAAAATATCTGTTCTTTCTACTGGTAAAAACAAACCTCTTGGAAGATTCATTCTTACGTCGCGCTTGATAACATCCGCTTTTTTCTCAAGTTGAGAAATTTGATAGCGAAGCTCAGTTGCTTCAGTCCAATTTTCTTCACAAACCGCTGTAAAAAACGGCTTTAATAAAGACGCCGCTTCATGAACGGTTTTAATATGTTCTTCAAGTGCTTTTAACGGCGACTTTGCAAAAACACCTAAAATTGAGTGACTAGCCATAGTGAACCCTTATTTAATGGCAAAAAAAAACCAGCATGTTATTGCAGGTTAGTATCAATATTCATAGTTTACTACAAAAACAAGAAATCATGTCTTTATAATACAGGCGGTATTATATGACACATTTGTGACAAAAATGTTACAGCGGACGTAAAAAAGATCCGTCCGCTTATTAATTCATCGGTGAGTTTTATGTGGTGCTCTGTATAATTGAGTTAAGTTTAGAAAAAACATAGCCTTACAGGATGCTGTCTTGTATGTCTGATTGTGAGGTATGACGCACATCTTTACCTTTTACAAAGTAAATAATGTACTCAGAAATATTTTGACAGCGATCGCCAATGCGCTCCAACGATCTAACTGACCATAAAACGTCCATTACTTTTGGTATAGAACGTGGATCTTCCATCATATAAGTCATTAATTGACGCGTTATCGCTTCATACTCTTTGTCTAATGCTTTATCTGCGGTATGAACTTTAAAGGCAGCGTCTACATCCATACGAGCAAAAGCGTCTAGTACTTCGTGTAACATAGATAAAGCTTTACGGCCCATACTATCCATCGACACTAAAAACTCTTGCTGTGTTTTATTAAATGACTCTAAAGCGACTTTTGCGATGCGCTCAGCTTCATCTCCAATGCGCTCTAAGTCGGTAATGGTTTTAATAATTGCCAAAACCAAACGAAGATCAGATGCAGCAGGTTGACGCTTAGCAATAATCCGAGTACAGGCCTCATCTATTTTAACTTCCATTCTGTTAACCTGATAATCAGTTTCCAGTACGTGTTTTGCCAACTCTTGATCTGCTTCATTTACGGCGTTTAATGCATTTGTTAGTTGCTGCTCAACTAAACCACCCATTTTTAAAACGTCGTTGCGTATTTGTTCCAATTCAACGTTAAATTGGCCAGAAATATGTTTATTTAAATTAAGTTCCATAATTGCCTCTTAAACTCTTTATTGGTTAACCGTAACGACCGGTAATGTAGTCTTCAGTTTTCTTCATTTTTGGCGTAGTAAATAAAGCATTGGTATCTGAATGTTCAATTAATTGGCCCATATACATAAACGCTGTTTGATCTGAAACACGAGCGGCTTGTTGCATGTTATGTGTAACAATAACAACAGTATATTTGTCTTTTAATTCAGTTATCAATTCCTCAATGGTGAGCGTTGATATTGGATCAAGTGCAGAGGTCGGTTCGTCGAGCAATAGTACTTCAGGCTCTATGGCAATAGCACGGGCGATAACTAATCGTTGTTGCTGACCGCCAGATAGTCCAAGCGCACTATCATGAAGCCTGTCTTTGACTTCGTTCCAAAGCGCGGCATTAATTAGCGACTTTTCTACCACTTCATCAAGTTCACGACGGTCATTAATACCTTGTAAACGTAATCCATAAACTACGTTTTCATAAATACTTTTTGGGAACGGGTTAGGACGCTGAAACACCATGCCTACCTTACGGCGTAATGATGCTACATCAACAGATCTGTCATAGATATTTTGGTTATGCAGTAATATCTCGCCATCGATTTTACAGGTATCAACCAAGTCATTCATACGGTTCATACAGCGTAATAACGTGGATTTACCGCAACCAGACGGTCCTATAAATGCCGTAACTTGGCCCTTAGGAATCACCATGCTGATGTTTTCTAGCGCTTGTTTATCGCCGTAGAACAAGTTTAAATCTTTTATCTCAAGTGCTATTTGTTCTTGTGACAAGTTATCGATGTCGATGATAGATGACGACTTGTTACTCATATCTGGTGCTACCGAAATCATCTTAAAACCTCATTTTAAATTTATTTCTAAAGCTAAATGAATAGCTTTCTTTTAATCTCAATTAATTAATGTTCTAACGACTTATATTTTTCACGCAAATGATTTCGAATACCTATCGCTGTTATATTTAATGTCACAATTACAGTGACGAGTAATAGCGAGGTAGCGTAAACCAGTGGTCTCGCTGCTTCAACATTTGGACTTTGGAAACCAACGTCATATATATGAAAGCCAAGATGCATAAATTTTCGATCTAAATGAACATAGGGAAAGTTACCGTCAATTGGTAACGTAGGCGCCATTTTTACCACGCCGACTAACATTAACGGTGCAACTTCACCAGCTGCTCGTGCTACGGCTAAAATAAGACCTGTCATTATGGCCGGCGATGCCATTGGAATTATAATACGCCAAATTGTTTCTGCTTTTGTTGCGCCAAGGGCAAGTGAGCCTTGACGAAGCGCACCAGGAATTCGTGATAAGCCTTCCTCTGTTGATACAATAACAACAGGTAAGGTAAGAATCGCAAGCGTTAGTGCAGACCAAATGACACCTGGCGTACCAAATGTAGGACCCGGCAATGCTTCAGGGTAAAACAATTGATCTAACGAACCACCAAGCATATAGACAAAAAAGCCAAGACCAAAAACGCCGTATACAATAGATGGAACACCCGCTAAATTGATTACTGAAATTCTAATTATTTTAGTTACGGCATTATTACCAGCGTATTCATGTAGATAAATGGCTGCGATTACACCAAAAGGGGTAACGATAATCGCCATGAGCATAACCATAAACACAGTGCCAAATATTGCAGGGAATACACCACCTTCAGTATTTGCTTCACGAGGGTCATCAGAAACAAACTTGCCGAGTTGCTTGCCATACTGCACTAGCTTCTCAAAAAAGTTCATGTCATTTGGAAAAGACACGTCTAAAACATAATAAATTGGTAAGGTAACAAGCTCACCGCGCATGTCTCTAACAATGACCGAATCTCGACGCGCTTTATCTCTATATTCAAACAGTTGTTTTTCATACACCTTGTATTCGTTGCGCAGTTCAGTGCGTTGGCGTTCAAGTTCAGCAAGCGCTTGGCTAGTTAAAGAGTCCTCTAATTCTAATTTGCGCTCTTTTAATCTTAATTTTTCAAGTTGATAATTAATAGCGCCAATTTCATCGTTTTGTAAATCTAAGGCTTGGTCATTTAAATCTACCGCTCTATCAATCGCGGAAAATAGAGCTTCATTGGTGTTCTCTCTAACAGTCACACCATCAATTATCAGTGAATCTACAAATCCATAAAAATTGCCGTTTTTGCTGCGTTCAAATACTGCAATTCCACTCGGCTTCGATTGCGCTAAAATTTCTGGACCTAAAATCCATTGGAAATCTAAATCAACGTATTCTCTGTTACCGGTTTTAATTAAGTAACGTTCAACAAACTCACCTTGTAACTTTTCAAACTTGATACCAGAGGTAATGAGTCGCTGAGTAGGTACTTTTTCTGTTTCATAAATCTCACCGATTACAACGCGAGATTCACCATTGGCATTAGCAATTTCAAATTGATGTATATCAGATGGCCAAAAGAACGACAGACCACGTGATGCAATAAGCAGTAATAAACCTATTACTGATAGTAAACTAATACTAACAGCGCCAGCGGTCATCCATATCCAAGGAGCACCTGACTTAAACCATAACTTCATATTAAATCTCCAAACAAGGTGCTAATTAAAGTGAACTGTATTTTTCACGAAGGCGCTGACGAACAAACTCAGCAATCGTGTTAAATACAAAGGTAAAAATGAATAAAACAAAGGCTGCCAAAAACAATATTCTGTAGTGCGAGCTACCCACTTCAGACTCTGGCATTTCTACTGCTATATTGGCGGATAAGGTGCGCATGCCTTGGAATATACTCCAATCCATAATAGGAGTATTACCGGTAGCCATTAATACAATCATCGTTTCGCCTACTGCACGACCTAGACCCATCATTACAGCAGAAAAGATACCTGGACTGGCAGTAAGCAACACTACTTTAACAAGGGTTTGCCACTGTGTTGCTCCAAGCGCTAACGAACCGCTAGAAAGCGTTTTTGGTACACTAAATACCGCATCCTCAGCAATTGAGAAGATAGTAGGGATTACCGCAAAGCCCATGGCAATACCAACGATAAGCGAGTTGCGTTGGTCAAATGTAATACCTAGCTCATTGGTAATGTATAAACGAGTATTACCGTCGAACAGCCACTCTTCAACGAATGGGCTCATTTCAAAAGAAAAATAACCTACAAGCGCAACAATAGGTATGAGTAAAATAGAGTCCCAACCAGCTGGCATTCTATTCCTTACCGATTGAGGGATATTGTGCCAAGCGAATGCTGTAAGAAAGATAGCAACCGGCAATAGAATAATTAAAAGAACCACACCAGGTAACTTGTCTTCAATAATAGGAGCTAGCCATAAACCAGCCAAAAATCCTAAAATTACGGTAGGTAACGCTTCCATAATTTCAACAGTAGGCTTAACCACTTTACGTACACTTGGGGCCATAAAATAGGCAGTATAGATAGCGGCTGCTAATCCAATCGGTACAGCAAACAACATGGCATACATCGCCGCTTTTAATGTACCAAATGATATTGGAATTAAGCTGAATTTAGACTCAAAGTCGTCACTGGCAGAAGAAGACTGCCACACGTAGTCAGGTTCAGAATAACCTTCATACCAAACTTCTTGCCATAATCCTGACCATGTCACCTCAGGGTGTTCATTTTCTACATTAAGGACGCTAATTTTATCATTAGATAAAACGACAAAAGCGTTTGAACGAGGCGAAAAAGACACATCTATGACGTCGTTAACAGGAAGTTTACCTTGCCATAAATCCGCTTCTGATGTGGTATGAAATAAGTTTGCTTCACCTTCAGAGTTAGTCGCAATGAACGTTCTGCGGTAGAACTCAGGATAAATATTTTTAATCGCTTTGTTAGCAGAAGGTACATCAATCTTAAAGTCACGAACCATGACAAAGTCACGTCCGGCATCACCATTAATTTCAAACCATTGTGTTAGTAAGCCATCCTTGTAACCTAATATTAATGAGTTGGCACTTGCTAACAATTCGGCACTTGTTAAGCTTTGGTTTTTTCTACTGATATTTTTTGTATAAAGTAGCTCTACATCAGACCCGACGCGACTATTTGCTACATATAGTTCATGTTTAGTTAAAATAAAGATCCTGCTGGTATCTGGTGATATAAGTAAGTGTTCTACTTTGCCTTCAACAAAATCTAAATCTGATTGCTCTAATAGCCACTCAACTTCTTCGGTGAACATATTTTCTTCACCTTCATATCGAGCAAATCTAACAGAACCATTTTGTAGTTGATACAGTACAGCGACAACGCCTTCTTCTTCTGCAAAAGAAAACTTGTCTACGGTATAACCTTCGTCGTCAAACAACTCAGGTAGAGGTTCTGTGCCCAAAGGCATTTGAACAACAGGAGTAAGTGAGCGAGTGTTGTTCTTAAAATCGACTTTAAAAAAAGGCTTAATGATTGTGAGTTGAGCGTCATCATTAATAAACCCATATAAACCTTTATGTGGAGCGCTTTTTGAATACGCTGTTATGTTGCCAGGGATAGATGTTTGTATTGAATCTAATTGATTGTCTGTTTGACCACTTTGAACGTTAAAAAAGTCTACCGTACCATCATTAGTGATTGCGTATGCAATTTCGGTCTGTTCTTCAATGCCGATAGCAAAATATGACTGCTGAAGTGTAACTTGGGTGTTTCTTGGCTCAACATGTGCTGAGTCAAATACCGGCTTCACAACATATAGTAAATAAAAGAAGATCAGCAATAGCGCGCATAGCACTAAAATGCCGCCTGTCATTACACCGTATTTGGCTAATTGATCCTTTAGCTTTCGAGTTGATTCTGTCTTCAACACCAGTTTTGTCGATTCAGACATAAATAAATACCTACCCTTTATCAGATGGCAAAGATTATATTTCATTATTGTTACAATATTGTGACACTTGCCTAACACTAACAAAGGTATTCAGAAGTAAAAAGGTGACGTTAATTTCTAAAACAGGTACTGGATAAATTATCAATAATTGTTAATACTAGTTTAATACAACATTAACGGAGCATGCTTAATGCAGCACTTAGTATTAACGGTTATTGGCGCCGATAAGACAGGCCTTGTAAAAGCACTGTCTGAAACGCTCAATCAGAACGAAGCAAATTGGTTAGCGAGTAACTTATCACATCTTAGCGGTTACTTTGCGGGCGTAATAGAAGTCGCGGTAGTAGAAGCGAATATCCAAAAATTGACTCAGGACTTAGCGAATATCGAAGGCCTAACGATTTCGATTCATAGATCCAATGACGTTGAAGTTTTGTCACAACAAGAATTAGAGTTTGTTATAACAGGCAATGATAGACGCGGTATTGTTCAGGAGCTTTCCTCTGTTATTAGTCACAAAGGAGCCAATATTATGAGCTTTGTTTCAACTCACCAGAGTGCTCCAAACTGGGGAGGCGAGTTGTTTCATGCCGTTGCTAAAGTTGTATTACCGCCAGGTATGAGTCCAGATGTTATCGTGGATGCTTTAGAGCAAATAGCAACAGATATAATTGTTGATATTGAATTAGAGAAAGCTAGCTAAGGCTTTGTGTTTGATACGAGTCATTTTAGTCCGTATTTTTGCAAAACAAACTTAAATAAAAAAGCCAACTAAGATATTGATCAATAGTTGGCTTTTCTAATTTCAGTAACGTTCTGATTTCAACAACGTTACTATATTCAGTAATATTAATTTAACAAAAGCTGCTTTATTTGTGCCTTTAATACATCAATCGCAATTCTGTTTTTACCGCCATTAGTTACAATCAAATCCGCTACTTGCTTAGATGGAGCGATAAACGCCTGATACATTGGTCGCACCGTTGTTAAGTATTGTTTAATAACGGAATCGAAGCTACGAGCTCTTTGTTTTATGTCACGCTCTAAACGTCTGACTAAACAGATTTCAGGAGGTGTATCCATAAACACTTTTATATCAAACTCACCGTACAATTCAGGGTGTGTTAGCAACATAATGCCTTCAATTAAAATAACTTGAGCCGGTTGAACTGGCGTTGTTTCTTTTAATCGGGTATGTGTTTTATAACAATACTGAGGCATTTCAATTGCTTTACCAGCCTTCAGATCGCGAAGGTGTTCAATCAGTAAGTCGTGCTCAAATGCTTCTGGATGGTCATAATTGGTTTTTTCACGAACCGACATTTCCAGGTGATCTTGGTTACGGTAATACGCATCTTCAGATATAAATGAGATTTGATCAGAGCCAAGCTCTTGTGCCAATTCTTCAAATATAGTGGCTGTTAATAATGTCTTTCCAGATGCTGAAGCACCTGTAATTGCTAATATTGTGGTTTTCAAAGGAGTCTCTTCTCTTGCTACTTTGCCGAATTCAATTGAATAAATAATTTTTTGGCAATATCCGTATTGTCTTGTTGACCTGCAAAAATCTGGCTATTTACGCCAGTTGCAAATACCTGAACATCACCAGCGGAGTGACCACCAGTAGTCCAACCAGTCAGAGTTGTGTCGTTAATAATAGCTTTTATTTCACGAGTCATCTTCTCTTTTTTTAACTTACTGTGAAGAGCAGCTTGAATTTTTGACACTTGAGCGTCTGATAACTCAAAATCAACATGTTTTGCCCAAGTAGACTGCACTTCACTTGCGGAGGCATCCTTGTCTAAACCCAAAAACGTCGGGATTATAACAGCTAATGATGATTTTATTTGTCTAACTTTGTCAGTTTTCCAGTCATATGTGCCATTTGCACCAATACTTAGACCACCAGTTGAATGGTCGGCAGTAATTATTAGTAACGTGTCGCCATGTTTTTCGGTAAATGCTTTAGCATATTTAATCGCTTCGGAAAAATCATGTAATTCGCCAATCGCACAACTAATATCATTGGCATGTGCACACCAGTCGATTTGGCTTCCTTCAATCATGGCAAAAAATCCCTTTTCAGAACTGTTAGTAGCTAACAGCTCTAATGCAACCTTGGTCATTGCCGTAACACGGTTTGGTAACTCTTTGTTATCAATGGCAAAAGGTAACCCAACTGGTGCAAATAGTCCCAGTGCTGGTAACGAGTTTAACTTAGATAAATCTTCTAATTTATCAATGTAGTTATAACCGATAGATTTAAATTCATTAACGATATTTCTGTCATCGCGAATAAAAAATGAAGTGCCACCACCTAACATCAAGTCAGCTTTTGGTTTGCCATTAATTTTTTCGTCTATGTATGCGTTCGCAATTTCATTGTAGTTTTTACGTGACTCATTATGTGCCATAAAACTAGCAGGTGTTGCATGATTTATTTGTGAAGATGAAACAATTGCTGTTGTTTTACCTAACTGCTTTGCACGTTCTAATAACGTAAGTACTGGTTTTTTGTTTACGTCAACGCCTATTGCACCGTTGTAAGATTTTATACCTGAACTCAACGCGGTAGCTGATGCAGCAGAGTCAGTGACATAAGTATTGTCGTCTGGATAGGTGGCAGCGGTTCCAACTAGAAGCTCGTCAAAAACCGTTCGTTCTACTACTTTTGTTGATTTGTTGTCAGAGAAATAACGATATGAAGTGGTATGCGCAACACCCATACCATCACCGATCATAAAAATAATGTTTTTTGGCTGATTGACGTTTGCAGCAGCAAAACAAGAAGTTAGCGTAAGACTAACGGCGGCTATTTTAAACAACGTAGTGAAAACATGATTCTTCAAAAGGATTCTCCAACTATTTACTTATTATAAATACAAAAATGCCCACCTATAAAATAGGTAGGCATTTTACATCAGCGTTTAATTATAAATTAAAAGCTATATTTAACACCAACTTTTACTGTCCAAGATGAACGTTCAGCTTCGAAGTTATCGTAGTTGTTAGTGTTAACACCACCAAAACGATCTCTTAACTGGTACTGGTTACCAACAGTTTCTAAGTCAAATAAGTTCTGCTGTGGGAAGTTCATGTTATAAATCTTGCCCCAATCATCATTTAACATATTCGCAAAGTTATCAATGATGAAGTAAAGCTGACCTTTATGACCTTCTGCAAAACCAGGTAATTGTTGAGTAATTGTTAAGTCCATGTTTGTTGTCCATGGTTGGTTACCAACATACTTAGGAATTACGCCACCTGCGTATTGAGTTACACCAGCTGCTTCCATAAGAGCATATGTTTCTTCGTAGCTTACACGAGAGAAGTCAAAGTTTGCATCGTCTGGACCAGTTGGTAATTCAGGTAAGTATGTACCAGCACGGTAGAAGCGTGATTGGTCACCAAAGTCTCTGTCGTTGAACAGACCTAATGTCCAAGAGAATGGACGACCTGACTTACGCTCGTAGAATAAGTTGAAAGATGTTTCATATCCTTCAAAGATTTCTGTGTCATAACCTAAGTTAAGAATAAAGCGGTGCTCAACTTCGTAGAATGCACGACCCATTTCCGGAACGTTACGGTTAGTTGTAACTTCATACTGGAAGTTAGACGTTGCTGTTGAGCTTGTGCCAGGGTTAACTTCATCAATGTTTTGATTTGTGTATGACATGTTTACATTAATACCGTTATCCCAACGCTTGTTTAGAGCAGTTGTTAAGATGCGGCTGTAACCACCTTTGTCGATATTTGTTAACTGTAGGTCGTAACGGTCACGGTTGTCCCAACGGTTTTCATATACGATACGTTCGTTACCGATACGCTCACCAGAGTCTACACGAGCTTCGTCTATCCAGTATGCTGCGTTTTCACGCTCAACAAATGTGAACTCTGTAAACCACTGGAAGTTGTCGCCTAGTACAGGAACATCAAATCTGTAGTCAGCAGACACTTGGTAACGCCAATCTGATGGAGTTTCAAAACCTTTTGCGATTGTGTTTGTATTACCGTTTCCTGGCACTAAAGAGTCTTGTAGTGTTTGTGGTACTTGGTCAAACATAACTTGCGAAGGATCTGCAATTACTGCGTTCTGTGCAGCTTCTGTTGAAGAAATCAGCGTAACACCGTCATTTGTATAGGCGTTAGAAATCCAAACTAAAGGCATACCACCTGCGAAACGACCTACACCACCACGAACGGTTAAATCGTCGCTTACTGTCCACTCAAGACCAATACGTGGCAAGAAGATATCTGACCCGTCTAGGTTTTCTTGGTTATCAACACCGTATTCTGCTAGGTAGTTTTGGTTTAATGTTGGCTCATCTTTAACTGATAGGCGCTCATAACGAATACCTGCAGTTAACAATACGTCATCCATAATTTCAGTATTTAGCTCACCGTATAGTGAGTATTGTGTAGACTCTACTGAAAACGCAAGGTCTTGCATATCGTTTGTATAAGCATTGTCATACGCAATTGACGAAGGAACTTTATTTTCGAAGTCTTCTAGTGAGCTAAAAGTCCAAGTACCTGATGCATGACGAGCATAAAGGTTGTAGTTTTCTACATTTTCAACTTCTAAACCAAACTTATACTCTAAGTCGCCTACTAAGTATAAACCGTGGAAACCAAAGCTTAACGTTTCGTTAGAAAGTTCGTTACCGTGACGGTTTTCATCTTGACCAGCTACAACTGTACCGTTCTCTAAGCGAACGTTGATTTCACCTAAATCTGATGCTGTGTTTGATGCTTGTACGTAATCTTTATAAGCGAAGTTAAATTCAGTTGAAAAGTCTGCAGTCCAATCTGAGAATAAGTGACCAGTTAGAATTTCAGTGTCTGAATCTTGTGACCAAGCGTTAGACGCTAAGTTTACTGTGCTGTCTCTGTTCGTATAGTTACGAGCTGCAGAGTTCTCTTGAGTGCTATATGTTAAATCAGCACGGTGATCATCATTGATGTTCCAGTCTAATTTAACTAGTAATTTTTTGTCGCTGTCAGGCGAAGGAGCCGCGCCATTAGAATCAGAGATACCGTATGTATTTTGAAGTACATCAATTACGCTTTGAACGTCAGCTGTTGTAAGGTTATGTCCAGCTAATGTTGCAGGGTTAAATGTTACAGGTACATCTTTTTCCCATTCTTCATAAGATACAAAGAAGAACAATTCATCTTTAACGATCGCGCCACCTAGAGCTGCACCGAACGTCATTTCTTCGTTCTTTAGGCTTTCTTTATCGAATTCTACTACTTCGTACTCACCGTCACGACGGTTAAATGACTTCTCATCTGTTGCAGAACCGTTGAAAGGTACTTGCTCGTAAAATACAGAACCAGACAGGTCATTTGTACCAGACTTAGTTACAACGTTAATTGTACCGCCTGAGAATTTCGATGCACGTGCATTAAACGGTGCATATTCGATGCTTACTTGGTCAACCGCGTTTAAAGAAACTGGTGGACGCTGAGCTGGGTAACCGTTTGAGTTAAGGCCGAATGTATCGTTAACGCCAACACCATCAACTGTTAGTGAGTTATATTTTGGGTTTGAACCAGCAACACTTAATTGAGTACCAGATGCATCAACAACCGCTAGTGGGTTTGAGCGAACGATATCTTTTAAGTCACGACTAACAGTCGCTGCTTTAGCGATATCGTCAGACGTAAATACAGAGCTTGAACCAGAGTTAGCAAATAATACATTTGCAGAAGCATTAACAGAGATTTTCTCGATGTTATTGCTTGTTTCTAACTTAGCTGAAAGGTCTAAAATGTCATTAAGTTCAAGGTATACATTTTCAAATACTTTACCTTGGAAACCTTCAGAAGCGATAGTTACTAGGTAAGGACCACCAACACGTAAACCACGTGCACGGTATGCGCCTTCGCTGTTTACAGTTACTTCTTTTACGCTACCAGAAGGTACGTGTAAGAAAGTAATAGTTGCGTTAGTAACAGATTGGCCTGCAACAGTTTCAATCGTACCGCGAACGGCAGTAGAAGTTTCTGCTGAGTAAACAGAACCTGCGCTCAGAGCAGCTGTAACTGCTAAAGCTAGGGCGCTATGTTTAATGACATTTTTCATTGTCTTTTCCTGGTTGTTTTGTAGTTAAAGTTAAAGTTGTTAAAAGTTAATTTTTGTTATTTTATTTTTACGCCGTTTTTGCCGACTTTTGCATTCGGGTCAAAAATAGCATTTAGAATTCCTGCCAAACGTATGCCACCTTTCTGTAATTGGCTTTTAACCGTAGGCATATGTTGATAAATATAATCGTATTTGAATTTGGCGTCTTTTACGTCATAAACGTCCGCGCGCAACTTAAACGACTCAACTACCCAATCTCTTGGTTGAGTAGACATATAATTAGACACGACTTTTGTGTCATTTGTATTAACAAATCGAGCGAATTCGGTAAAAGAAAGGTTTTGACTTTCAATTAAGTGAGTATCCCATAGCGAATGTAAGTTCATTTTGTCGCCAAAGAATTCCACTTGAATAGCGTTGCCACCTTTATCTTCCGCACGACCAACATGCAGCGGCATATGAAGATCACCAACTAAGTGAGTAAGGAAGCGAAGATAAAATTCTTTTTCTTGTTGTTTTGAAGAAGGGGAGGTTAGAACGTCGATTGACTTGCGAATTGCGGTATATACATCTTTTACTTCGCCATCATAGGCATCTGGTTTGAAGTCATCTAGAGTATCTAAGCTTATATAATGCCACTTAGATCGTGAACGCCATTTTTTGTCTGGCGAAGAGCGCATTTCGTCTGCCCATGTCGTGACTTCAGGAAGGAGGTCACCACCAAGTAATTTTTCAATGGCTTGTTTAGTTGCTGGTGTCAAATGCCACTCAGCTATTTGGCCAATTACTCTATGTCCATTTTGACCATAAGCTGCAGCATTATTTGAGACCGCTAACAACATTAGAGACAAAAAAGTAGTTGCGACTACCGACGTGAAGTTCTTCATTATTACCGTTTCCATTTTTTTGTAATGTAACTTGAAAATTTACACTGTGCAAATAATGCACAGTTGTGTAAAAAACTTGCGCACATTATGCGGATTTAAATAAGAATAGAAAGGATATATAGTGATTCATAATTACATGTTAATAGTTGTTTAAAATCAATAGCTTAAAATTAATGAGTAAAATTACTTAAAACAATAAGTAAATAAAGATAGAATAAATTGTTCGCACTTAGTGCAGTTGAAGGATTTTATAAACATGCATTTGCTTTTTGCAAAAATACATAAAAGTTGGTACGTCACTGTTATATTATTGGCCTCTACTATTGTTTGGGGCATTGGACAGTTACATCACGACAAACAAGTAAACTCTTTAGTGCCACTTGTAGACCCGTCGTTGGATTGCCAAACAGACTCACAAGGTAATAATAGAACTTTTGTTATTTATAGTGGCGGAGAGTCAAGTTCAACCCTGTTAAATAGTATTGTGTGTGATAACAGTATCATTAATAAACAATTTGGTATGGTCTCTTCATATTGGGGAGTAAGTGATGTAAATACCATTAGTATGTTGGGTAATGGTAAGGCTGACTTAGCATTGGTTAAAGAAAATATAATGTCAGCTTTAAAAGCGGAAGATACTCATGGCTATAAAAAGATAGCTTTTTATCCGAATTATAAAACTTATCTGATTTCTTTAGACGAAAAACCGGTTTTATCAAAAGAATACTTTTTAGATAAAAAAATAGGCCTAGTGGTGTATCCAACAAGCCGTTCTGGGCATATTGTTCCCAAAAAGTTATTTACACAGTTGGGCTTAACTTTCAGTCGCATGAACATAGTGTATGCCAGCACTCACAGCGAATTACGAGAGCTTTTGATAGCAGGTAAAGTTGATATTATTTCTTCGTATTGGCAGGCCGAAGACGAAGTGCAGTTCTCCGAGAATTATATAACTAGCATTGCAGATTCAGTATCAGGGACGGCGTGGTATTTAAGATTGGCAACACAAAATGATGACCTGTTGTGTGCTGCTCAGCAATTTTTAACAGAATTCGCGGCCCAGCAACAGTCTTCGTACTATCAAAAACTAAAACTTACAGATCAAAACTGTCGGGTTATTCAAAATTTATCAAAAGTAATTTTCCAAGCTAATGACTCTCCAGTTAGTAACTATAAAAACGTTGCTCAATTAACGGTTCAACAATCGCTTGAAAATAACAGAGAGATTAGCTTGTGATTAATAAATTATCTGAACAAGTATCTAAGTCGCTTAAGTTACAAGGTATTTTAGCTTTTTTTGTTTCGCTTTTTATTCTTACCCTTGTGCATCAGTTAAGTGTTTTAAACACACATAATGACTATCATTCGCAAATAAAGGCAACAATACTGCAACGAATTGCACTAGATCTCCCTACAATTCCAGTTGAAAAACACTGGTTAAATGAAGCGGGTGATGAACAAGAAGTTAACAATTATATCGCGGCCCTTAATAATTCTATTAATGTTAAGGAGTGGCCCATTCGTGTGACATATATAGGTACTCAAAAACCAACAAACGCAAAGTATGAAATTTTGTCCGCTGTCGAGCAAAGTGTATATGTTACATTCGATCTTAAAGTGCTAGGGTTTTGGCATTCTATTAGTATTATTCCAGTGCTGTTTTCAGCGTTATTAACATGGGTCGTCGTATTTAGGCGTCATGCCAAAGAACAAATGAAACCAGTTGAACAAAGACTTAATGCATCACCTCTGTTACTTACTATAGATTTGAGGAGCAAGTTGTTAATAAATGCACGATCAGGTAAAGAAACTGCGTTATCGAATAAACCGTTATGCTTTTATTGTGCGTTGATTGATTTTTGTATCGCAAATCCAGACTTAAACTTGAATATGAACAAAGACTTACCTGAAGAGTTTTTGATCTTGTCACAAAAGTACTTTTACAGACTAATCGAATTAGGGCATACGATTCGAAAACGTCCAAATTTTGAGAGTAACTTAGATAAAACCTTAAGCGAGATTAGAGCCGCGCTAGAAGACGTCCTTGAACAAGATGTTCAGTCAAAAGAAAAGTTGATACCACCAAAGGCGATTGGTGAAGGCTCTCGCTCAAAACTTCATAACTTTGGGTTGAGTGATATCTCACAAGACATTGTAGAAATTGTTGGCAAGTGATTAATGACGCTGAATTTTAATCTCGAAAACTGATTGCCCCATTTTTACTAAAGGGCCTGATAATAATCAGGCCCTTTCCAATAGATAAATCAAAGTTAAAACTAGTTTCCTTTTTCTAACTCTCTATCTAATTCTTGTTGTGCCTTATAGGCCTTGAACTCTTGATAAAGCACGCTTTCTTGACTCATTGATAGCTTTCTGTCGCTGGCTTCAATTAACCCTTTGAATAACGCATCGGTTTTCTCGGGAGATAAACCAGTTAATACGCACAATTGGTTTTTGCCATTAAAGTTTGCATAACTGGTTTTAATTGGTGTTGCACCAACTAATGCTTGATTCGTGACTTGTTTTGAAACCGATGAGAAGGTTGCACCTACCACTGATTGTCCCTCTACATCTACGCGTTCTTGAAAAGTCTTATCTAATGCTTTAACTCTTGTGCTAATTTGTTGAGCTAGACCTACTCTAGCGAGAGCTATTGCTTGAGCCTTATCAATAGACATATTGCCAGAACTAGACACACATTCTGCGTGAGCGATGCCGTTTTCGATTGACGGGTTTAATACCCAATCAGGAATATTCTCGTTGAGTACTTCAGGTGTTGGTTTTGTGCTACAAGCCGACATAACTGCGACAACAGCTAAAGTTACTGATAATTTAATTGCTGATTTCATTGTTTATTCCTTTTTAACTTAAAATAATATGCGGTACAAACCTACTCAAATCTTGTGTTATAGGCTGACTATCCTCTCGTATTGAAATACCTGCAGACTTGTCATCAACCAGCCAACTGCCTATTAAAGTATGGTTTTTACCAAACCTCGGCAATAAATGTTTCTGTTGATAAATATAGCCTTCTTGTCCATAAGGTCCATCTGACATTAATACTGACTTTGAACCGTCGACAAAACTAATATTAGCGCCTTCTCTGGAAAATAATGGCTTTTTAACTAAACCTATGACGCTATTGCTGTTATTAAGTTCATCTTCAAAAAATGCCGGGAGCAGATTAGGGTGGTGTGGGAAGTGTTTCCACAACATAGGTAACAAAGCTTTGTTTGACAAAACACTTTTCCAAGCTGGCTCTAACCAATTTATATTTGCATTAGAATTAAGGTGGTGGCCAAACTCCTCCTGAAACATAAACTCCCAAGGGTAGAGCTTAAACATCCACGTAATGATTTGATCATTATGATCGGTAAAATCTCCAAGGCTGGTCATTCCAATATCTTCAATGTAAACAAACTGGTTAGGCAGACCGGCTGCAGATGCGCAGTCTTGAAGGTATTGAACGGTTCCTCTGTCTTCCTCGGTGTTTTTACAACAAGAAAAGTGTAAGATTTGAGCTGGATTTTCGAGTAATAATGTTCGAAACCGTTGAATTAGCTTGTCTTGAAGGCTATTAAATTGATCACTATTTCTATGCAAAACAGCGTTGTCGACATTTTGCTCTAGCCATAACCATTGCCAAAATCCGGTTTCGTAGACAGAGGTAGGAGTGTCAGCATTATTCTCATATAACTTAGCAGGAGACTTTCCGTCGTACGCAAAGTCTAACCGTGAATACAAACTTGCTTGATTTGTTAGCCAAGAGTCTCGAACAAACTCCCACTTGTGTTCAGGTATACAAAATCGACTAAGCAGTTCTTCATCGGCGACAACACGATCTACAATATCAAGGCACATTTGATGTATTTCTTCGGTCGGCGCTTCTATATCCTGTTCAATTTGCTTTAAGCTAAATTGATAGTATGCGGTCTCATCCCAGTAAGGTTGGCCAAACATGGTATGAAATTTAAAGCCCATTTCATTTGCTAAGCCTTGCCAGTTTTTTCTTGGAGAAATTGGATGCCGAAACAACGTTAGCCACCCCAGCTTCGAGATCTATTTGTAGATTTTCGCTGATTAATTTTTACTTTTTGTGCTGCGACCTTGCCAAACCCACCACGGGAAACAGTTCGAGAAAATTTAGGTTTTGGTTTAAGTGAGTCGCCTGAAACCTTAAACGCGGACCGTCTCATTGAGCCTAGCGTTTTACCGTCGGCATACATATAGTTGTTGTGAAATTTAGAACCTTTCCGCTTATAGCCAAAAACAGGTGTGTAAGTGCCCCTATATTTTTTCTTTTTATAATCAAATAAGCTATCGGCTATTAGGTAACCCGCCATCAGCGGAAAAAAGAAATTGGTGTCTTGGTCTTGATAACAGCCTTCTGCTCCAAATTCCCATTCACAGTCTTGCTCGTTAAAAAAGCTAGGTCCTGTCCGTTTAGCCTCGGCGAGCGCTTCTTGATAGGCAACCTCACATTGTTGAAAGTCTAAATTGGTATCAGCAATGCAGTCTTCGACAGAATTTGCGACAATAGCGGTATAGTCTGACTCACCGCAGCCCGCGAGGATTAGCGCAGCCAGACTGAGGTATAAAGGCTGTGTAGGATGAAACCATGTATCGCGAGTTGCATGAGGTTTGAGGATACTTTTGCTTCGTTTCATAATGGCGTCCTTAGTAACTCATACAAGCGGCATTAAGTAGTCCAATTGATACGCTGGTCGCGCCTAAAATTACACCGGCACTAATTTCATTTTGTTCGATTCGTTCAACAATTTTTGGCATAAATACATAGCGTGTGACAGCAAAGGCGAGGCATTGAGCGATTAGTGCGATTGCGCCCCAAGTTGTATAGTCGATTAAAGATACAGAATTACTAGCGGCACTTGCTAAAGCAATAGAAAAACCAATAATTGCTCCACCAAAACCAATCGCGGCTGCAACACTTTGTTGTTCTTTGATGAGGTTCCACTCATCATGAGGAGTGACCAAGGTGTAAACAAATTTAAAAAGCATCAAAAACACCAAGCTTATGCCAAAATATAACGCAAAATTGCCAATCGCGATAAGTAAGTCTGAGTTGTCCATTTGTAGTCCTAACTATATAAAGAGAATTCACATTTATTAAAACACTTTAATAGATAGCCTAACTACCGTCAAAATATAAAAGGTTTCAAAACTTTACGATGTTAGGTTTTTCATCCAACGTTTATTTTTCACCCGCCAAGCGAACATAAACATCTTACAAACTTCTTCTGAGTACATAATTACTACAACCCATATAAAAGCTAGTTGCCAGTAAAAAGCAGCTAGCCAAACTAACGGAATGCTAATTAACCACATACATAAAGTATCGGTAATTAAACAAAAACGATTATCGCCACCCGCTCTCAATATGCCCATTGCAAGAGTCATATTAATAACTTTTAGCCACGCTAACCCACCAATCACGTAAAAAATCGACTTTGCCAAGTTAATCGTTTGCTCTGAAACACCTTGATAAGGTGATAAAACCGCATCATTAAAAATAATCAGTAATACACCGAGGCACAATGCAACCGCAGGACCAAGCCCCGAAAACATCTTAGCCATAGTCCATGCTTCCTCTAGACGGTTGGCTCCTAGGTGTTGTCCAACTACAATGGAGCAAGCTGATGCGATACCAAAAAAGATCGATAAAAATATGCCCTCAACGGGAAGTAACATGCTAATCACCGCGAGCTCAGTTGTGCCGATACGACCAAAAATAAGCTGATAAGTAAATGAGCCTAATGACCAAATACCAAAACTAAGCATCATAGGTAATACTAACTTTAAAAGCCTTGACCAATTTGGGCGATATTTTAAGAACTCAAAATCTGATGTGGAAATGTATAATATGTGTTTTTGCGTTTGCAAAAAACTAATAAGAATAATCAATTGAAACAAGCGGGATATAGTGGTTGCCCAAGCTGCACCAGCAACACCTAAAGGTGGGATGCCTAAACCACCATTTATTAACCAGTAATTTAGCACTACATTTAATACAATGGATATAGAGCTGAAAACTAATGGTATTTTGACTTGATTGATACTCCGAAGCGCGTTTTCAAAAACTTGAACGATTGCAACAAACACCATACTCGGCATCGTTATCCACAAATAGGTTTCACCTAAAGCAATCACGGCAGGGTCTAAGCTACCTAAACTCATAATGTCATCAGATAAAAAATAGCTTGCAACAATAACGGGAATTAATGCGACTAGCGAGTAGCAAATGGCGATTAGAATACTGCCACGTATTTTTTGCCCTTGTCCGGCTCCGTGATATTGAGCCGATAATATGCCGACAGCCCAACTTAAACCCATCACGATAACCATAACGACGAATAACACCCGGTTGCCGAGTCCAACCGCTGCAATCGCTTCATCGCCCAAGTGACTGACCATCATGACATCGATCATACTAAGAAAAGTGACCAACATACTTTGTAATGAGATTGGCCAAGCAAGTCTTAGCGTTTGTTTAAATTGAGTTTTTTTAAGAATCACGCAGAGGCCTCCAATTTTAAGGGCGCAAGGATGCCTGTTTTTAGTTTTATTGTCGAATAATTATAGAACAGACACGGATATGTGGTTTATGACGGTACGATGACAATAGGGTGACATTTTTGTTACGCATGTGACTCTCGGTGAAATAAAAATTCATTTTAAACAGTGTGTTATCAAAAGTGTTAGCAAACATTTCAAGTGTATTGATGACCTAAAGTTACTGTGGTATTAATACACGTGCTGATATGGGAGTGTCAGTAGAGTGTTCAATTGTTTCAAATTTGATGTAAATGGGAGTAGCAATTATGATGAACGGAAGCGTTTCATCTGACGAAAATAGAATATTAATGGCTTGGCTAAAAGACAAACGTAAAGAAAAAGGCCATACCATGCGGACGTTATCTCAAATAATAGGTACTCCACATTCATTTGTTGGAAAAGTCGAAAATCAAGAACGTCGGTTAGATATCGTTGAATATATAAGATATTGTCGAGCGCTTGATATTGATCCCATCGAGGGATTAAAAAAAATCGCTCAATAGTATTTTTAATCTTTCTGAAATGGCACGTTTAGGCGTGCCATTTTTTTTTCATTAAAACTAACAAGGCAATTATCGCTGGAATGCCAATACAGGCCGTCATGGTAAAAAATTGGCTATAGCCAAGTTTTTCTAACCATACTCCAGAAAAGCCACCAAGAGATTTAGGTAATAATAGCATTGCCGAGCTAAGCCAGGCGTATTGTGTTGCAGTAAACTCTTTATTGGTTAATGAGCTTAAGAATGCAATTAAGGCGGCCATTGCAATGCCAGCGCTTAAGTTGTCAATCGATATCACTAACGTTAACAACTCTAAATTATGACTAGACTTTGACAGCATAACAAACAGCAAATTAGTTAATGCGGAAAGTATGGCGCCGGTCAATAAAATAGGCAGGATGCCAAAACGGTTAATTAAACCACCACATACAAAGGCGCCTACTAAGGTCATTACAACGCCAAAGATCTTCGAAATGGCGGCAATTTCTTGTTTCGTGTAACCCATATCTACATAAAATACGTTGGCCATTACCCCCATTACAATATCTGATATTCGATAAGTCGCTATAAGGATAATGAGTAAAATAGCGTGGGATTTATATCTAACAATTAAATCGATTACAGGGTTTACAAAGGCCGATTTAACTTTTTGGAGGATTGATTGATGCGACGAGCTAGCGATCTCATTTTTGTATTCTATTGGCTCAGGAGCACTAACCGTAAAGGCTATTAATAATGCCATAATACCTGACATAATTAAGTAGCTTGATTGCCACGCTGAATAGTCGTAATTAGCGCTAACCTCAAACAACGCGGTAATGTATAGCACACCCGCCGTTGCTACAATCATAGCTAATCGATAACCTATCATGTACGCGGCCGCCATTGCAGCTTGTTGGCGATCATCACCAGACTCTATTCTAAATGCATCTATAACGACATCTTGGGTTGCTGAAAAGAATGCAACGGCAACTGCTGCCAGAGCCATTGCATAGAGGTTTTGTTTTGGATCGGTTAGAGCCATGGCAGCAATACTTGCCACCAGAAATATTTGAGTCAAAAAAAGCCAACTTTTACGTCTTCCGAGTAGCCTGGATAACACTGGAATTTTAACTTTGTCTACCGCAGGTGCCCAAATCCATTTCATTGCATAGGCCAGAGTTACCCAGCTAAAAAAACCGATTGAACTGCGCGCAGCCCCAGCTTCTCTTAACCAAAAAGAGAGTGAAGAGAAAACCAACATAATGGGTAAGCCTGCTGCAAATCCAAAGGCAAATAACCGTAATACACTTAGCTCAAAATATATTTTGAAAGAGTTGAGTAGCTGAATTAGAGATTGGCCACTGAGTGTGGTGGATAAGAATTGCAAAATAAAATCGGCCTAATAGTGGAAACTAATAGGCCGATTGTTGACAAGATTTTATCTAATATCAAGTCTTAAGGTCTAACACCTGAACAAAAGTCCGGGAATCGACCATATCCTTGTAGATAACTAATACAGGAAACCATTTCATTTTTCAGTTTTTCACTCGTCCGAATTTCAGATGAGCTCCAAAAAGAAAGCTGATGTAACAAATACCAAAAAGCACTTTCCAACGGTGTTAGAGATGTATCTTTAGCGTTTATTTGTGACCATTCCTCAATAGTATCCCAACAATATAAATCAACTTCTGAATCTTGAATCTCTCCATCCAATAATGCATTAGCATAAAAGCTAAGTTGATTTGCTTTGTTGTGGATAAATCGCTGTGTTTTTACCACTTTATTCACCCCCATTTTTTATTTGTATTAGTAAAGGGTACGGATTAGTAATAAAGCTCGTATTTACTAAACCAAAGTCAGTATAGACACAAAAAGCTATTCGGACAAAATTTGAACTGAAATAATTTCAATTTTTTTATTAGGAAAGTTAGGCCAGCCAAGCTCTTCAGAAAAATCACTACCAATTTCAATTGCTTTTTCTAAAACACTTTGCCCCTCTACCACTTCCCCAAAAACGGTGTAACCCCATTTTTTGCCCGGATTTAAACTATCGTTATCCACAAGGTTAAAAAAGAACTGACTAGTTGCAGTGTGCGGTTCGTATTGCCGAGCCATAGAAATAGTGAACTGATTGTTTTTTAAACCATTTCCGGATTCATTGATGATTTCAGGAAACTCTTTGATTTGCTCAATATCAGTTGTGTAACCACCACCTTGCAGAACAAATTCTGGCTCTAGTCTATGAAAAATGGTGTTGTCGTACTTCTTTGTCACTACATAACTTAAAAAGTTATCCACAGTGATTTTTGCTCTACTTCGATCCAATTCAATAATCATGTCGCCTAGATTAGTGACCATTTTAACTTTAGGGAATAAATTGTCGGTTTGAATATATTCACCACGCGGTATTTCATTTGCACTTGTTGAAAAGTGGGTAAATAGCGTAATAAATATTAATAGTAATAAGCCAAAAGTTCTTTGCAACATACCTACCTCTAGCGACTTAAGGCTTTCTGAAATTCATCATCTTGAAGCGTACGCTCAAGTAATGTAGATAACATGATATTCATGTTTTTTGTTACATCCTCTTGATCAAACTTCATTGGCCCGTCTTGGTTAATGCCGGTTTGGTAGCTTTTAGTCCAAGTTCGCTGTGGAGACGATACCGTAACTTTCCACTCAAGTACGGCTTCAGATTCAAAGGTCATAGCGTACTGCTTTATATAACTAGTGGCGGTTGTAATATCAAAGTTAAGCTTATTTCGGCCATTAGGGCTTGTTTGCAAACTGCTCGTTAACCATGGGCGAATAAGGTTTGCAATATTATTTACCTGCATAAATTCACTACTATTAACCATTGCCATTGCTTTATTCTCTCGTGAGTCAGAGATGTTTATATCTTTTACACTCATAAGTAATTTAGGGGACACGGCGCTCGGTGCCAATTTTACAGCTTGTTCAAACTGATTGGCGCAACCAGACAATATAAAGCCAATAGTCGAAATTGCGATTAACTGAAAAAATCTCATAATTTTGTTTACCTTTTTGTGCGCGTTATCAGTGGACGAGTTCGGTTTGTTTAATGTCATTTTATTTTTTACATTGATATATCACGAATTTCGCATTGCTCGCTAGAATAGTAAAGCCACCAAAAGTTGTTTTCAACATAGATTGGTAAGGCAAGTGTCTATTTGCGACTAAATACAAGACGCCTTGTTTTTTAAGAACTTGAGCGGCCTGATTTATCATTTGTTGCGCAATGTGTGTCGTAATTGCATTTTGCTGGTGGAACGGAGGGTTACACAAGATCAAATCAGCCGAATTTGTTGCTTGTTGCGATAAACAGTCATCTTGGACGAATAAAGTTGCTTGCGACAATAAAGGCACATTTTGTTGGACATTATATTGTGCAGATGCGATTGCCATATGTGACTCATCACAAAAAATTATCCGGTTCTTGGGTTGGTCATTTTTGGTGCTTTGGTTTAAGAATAGACTTTCGTTTTGTTGCAGCAACGAGAGTCCGACTAAACCATTACCACAGCCTAAATCTATTGCCGTAAAAGGTTCTTTTGTCGCTTCAATATAAGGCAGGTGGTCCACTAAAAAACGCCCGCCAATGTCGATTTGGTCTTTGCTGAATACATTTGCGAAGGCGCTGAGTGTTAACTTTTTGTCCGGCCAATACGCAGTAAAGTTAGGGTGTGTATTTACAGAACGAGCGTTATCAACAGTCGCCAGACTTTGGTTTTGTGATGCTGAATGTGTTGCAAATATTAGTCGGCTTTTTCTTTTTGCTAAACTACTTTTAACGTTTGCAAAATAACGTTCAAATAGTTTCATTACCGCTGTAGTAATGAATGTTGTTTTACCTGTGGCAATAACATCACAATTTATCGACTGAGCGCAAATTGTCTGCAATTGATGTTCAAGATAGGCAATGTTTTTTGTTATTTTAACAATAGCTAGGTTGCAATTAGGAACAGTGTCTAATGAATTGTATATCGGCGGCTTCGCAAGTTGGTTAATCTCATGGTTATGCTCTATTGCTAACTGACTAACGTATGAATCTAAGACACAAATTGGACGAAAGCGATTTAAGCCTATTGAAATAGCACCAAATAAATCGTCAAAGATAACTGTTGATGGTAATGAAGACGCATCTGAATAACGTTCGATGACATATTGAACAACAAGATCGTCAGAACTGTCCCATGCTTGCAGGGATTTGTCGTGCTGGTTAGGCGGGTAGCGAAATAATTGATACTCATTATTATCAATTGACCAACTAGTGTTCATGTTATGCTCGTTGTTTATATCGTTATTTCTCTATTGTCCCACTGCTTAGAAGAGATGTAAATTTGCAAAAAGATTTATTCGAAGATTCATCAATCTCACCAAAAGATAGTAGCGCATTGCTGCCGGAGTTGATTGCGCCTTGGTTAATGTATGAAAGTTCATTTTTGTCAAAGCAGGAAGCTGTAGAAGCGTTTGAAACTTTAAAATCAGAATTACCTTGGCAGCAACCTGAGGTAGTGGTATTTGGTCGCAGCCACCGAATTCCACGTTTGCAATGTTGGCAGTCTGATCCAGATGTTATCTATCAATATAGTGGTAAAGTGCTAGAGCCACAGCCTTGGCACCCATTACTTTTGGACATAAAAGTACGTCTAGAATTAAGTAGCGGTTATAAATTTAACTCTGTTTTAGTGAATTACTATCGTGATGGTAATGACAAAATGGGCTGGCATTCTGATGATGAGTCAGAGCTTGGCCCAAATCCCGTAGTGGCCAGTATTTCACTTGGAGAAACGAGAGCCATGTTTTTTAAAAATAAAAAAACTCAGCAAACGGCGAGTATTGATTTGTTGGCTGGGTCAATGTTAGTAATGAAAGCTGGTATGCAAAGAGTATTTCAACATCAAATTCCAGCGCGGCGAAAAGTTAGTCACGGGCGTATTAGCCTGACATTTCGTTACATTGTTAATTAGACTCGTCGCCTTGTATTTGGTTTACTAGCATTCGAACTTTTAAATAAGGATTAATAAAGATGACGTCAGGTCAGGTAGAGTTAAAAATAATCGAAAAGTTAACAAATACGTTTTTGCCAGACATTTTGGATGTGGTTAATGAAAGCTCGCAGCATAACGTCCCCGAAGGTAGTGAGTCACATTTTAAAGTCGTTGTTATTGCCGACGCGTTTAAAGATCAAAAATTAATTCAGCGTCATAGAGCTGTTAATAGTTGTTTATCTGAAGAGTTAAAAAATGATATTCATGCTTTAGCTATCCACACATTTACACCAAAAGAATGGAGAGAAACGGCTAAGGTTCCATTGTCACCAAAATGTTTAGGTGGCAGTAAATTCGATCGTTAATTTTGCTTTTCGATTGGGACAATGGTTGTTTATTAAACTGAATTCAGGGAATATACCTTCGCATAAATTACTCTACCAATAACAATAATAAGAGGTAACGGCGTGGAATTTATCGAACACTTATCCGACCGGCTTGGTAAAGCGGTGAGTTGGCTAACCGGTATTATGGTTGTTGTAATGACCTTGGTTGTCATACTACGTTATGGTTTTAACCTTGGTTGGATTTCATTGCAAGAGAGTGTTCTTTATCTGCACGCTGCTGTTTTAATGTTAGGTATGTCTTATGTTTTAAAGCATGATCAGCATGTACGAGTTGATATTTTTTACAATCGTTATTCACCAGTAACACAAGACGTAATTAATATATTGGGTCACCTCGTTTTACTCATTCCCACCTGCGTGTTTATTATTTACATTAGCTTCAATTATGTTGCTCAATCTTGGCAATTTTTAGAAGGTTCGCAAGAGGCTGGCGGCCTGCCATTTGTGTATTTGTTGAAGTCTCTGATTATCGTTATGCCTTGCTTGCTAATATTGCAGGCATTAAGCAACCTTGTTATTCGTTTCAATAGAGTTAAAGCAACACGAGCTAAGGGAGCGAATTAACATGGAATGGATGGCTGTTTTAATGTTTTTGGCGATTTGTTTAGTATTGCTATTAGGTTATCCAGTTGCTTTTAGTTTAGCGGGTACAGCTCTTATTTTTGCGGGTATTGGCTCACTAATTGGTAACTTTGACACGTCGTTACTGAATGCTTTGCCAAGCAGAATTTATGGCGTAATGACGAATCAAACTCTTTTAGCTGTGCCACTTTTTGTATTTATGGGCGTGATGCTTGAAAAGTCAAAAATTGCAGAGGATTTATTAACAAGCCTTTCACAAGTATTTGGACGTATGCCTGCCGGTTTGGGCATCGCTGTCACACTCGTTGGTGCGTTAATGGCTGCTAGCACTGGTATTGTTGGTGCAACAGTTGTGACAATGGGTTTATTGGCCTTACCATCAATGCAAAAACGCGGTTACAACGAAAGTTATTCGACAGGTGTTATTGCAGCAACGGGCACCTTAGGGCAAATAATTCCGCCGTCTATAGCGTTAGTTTTACTCGGTGATGTATTATCAAGTGCGTATCAACAATCTCAATTATCACAAGGAATATTTTCTCCCGAAACTATCTCTGTAGGCGACCTCTTTGCTGGTGCGTTGATACCAGGTCTTATACTAGTTTCTATGTATTTGCTCTATTCGTTGGCGATAGGTTTTTTTAAACCACAATGGACACCTCCTGCTAACACAAGCGATAGACTCAAGCTGTCAGTATTATTTCTAAGTTTAATTCCACCGCTATTTTTAATGGTCATTGTTTTAGGTTCAATTTTATTAGGTATAGCAACCCCGACTGAAGCCGCTGGCATTGGAGCGTTTGGGGCGACAATAATCGCTTTGCAAAAGCGAGAGCTCACGATTAAAACACTCAAAATGGTGATGGAATCAACTCTGTCGGTGACATCAATGGTGTTTATGATCCTTATTGGTGCGTCAATATTTTCTTTAGTATTCAGAGGGTTTGGAGGTGAAGAGCTGGTTCACTCATTTTTTAAAGACATGCCTGGAGGGCAGTTTGGAGCCGTATTAACAGTGATGTTAGTAATATTTGTCTTAGGCTTTATTCTTGATTTTATAGAAATAACCTTTGTGGTCGTACCCTTAGTTGCTCCTGTTTTGTTTATGATGGGTGTGGATCCTATTTGGCTAGGAATTATGATTGCGATTAATTTACAAACGTCGTTTTTAACTCCACCTTTTGGGTTTGCATTATTTTATTTACGAGGCGTCACTCCAAAGTCAATTGCGACCAATAAAATTTATAAAGGAGTGGTTCCTTTTATTGTTATGCAGTTAATTCTGTTAATCATTTTGGCAATTTGGCCCGATCTAGCAACGGCGCTACCTGCCATGATTTATAGTTAAAAAGTATACAAGGAAAGATTATGTCTTTATTTTCAAAATCGCTGTTAACTGTCGCTATCTCTATGCTGTTTTTAACAGCGTGTGGTGGTGACGAAGCGCAATTACAAAAAAACTCGACGGTAGAAAAGGTATATAACTGGAAATTAGTAACAAGTTGGCCTAAAAACTTTCCTGGTCTGGGTACAGCCCCAGAGAACTTCGCCAAGCTAGTTAATAAAATGAGTAATGGCCGGTTAACCATAAAGGTATATGGCGCAGGCGAGATAGTTCCCGGTTTTCAGGTATTTGACGCTGTTTCACAACGAACCGCAGAAATGGGTCATGCCGCCTCTTATTATTGGAAAGGCAAAATGCCTGCTGCACCCATTTTCACCGCAACACCATTTGGACTAAACGCACAAGAAACAAATGGTTGGATCCATTACGGTGGTGGTTTGGAACTTTGGCGCGAGTTGTATAAACCATTTGGTGTTATTCCTTTTGCTGGTGGTAATACGGGCGTGCAGTCAGCAGGCTGGTTTAAAAGAGAAATTAACGGTGTTGAAGACCTGCAAGGGCTCAAAATGCGAATTCCAGGGTTAGGTGGTGAAGTATTACAAAAGCTGGGCGGAGTGCCAGTTGCGTTAACAGGCGGAGAGATTTTCACATCTTTACAGTCTGGCGCTATTGATGCAACTGAGTGGGTTGGACCTTATAACGACTTAGCTTTTGGTTTTCATAAAGTGGCTGAACATTACTACGTAGCGGGATGGCATGAACCCGGTGCTATGTTGGAATTTACAGTTAATGAAAGTGCATTTAATGAGTTACCTCAAGATCTACAAGCGATTGTAGAAGTCGCAACCCGCGCGGTTAATCAAGATATGTTAGATGAATATACAGTTAGAAATAACGCAGCGCTGGAGCAGTTAAAGAATAAACACGGTGTTGTCCTTAAAAAGTTTCCTGCTGAGGTAATGTTTGCATTAAAACAGGCCAGTATTGAAGTTATAAATGAGCAAAAGTCTAAAGATGAGATGTTTAACAGAATAATGAGCTCTTATCAGGCCTTTCAAAAGCAAGTTACGGATTATCACAATCTGTCAGAACTTGAATATTACCAAAATAGAAATCGATAACGCTTTGCTAGTCTGATCTGTTTTTGGTTAAAACAGATGTACACTGGCGCCAAATTGATATTCGGCCGAAGCCATTAGTGTTTATCGGCCTCATTTGCTTATGTTAAGGAAATACATATATGGTTATTAAACCAAAAATTCGTGGTTTTATTTGTACAAATGCACATCCAGTTGGCTGTGCGGAGAGTGTAAACCGTCAAATCCAATATGTTAAAGAACAAGATTTTGGCGCGACTGGACCTAAAAATGTTTTAATTATTGGCGCGTCGACAGGGTACGGACTAGCATCGAGAATTGTGTCAGCATTTGGTTATAACGCAAATACGTTAGGTGTTTTTTTTGAAAAACCAGGTACCGATAAAAAAACAGGCTCTGCAGGTTGGTATAACACAGCAGCCTTTCAAACAGCGGCAGAGGCAGCAGGTTTATATTCGAAAAGCATAAACGGTGATGCCTTTTCACATGAAATTAAAGCTAAAACTATTGAAACAATAAAAGCTGATATGGGTAAAGTTGATTTAGTTATTTACAGTTTAGCGTCGCCAAGAAGAACTGATCCTGATAGCGGTGAAACTTACTCTTCAACATTAAAACCAATTGGTAATGATGTTACGACTAAAAACTTGAATACCTCAAAACGTATTATCGATGAAGTTTCAGTAGAAGCGGCAAATGAAGATGAAATAAATAATACAATTAAAGTCATGGGCGGTGAGGACTGGGAATTATGGCTCAATGAGCTTAGTAAAGCTGGTGTGCTTGCAGAAGGCTTTAAAACGACGGCATATACTTATATAGGCAAAAAGTTAACTTGGCCGATATATGGGCATGCAACAATCGGCAAAGCAAAAGAAGACTTAGATCGTGCTGCTGCGGCAATAAACAAAACGACGTCGAATCTTAGCGGTAAGGCTTATGTCTCGTCATTAAATGCGGTCGTAACGCAAGCAAGTTCGGCTATTCCGATTATGCCGCTATATATTTCAGCGTTATTTAAGGTGATGAAAGAAGACGGCACGTACGAGGGCGTCATTCAGCAAATCTCGGGGCTATTTAAAGAAAGTTTATTGTCTGACACACCTCGGTTAGATGATGGTGGCCACCTATTTCAAAATTACAAAGAACTCGAGGATGATGTTCAAGCCCGTGTGCAAACAATTTGGGATACCGTTGATACAGACAGTATCGATGAATTGACAGATTACACTGGATACCACCAAGAATTTCTTCATTTATTCGGGTTCGGTTATGACAATGTTGACTATGATATTGAAGTAAATCCTGATGTTGAAGTTAAAGGGTTGATATAACCTAGATTATTGAAAACAAAGGGTTGTATAAAGTTTATACAAACAAGGAGCCAGTTGTATATCAAAATACACTGGCTTTTTTTTATGATTGGGTCTATGCATCAATCTTTCTTTACAGATGATTTATTTTTATTCGAATAATGAGCGCCTTGCGACTAAAATAAGTCCAAATTCGAATGGTCAAAATATTGATAATAGTGCTACAATTGTCGGCTGTACCGAAACGAATCTATATTTAAGTCTTGGTACGTACATAATTTTATAAATATGCGATTTAATCGGGTATTTGAGAGAATTCCATTTCTTCCAACTTAAACTAGTGCATATGCGTATGATCAACATAAAAAAAGGTTTGGATCTACCTATTGAAGGTGTTCCACAACAAGCCATCCACGATGGCCCAGCAGTGAAAACTGTTGCTACGCTTGGTGAAGAGTACAACGGCATGCGTCCAACGATGTATGTCAAAGTTGGTGACAGTGTAAAAAAAGGTCAAGTTCTTTTTGAAGATAAAAAGAATCCTGGCGTTAAATTCACTGCACCTGCAGCCGGCGTTGTAAAAGAAGTAAACCGTGGTGAAAAGCGCGTTTTACAATCAGTCGTTATTGAGCTTTCTGGTGATGAACAAATCACTTTTGACAGCTTCAGCGTTGACCAACTAAGTAGCCTTGATCGCCAAAAAGTGATCGACCTATTAGTTGAATCAGGCCAATGGGTAGCATTACGTACTCGTCCGTTTGATAAAACGCCAGCAATCGATAGCACCCCATCATCTATTTTTGTTAATGCAATGGATACCAATCCATTAGCCGCTGATCCAGCGCTAATTATTGCAGAACAACAAGAAGCCTTTAATGCTGGTCTTACCGTATTAAGCAGATTAACAGATGGTAAGCTAAACGTAGTTAAAGCTGCGGGTTCTTCGGTTAAAGCCGATGCGCCGAGTGTTGATCTTCACGAGTTTGGTGGTAAGCACCCAGCTGGTTTAGTGGGTACACATATCCACTTTATTGATCCAGTATCAAGCACAAAAACAGTTTGGCATATTAACTACCAAGAAGTTATTGCTTACGGTCAATTATTCCTAACTGGCGAAATTAATAATCAACGTATTATTTCTCTTGCTGGCCCTGTTGTTAAAAATCCTCGTTTGATTCGTACTATTTTAGGTGCATCAACAGCTGATTTAACATCGGGTGAATTAGAAGCGGGTGAAAACCGTATCGTATCTGGTTCCGTATTGTCTGGTAATGCTGCACATGGTGTGCACGGTTATTTAAACCGATATGACCTGCAAGTGTCTGTTTTAGCAGAAGGTCGTGAAAAAGAATTGTTTGGCTGGATTCGTCCAGGCTCAAATCAATTTTCTATCACTCGTGCATTCTTAGGTCATTTATCACCTAAGAAACTATTCAATATGACAACTACAACTTATGGCTCTGACCGTTCAATGGTTCCAATCGGTAACTACGAGCGCGTAATGCCATTAGACATTTTGCCAACTTTATTACTAAGAGACTTGATCTCCGGTGATACAGAATCGGCTCAAAGCCTAGGTTGTTTGGAATTAGGCGAAGAAGATTTAGCACTTTGTACTTTTGTTTGCCCAGGTAAATATGAGTACGGCTCAATTCTTCGTAACTGCCTAACCAAGATTGAGAAAGAGGGCTAATCATGGGTCTTAAGAGTTATTTAGAAAAAATTGAACCTAACTTTGAGAAAGGTGGAAAGTACGAAAAGTTCTATGCTTTATATGAAGCAGCCGCAACTATTTTCTACACACCAGGCTTAGTTAATAAAGGTCAAACACATGTTCGTGACAGTGTTGATTTAAAACGCATCATGATTATGGTGTGGTTGGCATTATTCCCAGCCATGTTTTTTGGTATGTTTAATGTTGGCCATCAGGCTGCTGATGCATTAGCACAAGGTTTTGCACTGGGCGATTCTTGGCAAGTTGGTTTATTCCAAACACTTGGCGGAAGTCTTACGGCTGAGTCTGGCTGGGGCATGAAAATGCTTTATGGTGCTTGTTTCTTCTTACCTATCTACGCAACAGTATTTATTGTTGGTGGTTTTTGGGAAGTGCTATTTGCATCTGTTCGTAAGCACGAAGTAAACGAAGGTTTCTTTGTTACTTCTATCTTGTTTGCGTTAATTCTTCCTGCGACTATCCCACTTTGGCAAGCCGCACTAGGTATTACATTTGGTATCGTTGTTGCTAAAGAAATCTTTGGTGGTACTGGCCGTAACTTCCTAAACCCTGCTCTAGCTGGTCGTGCATTTTTATTCTTTGCATACCCAACTGAAATCTCGGGTGATACCGTTTGGACAGCAGTAGACAGCTTCTCTGGCGCGACTATGTTAAGCCAAGCAGCATCTGGTGGTTTAGACTACAACAACATCGCACTTTGGACTCAAGCTTTCTATGGCCTTATCCAAGGTTCAGTTGGTGAGGTTTCGACCTTAGCTATCATCATTGGTGGTTTGTTTATCATCTACATGCGCATTGCTTCATGGCGAATTGTGGCAGGTGTATTTGCAGGTACAATTTTCTTCGCATCATTACTTAACATGATCGGTAGTGATACCAACCCAATGTTCGCAATGCCTTGGTTCTGGCACGTAGTCATAGGTGGCTGGGCAATTGGCGCTTTCTTTATGGCAACAG
Organism: Psychrosphaera aestuarii; assembly: GCF_017948405.1. NCBI lineage: Bacteria > Pseudomonadati > Pseudomonadota > Gammaproteobacteria > Alteromonadales > Pseudoalteromonadaceae > Psychrosphaera > Psychrosphaera aestuarii. The sequence continues at coordinate 2,787,059 of NZ_CP072844.1, read as the reverse complement.
ATCCTGTGTCGGCAGCTTTCACTAATCGTGGTAAGTTCTGGTACGGCGCATTAATCGGCTTAATGGTTGTATTAATTCGAGTTGTAAACCCAGCGTTCCCTGAAGGTATGATGCTGGCCATTCTATTTGCTAACTTGTTTGCTCCACTGTTCGACTACTTTGTTGTTCAAGCAAACGTGAAACGGAGGCTTGCTCGCAATGTCTAGTAATAAAGAAACATTTGGCAAAACGGTTGGTTTCGTATTTGTCGTGTGTCTTATCTGTGCTGCGTTGGTATCAATTTCAGCGGTTCAACTAAAACCGCTTCAAACGGCTAACAAGTTATTAGATAAGCAAACAAAAATCTTAGAAACAGCAGGTTTACTTGAGCTTGCAGGCAAAGACATAGTTGCAACTTACAACAAGTATGTTGAAGCTAAAATGATTGATTTAGAGTCTGGCGAATACGTTGAAGGTGACGTGAAAATGTTCGACGAACGTCGTAATGCTCGTGATCCTCAAAAGTCAGAAAAACTTGAGAATGATCCTGCAGGCATTAATCGTCAGTCACATACAGCGGTTGTTTACCTAGTTAAGAATGAACAAAACGAAGTGAAAACTGTTGTTTTCCCAATTGTTGGTTCAGGCTTATGGGACCTAATGTACGGTTATGTTGGCTTAGAAGCTGATTTAAATACAGTTGCTCGTGTTATCTATTCAGACCATAAAGAAACTCCGGGATTGGGCGCAGAAGTAATGAACCCTAAATGGAAAGCGTTATGGCCTGGTAAAAAGATATATAACGACCAAAACGAACCAGTAATTGAGTTGGTTAAAGGTGGCGCTAAAAAAGATGACGTTCACGGTGTTGATGCTTTGTCGGGTGCTACGTTAACGAGTAACGGTGTTACATACGCTTTACAATTTTGGTTTGGTGAGCAAGGTTACTTACCTTATATCGAAAAAAATCGTGGGGAGTTTAACTAATGTCTTCTGATGCTAATAAGGTTTTAACTAAACCGATTTTCGACAACAACCCAATTGCTTTGCAAGTATTAGGTATTTGTTCTGCTTTAGCGGTAACAAGTTCAATGGCTAATGCGTTAGTAATGACATTGGCGGTAATCGTTGTAACAGCTTTCTCTAACCTTTTCATCTCAATGATCAGAAACATGATCCCATCAAGTGTTCGTATTATCGTACAGATGGCGATTATCGCTTCGTTAGTTATCGTAGTTGACCAAGTGTTAAAAGCATTCTCTTATCAGCTTTCAAAAGAGCTTTCAGTATTCGTTGGCCTAATCATTACTAACTGTATTGTTATGGGTCGTGCAGAAGCTTTTGCAATGAAAGAAAAGCCAGGTGTAAGCTTCATGGATGGTATTGGTAACGGTCTTGGTTACGGTTTCATTCTAATGACAGTTGCATTTTTCCGTGAACTATTAGGTTTTGGTACCGTATTTGGTGTCGAGATTCTTCCTCTAGTTCAGAATGGTGGTTGGTATCAAGCAAATGGTTTATTAGTTCTTCCATTTAGCTCGTTCTTCATCATAGGTTTAATCATTTGGGCTATCCGTCAGTGGAAGCCAGAGCAAGTAGAGAAGGATTAATCTGATGGAACATTACTTAAGCTTATTTGTAAAAACTATCTTCATTGAGAACATCGCTTTATCCTTCTTTTTGGGTATGTGTACTTTCTTAGCGGTATCAAAGAAAGTAAGCACAGCGATGGGTCTTGGTGTTGCAGTAGTTGTGGTTTTAGGTATTTCAGTACCTGTTAACCAAATTATTTATCAAGGCATCCTTGCACCTGGTGCATTAGATGGTGTTTTAGGCATTACAGATCCAGCTGAGTCAGTAGACTTAAGCTTCCTAAGCTTTATCACCTTCATCGGTGTTATTGCAGCGTTAGTACAAATTCTAGAAATGATTTTAGATAAGTACTTCCCGCCGTTATATAACGCGTTAGGTATTTTCTTACCATTAATTACAGTTAACTGTGCAATATTTGGTTCTGTATCTTTCATGGTTTCAAAAAACTTAAACTTACCTGAAAGTGTGGTTTACGGTATCGGTTCTGGTATCGGTTGGGCGTTAGCAATTGTATTGTTAGCGGGTATTCGCGAGAAGATGAAATATTCAGACGTACCAGCAGGTCTGCGTGGTCTAGGTATTACATTTATTACTACAGGCTTGATGGCGTTTGGCTTCTTGTCGTTTGGTGGTATCTCTCTGTAAGGTTAATGTCGGTTTGTGGTTCAGGCCACAAACCCTTAGATAAGAATTAAAGGACAGGTCGATGGAAATAGTTCTCGGCGTATCGATGTTTACCGTTATAGTTCTACTTTTGGTTATGGTAATTTTATTTGCTAAATCAAAACTAGTATCTACCGGCGACGTCAAAATATTAATCAACGATGACGAAGAAAAGTCAGTTGTTGCATCAGCAGGCGGTAAGCTATTAAACGTCCTTGCTGATAAAGGCATATTCATTCCATCAGCATGTGGTGGTGGTGGTACATGTGGTCAGTGCCGTGTACACGTACATTCAGGTGGTGGCGATATTCTGCCTACTGAAGAAGGTCACATTACTAAGCGTGAAGCAAAAGAAGGTTGTCGTTTGTCATGTCAGGTTGCTGTTAAACAAGACATGGAAATCGAATTAGAGCCTGAGATTTTTGGTGTTAAGCAGTGGGAGTGTGAAGTTATCTCTAATGATAACAAAGCAACTTTCATTAAAGAGCTTAAATTGGCTATTCCAGACGGTGAAAGCGTGCCTTTCCGTGCGGGTGGTTATATCCAAATTTCTGCGCCTCCACATCATGTTAAGTACTCAGATTTTGATGTACCAGACGAGTACCGTCCAGACTGGGAACGTTTTAACTTCTTCAGCATAGAGTCAAAAGTTGATGAAGAAACAATCCGAGCTTATTCAATGGCGAACTATCCTGAAGAGGAAGGCATTATTATGCTTAACGTTCGTGTAGCTTCTCCTCCGCCTAATAACCTGTCGTTACCGGCTGGTAAAATGTCTTCATATATTTGGAGCTTAAAAGCGGGTGATAAAGTTACAATTTCTGGTCCATTTGGTGAGTTCTTTGCTAAAGAAACTGAAGCTGAAATGGTATTTGTTGGCGGTGGTGCTGGTATGGCTCCAATGCGTTCACATATATTCGATCAATTACGTCGATTAAAATCTAAGCGTAAAATTAGTTTCTGGTATGGCGCACGTTCAAAGCGTGAAATGTTCTATGTTGAAGACTTTGATGAGTTAGCAGCAGAGAATGAAAACTTTGAATGGCATGTTGCACTGTCTGATCCTCAACCTGAAGATAACTGGGAAGGTTATACAGGCTTCATCCACAACGTACTTTATGAAAACTACTTAAAAGATCATGAAGCGCCAGAAGACTGTGAGTTCTACATGTGTGGTCCTCCAGTGATGAACGCGGCCGTAATCAACTTGCTTAAAGACTTAGGCGTTGAAGACGAAAACATCCTACTTGATGACTTCGGTGGTTAGTAGACGTGACTCGTAAACAAGTCGTATTAACATGGCTGGCCCTTATTGGGCTGGCCATTTTGCTTTTTTTTCCAAAGCAAAATAGTGAGCAAGCGCAGCCTGTTTTACTGCAAGGTAAAACTATGGGTACAACCTTTAACATCAAGCTTTATCCATCGGCAGAGCAACTTTCTCAGTACAACCTTTATGAAATGGTTAATGCAGAGTTAGAGCAAGTGAATGCACTTATGTCTACTTATATAAGTGACTCAGAGCTCAGCCTATTAAATCAGGCAAAAGCCGGACAAACTCGGATAATGTCGCCGGAAACAATCATTGTATTAAATGAATCAAAACGCTTGTTTAACGACAGTGATGGCGCTTTTGATCCTACAGTAGGTCCACTTGTTAATTTGTGGGGGTTTGGACCTGATGGACGAGTACTAAAACGACCTAGCGACGCAGAAATTGCAAATGTTCGCGATTGGGTTGGTATGGACTTAATTGAAGTTTCTGGTAACGCGGTTACTAAAAAGCACGACAATTTATATATCGACTTTTCGTCTATAGCTAAAGGTTTTGGTGTCGATCAAGTTGCAAACGCTCTAGAGCGCATAGGTATATTTAACTACCTTGTAGAGGTGGGTGGAGAAATGCGTATTTCTGGTGCTAAACCCAATGGCGATAAATGGGCCGTTGCAATTGAGAAGCCGGTAACGGATAGACGTGAAGTGCAACTTATTATTCGTCCTGAAAACTTAGCAATGGCAACATCAGGCGATTATAGGAATTATTTCGAGCAAGATGGCGTGCGTTATTCTCACACCATTGATCCAACATCCGGTAAGCCAATTACTCATAAATTGGTCTCAGTCACCGTGTTACATAAGTCAGCAATGACAGCGGATGCAGCTGCAACTATGTTGAATGTGATGGGTCCAGTGAAGGCTATCGAATACGCGGAAGCAAATAATTTGGCTGTTTATTTAATTGTAAAAACAGACGATGATTTTAATGGCATAATGTCGAGTAAATTCGAAACATTGTTTCCACAGAAAAAGGGCTAATCATGCAAGTATTCTTATTAACTCTTGGTTTATTACTCATTGTATTTGTAGCGATGTCAATCGGGTATATATTGCAAAAGAAAACTTTAGCAGGAAGCTGCGGTGGTTTAGGCGCGTTAGGGATAGATAAGGCCTGTAATTGTGACAACCCTTGTGACAGGCGAAAAGAGCGTTTAGCGAAAGAAGAACGCTGGAAGCAAGATCAAATATTGTAACCATCGGTTAAAATCATTAAATTTAAAAGGGCGTTTGCCCTTTTTTTGTGCGTCACACCCTCAGTTACTCAGAAATAAAATCGTAGCGTATGGGAATACATCTTTGTGTTGCTATGGGTACTGTTTTTATATACAGTTGCATTGTCTGTACTTCCCTTATTAAAGGGTGAGGTTAATGAGTAAACAAAAAAAAATTATCCATGTTGATATGGACGCCTTTTATGTATCAGTCGAAATTCGTGATAATCCAGAATTACGGGATAAGCCTGTTGCGGTAGGCGGTCGCTCTGATCGTCGAGGCGTCTTGTCTACATGTAATTATATTGCACGTCAATTCGGCGTTAGTTCCGCTATGCCCACCTCTTTGGCTTTAAAAAAGTGTCCAAATTTAATCGTTGTCCCCGGACGCATGAACGTATATCAAGAAGTTAGCCAAACAATAAGACAGGTCTTTAAACGTTTCACCGATAAAATTGAACCATTGTCGTTAGACGAGGCCTATTTAGATGTCACGGACTGTTCACTTCATCGTGGTTCTGCGACGTTAATTGCTGAACAAATTCGCCAAGAAATTTATGACGCAACAGGTCTAACAGCGTCAGCAGGTATAGCACCAATAAAATTTCTAGCTAAAATTGCATCTGACCAAAACAAACCCAACGGACAATTCACGATAACGCCATCTGAAGTACTACCCTTTATAAAAACAATGCCTTTAAAAAAGATCCCAGGGGTAGGTAAAGTGACGGCTGAAAAACTAAGTCATCTGGGGCTGAATCTGGGCGTTGATATTCAAAACAGTAATGAGAGCTTTCTAAGCCAACACTTTGGAAAGTATGGACACGTGCTTTGGAATCGATGCCAAGGAATCGATAATCGAGAAGTAGAAGTATCAAGGGTCAGAAAATCTATCGGTGTTGAACGAACCTTTGATCAAGACATTTCAGATATAGAGATCCTATTTAACGTACTTTCCGTAAAGCTACTTCCAGAGCTAACAAAGCGCTGCGAAAAAAAAGTAGTAAACAGACAGTTAACTAAATTAGGTGTGAAAGTTAAGTTTAGTGACTTTCAACAAACTACCAAAGAGCAAAAATACCAAAGAATAGATGAGACTATTTTGAGACAACTTCTGTGTGACGCATTGGAAAGAGGTAAGGGTAAGGCGGTCCGATTACTTGGTGTACACGTTGGCTTGTCCGACCAAGAAGATGAAAAACATCAATTAGACTTAGGTTTTTAATCTTAACTTACGTATTATTGTTAACAATTTGTATTCACAGTTTTGTTTACTAACATTATAAATTTAGAGAGATTTTTATGGCCCACCCAACTCCTTTGGTTATTTCAAATATAAATACAGCCCTTAGTGATGCAAACTGGGACGCATTGATTATTGTAGGTCAAACCTTTGATTCAGGTTTACCAGATGATCTACTATCGGAAATTAACAAGCTCGCCGAAGTAGATAAACGCGTAAACAAGTCAGAGGTTACTTTCGTGTCTGATCTGGTTGCCCAGCGCCGTGTCATTCTTGCACCTACTGGACCATTGTATCGATACTTTGACGATGTTCGTCGCTATTTTGATGCAGCAAAGTCGGCAGCTAAATCTTTATTAGCGATGGGCTCAGTAAAACCGCTATTGGTTGTGTTAGGTAATGATGACATCAAGTATCAGAATGCAACAGCAGTGTCGTATTTAGGCTTTTGTCAGGCATTTTGGCAACCTTTAGAAGCCAGAGAAGCATTAGGTGACAGTATTGAGCCTGTTAGTCTAATGGGGCTTGTTGGCGATAACATAGATGCTGCAGAAGCCGCAGCTATTGCAAGTGGTCAATATGTAGCGCGAGACCTTTGTGGAACAGAGCCAGAGCGTATGGCCCCGCCACGCTTTGCTGAATATTGTAGTGACACATTTAAAAACTCGAATGTTAACGTATCCATCATCGACAATATGAAAACGTTAGAATCTGAGTTTCCTTTATTATGGTCAGTAGCTAGAGCATCAGTGGAAGTTGAGCGACATCAGCCTCGCGTTATTCGTTTGGAATACATACCTCAAGGCAATATAGAGAAAACCTTGATGCTGGTAGGTAAAGGCATCGTTTATGATACAGGTGGTGCAGACCTTAAGGTTGGTGGTCACATGGCTGGTATGAGCCGTGATAAAGGTGGAGCAGCCGCAGTAGCTGGCTTTATGAAAGCGGTATCAGAAATTGCTCCAATAGGAATTAAAGTTGTAGCTGAAATCGCAGCAGTAAGAAATAGCATTGGCGCTGAGGCGTTTGTTGCAGATGAAATCATTACTGGCCATTCAGGTATTCGCGTACGAATTGGTAATACCGATGCCGAAGGTCGCTTAGTAATGGCAGATTTATTGTCTAAATTACGTGAAGAAGCCTTGGACGAAGTTAACCCGACACTATTTACGGTAGCTACCTTAACTGGGCATGCAGCAAGAGCCGTCGGTCCATATACAGCGTTAGTTGAAAATGGTGCTGCGAAAGTCGCATCAGTTGGTGCAAGTATGGTGGAACAGGGCGACTTAATTGCAGATCCGTGCGAAGTATCACTGTCTCGCCGAGAAGATTACGACTTTGTGGCGCCAAGATCAAAAGCCGATGACTTGCTGTCATCAAACAATGGCGCGTCGGCGGTTACAGCTCGTGGGCATCAATTCCCACTGGCATTTCTAGCAATTGTATCTGGCTTAGATAAACACGATATTGACAGCGATACTCCACTACCCTACGTGCATGTGGATATTGCCGGCAGTGGCATTGATGGTGGTGATTGGCAACATGGAAAACCTTCAGCCGCGCCAGTATCAACATTAATTAAAACATTTATTGGTTAGCGACATAGCCTATTAAGGAATAGTAATGAAAAAAGCAACTTTTGGTTTATCGGTTTTTACAGCGTTATCAATGACTGCAGCTGTTTCTGCAAACTCAATGGATGAAGTTAAAATTAGCGCTCAACAAGTATCAAAAAACGTGTATATGTTGGCGGGTGCGGGTGGAAATATTGGTGTATTGCTAGGCAAGGACGGAACCTTGATGATTGATGATCAATTTGAGCCGCTAGCGCCAAAAATAGAGCAGGCAATTATTGATATTAAAACGGCGGTAAATCCAAAAGTTAGTTACGTTGTAAACACTCACTATCATGGAGACCACACTGGCGGAAATGTTTATTTTTCTAAATCAGCCAGTTTATTAGCGCATGAAAACGTTCGTAAACGTCTAGCGCAAAAGTCGGACCAAGGCTTACCTGTTATTACGTACGAGTCGGGCGTAATGTTGCACGTAAATAATGAAGATGTAAAAGTAATGCATTTACCTGCAGGACATACAGATGGTGACTCCGTTGTTTATTTTGCAAACGCGAATGTGTGGCACTTAGGAGACTTGTTCTTTCAAAACCGTTTTCCATATATTGACACTGATGGAGGTGGCTCAGTAAGTGGATACATTCAAAACCTTTCTTCATTGCTACTCCAGATCGACGATTCAGCGCAAATTATTCCGGGCCACGGTGAGTTAGCGAATAAAAATGATCTTCAAAACTTACTTAGTATGATTATTGCGACTAAACTAGAAGTTCAAACAAAGCGAGCCCAAGGCAAGTCTCAAGAAGAGATAATTGAAGAAGGCTTAAGCGAAAAGTGGAGTAGCTGGAATTGGTCTTTCATTACGGAAGAAAAATGGATAAAAACTCTATATAATTCAAAGTAATATTTAAAAAGCAACATCGCTTCGGAAGTATTCATGCGTTTACAACATAAAGCGGTTCTATTTACATTACCTTTTATACTCATCCCTACCTTGATATTGGGGTGGCTTTCTCTCAGGTATACCGAAAGTGCGCAACGTCAAATTGAACATGCTAGCTTACAAACCGATGTTAACTATCGAAGCGATACGTTAAACCGTTACTTTGAATCTGAACGAGTAAGTCTCACCACCTTACTCAATTCATTTGAATTCAAAGCTTTGACTGCGGCGTGGTTAAAAGACAAAGATTCAAAGGACTTTGAAAAGCAACTTAAGCAACCTACAGAATTATTATTCAATGCTTATCCTAGCGCATTAGCGATAAGAATTTTTGACAATAGTTTAAATGAAGTAACAACCCTCTGGCGTGATGAAATTAAAATCCCGCTTACAACGGCACATTTATTAAAAACTTATAATGAATGGCACATAATGGGTGGCGATGACACAGAACGGCCGTTGTCTATGATCCAAACGCCATGGTTCGCAAATAGTATTGATAGCCACGCAACGTTAAATTCGATTGGATTTGTTCAACTTATTAGCAGGCCAAATTGGTCGGAAACACTCAAACTTGATAACGACGACGCTAATAGTTTCTCCAATAAGCATCAAATAATGATTACCAATAAAAGTGGTGAAATTCTATTTGCTTTTCCCCAGTCAAACCTTGGTAAGGAATTACCGTCACAAATATTTCAAAAGCTTCTGCAAAGTGCTCAAGACCATACAGCTATTCAAGTTGTAAATAACGGCCTCAAAATGAATTATGCAGGAAGAATGGTGGAGAATAGGTTTTTAGTATTATATGGACACCAACAGCAAAGTATATTTGCCGCCGATACCACTTATACCTGGGTATCAATCTTAACTGTTTTACTAACCATTCTTATTTCCCCAATTATACTCTACGTTAACTTTACTCGGTTGATAATTGAACCAATTGCGAAACTTACATCGGCAAAGCGACAGGTAGCACAAGGAAACTTAGATATAAAGCTGGATATGCCACGACAAGACGAAATAGGTGACTTGTTTGCAGCGTTTAATGTCATGGTTCGTCAGCTAATAGTATATAGAGAAAATGAGAGAGAAAGTCGCTTAAAACTAGAATATAAAGTTCGCGAACGAACGGAAGAATTAGAGTCGACAAATACCGCGTTAGCTAAATCGAATAAAGCCTTAGAAAGTGCCAAGGAACTTTCTGAACAAGCGAATGAATTGAAGAGCGCCTTTGTCGCTAACATCAGTCATGAAATCAGAACGCCGTTAACAGCAATATTAGGCTTTACTGAGCAAGTATTATCTACCGAGCTAAACGATAAAAACCAAGTCGATTTGTTAAATCGAGTTCTTAAAAGTGGCCGGCATCTACTAGCACTAATAAATGACATTCTAGACTTGTCTAAAATAGAGTCGAATAAACTCGATATTGAAATACAAGAAGTAGAATTATTTGATGTATTGCAAGATGTTAACACCTTATTGCAATCTCACTCTGCCAAAAAACAGCTAGACTTTCACTTCGACTTTAAATTTCCACTTCCATCTAAAATTTGGACAGATGCAACACGTTTAAAGCAAATTTTGATTAATCTTGCTAGTAACGCCATTAAATTTACCGACCAAGGGAGTGTCGTTGTAGAAGTTTGGTTCGATGCGTCAACACAAAAACTTTATATCAAAGTCATTGATACTGGCATAGGTATGTCGCCTGAGGTACAAAAGAGAATTTTTTCACCATTTGTACAAGCTGATGTCAGTATATCGAGAAAATTTGGTGGTACAGGTTTAGGTTTAGTGATCTCTAATAGCCTAGCCAAATTGCTAGGTGGCGAGATTGTGCTTGAAAGCGAGGTGAATAAAGGAAGCATATTTACCGTAAGTATAAGTGCTGGTGACGAGAAACATACTATTGAAAGCAGTTTTATAGAAACTTCAGAGCAACTCCAAGCAATAGCCACAAAATATGAGTCTTCATCAAACGTAAAAGAAAAAGCGATTACCGGCCGAGTTTTAGTAGCTGAAGATGTTGAAGATAACCAATACCTGTTTAGTATGATTTTAGATTCCTTAAAATTAGATTATGAAATTGTTGGCAACGGGAAAGAGGCCGTAGAGCGAATATTGGCTGAAGATTTTGATTTGGTACTAATGGACATGCAGATGCCGATAATGGGTGGCCTAGAGGCAACAAAACTAATTCGCCAAGCGGGAATAGATATTCCTGTTTATGCGCTTACAGCAAATGTAATGCGAGAAGATGTTGCGTTACATTTAAAAGCCGGGTGTGATGGCACAATTGGAAAACCAGTAGATAGAGCTGAGTTAATTACTATTTTAAAAACACATTTGAGCTCTAAAAATGTAAAAGACAGTCCGGTAATTAACGATGAGACAATGGCAGAGTTAACTCGATTTTATTTAAATCAACTTGAAGGTCAATTAGACCTAATTAAATCATTTACTCACGCTACTCAAATTGAGTTACTAAAAAGTGAATGTCATAAGATTAAGGGTTCAGCAGGGAGTTATGGTTTTAACGACTTAACGTTAAAGGCGAGTGAATTAGAAGACACCTGCAAGCTTCTTGTTTCGCATGCTAACGACGACGGTGTTAGCGATATGCAATGGCAAACTGTGAAATTGATGGCCGATGAGTTAATAGCAGATATCGAACGAGTCATTGCACAAAACAAAACGAGTTAATATAAGGTAGTTATCACATAGTGACAAGGCCGTTAAATGCAAAAAAAAGCTGAAATTAATAAATTAAGAGATGACCCGCCTGTGTGGCTCAGTCAAGCAAATCATTGCCACAGTGAACACTGCGACCAACGTGAGCAAGATATTGTTGATTTATTGGTTATTCACAATATAAGTTTACCGCCGGCCATTAGCGAAAAAGACTTTGATAATGACTTTGTTGAAGATTTTTTTACAGGAAAACTAGACTCAAAACTTCACCCATACTTTGAGTCGATCGCTAACGTTAGAGTATCATCACATTTATATATTAAAAGGGATGGCACACTTATACAGTTTGTTCCACTAAACCTAAGAGCTTGGCATGCTGGTGTAAGCAATTTCAAAGGAAGAGAAAAGTGTAACGACTTTTCTATCGGAATTGAACTTCAAGGAACGGACGACTTACCTTTCACAAAGGCCCAATACAATAAGTTAGTTGAAGTAACGAGGCAAATACAAGGTATATACCCTAAAATTAAAAAAGATAATATTGTTGGTCATTCGGACATCGCGCCGGGAAGAAAAACTGATCCTGGACCATGTTTTGATTGGAACTTATATATTAGCCAATTATAGTGATGTTTAATAAGGAATTTAAGGTCGGATTATGACGCTTATCATTTTACTAATAGTGTTACTCGTTGAGCGAGTTTCTTTACAATCAGCGACCTGGCAAGTCACCCGATATTTAACTTGGTATACGAATAAATACAGCAAAAAAATAAAAGCAAACGACCAACTTAGTCTCCTTTTATTTGTAGTATTACCCTCAGTGCTTATCGGCATTTTATTGTTTATTTTTGATAGCAGGCTTATAGATTTTATCGTTAGTTTATTTGTACTTGCGGTATGTATTGGCCACCAACCAATCAGACGATATTACCGACAGTATTTAAACGCAATACAACGAGGTGATACCGAAGCTGCATCTATATTACATTACAAGTTAATGGGAGAACCAGTTGAAGATGATTGCTCTGGTGAAGGTAGTGAAACTACTGAAGAAAGTATTGGCGAGACATTAATTTGGCTGAATTTACAATATTACGCAGCCCCAATTTTTTATTTTGTTGTGTTGGGCGTTCCTGGCGTTGTGCTTTACAGCACCATTTTATTCTTAGCAGATAGTAAATTCATTGGCTCCTTAGAAGATGAAAATAATCAAGCGACATTAGTTAAATGGCATGAATGGGTGATGTGGATCCCTGCTCGGCTGGTAAGCCTTGGTTATATGTTTGTGGGTCATTTTGGTAACGGACTCGAGGCATGGTTAAAATACTCAGCAAACTTAGCAAAATCGTCTAAATTTGTAGTTACTAAGGTGGCGCTCGCATCAGAAGGGCTTGTTAATGAAGATAACAACAAGTCGGATAAGACAGAGTCTGAGGCAAAAGAGCCACAGCGCTTATTAAATAATGCTGAAGTCATGGTTCGATTGGCAAAACGGAACATGGTTCTGTTTCTGGTCGTCGTCGCATTATTAACCTTATACGGTCAGATTGTATAAATTTTTGATGATCATTTGTTCTGGTCATGCCACTTAGTTAGTGGGTTTACTTTAAAAATTTGAGCTGTTACGATCTAGAAATATTGGTAAGACCAATTTACCAATTTAATTTCAAATAGAATGGAACGGCTCGTGACAAAAGTAGTTACTACAAAAGTATCAGAACAAGTGGCTTCTCAATTAGAGAGGCAAATCATTGATGGCACTTTTGCGGCAGGTGAACGATTAGCCTCAGAGCGAGACTTAGCACAGCTATACGGGGTTTCCCGTCCTTCCATTAGAGACGCAATAAAACAACTTGAAGCCAAACGTCTTGTCACCCGAAAACAAGGTGGTGGTACGTTTGTAAGTCAGCAATTAGATGCGCCTTTTGCCGCGCCTTTATTTGACCTTTTGGCGAATAACCCAGAATCGCACTATGATTTATTGGAATTTCGTTGCGCTTTAGAGAGTGTTGTTGCGTATTACGCTGCATTGCGTGGCGATAAAGATCAACTACAAAGCATTAAAAGTGCGTTCGAAGTTATTAACGAAATTGATGATACCGATCTAGATTCTGTTTCAGATGCTATTGTTATGTTTTACCTAGCAATTGCAGATGCGGCGCAAAACGTTTTGTTGGTTCATTTATTGCGAGGCGTTAAAGATTTACTTCGCCATAATATAAAAGAGAACTTGTTGGTTTTTAAGGATCATAAATTGATCCGCTCACAATTGAATGAACACAGATTTGAGTTGTTAACGGCAATCTTAGGTAAACAGCCGGAAGCAGCACGTGTTGCCAGTGGGCAGCATTTAGCATTTATAGAACAGTCGCTATTAAAGCTTGATCAAGACCAAAATCGTATCCAAGGATCGGTTCGACGTCTATTAAGCAGTCAGTAAATTAAAATTATTAACTACAGGAACCTGAAATATGTCAGAGAATCCAACTCTAAATCAGGATATAGATCCACAAGAAACTCAAGAATGGCTTGAGTCGTTAGAAGCGGTACTTGAGGTTGACGGTGTTGAGCGTGCTCACCATATCTTAGAGTCATTGATTGATAAAGCTCGTCGTAATGGCGCACACTTACCATTCAAGCCAACTACTGCATATCTAAACACAATACCAGCAGGCCAAGAGCCACAAATGCCAGGTGATCGTACGTTAGAAGCTAGAATTCGTGGTGCAATCCGTTGGAATGCGCTAGCAATGGTAGTTCGTGGTTCGAAAAAAGATTTAGAACTTGGTGGACATATTTCGTCTTTTGCATCTTCTGCAATGCTTTACGATGTTGGTTTTAATCACTTCTTTAAAGCAGACAAAGACAACTCAGGTGGTGACTTCCTTTATATTCAAGGCCATGTTTCTCCTGGTATATACTCTCGTGCATTTTTAGAAGGCCGTTTATCGGAAGAGCAACTTGATAACTTCCGTCAAGAAGCTGATGGTGAAGGTATATCTTCTTATCCACACCCAAAACTGATGCCTGACTTCTGGCAATTTCCTACAGTTTCAATGGGCTTAGGTCCAATCGCTGCAATTTACCAAGCACGTTTCCTTAAGTATTTAACAGACCGTGGCATCAAAGACTGCTCTGGTCAGCGTGTATATTGTTTCATGGGTGACGGTGAGTGTGATGAGCCAGAAGCGCTAGGTGCGATTGGTTTAGCCGCGCGTGAAGGTTTGGATAATTTAACGTTTATAATCAACTGTAACCTACAACGTTTAGACGGTCCGGTTCGTGGTAATGGTAAAATCATTCAAGAGCTTGAAGGTACATTCCGTGGCGCTGGATGGGAAGTGATTAAGGTCATTTGGGGTTCATATTGGGATCCATTATTGTCTCGTGATAAAGACGGCAAGTTACTCGATATCATGGAACAAACAGTGGATGGCGAATACCAAAACTACAAAGCGAAAGGTGGTAAGTTCACTCGCGATAACTTCTTTGCCAAAACACCGGAAACTGAAGCTATGGTTGCCAATATGTCTGACCAAGATATTTGGCGATTAAATCGAGGTGGTCATGATCCAGTAAAAGTCTATGCTGCCTATGACAGAGCAACTAAAACCAAAGGTCGTCCGCAGGTTATCTTAGCTAAAACGGTTAAAGGTTACGGCATGGGTGACGCTGGTGAAGGTAAAAACATCGCTCATGGCGTTAAAAAAATGGATATCGATGCATTAAAAGCGTATCGCGATCGTCACCATATAGATATTTCTGATGAAGATTTACCAAACGTGCCTTATGTTAAATTTGAGGAAGGCAGTGAAGAGTGGAAATACCTTCATGGTCGCCGTGAATCGTTAGGTGGATACTTACCTGCTCGTCGTCGTAATTCAGACGTCGAAGTTGATACTCCAGATTTAAAAGCGTTTGATGCAATACTGAAAGGCTCTAATGGTCGTGAAATATCAACGACAATGGCGTTTGGCCGAATATTATCGGCGGTTATTAAAGACAAGCAAATTGGTAAACGTATTGTGCCAATTATTCCAGATGAAGCGCGTACGTTTGGTTTAGAAGGTCTATTCCGTCAAGTTGGTATTTATGCACACGAAGGCCAAAAATATACGCCTCAGGATGCTGATCAAGTGGCTTATTATCGTGAAGATAAAAAAGGCCAAGTTTTACAAGAAGGCATCAACGAACTAGGTGCAATGTCAGATTGGTTGGCGGCAGCAACGTCGTACTCCAATAACAATGAGCCTATGATTCCTTTCTACATCTACTACTCAATGTTTGGTTTCCAACGTGTTGGCGACATGGTTTGGGCAGCTGGTGATTCTCAGGCACGTGGTTTCTTAATCGGTGGTACAGCGGGGCGTACAACACTAAACGGTGAAGGTTTGCAGCACCAAGATGGGCATACGCACTCTCACTTTGGCACAGTTCCAAACTGTATTACTTATGATCCAACTTATGGTTATGAACTTGCGGTCATTGTTCAAGATGGCATGAGAAGAATGTACGGTGAGAACGAAAACGTTTTCTATTACATAACGGTGATGAACGAAAACTATGTTCAACCAGCCTTACCGGATGGTGTTGAAGAAGGCATCGTTAAAGGTATTTATAAGTTAGACCGTGTTGAGCCTAAAAAAGCCAAAGCAAACGTTCAATTATTAGGTTCAGGTACTATTCTTTTGCAAGTTCGTGAAGCCGCTAAAATTCTTGCGGAGAAGTTTGACATTAGCTCTGACGTATACAGCGTACCTTCATTTAATGAACTAGGCCGTGATGGATTAGAAGTAGATCGTTTTAATATGCTTAATCCAGAAGCGCCAGCGCAGAAAGCTTATATCACTGAAGTTCTTGAAAATAACGAAGGTCCAGTTGTAGCGGCAACGGACTACATCAAGTCTTATGCGGACCAAGTTCGTGCATGGGTTCCTTCAGACTACAAAGTACTTGGCACAGACGGCTTTGGTCGTTCAGACAGTCGAGCTAATCTTCGTCGTCATTTTGAAGTTGATCATAACTACATTACAGTGGCGGCATTAAGCCAGCTTGCAAGACGTGGCGAAATTGAAGCTTCTGTAGTGACTAAAGCGATAGAAGAATTTGGCATTGATGCCGACAAACTTAGCCCACTTTACGCATAAGCGCCTGAGGAGATTTATTAGATGGCTGAATTAAAAGACATTTTAGTCCCAGATGTGGGTGGCGATGAAGTTGAAATCATTGAGTTATGCGTAGCAGTTGGCGATACCGTTGAAGCGGAAGATGCCATTGTTACGGTAGAAAGTGATAAAGCGTCAATGGATATACCAGCACCATTTGCTGGCAAAATTGCCGAAATTAAAGTTGCTATTGGTGATAAAGTTTCAGAAGGCACTTTACTGGTTAAACTGGAAGAAGCTGGAGCAACAAGCTCAGCGTCTTCTGAAGCGAAATCAGAAACTAAAGAAGAGCCTAAAGCTGAGGCAGCACCTACATCAGAGAGCGAAGCAGAAGCTAAACCAGAATCATCTAGCTCTGCAGAACAAACGATTGAAGTTGAAGTGCCAGATATTGGCACTGACGACGAAGTTGACGTGATAGATGTTTTAGTTGCTGAAGGCGATACAGTAAGCAAAGAAGACGGCTTAATTACGCTAGAAACTGATAAAGCGACTATGGACGTACCGTCACCAGAAAACGGTAAAGTAGTATCACTTAAAGTAGAAGTAGGCGATAAAGTAGGTCAGGGTAAGGTTATTCTAACCTTGGCTATCGCTGGTGGCGCTTCAAACGGTAATAGTGATACTCAAGCTGAATCTGCACAAGAGACTTCAAGTGCTTCTTCTAAAGGTAGTGAGTCTAGCGAGAGCACACCATCTGCTACTTCAGAAGTTAAAAATGTTGAAGTGCCAGACATTGGCACTGACGGCGAAGTGGACGTGATCGATGTTTTGGTTGCGGTTGGTGATACCGTTGAAGCTGAACAAGGCTTAATTACATTAGAAACCGATAAAGCAACGATGGATGTCCCTGCGCCTTTTGCGGGTGTAGTGAAGTCATTAGAAATCGAAAATGGCGGAAAAGTATCTATGGGTACTTTGATAGCAACGATTGAAGTTGTTGGTGCCAAAAATTCAAGTAGCGCGGCGTCGGCAAGTAATACAGAATCAAAACCTGCCGCAAAAACAGAATCACAACAAGCAAATACAAAACCTGCGCCAAAAGCACCACCTGTTGCACAAGATCACCCATCGCTAACAGGAGGCAAAAAATCAGGCAACTTACACGCAACGCCTTCAGTGCGTCGTTTGGCGAGTGAGTTTGGTGTGGACTTATCTAAAGTTACAGGAACAGGCAGAAAAGGCCGTATTTTAGCGGAAGATATTAAGTCGTTTGTGAAGTATGAACTTTCTCGTCCAAAAGCGACGGCAGCATCAAGTGTCGCCGCTGGAGAAGGTGGCTTACAGGTACTTGCAGCACCTAAGATTGATTTCTCTAAGTTTGGTGAAATTGAAACGAAGGCGTTAACACGAATTCAGAAAATTTCAGGTCCAAATTTACATCGAAATTGGGTTACGATTCCACATGTTACTCAATTTGATGAGGCGGACATCACGTCATTAGAGGCGTTCCGAAAAGAACAGAATGCGATGTTAGCGAAACAAAAATCGGATCTGAAAATAACGCCATTGGTTTTCATAATGAAAGCAGTTGCGTCAGGACTGTTAACGTATCCGCAGTTTAACTCTTCGTTAAGCCCAGATGGCGAAAGCATTGTACTTAAAAAATACGTGCACATTGGTGTTGCGGTTGATACGCCAAATGGTTTAGTGGTCCCAGTTGTTCGAGATGTTGACAAAAAAGGCGTAAATGAAATTTCTCGTGAGTTGATGGAAATTTCAGGCAAAGCGCGTCAAGGCAAGCTAACAGCAAAAGATATGCAAGGCGGATGTTTTACAATATCAAGTCTTGGTGGCATTGGTGGTACAGCATTTACACCTATTGTTAATGCTCCAGAAGTAGGCATTTTGGGTGTTTCTAAGTCTGAAATGAAACCAAAATGGAATGGTTCGGAATTTGAGCCTAAACTAATGTTACCGTTGTCGTTATCATATGATCACAGAGTTATAGATGGCGCGTTAGCGGCTAGGTTTGCCGTTCATGTGTCGAGTGTTTTGTCTGATATACGAAAATTAGTATTATAATCTGCAAGAAAGTCCTGTTCTAACAGGACTTTCTATTTTTGCAGTGATAAACTTTAGCAACAAATTTTTTGATAGTGCGTACTGCATTATCAGTTTTAATCCTAAAAGATGAAATCATTTGTCTTTTACTCTTGAATAGATAGAGGTTAGTAATGAGCAACGATATCAAAACCCAGGTAGTGGTTCTTGGTGCTGGCCCTGGTGGCTACTCTGCTGCATTCCGCGCAGCTGATTTAGGTTTAGATGTAACTTTAGTTGAAGCACGCGAAACACTTGGTGGTGTGTGCTTGAACGTTGGTTGTATTCCTTCTAAAGCGTTATTACATGTTGCAAAAGTAATTGATGATGCAAAAGATATGGCATCGCACGGTGTTACATTTGGCGCACCAGAAATTGATTTAGACAAAATTCGTGACTGGAAAGACAGCGTAGTATCACAATTAACTAAAGGCTTAGACGGTATGTCTAAAATGCGTAAAGTTAAAGTGGTAAACGGTTACGGAAAATTCACAGGTAGCAACACTATTGCGGTTGAAGGTAAAGACGGTGTAACAAACATCAATTTCGACAATGCAATCATTGCAGCGGGCTCAGAGCCAGTTAACCTACCATTTATTCCAGAAGACGATCGTGTTATCGATTCAACTGGCGCACTAGAAATGAAAGATATTCCTGGTGAGATGCTAGTACTTGGTGGTGGCATCATCGGTTTAGAAATGGGTACTGTATACAGTGCGTTAGGTTCTAACGTATCGGTTGTAGAATTCTTGGACCAACTAGTTCCAGCAGCGGACAAAGATATCGTTCAAGCCTACACTAAATACAACAAAGATCGCTTTAACATCATGCTTTCTACAAAAGTAGTTGCAGTTGAAGCAAAAGACGATGGTTTGTATGTAACGTTTGAAGGTAAAAAAGCACCAGCTGAGCCTGTTCGTTATGACAAAATTTTAGTTGCGGTAGGCCGTAAGCCAAATGGTAACCTTTGTGATGCTGATAAAGCTGGCGTAAATGTAGATGAGCGCGGTTTCATTAATGTAGATAAGCAACTACGTACAAATGTTAATAACATCTTTGCAATTGGTGACGTAATTGGTCAACCAATGCTTGCTCACAAAGCTGTGCATGAAGGTCACGTTGCAGCCGAAGTTATCTCGGGCAAAAAACATTTCTTTGAACCTCAAGGTATTCCTTCAGTCGCTTATACAGATCCAGAAATGGCTTGGGTTGGTATCACTGAAAAAGAAGCAAAAGAGCAGGGCTTAAATGTTGAAACGGCTAAATTCCCGTGGGCAGCATCAGGTCGTGCGATTGCATCTGCTCGTACTGAAGGTTTCACGAAGCTAATTTTTGATAAAGACACGCACCGTATTTTAGGTGGCGCGATTGTTGGTATCAACGCTGGTGAAATGCTTGGTGAAATCGGCTTAGCAATTGAAATGGGCGCAGACGCAGAAGATATCGCATTAACTGTTCATGCTCACCCTACGCTAAACGAGTCTATCGGTCTTGCTGCAGAGATTTACGAAGGTTCTATTACAGATCTTCCTAATCCAAAAGCCAAAAAGAAATAGCGGTTATTAAATAGTTAAAAAACTATTATTAAACCTTAAAAGAGCGGCCATTGGTCGCTCTTTTTGCATTTTAGTCGTGCTAAAATAGCGATATCCGAAAGTGCTATTGGCATACATATCAGCATAATCGTTTTAATATTCAAGTGATTTCACCTCTATTATTAGGCATTTAACAGGCATCATGGCACATATCAATTCAGTTCGTAGGTTAAGAGAGCACGAATTACAGTTCTCAAAAAAAGAATTTAAAGCGCGTGGTGCTGCGTTAAAGCGATGCACCGAGTGTATGCTGGAACAGCGGGAATGTATTTGTGGGTCAGTCAGTCCGGTTGATACTGAACTAGGAGTTTGTATGCTTATGTATCACGCTGAGTACTACAAACCGTCTAACACCGGACAGTTAATCTGTGAGGTGGTTCCAGATAACTTTGCATATCGCTGGCAGCGCACAGAAGTTCAGGACGAGTTGTTATCGTTATTAAACTCGGAGACTTGGTTTCCTATAATTGTATTTGTTCATGATGCCACCGAGCCTGCACGGCAAATTCACAACATACCAGCTAAAAGCGAAATTGATGGTAAACGCCCACTGCTTATCTTTCTAGATGGTACATGGCGACAAGCCAAGAAGATGTTCATTAAATCACCTTATTTGGATAGCTTTCCCGTTTTGCAATTATCTGGGTTTAACAAAGGTGCTTATCAGTTACGAGAGTCATACCATGAGCATCACTTAAGTACCGTTGAGGTCGCTTTCGAATTATTTAAGCAAAATGGTGAGTTAGAATTAGGTGACACATTAGAACGATTATTCGATAACTTCCGTACTGCCTATCAAGTGCATAAGCGTTGAAAAAACAGGGTGAAAAAATGAAATTATTTATGGTCTACCTAGGTGGCTCAGCTGGAAAATCAAATATCGAAGTACATGATATCCGTTTTGTGCTTGGTAGTACTATTGATGACACAATCCCTGAACTTATTGAACAGTGGTATGGAGATAGAAAAGGGTTACATATCGACTGCTACATGGAAGTTAAACATATTGATGGTTATCAAGTCGAAATTAAGACAGTCCCAAGTTCATCACCTCTAGGCTTATATTTTGTGAACCTTGGCGGTTATCAACCTGATAAGTTTACCGAATTACATGAATTTGGCTTGTTCGTTGCGACATCGAGTGATGATGCAAAACAGCAAGCAAAAGCGTCATTGATGACGAACGGTAGCATCCCTCACAAAGATAATTTAATGAATGTTGATGACTGTTTCCCAATCAATTTGTTAGATGATCGCTTTTATATACATTTAACTGAAAAGCCGGGTGGTCAAGCTTTAAAACCGGACTGGTTTGGTTATCGCGTAATTGCCTAAATTAGTAATCTAATTGACTGAAAGCACTCACCTTGTGTGCACTGATTACACACGTTGACTTTAAATCTCCTTTCATTACTCTAGTGTTAATTATAAAAAAGTAATATGGATTGGGGATGAATCAAATGAAAAAACTAACTACGGTTGCCGTTGGCGTCGCGTTAGCCTTGGGGGCGCTGTCATTAACCGCTTGCTCACCAAAAACAGAGCAAACTACACAAGAAGTAAAAGTTGAAGAACAAGCAGAAAAGCAACTTACTTCCGGTATCTCATTAGAAAATATGGATACTAACGCCGCGCCACAGGAAGACTTTTATGTTTACACGAATGGAACGTGGTTAAAAAATCAGGTAATTCCTGCAGATAAGTCAAATTACGGGTCATTTACAAAACTATATGACGATGCACAAAAAAACTTAAAATTAATCATTGAACAAGCCTCTGCAGACCAGAGCGCGGCGGTTGGTAGTGAACAACAAAAACTTGGAGACTTCTATAATTCCTTTATGGATGAAGCGTCCGTTAATGCAAAAGGTGTTGCGCCACTTAAGCCGATGTTTGATTCAATCGACAATATAAAAACTCACGACGACGTTGCTGAAATGTTTGGTGCCTTATATCGTAAAGGTGTGAGTGGCCCGTTAGGTGGTTATGTTTACAACGACGCCAAACAATCAGACCAATACATTTTTTATGTTGGACAATCTGGTTTAGGTCTACCGGACCGAGATTATTATTTTAAAGAAGATGATAAAAGCAAAGCAAATCGTGAAGCATATGTAGCCTATATGGCGGACATGTTTGATATGGCAGGTGTTCCAGACTCAGAGGCCGCAGCAAAGCGTGTTATGGATTTAGAAACAAAGCTTGCCGACAAAATGTGGACACGAGTAGAGAGCAGAGATGCTAATAAACGTTACAATAAATACTCTACTGAAGAGTTTGTTGAATATATGGGCGGTTTTTCTTGGGAAAAATACGCATCGGCTATGGGACTATCAACTACCGAGCTTGTGGCTAGTCAAAATACGTACTTGAACGCATTAGGTGAGATGTTTAAAGATATTGATATTGCGACATGGAAAGAATACATGAAGCTTCGTACTTTATCTGAATTTGCATCGAAACTATCTACCAACTTCGCTGACCGTAATTTTGCTTTTTATGGCACAACTCTGCGCGGAATAGAAGAGCAACAACCTCGTTGGAAACAAGCGGTATCAGGAGCAAACGCTATTCTTGGAGAAATGTTAGGCAAGTTATACGTTGAAAAGCATTTTAAACCAGAAGCGAAAGAGCGAATGGAGCAACTCGTTCAAAACGTAATAAAGGGTTTTGAAGTCGGTATTAAAGAACTGGAGTGGATGACTGAAGAAACGAAGATCGCAGCGCTAGAAAAGCTGTCTAAGTTTACGCCAAAAATTGGTTACCCAGATAAATGGACCGACTATACGGCACTTGAAATTAAGCCAGATGACTTGGTTGGAAACTATATTCGTGCCAGTGAATTCGAAATTCAGAAAAACTTAGACAAGCTAGGTGGACCAATTGACGATACTGAGTGGGGAATGACGCCACAAACAGTTAACGCTTATTACAGCCCAGTTAAAAATGAAATTGTTTTTCCAGCCGCAATTTTGCAGCCTCCTTTCTTTAATTTAGATGCTGAAGATGCAGTAAATTATGGTGGTATTGGTGCTGTTATTGGGCATGAAATTGGTCATGGTTTTGATGACCAAGGCGCGAAGTACGATGGTGATGGAAATCTTAGAAACTGGTGGACTAAAGCTGACGAGGAAAACTTCCAAGAGCGTGGTAAAAAGTTCTCTGAGCAATTCAGTAGTTTTCAGGCTTTAGAAGGCGAATTCGTAAATGGCGACTTAACGCTGGGTGAAAATATTGGTGATTTAGGTGGTTTAACAATCGCATTTAAAGCTTACAAAATGTCACTAAACGGCAAGCCATCTCCAGTGCTTGACGGCTTTACGGGTGAACAACGTGTATTCTTAGGTTGGGGACAAGTATGGCGTCGCCTATACCGTGACGAAGAGCTTCGCACTCGTCTGGTAACTGATCCACACTCACCAAGTCGCTATCGTGTAAATGGTATTGTGCAGAATATGCCTGAGTTTTATGAGGCGTTTGATGTTAAGCCAGGAAACGCACATTATTTACCAGAAGAAAAACGCGTAAAAATTTGGTAATAATCTAAATTTTATCGGACATGAAATAGGCTTAAGCTTATTCTTTGTTAAAAGCCCAGCCACTTTGGTTAACATCCAATAGCTGGGCTTTTTGTTATTTAATGTGGCTCAACGTTATTATTGCTCAGATATTAAATCCGTTCGTACCTTCGAAAATCGAGCAAATCTAGGCAATCCACTTTTACTAAATCCAGAATATTCATATGAAATTATATCGCCCACTTTAGGTGGGTTTTCGCGTTCTTTGTCCGTAAAGCCAGAGCCAATTTTAAAAATTTGTCCTTTATTATTTCTAACCCACAACGCCCCTAACATACCTTTGTATTTGCCCTTCCCTGGCTGATAAGCGGTGACAATGGCTTCCGCATCGTAGAGCGGTTTTACTTTGAAAATACCTTTGCTTCGTCCCCGTTCATATGTGGCATTACCAACGTTTAACATAACTCCTTCGCCTAATTCAGCGACGATATGGTTAAAGTATTTAGACAATTCAGCTTTATTATCAAAGACTGTATGAGTGACAAGTTTAAGCCAACTAGGGAAGGGCTGTTGTGAATCAAATATCGACTGAAGTCGTTCTTTACGCTGATAAAAAGCAAGGTTATTGATAGGTAAGTCAAATACCATGTATTTGATGTTACGCCATTCACTATCATCTGCGACCTTACGTCGAATAGCCGCAGATACATCGTCAAATCTATTTCTCGCTATCCATAGCTCACCGTCAAGTGCGTGAGTCGGAAAGGCTTCAGTAAACCAGGTTGGCGCATTGATTAGATTACCTTGCCGAGTTAAAAAGTGGCTACCTGTCCAATACGCTCGCACGCCATCGTATTTTTCACTGACATAAAAGCCCGAAGTATTGTTCGGCAAAGATGAAAGCATTTTTGTGCTGGCTAACATGACGTGTGGAATAGCATTGGATGCAAAAACAATTGGCGGTATTGTGATAATTAAACAAATGAGTAGGGTAATTAAAACAGGCATCTTCTTTCCTTTTTATTGAATATATTTAAAGGCTAGAAGAGGGCGAAAGTAAATTCCGCTGTACTTAGATAATCTGTACGGACAGTAAATAAAAAAGCCACTAAAATTAGTGGCTTTAAGAGGAGTGCTTCGCTAATCACGCGGGTTTACGCTACTTACGTAACAACGTCTCGTTTATTAGCTTAGCTGTAGGAACCGTTATAAGTTTTTATCAAAGTATCGAACAATTGTTTTTGCTAAATGTAAGCCTGTTTTCTTGCCTCGGATACTGTGCTTACTGCCAGGGTAAGTCATAACATCAAACTCTTTACCTAAGTCTTGTAAGTGCTTAAATAGCTTGGTTGCGTGAGTAAATAATACGTTGTCGTCCGCCATACCATGGTAAATTAACAAATCACCTTGTAGACCATCAGCGTACATAAATACGTTGCTCTTATCATAGTCTTTGCCATCAACGCCTGGGTGACCCGCGTAACGTTCAGTGTAATGTGTATCGTATAGTGTCCAGTCTGTTACTGGCGCTCCAGATACACCTACTTTAAATACATCAGGAGCTTTAAACATGCTCATAATTGTCATGTAACCACCGTAGCTGTGGCCATAAACACCAATTCGATCAGGGTCAACAAAGTCTAATGTTTTTACATAGTCCATCCCAACTAACTGGTCTTGTAATTCAACTTCGCCTAGGTGCTTATAAATAGGATCTTCAAACTTTTTACCACGATTGTAAGAACCACGATTATCAAGTTGGAAAACCACATAGCCTTTTTGGACTAAGTGTTGAAGTATAAAGTTACGACTACTCCAACTATTTGTCACAAGTTGAGCGTGAGGTCCGCCATAAACATAGTTGATAACAGGGCGTTTACCTTTGAACCCTTGAGGTTCAAAAATACGGTAATGCAATATTTGGCCATCTTCAGCAGTTAATGTGCCAAAGCGAGGTTTAACCCAGTCAGAAAGATACGGATAAAGCGCATGATCTTTGTTTACTTGATTTTGCTCCATCCAAGTTAGCATTTCACCTGAAGCTTTATGCAAACTCACTTGTGTAGGCTGCGCTGTGTTGGAATATGAATCTAAATAAATACTAGAGTCTTTCGAAAAAGTAATACTATGGAAACCGCTACGCTTAGAAACCTTAGTGATCTTTTGAGGTTGATCTAAATTAACGCTATAAAGATGACGCTCAGTAGGTGTGTCTTTTCGACCCGTGAAATAGACGTTACCGGTAGACTTATCGAAGCCTTCTAAAGAGTCAACGATCCAATCACCTTTCGTTAACTGCGATAATACTTTGCCGTTATAGTCGAAGTGATAAATATGTTGGAATCCATCACGCTCAGACGCCCATAAAAAACTATCGTCTAAATAAACGAGTGCTTCATGTAAATTAATCCACGTATCTGACTGTTCGGTAATAATGACTTTTTGAGACAATGATTGGCGGTCAACAAAACGAAGCTCTAATTTGTGCTGAGCTCGGTTTTGCCACTGATAACTAAATGTGTTGCTATTAGGTAACCACTTACCGCGTGTTAAATAAATGTCTTTATCTTTGCCTAAGTCTATCCAACGAATCGCGTCTTCCGACTTAGTTACATCAAGTAAACCAAGTTCGATATTTACGTTGTTAGTACCGGCGAACGGATAACGTTGATTAAATAGCTTAATGCTATCGGCGTATATTTCGTTACGGGTTGCCACTTGTACCGGAGTTGTGTCTACTTTTGTAAGTGCAATGGTTGACTCATCAGGAGACCACCAATAACCTGTCATTCGCTTCATTTCTTCTTGAGCAACAAATTCGGCCATTGCAAATTTTGTTGTTTCACCACCCGATGTGGTTAATGCTCTTGTTTTGCCCGTTTGAATGTCGATTACATATAAGTTCTGATCGCGAACAAATGAAACAAACGTGCCTTTGGGCGAGAACTTAACATCCGTTGCAAAACCTTCACCATTAGTTAATTTTTTGGCTTTGCTTGAACCAAGTTTGAAGTAAAAGATGTCACCATTTAATGGGAATAGTAGTGCAGAGCCATCGGCAGAGAAGGTATATTCTAAAATACCTTTGCCAAAAATTCTTTGGCGCTCACGACGTGCCTTTTCCTCGTCTGATAAGTTTTCTGGACCAGAGACCAATGACTCAGAGTCAACCAGCATTGAACGTTTGCCAGTTTCAACATTGTATTGCCACAAATCAAAACGATTGTAGTCGTCTTCTCGCGCTTGAATGTATGTTGCGCGCTGACCATCAGGAGATAGTTTTAATTTTTTGGGCGCCGTGCCTGATAGGGAAGGATCGTCATAAATGCGTTCCAGTGTTAATTTTTCAGCGTGTGCCGTTGAGCATAAAACAACAGCAAATGCACACAGGGTGTTAATGAGTTTTTTCATATTATTTTCTTATCGTTAACAGATTAACAAAATAGAGCTAACTGCGCTCTGGGGTGAGCCAATAATGCCAGAAGTTTACTAGCGATTAAATAGATAAGAGTTTGATATTGAGTTTAAGAGGATGAGCGTGTAAATTGCCCGCCGCAAAATCAGGATAACAACAATAATAATTAGGAACATGAAATCGTCAAGCAAGCTTACAAGGCTTTTCGCCGCGATTGTACTTTTTACCTCTGCTCAAACATTGGCAAATGAGCAAACAAACACCAACCGCAACAAACACTAAAAATTAACCCTATTGCATTTATTGGATATAGTTTTGGTGGCGAGGATGTTGGTAGCCTAACTATCAAATAAACGACACAACGCGTTTTGGCCTTGGTATTACCCAGCATACCGGTGTTGAGTTATCCACTGAATTTGATCGTAACAATAGCTCTGATAAGTTTAACAGCGCACTCGGTTTCTTCGCACAAGTTTCTTTTAAGGTGTCGGAGCAATTATATGTTTCAGGCCGTTATACAAGTATTGATTACGAAACAGATCCGATTACATCTTACGGATATGGTTATCAATATAAGGATCAACTTGAAGTTGATGGCTCTAGTATTGGCCTCTTTATGACATATGTAATAGCTAACTAGGTATAAATTAGTTCAAATTAACCCAGTTTCTGTAAAAGCGCATTACAAAAAAATTAGTCAGGCATTTTTAAATAGAATGCCTGGCACAAAGAAACGAAGCTTGGATGATATTCTCCGGTTTCGTCTCTTGTTATTATTTCTGAGACATCATTCGTTAACGCCTCCTTGTCAGAACTATTACTCTTTGAAATACCGTTGTTGACCGTGTTTTTTATGGTTGGGTAGCTTAATGTTAGGCTTATTAAAACTCGGTTAGCTTTAATTTTATTGGTAGGCTTGGAGTAAGTAAGCGCCCGCTTGTAAAACCCAGCCTGTTCTGCAAGATTAAGAAAAACAGCCGCTTCCGTTGTCGGTAAAATCAAATCAAATCTGCCGGTCGGACTGAGTTTTTGTTTGGCAATGACGAGCAAGTCAGAAAAAGGTAAACCCGAATTGTGTCTTGCGGTATTTCGTGCAACATCATCGCCAATTAACGAGTCACTAAAATAAGGTGGATTACAGATAATTAAGTCATAGTTTTGCTCTACAGCGTCACGATTTTGATCCGACTCATGGCTCCAGTCTAAAACGTCAGTATTGAACACTCTAAACGAGCTAGCCCATGGACTTTTTGAAAAATTAAATTGTGCTTGTGCTGCCGCGTCGGCATTAATTTCAATCGCATCAATTTGTATTGGTTCAATTGATAAAACAGAAGACTCTTTTTTATCTGCAAGGTTGTGCAGTCGTTGCGCGACCATTAACGATAATAATCCAGTACCTGTGCCGATATCTAATACATGCTTTGTATCATTGGTTATATGTGCCCAAGCACCTAAAAGAATACCATCGGTGCTAACTTTCATTGCACACTTGTCGTGCCAAATACTAAATTGTTTAAAGCGAAAGTTAGGTTTTGCTGCCATGGTCAATTTTAGGCTATCCGTTATGCGAGAATTTCCGCTATAATAGCAAATCTCTGTCTGTTCCCAAGACATAAGCGTAAACAACTCGGAAATTGCATGACATTTAGTGAATTTGATTTAGACAGCCGTTTGGAAAAAGGTATTAACTCTTTAGGCTACGTAAAACCAACCAAAGTACAACAAGCGGCAATTCCCGAAGCGCTAGAAGGTCTTGATATATTGGCCAGTGCGCCGACAGGAACCGGTAAAACAGCTGCATTCTTAATTCCAGCGATACAATATTTATTAGACTTCCCACGTAATGCTCCCGGTTTTGCCCGTGTCATGGTGTTAGCGCCAACGCGAGAATTGGCTTATCAAATTCATGAAGTTGCTGAAGGTTTATGCAGTAGCACCGATTTAAAGATTGGCGTGATCACGGGCGGTATTAATTACGGTAGCCATAAAGATATTCTTGAGAAAAATAATGACATCCTGATCTCAACACCAGGGCGTTTAATGGAATATATGGATGCTGAAACCTTTCACTGTGAAAACGTCGAAATCTTAGTTTTAGACGAAGCTGATCGCATGTTAGACATGGGTTTCAGAAACTTTATGACTCGAATTGCAGAAGAATCTCGAAACCGTAAGCAGGCGATGTTGTTTAGTGCGACATTAGAAGGTCGCGGTATTATTGAGTTTTCAAAACAAGTTTTAAATGAAGCTGCTCGAATTGATTGTGATGCCCCTCGACGTGAACGAGGCAAAATAGTTGAGTGGACGCATTTAGCGGACAGTCATGATCACAAAGTGGCGATGTTGATGAATTACCTTCAACAAGAAGATGTTCAAAAATCAATTATCTTTGTAAAAACGCGTGAGCGATTAGAAGCTTTAGTGCAAACGTTACAAAGTGAAGGGATTTATGCGACTTATTTGCAAGGTGAAATGCCTCAAGATAAGCGCATGAAAGCCATAGATAAAATGAAAAACGGACGGGCAAAGGTGCTCGTTGCTACAGACGTAGCCGCTCGTGGTTTAGATATCAACGATATAACGCATGTTATTAACTTTGATATGCCTAGAACTGCAGACGTTTATGTACACCGAATTGGCCGCACAGCTCGTGCAGGCGCGAAAGGTTTTGCTATTAGCTTTATCGAAGCGCACGAAATGCCAGTATTGAAAAAAATTGAACGATACACAGATCAAGTCTTTAAACACCGCAAAATCGCAGGTTTAGAGCCTAAAAATAAAGAAGCTAAAGTGCCGGCGAAAAAGAAAAAGCCGCATAAGAAAAAATTAGCAAAGGCAAAGGCAAAAAAATCGAAGAAGTAAGTTAGGCCGTATAACTAAAAAGATTTTTACATACGGCAATAGGTTTTAATTAACTTACATTAAAAGGGAAAACCATGAGCAATGACAATATTAAAATCGGTAAACAGTTCTCGTTTATTTTTTGGATACTATTTTTAGTCATAGGTTATTGGTTTTTCTCTGATCAACTCGCATCGCAACAGAATCCAAATCAACGGCCAGTTAGTTTTGTAGATGGCTCAACAAGTACATTAGTCTTGAAACGCAATCGACAAGGGCACTATGTTACATCGGGTTATATAAATAACCAGCCCGTAACGTTTTTATTAGATACCGGAGCAACCGATGTGGCGGTGCCTGAAGCTATCGCTAATCAAATTGGTTTGCAAAAAGGTCAGCCGGTACGAGTTGGTACCGCAAATGGCACAGCCGTCGCTTATCGCACTGAAATTGATCAATTACGCATAGGGGAGCTTAGATTAAATAATCTTCGCGCTTCTGTCTTGCCGGGCATGAAGTCAAATCAGATATTGCTTGGTATGAGCGCACTTAAACAAGTGTCTTTTTCTCAAGTTGGCGATGAGCTCACCATACAGTTGAGCCAAGGTTATTAGAGATGGTATCCGTATCAATAAAGTGATCATAGTTTATAAATAGCACACATAGCACTTTGCAAAGTAGATAATGAAAAAATAAACCGTTAAGCAGTCCCTGGTATTGCTTACCTTTTTAGTTAATTTTAGGAACGTAAAATGTATAAGTCGTTAATTCCTCAACAAGTATCACAAGCATTACTTGAGGACTTAAATAACCAAGATGCCTCTGCTGATATTACCGCGCAACTTATTCCAGCCGATGCCAAGGCATCAGGTAAAGTGATTACTCGCCAAGATGCGGTTATATGTGGTGTTGAATGGGTTAACGAAACCTGCCAACAGGTAGATAAAAACATTTTAATAACTTGGTTAGTGCAAGATGGTGACAAGGTAAAGGCGAATCAAACCTTATTTACATTTGAAGGACCAGCTCGCACAATTTTAACGGCAGAACGCACAGCATTAAATTTTTTGCAAACCTTATCGGCAACGGCAACATCAACAGCTAGCTACGTAAATTTTGTAAAAGAACTTGGTAGTAAAACTGAAATTTTAGACACTAGGAAAACAATTCCGGGACTTAGGCTCGCACAAAAATATGCAGTTACTTGCGGTGGCGGAAAAAACCATCGCATTGGCTTGTTTGATGCTTATTTGATTAAAGAGAATCATTTGCAAGCCGCTGGGGGCATTCATGCGGCGGTTGGTCAAGCTAAGCAATTGAATCCAGGCAAGCCAATTGAAGTTGAAGTGGAGTCGTTAGATGAGTTGCAGGAAGCTATTGAAGCTGGGGCTGATATTGTGATGTTAGATAACTTTAGTGTTGAAGAGACGGAACAAGCCGTATCACTGGCTAAAGGCCAAGTGAAATTGGAAGCCTCTGGCAATATGGATGGTGAAAAATTTAAGTCGTATGCCAGCCTAAATGTAGATTATATTTCTATTGGTGGTTTAACAAAACATATCGATGCAATTGATCTTTCTATGCGATTTAATAACTGATCAGCACTTTTGTACCAATTTTGCCTTGCAATTGGGTAGCGAACTAGTGTAAAAATTGCCATGACTGGTTTTCGTGTTCGCAATTGATGTAAGTTGGATGCAAATTTAGTAAAACTGTCGATAAATTATTAGTGACGAATAAAAGTGTCCTTGGATACAAGGTTTAACACGTTGAATTGAAATTCATTCTTGTAATTTCATTTAACTTAGTCACAATGGAAACAATTTTAAACAATAATAATTTCATGAAAATACATATCAGGAGTATGAATATGAAAAACCGTCAACAAAAAGGTTTTACCCTAATTGAATTAATGATCGTAATCGCGATCATCGGTATCTTGGCATCGGTAGCGGTTCCTCAGTACCAAACTTATACGCTTCGTACAGAGTCGACAACAACTGTATCTGCGCAAATTCGTCCACTTCAGAACGCGATTTCTGAGTATGCAGCGTTAAATAACGCGCTTCCTACAACTGCTGCACACTTTGCAAACGTAGGTTATTATGACCCAGCAACAAATGCAGCTTGGGCAGACATCACAGCAATGGCCGCTGGCGGTGACGTTAATACTATTGGTTGGAATGGTGCTACTGGCGTAATGACAGTGACTTTTGATACTGTTGCGCAAAATGCTGATGTACCAACTGAATTAGCAGGCAAAACAGTGCTAATTACTGCTACACTTGCAAATGGTGTAGTTACGTATGCAGTAACAGGTGGAACTTTAAGTGCTCAATACCTACCTCGTATCGGTTAAATTGAGATAGAAGCTCCAAAAGGTCACTTCGGTGGCCTTTTTTGATCCAACTGGTTACCAGCGCGGAACATTGAAGCCAAAGCAGTCTCAAGCCCAAGATTTCGAATTTCAAAGCGCTTAAATTCCCTTTAAAGTGTCCCACAGTTTGTACCTAAAACTATTACGCTACGATTCGAAGAAAATCTAGACCTATAATTTGCACAAAATTCCAGTAAATCCCTAATTCCTTTTAAGAAACGGTTGCTACCGAGCGCCAAGCACTCCATAATCTTATTTAATAATAATCAGGATTAGTTTATTTAAGATATGCCAAATACGTACAAAGGTGCACTGCTTAGGCAGCTACTAAGCCATCAACTGATTTCGGATGAAGACGTTGAAAAAGCCAAAGCAAATCGTAGCCAATACCATTCAATGCCAGAAACCTTGGTTGCTGAGAATATCGTCTCGGCGGAAAACCTTGTTTTGTTTGTTAGTCAACGTTTTGGCGTGCCGCGTTTTGATATTAGCCAGTTTGATATCGCCACTATTCCTGAAGAGGTAAAAAATGAAAAACTGGCGTTAAAACATCAAGTTTTACCTGTTGCTAAAAAAGGTCGAACTTTATTCTTAGCAACAAGCGATCCTACCGACGTATCGGCACAAGAAGATTTTGAATTTAATACCGGCATGCAAACGGAGTTTGTAGTGTGTGAGCCGGGTCCGCTTGCCGCTATGATCCATCATGCCTTTTCTTCACTCGAAGATGGTTTAGGCGTAGATGAAAGCGACATGTTTGAGTTGGCCGACTTAGAAACTGAGTCAATAGATACCAACGAAAATGTCAATGATGAAAGTGGCTCAGACGATGCTCCAATCGTTGTTTACATTAACAAAATATTAATGGACGCCATTCGAAAAGGCGCGTCGGATTTGCATTTTGAACCATATGAAAAAGAATACCGAATTCGCTTTCGTGTTGATGGCATATTAACAGAAGTAGCAAAACCACCAACGGCATTAGCAGGGCGACTGTCAGCGCGTATAAAAGTTATCTCAAATCTTGATATTGCCGAAAAGCGTAAGCCACAAGATGGGCGGATTAAGTTAAAAATTTCCGCTAAAAAATCCATCGATTTTCGTGTCAGTACGTTACCAACCATTTGGGGCGAAAAAGTGGTAATGCGTATCCTTGACTCATCAAGCGCCATGTTAGGCATTGATGTACTCGGCTACGAAGAAGAGCAGAAGCGTTTGTACATGGAAGCACTTGAGCAACCACAAGGCATGATTTTGGTTACTGGGCCAACGGGTTCAGGTAAAACAGTATCACTTTATACCGGTTTAAATATTCTTAATACGCCAGAGCGAAACATCTCAACGGCGGAAGATCCGGTAGAAATTAACTTATCAGGCATAAACCAAGTTCAAATGAATGTGAAGGCCGGTTTAGACTTTGCTTCTGCGCTAAAAGCCTTTTTACGACAAGATCCAGACATCATCATGGTTGGTGAGATCCGAGACTTGGAAACAGCCGAAATATCTATTAAAGCCGCGCAAACTGGTCACTTAGTTTTATCAACACTTCACACAAACTCAGCACCAGAAACACTAACGCGTTTAGCTAACATGGGTGTGCCAGCATATAACATCGCTAGTTCCGTATCACTGATTATTGCGCAGCGACTCGCGCGTCGTTTATGCTCAAAATGTAAAGAGCCAGAAACGGACTTACCAGAGCAAGAACTTATTCGCGAAGGCTTTAGCCAAGAACAAATTAATACCATGACGTTATTTAAGCCGGTTGGTTGTAATGATTGCACTAATGGCTACAAAGGCCGAGTTGGTATTTATGAAGTTTTAAAACTAAGCGAACGCATGCGTACTATTATCATGGAAGGCGGTAACTCATTAGATATTGCCAAACAAGCGGACGCAGAAGGTGTTAATAATCTTCGTAAGTCAGGTTTGATTAAGGCCGCCTCCGGGATGACAAGCCTTACTGAAGTTAACCGCGTAACAAACTCTTAACCAAGGAAAATAAGCGAAAATTATGGCAGATAACAACAAGAAAAAAGCCGTTAAAAAGCAGATTGCCTACGTTTATGAAGGATTAAATCGCCGTGGTGGTAAAATTAAAGGCGAAATCTTCGCTATGTCGCCAACCGAAGCGAAAGGACTATTAAAAAAGCAAGGCATAACGCCCACTAAGGTTCGTAAAAAACCAACACCTTTATTTGGTGCTGGCAATAAACCAGTCGATAGCAAAGACATCGCGGTATTAACTCGACAAATAGCAACTATGCTAACCGCCGGCGTGCCACTAGTGCAATCACTTGAAATGATCGCCAAAGGAGCCGAAAAACCTAACCTTCAAAAACTCGTTACCGATGTTTTAATGCACGTTCAGTCAGGCTCGCCAGTAGCAGATGCTTTAAGAACACAGCCTAAATACTTTGATGATCTGTATTGCGACCTTGTTGAGTCTGGAGAAAAGTCAGGCGCGCTAGACAGCATTTTCGATCGAATCGCCATTTATAAAGAAAAGTCTGAAGCCCTTAAGTCTAAAATCAAAAAAGCCATGACATACCCAATCGCGATATTAGCGATTTCATTTATCGTTGTGGGTATTTTATTGGTCTATGTAATCCCTAGCTTTGAAGACATATTCGCAAGTTTTGGAGCTGAATTACCGGCGCCGACTCAAATGGCGATTGCGGCCTCTAAAGTGGCGCAAGATTATTGGATTTATGTTGTTGCCGGTATAGCGGTTGGGATTTATTTGTTTAAGCGAGCGTTAAGAACCAACAAACGCTTTGCCGATTCCATGGACGCCTTGTTATTAAAAGCGCCCATTGTCGGTAATATTGTTAACAAAGGTGCAATTGCTCGATATGCACGAACGCTTTCCACTACTTTTGCCGCGGGTGTACCATTGCACGAAGCGCTAAGCTCTGCAGCTGGAGCTTCAGGTAATGCGGTATACAAGCGTGCAATTCAAGAAATTAAAGCGGATGTGTCGGCAGGTAACATGATGCATGTGGCGATGCGAGCAACGAACCTGTTCCCTGATATGGTGACTCAAATGGTATCTATTGGTGAAGAATCTGGTGCGTTAGATACAATGCTTGAGCGAGTTGCAAACGTATACGAGCAAGAAGTAGACGACGCTGTAGATGGTATAACAGCACTAATCGAGCCGTTTATTATGGTATTTTTAGGCACCATTATCGGTGGTCTTATTGTTGTTATGTACCTACCTATTTTCCAAATGGGTAACGCCGTATAAAGATTAATAGCCGGCTTTATGTTTTATCGATAAGTCGGCGCCTTTCTATAAATTAGTGAGCAGAAGAACCTTCCATGTTTGATCAGTTTTTTTATTTATTGGAACACTCCAGTGTTTTTTTTATCTCGTTTGTTACGATTTTATCGTTATTAGTTGGTAGCTTTTTAAACGTTGTAATTTATCGATTGCCGGTAATGATGGAAAAGCAGTGGGCTTGTGAATGCCGAGAACTGCTGGAAGACGAGCTGAAAAACCCAAAAAAATCTCAAAAGCAATCTGAGCAAGACTTACAATTCAACTTAGTTAAACCCGACTCACATTGTCCATCATGCAACGCACCGGTAAAAGCTTGGCAAAATATTCCAGTACTGAGTTATTTATTATTAAAAGGTAAATGTGGCTCATGTGCCAACCCTATTTCAATGCGTTATCCAGCGATTGAGTTACTGACCGCCGTCGCTTCTGCGATTGTCGCAGTCAAGTTTGGTTATTCGTTAGAGACTGTCTTTTTAGTGTTATTAACTTGGGTATTTGTTTGCTTGATATTTATCGATATCGACAAAATGTTATTGCCAGATCAGCTTACGTTACCCTTGCTATGGCTAATGTTAATGGCTTCGGTTTGGAACGTATTTTTAGAGCCTAAGTGGGCTATCATTGGGGCCGCAGCTGGTTATTTAAGTTTATGGTTTGTTTATTGGGGTTTTAAGCTCCTAACCGGTAAAGAAGGCATGGGTTTTGGCGACTTTAAATTGCTTGCGGTCATAGGTGCTACCGTTGGTATCGTAAAGTTACCTATGGTGATTCTACTATCTTCAGCTGTAGGTGCGGTTATTGGTCTAAGTATGATGGCCTTTGGAGATAAAACCAAAAACTCACAAATTCCATTTGGCCCTTATTTAGCCATTGCAGGTTGGTTAACTATGCTTTGGGGCGATGAGATGCTTAACGGTTATCTTTCTTTGTTATAGCCTGTGGGGTTGTTACATGAGTTTAAAGGCGAATCCTAATATCAAGTCCAATAGTAACCTTAAGGGAACCAAAGCGCCTATTGTTATAGGATTAACTGGTGGCATTGGCTCGGGGAAAACGGCTGCAAGTGATATGTTCGCCGAATTTGGCATCACGGTGGTTGATGCTGATGTGGTGGCCCGAGAAGTTGTTGAGCCAGGCTCGCCAGTTTTGGCACAAATCGAAAAAACGTTTGGTAAAGAAGTTTTGTTGGAAGATGGCCGTCTTAATCGAGCTAAATTACGTGATCGTATTTTTACCAATGAAAAAGACAAAGTAGCGTTAAACAATATAATGCAACCGGCAATTAGGCACGCCTTATTAAAACAACTTAGCGAGGCGACTTCTGCGTATGTTATTTTGTCGGCACCGTTATTACTTGAAAATGGTTTAGAGCAAGTTTGTCATCGCGTGTTAGTTGTCGACGTTTCCCATAAAACTCAGGTAACCCGCGCATCGTCTAGGGATCGAGTCTCTGCCGAACAAATAACCGCTATTATTGCCAGCCAAATTGATCGAGATAGCAGATTGGCGAAGGCGGATGATGTGATTGATAATAATCAAGATTTGGTGTTTCTTAAAGAGCAAGTGGTTAAATTACATAATAAATATTTGACACTTGGAGTTGGTTAACTCATATTGGAATAACTTGTTGCCAGTTGGACTAATAACAATAAAAAAGTACGGTTAACCATGAATTCTGTTGTTTACGAACACCCACTTAACGAAAAAGTAAGACTACTAATGCGATTGGAATTGCTTTTCACGCAATTGTCAGCCCATCAAGATGTTAGTGAACAAATTCATATCCAGCCTTTTTTTAGTGCATTATTTAGTACGATAGAAGTATTAGAGCGTAATGATATTCGTGGCACATTAACGTATTACCTCGATTTGCTTGAAAAAAGCATGTTACGTTGGTCTGCTCATCCTGAAATTCATAATGAATCTCTCCAAAAAAACCTCAAAGAAACGATCAACCTTCAATCTCAAATATCCAAAATGAGTAAAGCGTGTCAGGTTTTAAAAGAAGATAAATTTTTAGCGAGCCTGCGTCAGCGATTTGGTATTGCAGGCGGCACCTGTGACTTTGATTTACCTCAGTTTCATTACTGGCGACTTATGCCTGTAGAACAGCGTCAAGAAAATATAAAGACGTGGTTAAATGTATTAGCACCGTTAGAACAAGCCTTAAACTTCTCTCTCTTATTTATTCGAGAGTCTGCAGAGTTTTCGACGCAACATGCCAATAAAGGCTTTTATCAAGACAGCTGTGCCGATAGTGTATCTTTACTTCGTGTTAAGTACGATCCTGAGCTTGGATATTTCCCTACGGTAAGTGGTAGCAATCGACGTTTTGCAATTAGCTTTATGAAGCCAGATAAAAGCTCTGTAAAAACTTCTGTCAGTGATACAATCGAGTTTGAATTAGCAAACTGTTGATTGGGTAAAACATGACAACAAAAGTGAACTGTCCTACTTGTGATGCAAAAGTAACGTGGGAACCAGCCTCAGAATTTAGACCATTTTGTAGCAAGCGCTGCCAGCTTATTGACTTAGGCGAATGGGCCAGTGAGTCTAATCGTATTGCAGAATCGCCGTTAGTCTCGTCGATGTCAGAATCTGAATTAGATCAAATTGAGCGACTGTTAGAAGAGCGCGCTTCAGGCTATTTGAATAGTTAATATGATTGTAATCAACGACAATGTTAGCTTGGCCGATAATGAAATCGAAATTCATGCTATCCGTGCGCAGGGCGCGGGTGGACAAAACGTAAATAAAGTCTCCTCGGCTATCCATCTAAGATTTGATATAAAAGCCTCGAGTCTACCTTTGTTTTACAAAGAGCGACTTTTGGCAATGAAAGATTCGAGAGTGACAAAAGATGGTGAGCTGATCATTAAGTCTCAACAAAGCCGAACACAACAACAAAACCGAGATACGGCAATTGAACGTCTGGTTGAAATTATCCGCTCGGCGATAAAGACGCTACCACCTAGAAAAGCAACAAAGCCGACGCGTTCATCGCAGAGAAAAAGGCTTGATAGCAAAACAAAACACGCACAAATAAAAAAAGCACGTGGCAAAGTAGATTTCTAAGGCGGTCACTTATGGCTCAAGCACTTGGGTTCGGGTATTTGATCGACTAATTGGTTTTAAGTGTGTTATCACGTCGCCAGAATGTGTCTTGATTGATTTCAATTTCCCAAAATTCTGCCGGGTTCCATGTGAATCCCCTCGGAAATTGTTTTTCATAATAAGCGCTACCAAAATCCGAGTTTTTTCGGGCTTGCTCGTTCAATAGATTGGACTCATAACTTACTAAGGTTTGCGAAAAGTCATCGTACTTTATTTGTCTACGAGTCATCTGCTTTACTATGGCACTGTTATATTCTGGGGGATTCATGCCAATAACAATCGCTCTTTCTGGTTGCCCAGATTCTGTAGAAATAAAAT
The DNA here is from genome assembly GCF_017948405.1 of Psychrosphaera aestuarii. Taxonomy (NCBI): domain Bacteria; kingdom Pseudomonadati; phylum Pseudomonadota; class Gammaproteobacteria; order Alteromonadales; family Pseudoalteromonadaceae; genus Psychrosphaera; species Psychrosphaera aestuarii. The sequence goes on along the minus strand of NZ_CP072844.1, from coordinate 2,748,143 downwards.
AAATTCCAGAGCCTAGTGGAAACTGTCCGACCATTTTTAAAAACTGCGTCCCAAACCCCGCATGAATTAGCTCTTTGTCTATTCCGCTTTTAATAATATCGTAGGCTTTGTAAATAATAGAATAGTCGTGCTTAGGCTTGGTAGACATCAGAAAAGACGAATAAATCATAGGGATACGAAGTAGGTTTCCCATCGCATTATTGGGTTTCACGTAACCTTTTAAAATGGAGTCTGTCAAATCGTAACGATTAACGGCTTTTTTATAGTCTTCCGCTTCTTGAAAACTAAAGGCTTCTTGATCTGGCTTGCCTAAACCATATTCTAAATATCGATTTGTATTTTCAAAAATGGCTTTAATCAAGCCTTCTCGCTCTTTGTCATTTAGTAGTCGGTAACGATTGCCTTTATAAAACTGGCTGGCATCAACACTGTAACTACCAATTTGATGAATCAATGATGCTATTACAATTGGCCTAAGTACTTCGCATATATAATGATTTAACATGTCTGGATTTGGCTCTAGAACATCTTCATTATCTGCACTTGGAACCATAGTAGGTACTTTTTCTAAAATGCTTTTATCGTCGATTAAGCTTTGTTCGACTAGCCTGTGAAAAAGGCACGCTGTCCAAGCCGCAATGTAAATTGGCTTGTTTTTTTCATTGCTAGGGCAACGCGAATGCGCAGAGGGTAAAGGTGAACGTAGCACCAGAGTAGTTATAAACTTATTCGCGTCTTTTTCATTAAGGGTATTTCCTATAATAATATCAGCAAGCTCATTAACCATTGCAGTGCGACGGCGATATCCACCTAAGATACGAGGCTCTAGCGTTTTTATTGCAGCACGACTTTTATCTATAATTTGTTGTAATTCGTTAAGATAGGCTTCGGTATCAGATTGATCTTTAATTGCCGGGTAATAACCATTACTTTTTTCAAAAGCAATAATAGTTTCGAGTTGATGTTTAGCTTCATTTAAACGATTTTGTTCTTTTTGGTATCGGCCAATAGTGTCATCAAACTCGAGATAAAATTGTTCAGCGTCACCGATCAGAGCCAGGTACTTATTTTTGACCTGCTTTAACACGTCGGTGATGAACAAAGATGATGCCATTAAAAATCCTTAAAAAAGCTATATTATTTATATAGTTGTAATGCATAAGTTAGCACGGTGCTAAATCTAAAGCATAGAGTTTGATTACTACATTATGTTATTGAATGATAAATATAAGCAAACATATTTTTTTTACAAAACTTCGCGTATAATTCGCGCCCAGAATTTAGAATCTTTAATTTTAATTTATATATGGAGTTTAACCATGGCGTTAGAACGTACTTTTTCAATTATCAAACCAGACGCAGTAGCTAAAAACGTAATCGGTGCTATCTACAACCGTTTCGAATCTGCTGGTCTACGTATCGTAGCATCAAAAATGGTACACCTTTCACAAGAGCAAGCTGAAGGTTTCTATGCTGAGCACAGCGAACGTCCTTTCTTTGGCGCTCTAGTATCTTTCATGACTTCTGGTCCTGTTATGGTTCAAGTTTTAGAAGGCGAAAACGCTGTTCTTAAAAACCGTGAAATCATGGGTGCGACTAACCCTGCTGAAGCACTTGCTGGTACTTTACGTGCTGACTATGCTGCATCTATCGACGAAAATGCGGTACACGGTTCTGACGCTCCTGAGTCAGCTGCACGTGAAATCGCATACTTCTTCTCTGCTGACGAACTTTGCAACCGCACTCGTTAATTTTTGCAGATAAGAATTAAATAAAAAGGACTTTAGCTTGCTAAGGTCCTTTTTGTATTTTTTGCTATAACTCTTTTAATTTTTTTATGCTACGTGAACCGCGACTCACATAAGTAGTAATAAAAGTAATTTAGGCAGGGGTTATAGCAAAAACTATGTACGCGTGTAACAACGCATCTTAATAACGATACAAGCTACATCGAGGTCAATATGTCTGTAGAAACTGTTAATCCAACTGCTGTTGAAGCAAAAGCTAAGAAAAAATTTAATTTATTAGATTACGATCGCATGGCACTTCGTCAATTTTTCAAAGATGAGCTAAATGAGAAACCGTTCAGAGCTGACCAAGCAATAAAGTGGATTTATCAGATGGGGCAAACAGACTTTTCAGAAATGACCAATTTCTCTAAAGTATTGCGCGCCAAACTCGCGGAAAAATGTGAAGTACGAGCGCCGGAAATTTCAGTTCGCCAAGAATCTTCAGATGGCACTATTAAATACGCCATGTTGCTTGAGGGCGGTCAAGAAGTAGAAGCGGTTTGGATTCCAGATGGTGATCGCAAAACCTTATGTGTTTCATCACAAGTCGGCTGTGCATTAGAGTGTACTTTCTGCTCAACAGCGCAACAAGGCTTTAACCGTAACCTAACGGTAGGCGAGATTATTGGTCAAGTTTGGCGAGTTGCGCAAGATATCGGTTGGGATGGAATGTCTACTAATCGCGCGGTGACAAACGTAGTAATGATGGGCATGGGTGAACCGCTATTAAACGTTAAAAATGTCGTTCCAGCCATGGAACTTATGATGGATGATTTTGCATTTGGTTTGTCTAAACGCCGTGTGACTATAAGTACCTCAGGTGTTGTTCCTGCGCTAGACTTGTTAAAAACGAAAATTGATGTGGCACTTGCTATTTCATTGCATGCGCCAAACGACGAACTTAGAGACATACTTGTGCCTATTAATAAGAAGTACAATATTCAAGAATTTTTAGCAGCTTGTCGTCGTTATATAGATGGCTCTACAGCTAACAAAGAAATTACCATTGAATATGTCATGTTAAACGGTATTAATGACTCTATGGAACAGGCTCGTGAATTAGCACAAACCCTACGCGGTACGCCTTCTAAAATTAATTTAATTCCATGGAACCCGTTCCCTGGTGCGCCTTATGAGAAATCATCAAACAGTCGAGTGGATCGATTTGCAAAAGTAATGCAAGAAGAAGGTTATACCTGTATTGTAAGACGTACTCGTGGTGACGATATTGATGCTGCGTGTGGCCAACTAGTTGGTGATGTTGTGGATAGAACCAAACGTTTATTAAAAAAACAGATGAAAGGTGATTCAATATCAGTCAAACTGGTTTAGTTAATAATAAAAATAACTAACAAAAGAAGTGGGTTATGGGACGAATTCTATATTTGCTTTGCTGCGTAACTTTGTTATCAGCGTGTGTTACGGAAAAGACATTCATCGATTCAAAAAAACAGGTACGTAGTTTTGAATTTGATCGCGACGAGGCGGCTCGAACTCGCTTGATTTTAGCGTTGAGTTATTTGGAAACAAATCGATTTGAGCAGGCTAAGTTTAATTTAGAAAAAGCATTAGAGTTCAACCCGAAACGTGCTGATGTTAATTATAGCCTTGGCTATTATTATCAAATGGTTGGCGAGATGGAGATAGCTGAAAAGTATTATCTTGAAGCTATCGATCTTGAGCCAGAAAATCCAGACACGTTAAATAACTACGGTACCTTTTTATGTAACGTAGGGCAGTTAGATAAAGCGGCTGTTTATTTCAAAAAAGCCATCAATATATCTAAATATACTCGAGCTGCAGACAGTTATGAGAACTTAGCGATTTGTGCGTTAACTAACGATCAAATTTTACAAGCTCAAGAGTATTTTGAGATGTCTTATAAGCACAACCCTGGTCGAGCTTATAACTTATTATCTCTTGCCGGAATTAAATACGCCACTGGTGATTTAGTTGCTGCTCTTGAGTTTTACGCGCGTTTTAATCGAATTGGTCAGCCCACGCCTCGTAGCCTTTTATTAGGCCATGTTTTAGAAAGTAAACGAGGTCGTTTAAATCAAGCTAACCAGTATGCCGACCAAATTGTCGCAGAATTTCCCGATAGTACAGAAGCACTTTATGTCACTACAAACTCAATAATAAATAGTGAGTTTGAGCAATTAAGACTTAAATATCAGGCTAAACACAATGCGAGTCCTAAAATTAAGATTATTCGCAAATCCCCTAGTAATTCAACAATAAACAATTCAAGCAGAACTACAGCGCAGCCTAACTCATCAACAACAAATTCTAGGGTGACGACAAACAGAGCACCACTAGCGTTACCAACAGTAATCGCTTCCGCAGTTCAGCAAGTTTCGTCTAAGTCCGAGTTTGCCGAGGAATTACAAAAAAAAGTAGAAATGTTTTCTAAGCCCTTAACAGATACTGAATCGGTGAAATTACCTGAAGAAGTTCAGTCATCGGTCATTTTGAAAAAAGAAGCGCCTTTACCACAAGAGCAGGTATTGGTAACAAAAGTCGCAGCATCAAAAGTGGTTAATGACCGTGCAAGTACGGTAAATACTCGCGTTTACGTAACACCTGAACCGGTTAATTTGATTGTACCAACCTATCAAGTTCAAGCCGGCGATAACTTGTATCGAATTTCCGTAAATTTTAACGTAAAAGTTGCAAAATTGATGGAATGGAATGCGTTAAGTAACCAAGAGGTAAGTCTTGGTCAAACTCTTTTTGTGGCGGAACCAGAGCCGTTTGTTACATTAGAAAAAGAATTACAGGTGTCTGATGTTGCCAAGCGGGAAGGCGTAGAGTTAGAAGCGTTATTACGTTGGAATCAACTAAATGAAGACGCCTGGCTCAAAGAAGGACAAAAGTTACTGGTTGCTGATCCTTCTTACTACACATCATTACAAGAGCAAGCTAATCGCCAAAAGGCCAGTGACTTATTAAAAGTATCAGTGCCGAACATAAATATCCCCACTCATCAGGTAAAAGCCGGTGAATTCTTATATAAAATATCGAAGAACTACAATATAAAACTTGATACGCTAATCAAGTGGAACAATTTAACTTCAAAAGCTAAATTAAAAGTCGGACAAAAGCTGTATGTAGCTAACCCAGATGTATATTACCGGGTGCCAAGTAATCAGACTTTAAAGCTAACCGCAGAACGCATGGGGATTAAACTTGCCCAGCTAAAAAAATGGAACAATATTAACCAAGATGGTGTCTTGTCAGCAGGGACCAGGTTATTGAAAGTTAATCCGGAGCAGTATCAATAATGAAAGACGAAACTCAAATCGACTCAGTAAACGACACAACTAGTTCAAAGTCTGAATCAGTAAAACTATCGGCTGGAGAAATATTAGCAAATGCACGAAACGCGCAAGGTTTAAGTTTAGAAGAGTTGGCCGAACAAATTAGAGTACCCGTTAAAGTTTTAGTGGCGATTGAAGCGGACGATATACCAGATAATTTACCGGAAACCTTTATACGTGGTTATATTCGAAGCTATGCAAAAAAAGTAGATATTGATGAAGGCTCGGTACTTCCTCAGGTAGAAACTACCGCGCCAAGTTCTCCAAATGCGATGAAAATGCAGTCATTTTCAAAAAGAAGCAAACGCAAAAAAATAGAACGTCGTTTGACTATTATAACTTGGTTAATAGTCATTATTTTAGCGGTCGCGTTAGTATTCTGGTGGTATCAAACTAAGGGTATTGAGATGTTAGCCCCTGCGAACACGGTGGACGAAGTAAGCGCAAATGAGAATGTCCCAAAAGCGGCCATTCAAAGCAATGACGTGAACGCCGATATTGACTTGCCTGCTAATGATGTTGAAGAGACTGAAACGGGTGAAGCTATACAACCAGCAGTTAATAATACAGCTGCTGATACGGCTGATAGTTTTCCAGCTAGTGCATTAAGAGTGCAGCAGCCGAAAGAAGAGCCAGCTGAGCAGTTACAAAATAATGCCACTCAAGGTGTACAAGCGACAGCTGAAAGTGTTGCCAAAGTTGAGCAGGTTGAAGGTAACCAATCAGTAACCGAAACTCAGCAAAACCAATCTTCACAACCAGCACAGTTACCGGTTGTTTTAAGTGATGAAGAAAAGCGTTTATTGGCTGAGAATGGTGAGTCCGACGAAGATGACTATATTAAAGTTCAGTTTAAATTTGAACAAGAAGTATGGGTTGAAGTTTACGATGCATTTGATGAGCGCATTGCGGTAGGCAATAAACCGGCCGGATACCTAATGACATTAAACGCTCAAGGCCCTTTTAGAGTATTATTAGGAAGCACCTATGGCGTTACGATTTGGGTAAATGACAAAGAATACGACATATCAGACAAGCCAACTAATCGTGTCGCCCGATTTGAAATAGAAGCACAACAGTAAAAAGAGAAAGTATAAACATGTTTGGTGAAAACCCGATTAAGAGACGTAAATCCACACAAATTATGGTCGGCAATGTGCCGGTCGGTGGAGATGCGCCCATAGCCGTTCAATCAATGACTAACACCAACACAAATGATGTTGAAGCAACCGTAGCTCAAATTAACCGTATTCAAGCGGCAGGTGCCGACATTGTGCGTGTATCTGTACCAACAATGGAAGCCGCCGAAGCGTTTAAAGAAATTAAACAGCAAGTGACTATTCCTCTTGTTGCTGATATTCATTTTGATTACCGTATAGCGCTAAAAGTTGCAGAGTACGGTGTCGACTGCCTTAGAATTAACCCTGGCAATATTGGCAATGAAGAGCGCATCAAAGCTGTAATAGATGTCGCGAAAGAAAAAAATATTCCTATCAGAATTGGTGTTAATGGCGGTTCGTTAGAAAAAGATATTCAAGAAAAGTATCATGAGCCAACCCCTGAAGCATTAGTAGAATCTGCGATGCGTCATGTTGAAATATTGCAGCGTCATGACTTTCACAACTTTAAAGTCAGTGTAAAAGCGTCAGATGTACATTTAGCTGTGGGTGCTTACCGTTTATTAGCGCAAAAAATAGAACAACCACTGCATTTAGGTATTACTGAAGCGGGCGGTTTTCGTTCTGGAGCGGTGAAGTCAGCTGTTGGTTTAGGCATGTTGTTGGCCGAAGGCATAGGCGATACTATTCGAATTTCTCTTGCTGCTGATCCGGTTGAAGAAATTAAAGTTGGTTTTGATATATTAAAATCATTAGGCATTCGCGCGCGTGGTATTAACTTTATTGCATGTCCAAGCTGTTCACGACAAGAGTTTGATGTTGTAAGCACCATGAATGCATTAGAAGAGCGCCTAGAAGACGTTGTTGAACCTGTTACTGTTTCTGTTATAGGTTGTGTTGTGAATGGTCCAGGTGAAGCCCTAGTATCTGATTTAGGCTTAGCAGGTGCAAATAAGCGAAGCGGTTTTTATATAAATGGCCAACGTCAGAAAAAACGTATCGATAACAATAATATTGTTGAGCAATTAGAATCAGAAATACGAACTTTTATTGCTAATCGTATCCCCGCAGAAAATATAGAATAACTTTTATGAGTTAATGAAATATATTGGCCATAGATTAGGTCTAGTAATGTAACCGAATGCACTTCAATAGAAGTGCATTTTACTTTTAAAAGGGAACATTATGAAAAAGTTAGTTATTAAATCTCTATTATTATTATCCACCTGTTTGTTGTCATTGAATAGTTTTGCTGCGCCGGGCGCAAATGCGGAAGGGATTGCAAACAGTGCATTTGAAGTTAGGCCAATTTTACCAGGTATGCTGGTACCAAATACCTGTGTTGAAGATAGCCAATCAAACTCGGTATGTACGGATGCACTCTTTTCTCAAAAGCCAACTGTGCTGGTGGTATACCGCGGAGGTTGGTGTCCATACTGTAATGCCCAATTAAATCGAATGAAAAAGATTGAATCAGCTCTAGACTTTCTTGGTTTTCAAATTGTTGCTATTTCCCCAGACAGTAATAAAAATATTGCAGAGCAACAAACACGAGAAAGACTGGCATACAATTTATTAGCGGATCCTGAGTTGGCGCTAGCAAAAAATATGGGCTTAGCATTTTTCTTAGATAAGAAAACTGAGGAAAAGTACAGAGATAAACTAGGTGTACCATTTATTGATATAGATGGAGACGCCCGCGTCGCGTTGCCTGTCCCTGCTGTTTATATTATTGATCAACAAGGTATGGTTCACTTTCAATATGTTAACCCAAATATCGATGTCCGATTAAGCGAAGATTTATTATATAAAGCGGCTTCGGAAACGATGAAAGTGATAAATGAAACTAAGCAAAAGACCTTAAATAAAAAGTGATAGTACACATCATTAACTAATCATGCCTTGTTGTGCATAAAAATAAACACAACAAGGTATATTTAGTGGTGTCCTATACTTCTAGCATATCCATAATGCCGCTCGCAGCGTCTCTACCCTCGGCAATCGCCGTTACAACTAGATCTGCGCCGCGAACAATATCGCCCCCCGCAAATATTTTTGGATTTGACGTTTGGTAGGCAAATTGACTATTCGCGCTGGCTTTAATGGTATTCCAGTCGGTTAAATCAACGTTAAACTCAGACAGCCATTCCAAATTTAAAGGCTGGAAACCAAAGGCAATAACAACGGCGTCAGCCTTGAGAGTAAAATTACTGTCATTAATTATTTCCGGCCTTTGTCTGCCATTAGCATCTGGCTTACCAAGCTGAGTTTTGACAAACTCTACGCCACAGGCGCTGCCGGCGTCATCGATCATAATTTCAAGTGGTTGGGAGTTCCAAATAAACTGCACGCCTTCTTCTTTTGCATTTTTTACTTCTCTGCGTGATCCAGGCATGCTTTTCTCATCCCGACGATAAACACATTTTACTGAACTGGCACCTTGACGAATCGCGGTTCTAACACAGTCCATCGCGGTATCGCCACCACCAAGTACAACAACATCTTGACCTTTAAAGTCTATTTCTAGCGGACCTTTACCCATCACATTGCGGGTATTGCTAATAAGGTATGGCAGGGCGTTAAAAACACCGGTTGCGGACTCGTTGGCAAAGCCACCTTGTAAGTTTTTATAGGTACCGACCGCTAAAAAGATAGCATCATACTGTTCAATCAATTCACTCATCTGAATGTTTTTACCGACTTCACTATTAAGAATAAATTCGACGCCCATTTCTTCAAATACGCGACGGCGATTAATCATGACTTCTTTTTCAAGTTTAAACGCGGGTATGCCATAGGTAAGTAGGCCACCGATTTCATCATATTTATCGTATACAGTGGCTGATACTCCATTTCTCACTAGAACATCTGCACAAGCTAAGCCAGCCGGTCCTGCTCCAATCACAGCGACCCGTTTATTGGTTTTAACGACATCAGAAATATCGGGGCGCCAGCCCATTTCAAAGGCTTTGTCAGTGATGTATTTTTCGATACTGCCGATAGTAACGGCACCAAAGTCATCATTAAGAGTACAAGCTCCTTCACAAAGTCTGTCTTGTGGACAAACTCGGCCACAAACTTCAGGTAAACTGTTCGTTTTGTGAGATAACTCAGCCGCTTCAATAATTTTGCCTTGATTAGCTAACTCGAGCCATTGCGGTATGTAATTGTGAACCGGGCATTTCCACTCACAGTATGGATTGCCACAATCTAAGCAACGGTCAGCTTGACCTGCAGCTTGATCAGAATCGAGCGGTTTATATATCTCGATAAAATCAGACTGGCGAATTTTAAGTGGCTGTTTTTTTGGATCAATGCGCTGTACATCGACAAATTGATAAATGTTTTTGCTCATGATCTTGCCCTACATCGCTTCAATGCGTAATTCATTTGACGATCTTTGCCTATGACCTAACAACAAAGAAACATCGACAGATTTAGGTTTCACTAACTTAAACTTAGTTTGCCAATGGGAAAATTCGCTTAAAATCTCTAATGATCGTGCACTTTGCGTTGCTTCAAAATGATCATTTATCAAGCCGCGTAAAAACTCGATATGCAACTGATTTGGCAGACTTAAAGCTTCTACATGTTGTGGATTTATTTTTTCATTAAGGGATTCATCTTCATCTAATAGATATGCAAATCCGCCTGTCATACCTGCACCAAAATTAATTCCAACTTTGCCCAAGACAACAACGGTACCGCCAGTCATATATTCACAGGCATTTTCGCCGGCACCTTCGATCACCGCATTAGCACCCGAGTTACGAACAGCAAATCGCTCGCCAACACAGCCTGCGATTATTAGCTTGCCACCAGTTGCGCCGTATAAACAGGTGTTGCCGGCCATGGCCGATTCATGCGTTTGATACGCGACACCCTGAGGCGGATGGATAACAATGGTGCCGCCAGTCATCCCTTTACCGACATAATCATTTGCATCACCAATTAGGTGTAAGTTAATACCACCCGCGTTCCAGACCCCAAAGCTTTGACCTGCGGTGCCAATAAAACTTAAGTTTATCGGATCGCCGGCCATACCTTGGTTTCCGTATTTGGCAGCCACCTCACCAGACAGTTTAGCCGGAACAGAACGGTCGGTATTTTTGATGTTGTAACAAAAGCTACCGCCAGAACGATTTGATAACGCCGATTGTGCATCCGCTACAATTTTATGATTTAAGCTAGCCGGATCCGCAGGAGGGTTTAGCTCCGATTTGTAAAGACTGTTCGCGCTTGTTAGCGACACGGAATTTAATATATTTTCTAGCGCTAATTCTTGCTGCTTGTCTGTTTGACCCTCAACTATTTCTAACAAGTCAGTGCGACCGATTAAGTCGACTAGATTGGCGACACCTAAGCTGGCCATCCACTGGCGAGTTTCTTCGCCTATAAACTTAAAGTAATTTTCAACCATCTCGGGCAAGCCAATGAAATAGCGTTGTCTAAGTTGTTGATCTTGGGTTGCGACACCGGTTGCGCAGTTATTTAAATGACATATACGTAAGTATTTACAGCCTAAAGCCACCATAGGGCCGGTACCAAAACCAAAGGTCTCTGCACCTAATATAGCGGCCTTAACTATATCTAAACCGGTTTTGAGACCACCATCTACTTGTAACCTAACTTTATGGCGTAAACCGTTTTCAACCAGCGCTTGGTGTGTTTCAGCTAAACCCAGCTCCCAAGGACTACCTGCGTGTTTTACTGAAGTTAAAGGGCTGGCACCTGTACCGCCATCAAAACCAGAAATGGTAATTAGATCAGCATTGGCTTTGGCGACGCCAGTTGCGATAGTACCGACACCAGGCTCAGAAACTAATTTTACCGATATTAACGCGTTTGGATTAACTTGTTTTAAATCGAAGATAAGTTGTGCCAAGTCTTCAATTGAATAAATGTCATGATGCGGTGGCGGTGAAATTAAGGTAACGCCCGGAATCGAAAACCTAAGCTTAGCGATTTCAGGACTGACTTTTTCTCCTGGTAATTGACCACCTTCTCCTGGTTTTGCTCCTTGTGCGACTTTAATTTGAATCACATCGGCATTTCTTAAGTAATGTGGAGTTACACCAAATCGACCTGAAGCAACTTGCTTTATCCGAGAGTTTTTCAACGTCCCGAAGCGTTTTGGATCCTCACCGCCTTCACCTGAATTTGAATAACCACCAAGTTTATTCATAGCGATAGCCAAGGCTTCGTGCGCTTCAGGACTTAATGCGCCTATGGACATAGCAGCAGAGTCAAACTTCGGAAACAGAGCACTAACAGGCTCAACTTCATCTAACGGAATACTTTTACAAGAGGTAAGCTTAAACAAATCTCTAAAGTGGCTGGCAGGGCGATTATTTACAGCATCAGCATATAACTGATAGTCGTTGCTATTGCCACTCTGTACTGCTTTTTGCAATAACTGAACAACATCAGGATTGTAAGCGTGATACTCCCCACCATGCACATACTTTAAGTATCCACCATGCTCCAGTTCTTTGCGGGCGAGCCATGCATACTTGTTTAAGCGAATGAGGTCTGACTCAATATCTTTAAAATCGGCGCCACCCACTCGACTGACAATATGCGGAAAGCATAACTGCATTACTTTGTTGCCTATGCCGATTAACTCAAATAGGTTTGAGCAGCGATAACTAGCAACCGTCGCAATGCCCATTTTCGACATGATTTTCAACAAGCCTTTATTTAGACCTTTTCGGTAGTTACTAATTGCTTGTTTGGCACTTAATTGAATATCACCGTTTGCTACATATTGCTCGACGGTTTCATATGCAAGGTAAGGGTACACAGCCGTTGCACCAAGACCGATTAATACCGCGAGTTGATGGGAGTTACGAACGCCGCCAGACTCAACAATAATATTAGTATCGCAGCGAAGCTGACTACTTACGAGCACTTCTTGCACAGCACCTAACGCTAGCGGTGCGGGAATAACCAATTGCTCTTGCGTCGGGTTTTTATCGGATAATATGACAATGACGGTTTGATGTTCTTTTACAGAATGCGCAACTTTTTTGCATAAACTCTCTATTGCCTGTTGTAACGAAAATTGACTAGCGTTGTAGCACAAGGCAAACGTCTCGGTTCGATAATGTTCTTGATCAAACTCTTTTAGTTGCTTTAGGTCTGTGTACATTAATACCGGCGAATCAAATAGAACTCTGTCGGCATAACCTGACGTTTCGGCAAATACATTTTGTTCACGACCTATACAGGTTGCTAATGACATGACATGGCTTTCGCGCAAGGGATCTATCGGTGGATTTGTAACCTGGGCGAATTGTTGACGAAAATAGTCGTATAGATCGCGAACTTTATGTGACATCACGGCCATTGGCGTATCATCACCCATAGAGCCAGTGGCTTCTTGGCCATCACAAGCGAGTACTTTTACTACTTGTTCGATTTCTTCATAAGTATAATTAAAAAGCTTATGTAAGATCCGTTGTTGCTTGTCATCGTACAGCCGGGTGCCAATTTTATCAGCAGCATAATCTTCAAACGGTACTAAGTGACGAATGTGCTGCTCTAGCCATTCATTGTATGGGTGGCGATCTTTTAAGTCATAATCAATTTCATCCGAATACCAAACTTTACCGTTATAAGTGTCCACCGCTAACATTTCACCTGGCCCAACTCGACCTTGCTCAACCACCTCGTCAGGAGTGTAGTCCCAAATACCCGACTCTGAAGCGAGCGTTAACAACTTGTCTTTTGTAATAATATACCGAGCAGGGCGCAAGCCGTTTCTATCTAAGTTACAGGCTACATGGCGACCATTAGTAATGACTATGCCTGCAGGGCCGTCCCAAGGTTCCATATGCATGGAGTTAAACTCGTAAAAGGCTTTCAATTTTTCATCCATTTGAGGATGCTTTTGATAGGCAGGTGGCACCAATAATCGCATTGCTCTGAATAAGTCCATCCCACCGGCGAGAAATAACTCCAGCATGTTATCTAGGGATGCACTATCGCTACCTTCATAATTTACAAACGGTGCGGCTTCTTTTAAATCAGCAATTAATGGCGAGTGAAACTTATATTGCCGTGCTTGAGCCCATTGACGATTTCCTTTTATCGTATTTATTTCGCCGTTGTGTGCGAGAAATCTAAACGGTTGCGCCAGTTTCCATTGAGGCGTGGTATTCGTAGAAAACCGCTGGTGGAATACACAAATTGCGGTAGACATTCTAATGTCAGAAAGATCTAAGTAAAAGTCTGCCAAGTCCTTCGGCATGACTAACCCTTTATAAATAGTAACTAAACAGCTTAAGCTAGAAATATAGAAATCGGTGTCATGAAGCATCTGTTGTTCAATTCGTCGTCGTGCCATGTAAAGTCGACGCTCAAAGTCTTTTTTACGCCAGCCTGGCGGAGCGTTAACAAACACCTGCTGGATGTCCGGCAAACTTTCTGTGGCAATTTCACCAAGTATATTTTTATTCGTTGGGACTTCACGCCAACCAACTATTTGTAGTGTTTCTTTTTCTAGTTCTTTGACGATGATCTTTTTTGCTTGCTGATTAAGGAGAGGGTCTTGGCTAAGAAAAATATTACCAACGGCATATTTTTTACCAAGCCTCCAACCATTTTGCTCTGCCACGGCCGTAAAGAACTGATCGGGTTTTTGCATCAACAAACCGCATCCATCACCGGTTTTACCGTCGGCCGATACGCCACCTCTGTGTTGCATGCGAGCGAGACTGGTAATAGCGGTTCGAATAATTTTGTGACTTGGCTCACCTTCTAAATGCGCAATTAAGCCAAAACCACAATTGTCTTTTACCCAACGTTCGTCATGCAGTGCAGTATGTTTGATATTATTCAAATGAGAACCTCACATATATCGCAACACGTTTATTTATCTAACTCAGTATAGCTATAAAAGTAGAAGTGACCCCGAGATGAAAATACAGCTAGCGATGCTAAATTAGATAGGATGTTGTGAATATAAATTCATTAATTTTAAATAATCTATCTTGTGGCGATGGTTAAATCAAGAGGATATTAGTATTAAAACTCTAAATTTTTGTAATTTAACTACGAATTTAATCCGTAACATATACGGTTTTACTTGATTTTACTTGGTTTGTTGCGAGGTTTTATTTTAATTTGTACTTTAAAAACAAAATTTGGTCATAAAAAAAGCAGCTAGTGATGGGTAGCTGCTTTCATCATTGTCTAAATAATTTATTTAGATGAATATCCGCCTTCAATACCTTTACTGGCCACTGATACAGCATCATGTGCATGCAAAGATTCATAATGATTAACTCGTAACCAAAAGTCCTTGTAGCCTTCAATGTTGTTTAATGCCGCTTTAATACGACGACCTGCATCTTCACAAAACATTAAGTTTTGACCATTTAAGCGGGCAAATTCTTGCTCATCTTCACGTTTAACCGCTGCTTGAACCGGCGTTTTAAGAGCAAACTCAATAGCGTCAACTAAATCAACAATTGGAAAGTCAGTAACGGCTTCTGAAAGTTTAACTTTGACTTCTGCAATTGAACGTTGGCTATGCGGAGTTGCGACGATGCCTTCAGTAGAGCCTAACCAAGCATGAACGGTTTCAGCATCAACTTTAGCTTGTCCATCAAATGTCTCGTTGAATTTGTTTTGAATAAGCTGACGAGCTAGTGCTGCAGAACAAGGGCAAGTTGATGAGTAAGGTACTTTTACAGCAAGTTCAATATCTAATAGACCGTCTGTTAAGTTACCAGTAATTACGACTGGGTAGGCTTTCCAACCTAGTTTGCCACTAATCAGTGACTTACGGCGCATGTGATAATCAAATTCAAATTTAAGGTGCGCAGCATTTGAAAGGTCGTGATGACTTTCAATAAAGTTAGTAAGCAGCGTTTGTAGGTTTTTAATATTTAACGCACTCTCAACTGAAAGCTCATCTAGCATTAAATACAAACGAGACATGTGAATGCCTTTAGCTTTTGGCTCTTTAAGGTTAACAAACGCTTCAACCAGCGCTGAAGTCGGACGAGTCTCACCTTGCATCTCAACCATTAATGGCATTTCAATGTTGCTCATCCCTACCCAATCAAGCACACCTTCAGTTTGGGCTTTCGCTTGATTTGCAATATCTGGCATTTTAGTTGGCATGTAATCTCCAAATTTTAAACAACAAAAGCCCTCATGTGTCATAGAGAGGGCTGTATATAAAGGTAATTCGCTTATAGTGTCTATTTATACCACACTTGCACGGTTTAATTAACCAAATAACCTAGTGTTTTACTCAACTTTTTACTATAAGGTTCAAAAAAAAATTATAAGTGTGGTAGTGTTGCAATTGGAGCACATATTTCATTTCATAGGGTAGTGATTAAAATGTTTTGGGACTTAAAATTAACCTCATATTTATTATTGGTTTTTTTAGCTTTTTCCAAGGTAGGTAATGCCAAAGAATTTCAAACAATCCTTATTGGTGGTGGCCTAAACGTCTGTTCAAGTGTTCAACCTGAAAACTGCCTTACTCCGCTGTCTACTAACGAAACGCATCATACTCAGCATAGCTATATATTAAGTGCTGAAAATATTAAAACCCTAACTGCGTTATACAAGGCAGATGCTGCATTACATAATTTAGAAATGGATATTTTTATTAGCAACCTCAATAAATATCCACTGCAAAAAACAATGGCTTATCCAGAAAAAGAACTTGCTCGTGTTTTTAGAAATACAGGAGTCGGCGAGTCTACTGATCTAAAAGATATTCAATGGCAAATGATTTTGGATGTACTTCAAGATACCGTTATTAATCGTCGTTTTTTACAAAAAGACCAATACAAGAATGCCAAGGTTGACGTTTTTAATAGCAAAAATGTTTTTGTTGCTAAAGCGTTTCGTCAGTTTATAGATAGCGTAGATGGCGACAATATTCTTATCGTAACTGCCGCTAATCGAGACGCGTTTGAAGACGTTTATTGGTTAATAAAAACTTTTGAGCAGTTTGATGTAGATGCTAAATGGTTGCCGCTTGATGCCGCGTTAAATGCGGTTTGGAAAGAGAGCGGACTAAATGACGATGAAACATTAAAGCAGGCTTGTAGCAACCTAAATTCAGTAAGACATAAAGTGTCCAAGCGCTATTTTAGAGATAAAATCTATGGTGACCTGAGCGAACAGTTACTTGATGTTTGTAACTCTCCAGAAGACTTAGTGGAATTAATCGACGACGCCAATGGTATTTACTTCCATGATGGAGATCCAGAGGTGTTATTAAATAGCTTTATGTTCAGCGATATTGAGGCTAATCCAGCTTGGTTGACCATCATGAAAAGGCACCAACAAAATAAACTAACGTTAGCATTTAATGGTGGTTCAATTAGGGCGATATCTGGAAAAGAAGGACGTAATGCATTTGTTGTAAAAGGGCGCAGTGAAGATGTGTTGATGTCGGGTTACCAAATTTTAAGTGATGTTACTAATATTGGCTCGGTACATATTCAAAATTCTCCAATACTCAGTTTAGCGGGATTAGACTTGTTTTCAGGTATTAGCTTTGACAATAGTTTCGGTGACCTGAGTAATCAAGGTCGCTTGTTGTCATTATTAGCGATGATTAGAGTGCCTTACGGGATTGGTATTGACGAGCGCACCGTGTTATCAATTGCTAACAAGAAAGATACGTTGACGTTTTCCGTAAGCGGTGAGGCCGGTGTTACGTTTTTGGACAATACCGCGGGTAAAGCTATCGCTTTGGCACCTGCAAAATTTGACCATTTACAGATGAATTACTTAACTCAGGACGATGTTGCTGAATTAAAAGAGAATAAACTTATTTTTGATTTCGCAAACTGGAAATATAGCTCAAACCGCTTCTCTCAGCCGGTCGTTCAATCAGGTAGCGTGTTTCGACCAGAGGGGTTTTCTAAAACGATGTATATGCTGTGCACTACCGGCGCCAAAAAGGCCGTATTAAAACATATAGAGTTAGGTAAAGGGCACATAATGACAGTGGAGAAGTTACCGCATTCAGCGTCTGTTTCAGGAAGTAGAAATGTAAATGGAGAAAATTACGGATACTGTTCTTATCGAGGTTACAATATTTCGATTGAGCCGAATTAGCGCTATGGCCTCAAGTCTGAGTTTCTTATTAATTGGCTATTAACTAAGATAGCAGAACGCTTCAAATTTTTTCTACTGAAACTTAAAACCGCTTCTTCATCTTGATAGGTGATGCTCGAGATATGCCCAGTTTCCCTTAACTCAACAGAATTACTAACCGTTAGGACTAGCTTAGATAACTCTTGGAACAAATCTTTATCGTCCGCTGAAGATGGTGCCGAATATATTACGTTACACATCTTGGGGTCTATTTCAGACGGGCTTTGCCATTTACTTACTTTTATCTTTGTCTTTAATTGATTGTTCTTCTGTTGATCTAAAAGCACTTTGGCGACACCAAAACTGTTCTTTCCAACAAAGCAATACTTAGGAATGTCCGAAGAGCTAGGAAAGTCGACAAAAAAATATAATTTGTAGATTAAGGCTGCTGTTTTAGAGACGTTTATCGCGTCGACATTTACCGTCTGATCTGAATAGCTCTTATAGGGCAACAGCAAGACTAATAGTAGTAAACTTAATTTAGTCATGGCTATTCTCCTGCAAATAAGCAGGAAACTCTATAGTAAACTGGGCACCACTAGTTAGCTCACTAACAACCGAAATATTGCCTTTTAAGGCTTGAGTCACTAAGTTATATACTAAGTGCAAGCCAAGACCTGAACCGCCCTCTCCGCGAGATGTAGTTACAAACGGATCAAATACTTTTTGTTTTATCTTTTCCTCAATTCCACAGCCGTTATCTATAAAGTTAACGATACACTTATCTTTATTAAGCGTAGCATTAATTGTTATTTGCCCTTGCTCCATCGCTTTAAACCCATGAGTGATGGAGTTCATTATTAGGTTGATGATGATTTGATTTAATGGCCCTGGCTTAGTTTTAATCGTTAAACTTTCATCACAATTAATCGTTACTATGTGCCGGTATTTTTTTAAAGTCGGCTGCATAGAATTTATAATTTCGTCCAAGTACTCATGCAGTTTTATTTCTCTAATAACACCAGCAGTTTGATCAACCGCCACTTGTTTGAATGAACTGATTAAGTCCGCTGCTCGGGTTAAATTTCGATAAATGATTTGTGTGTTTTCCCGACTGTCACTTAAAAAGCTCGCAAGTTGGGCAGCGCTGAGTGTTTTATCATCCAATTTACTTTTTATATCGTCAATTCTATCTGACAGCATTGTTGAAGCTGTAACACCTAACCCAATTGGGGTATTTACTTCATGGGCAACCCCCGCAACCATTTGGCCTAAACTTGCCATTTTTTCTGATTGAATAACCTGAGATTGATATTGGTGTACTTGCTCTAAAGCATTGAGTAATTCTTCGTTAGACTCACGTAATGCTTTGGTTCGAAATATCACCTTTTCTTCCAAGTTTTGATTTAGTTGAGTGATTTCTTGTTCAGCCAATGAAAATCGTCTTATTTGCTGAGCTATTTTTATCAAAAGCTCATTTACAGCGTCTGCGATGACACTAATCTCATCAAAGGGAATAGGCGATACTTTCTTTTTAAATTCTTGATCTTGGCTAGCACTCTCAAGCTCTTGAACAAAATTATTAATGGGTTTTAGTACTCTATTTCGTAGTGATTGCGCAATTAGAAAGGCCAGTAAGGCGACAAAAGCAATCACTAGCAGATTAATTTTGAGTAAATCGTAGAGGTTATCGTAATAAGCGGTAAGTCGAGTACGTATATATACATGGCCAATTACGTCACCGATTTTAGGATCTTTTATTGCCATCGCGTATTCTAAGTAGCCATTATTTATCCTAGCTTTGTTTAGGTATGTTAGGCGCTCGATTTGCGTAGATACAGGTAACACGCCGATTTTGTTGTAACTCGCAAAAAACTTTAAAGCCTCTTTACTAGCGTCTATTTTATAGATATGTACGTTAGCGATTTCGGAGATATTGTTCAGGGTAGATAGAAATTCGTTCAAACCTTTTCTAAGATCAAAACTGATAGGCACAACTGAATTATAAGCAACTATTTCGCTGATAGTTTTTGCTAAGTACGCTGACTCGCCCTCTAACCGTTGTTTGTAAACATAAGTGGAGATAGAGACTGAAATAAAAAGAGTTGCAATGCTAACGAGCAGAATTGCACGGTTTATTGCAGACTTCAGAGAGATGCTACGTTTGTATTGTTTCATAACTTAGGCTGATACGCAGTTAACTAAGTGTAAGTTGTAATTTGATACGTACAAAAAAGAGTCACTCGCGATTATTATAAATAGTGGCTATTGTTAAGAATAGTCTTAAATATGAATAAATAAAGTGTATTTAACCTTTTGCTTTAATTATTTTTTTTGCGAAAAAGGTTGGTTGTTATGCGTAGAAAACAAACAACTTCCTACGCATAACAACAAGGACTATCTGATGTGGTAAACCGAGAATCGTTTGTTGTTTTCCACGGTGTTTGCAGCCTTCAAATATTTTTTAAATAGAGGCGGGTAAGGTAAGAACGAGTTTGCAACTATCCACATTTCGTATTTAGACTTAATGAGCTTTGCGCTGTTCTTCAAAAATAAATCAACAATTGAGTAGTCTGTCTGTAAACCTGTATGAAACGGCGGGTTTGAGACAATAAAGTCAAACTGGTTGCTCTGATTCATAAGATTCGATAGGCCGTTAGAATGAATGGCCGTGGCGTTACTACCGTTAATTTTAAAGGTTCTATTACTGCTCTCTACCGCTAATGCGTCAACATCAATCGCGACTATCTCATTGTCATTATTTAAGCTCAGTGCTGCGGAAATTACCCCACAACCGCAACCAAAGTCGATTCCTTTACCGTTAACTGCAGTCATACTCTTTAACAGTAATTCAGTGCCATTATCCAAACGCTTAGCACTAAAAACACCAGGCAACGAGGCTAAGGTTAAGTTTATGGTAGTCCCAGCAAAATCAATGTCTAAGTTTACTTCTTTAAACCAAGAGTCCATGGATTTGGTACACGCTTTATTGTTAAAAGTAGCTGTAAAAAGCATACAGTGACGCGCCGAGTCGAGTTTCTTTATCCCGTCAGAAAAGGGCTTTAACGCTTTGTCACAACTTTTAACGCCACCTTTCTTTTCGCCAACAATAAATAGCTGACCGTCTTGCTTTAACAATTGACTGGTCATAGACAAGTAGTAATCAAATCTTTGTTTGGCTTTAGGGTAGTAAATTAAAACAGCATCAAATAAGCCTACTTGCTCGCTCGTCAGCCATGCTGATTTATGTACGGGTAAGGAATCTTGCGACGCAATATTAATATTTGAGAGTTGTTCTGCAGTATCAATATAAGGCGTATAAACGGTCCAGATTATATCAGGTCTAAGTGCCGAAAATTCTTTGATAGCCTGATCAGGAAGTGCATCAATAAGCAACACCTTGCCAGAAGGAAGGTGTTCAATATTTCTGACTATAACTTGGTTTTCAGGTTGCATCGTGTTACTGGTTGATGCCATTTTATTTCACTCGTTCAAACATAATATCCCAAACACCATGACCTAGTCGGTGTCCGCGCTGCTCAAACTTAGTTAATGGGCGACTATCAGGACGTTCGACAAATACACTAGTGGCATTTTCATCACTATTAATTTTACCAGCAATATTCTCAAACGAATCTGCGGCGTCCATTACCTCGATCATATGCTCAGAGTAGTTTTCCCAGTCCGTAGCCATATGAAATACGCCGCCTATTTTTAATTTTGTACGTAGGCTCTCGACAAATGCTGGTTGAACAATACGACGTTTATGGTGGCGAGTTTTGTGCCAAGGATCCGGAAAAAATAACTGTACGGTTTGCAGCGATTCATCGGCAATGCAGTCGCGCAAAATTTCAATGGCGTCGTGATTGTAAAGTCTTAAGTTTGTTACGCCAGCTTCATCTGCAGACGACAAGCAAGCACCAACACCGGGTAAGTGAACCTCGATGCCGATAAAATTTTTATCAGGGGCGTTTTTAGCCATCTGAACTAAAGAGGCGCCCATACCAAAGCCAATTTCAAGAACAACTGGATTGTCGTTGCCAAACACATCAACAAAATCTATCAAGCCGTTTGTGTGTTCTAAACCCATTGTCGGCCAAAACTGATCAAGTGCTTTTTGCTGACCTTTGGTCAATCTACCTTCACGTTTTACAAAGCTTTTAATGGTACGAATGTACTTGCCTTCGGCTTTTGCTTGTTCGGCAGTTTTACGAGTATTGTCAGTCATGATTTCTTATGTTTCGTTGTGTTTGGTTAAATTTGGCGCGCATTATCTTACAGCAACGCATGGGTCTCAAGCGGTTTACGCCAATTAATAAGATTATTTGTTATAGTGTGCGCTATTTAAAAATAGCGAATAATGGCAAAAATAACAGTTATGACTGAATTAACAACGTCTCAATCACAATGGTTTTCTAGGCAAGTGCTTGATTGGTACGATAAGCATGGGCGTAAACACCTGCCATGGCAGCAGGACGTAACTCCATACAAAGTATGGCTATCAGAGGTAATGTTACAGCAAACTCAGGTCACAACCGTTATCCCTTATTTTGAAACCTTTATTCAGCGCTTTCCAAGCATTAACGATCTAGCAAACGCCAATGAAGACGAAGTTTTACACTTGTGGACTGGCTTAGGTTATTACGCAAGGGCGCGAAATCTTCATAAAGCTGCGAAAAAAATTCGTGATGAATACAAAGGAAAGTTCCCCGAAACCTTTGAAAAAGTGATCGACTTACCCGGTGTTGGACGCTCCACCGCTGGCGCTATCTTGTCGTTATCATTACAACAGCATCATGCAATTTTAGACGGAAATGTAAAGCGTGTGCTTACTCGCTATTTTGCTGTTGAAGGGTGGCCGGGTAAAAAAGCGGTAGAAAATGAATTATGGTCCTATGCGGATCAGTTAACGCCTCGTTCACGTCCTGGTAATTTTAACCAAGTGATGATGGATATTGGCGCTACCGTATGTACACGAAGTAAGCCTAAATGCAGTGTGTGCCCGCTATCAGAGCAGTGTGTTGCTAAATTAGAGCAACGCCAAAGTGAATTTCCATTTTCAAAACCTAAAAAAGATAAACCAATTAGGTTTGTTTATATGCTTATGTTGAATCACCATAATAGTGTGTATATGTATCAACGACCAAGTAGTGGAATTTGGGGAGGACTTTATAGTTTCCCTGAGTTTGAAGACTTAGTCGCAATGCAAACGTATCTAGATAGTATTGGATTAACGGACGTGGATATCGACTTTCAAGAGAATAAGCTGTTTCGACATACATTTAGTCATTATCACCTTGATATTCAACCTATCTTATTGCCAGTACCAGACATGGCGGATATACCACTGGGAGTCTCTGAGCAAACTGAAATTTGGTTTGACGCTACTAACATAACGGATACCAAAGTTGGCTTGTCGGCAGTGGCTAAGAAGTTGTTACAAGACTTATAGTTAAAACTCGCTAGCATAAGCGGATTAACCTTATTACAATGTGTGTAACTGAAATTAAATAAAAAGTGAAACTCAAATGGCACGTCAAGTTTATTGTGAATACTTAAAAAAAGAATCAGCGGGATTGGACTTCCAGTTATATCCAGGTGAAATCGGCACTCGAATTTTTAATAATATTTCAAAAGAAGCGTGGGCAGAGTGGCAAAAGAAACAAGTAATGCTGATCAATGAACATAAGCTGTCAATGATTAACCCAGAGCATCGTGAGTTATTAGAAACAACCATGGTCGGCTTTTTATTTGAAGGTAAAGATGTTGAAATTGAAGGTTATGTACCTAAAAAATAGGGCATAAACCTTAGCAACTACTTTTGATCTAAATTAGCCTGATAAAGCTCGAACGTTTTATCAGGCTTTTATTTATTTATACTCTTCATTCACGTAGTTGATAACTTCGTTAAATTGTTTTTGAATAGTAGTTAACAAATCATTCAAATCCGCTCTTTCAAGCGACTGAACATCGCTCTCTAGTGTTTGTGAAGAATTAAACAAAGGCATTGCACCGACACTTTTTGACATCGATTTAAATTGGTGGGCAAGGTTTTTAATATTGTCACGCTCTGAGTTTTCCGCAGCAAGGTTGATCTTATCAATCAGCTCATTTCCCCTAGCCTTGAACATGTCTAAATATTTACGATGACGTTCTTTGTCATTACCAAGATAACTAACTAATACGGATTGTTGTATTGGCTCACCATTTTCCTCTAGGGATATTGCGCGCTTTGTTCGGGTTGTTTCTTTTAAAAGTTGAGTAGATTCACTTTCTTCGATAT
Organism: Psychrosphaera aestuarii; assembly: GCF_017948405.1. NCBI lineage: Bacteria > Pseudomonadati > Pseudomonadota > Gammaproteobacteria > Alteromonadales > Pseudoalteromonadaceae > Psychrosphaera > Psychrosphaera aestuarii. The sequence goes on along the minus strand of NZ_CP072844.1, from coordinate 2,724,556 downwards.
TGAGCCATTTTTTCATAACAACTTCGAGATCATTAAGCTCTAACGGTTTTGTTAAATAACCGTCCATACCTAAACTAATACATTTTTGTTCTTCGCCTTTTAATGCATTGGCCGTAATTGCCACGACACGAGTAAAGTTGTCACTGGAACTCTCAGGGCCTTCTTCTCTAATTGCTTTTACAACATCATAGCCACTTTTATAAGGCATATGCAGGTCGGTAAGTACTAACGGATAATGGTTTTTTCGCCACATTTCTATCGCTTCTTGTCCGTCATTTGCGACTTCAACGGCATAGCCCAACATATTTAACTGTTCGGTAATAACTTGTTGGTTCATGGTGTTGTCTTCAGCAAGCAATACCAATTGATTTGCTTTTCTCGCATCTTCAATAGACATAGCTTGGATCGTTTTTATGCCTTCGTCTTTTGGTGCTTCAGGGTCGTGCTTTTTATTGTCAGAAACGTCTTGAATAAGCTCAAGTAAGTTACTTCGACAAAGCGGAGTCGCATGCATGTACCATATTCTGTCATGTTCTTGAACTTGATTTTCAATGGCATTACTCAACACTAAAAACTTAGTTTTTAGTAGACTTGGATTTTCAAGTAAGTCATACACTAAGTTTAAAGTCTCATCGTGCTGAATTGTTGCGTCTATGACCCAAATAGATTGGTGAGACGGTTCAAAGCGGTAATGTTCAATGATTTGCTTTAAGGAATCTGACGTATGGCAAACCTCAACATTCGCTTGGTAATGTTTTACGTAAGACTCCATTGCAGCGATATTGTGGTAATCACTTGAAAAGCAAACTAAGTCTAATTCAGAGAAGTCGTAGTTTGGCGTAGTAACTTTGTCGACACTGGAGCGAAGCGGTAGTGAAACGGTAAATTCTGAACCTTCACCAAGTTCAGATTTTACATCTATATGTCCATACATAAGGTCAGTTAAACGCTGGCATATAGTTAATCCCAAGCCTGTACCACCAAACTGGCGAGTGACCGAACCTTCAGCTTGGCTAAATGGCTGGAACACATAATTGACTTGTCGGTCCGTCATGCCTTTACCATTGTCTATAACGCGCAGTACAACGTTAGTAAATTCCAAGTTTTTCTCGCTGATCTCTGCTCTAATTTGTACAACACCTTTTTTTGTTGTAGAGGTATTGGTAAATTTAATGGCATTCCCAGCAAGGTTAAATAAGATTTGTCGAATTCGAATTGGGTCGCCCATTAAGCTCTCGCTGATAGCAGGGTCACAATATAATCTAAGTTCTATATTTTTTTGTTCTGCAACAGACAGGAGAGTGCGTCCTACCGCTTCTACAATTGAGTTAATGGACATAGGTATGCTTTCTACTTCAAGTTTACCTGCTTCTATTTTTGAAAAGTCTAAAATGTCATCAATAATTCGTAATAGGGAAAAGGCCGACTCACGAATTGTATCGGATAACCTGAATTGATTCTGATTCAGGGTACTTCGGCGCAATAAATCGATAGAGCCAATAATACCATTCATCGGTGTTCTTATTTCATGGCTCATGGTCGCTAAGAATGTCGATTTAGACTCATTAGCCTGTTCCGCTTCTTCCATTGCCATTCGCAAAGCGTTGGTACGCTCATTGATTTTACTTTCCATCTCTTGTGCTAGCTTGTCATTAGCAATATCTAACTCGATATTGTCTTTTCGCAAACTGTCGACTTTTTTGAATAGGCTATTAATGGTTGCGGCTAGAATAGCAAATGGCCCAAATCGTTTCGGAGCTAAACGTTTATCAAATTTTTCTTTATTAAGGATTAAGTTCGTTTCTGATATGAGTGGCAGGCTGTCCCGGTTCACGCTCGAGTTGAACATAGAGACTAACAAGCGAGTTAAAACTATCGCACCAATAGTAGAGATAATAAATAAAGTGAAAATAAAGCCGATATCAGCTTTTTGTTTCAGCATGGTACCAATTAATAAACCAGCCTCTTCGCCATTGATGGTAATGATCTTTCTAATTTCTACCCAACTATTTAAATCGGATACGTGATTAGCGAGAATAGGGCTTGGAATGTAGCCTTTTAGCTGATTGGTACTAGCTTGTTTTATGAGCTGACCGTTTTCCATGCGATAAAGAAAAAATGCTTTATTTTGTGATTCGCCGTGAACTGCACTAATATAATGCTGAGCTTCAATTTGTTTATCGATGGACATTATTTCATCAGACATGCCTTTAGCAATAGAATTTACGTGTTTTTGTAAGTCGGTGGTGAGTTGGTCTGGTTGTAACCACTTTGAGAAGGTGTATAAACCGCCAACACCTGCCATTGTCGCTAGGCATCCGAATAACACTAAACCTATGATAAATATGTGTGTTATCCTAACAAATTTGAGCTTTTTAATTTTTTTATCCATTAATGAGTGACTTTATTTATTGATTATTATTTTGAACTAGCTTATTAATACAACTAGTTGTTCACTTTATGCATACAAATGTCCGTTAAGTAAACAATACCTCCTATAACTCAGTTTAATCAAGGTTTTTGTGCTCGTAATATGGAATATATTAATTTATTAAATAGGATTACCGCAGTAGATGATGATCCGTTCTTTTTACATTTTATAGAAGATAAATTCCAAGAGATTGGTCTTAAAAACGTTAACCTTTTCAGTGACCCGAACTTGGGTTTGGAAAGCTTAATCGTTAACTCTGAGTTTAATGACCTCGTATTAGTCGATTTGCAAATGCCAGAAATTGACGGCATCGCTTTTTTAAAATTGTTAGGCGATGCAGGCTATAAAGGCCAGGTAATTGTTATCAGTGGCTTTGAGTCTAAAGTTTTACAAATGGCTGAATCAATTGCGAAGCAGCGTCACTTGGCAATTCTTGGCCAATTAACAAAACCCTTTTCTGCTGCCCAGTTAAACGGACTTGTTGATCGTGCTTTATCTCGTATTATTTCAGCAGAAAACCCAGAAATGGCGGCAACTGTTGGGAATTATGACCCAGATAGTTTTGAGATAAATGATGTGACCTTGTGCCCGGTCATACAGCCGCAGATCAATATTGAAAATGAAAATATTATTGGCTACGAAATACTGTCTCGATTAAAAGCCCAAGATGGCTCTATTATTTATCCGAATCAGTTCATTAGTGATTTTGAAGAGAACGGACGTATTTCAGAGTTCAATAAAGTTTTGTTTAGAACGTCATTGGCCCGAATGGCAAAATACGAAAATATCAATTTCTCAATGAATTTATCAATGCGCGATTTAAACTCTCATCGTATTGTTGATGAAATAGATTCGTTACTTTCAGAGTTTGGTGTGCAACCGGCTAGATTGACCATTGAAATTACTGAGACGTGTTTGGTTGAAAACCTATTAACAGCCCAAGAAATAGCGACACGTTTAAGGCTGCTAGGTTGTTCGTTAGCCATTGACGATTATGGAACTGGGTATTCAACAATGAAGCAGTTGACTGAATTTCCGTTTAAGGAATTAAAGATAGATCGCCAATACATTAGTAACTGTCATAGTCATGAAGAGAATAAAATTATTATTCGCTCAACGGTAGAAATGGCAAAAGCGCTTGGCATGAGAACCGTTGCTGAAGGTGTAGAAACCAAAGAAGAGTTAAATTTCGTCAGAGAAGCTGGTATTGAAATAGTGCAGGGATATTTCTACTCTAAGCCCTATGTTTGGGCTTAGTTGCAAAAAAAACACCCAGATAGTTTAATTTATACCCATTCAGTGAAACTATTTAAAAAACTAGTTGACTTGAAAACCTAAAATCCGTTTAATACACGCCGCACCAAGTAGGACTGTTTAAAACATGAATATTTGCTGCAAGCACTTTGTGCCTCGATAGCTCAGTTGGTAGAGCAGAGGATTGAAAATCCTCGTGTCCCTGGTTCGATTCCGGGTCGAGGCACCATTCTTTAAAAGAGTGAGTGCAAGAGAAAATCCCAGCAATGGGTTGGTGTCGCCGACTTAGCTCAGTTGGTAGAGCAACTGACTTGTAATCAGTAGGTCGCCAGTTCGATTCCGGCAGTCGGCACCATTTTCTCTCTTTTCGCACATATATGTGCCTCGATAGCTCAGTTGGTAGAGCAGAGGATTGAAAATCCTCGTGTCCCTGGTTCGATTCCGGGTCGAGGCACCATTTCGTTACACTCCATAGCACCCGACACCGCATAGCACCCGACACCGCATCGAACTTAGATTATAAAATACTTCCTTGTATTTTACCCTTCGGGCCAGCTAAAGCTGTTCAAAATTGATCCTGTCAATTTTGTCCGGGTCGAGGCACTATTTCGCTACACTCAATTGCACCCGACACTCCATTGCACCCGACACCGCATCGAACTTAGATTATAAAATACCTCCTTTATTCAAAAGCATCCTTTATTTACTAAACGCCTTATATCTCATGGTAAATTTAGTTTTTACTAGCCAGTGACTATCTATTTCAGTAATAATCTCATCTTTATTTTCAAACTAGAGAATCTCAAATGAATGCTGTTGTTGTCGCCGTTTTATTAATGGTTGGATTAAGCTTAGTTAGGGTCAACATCGTTTTGGCATTGATAGTAAGCGCTTTAGTTGGCGGATTAGTTGGAGGTTTAGGTCTTTTAGAAACGGTTAACGTTTTTACTGGCGGATTAGGTGGTGGCGCCGCTATTGCTTTAAACTACGCCATGTTAGGTGCTTTTGCTGTCACTATTTCAAAGTCAGGTATTACTGATGTATTAGCGACAAAAATTATTGGGAAAATAAATGCGCAGACTGATAAAGCGGTTAGCACTGTTTGGGTTAAAGCTGGGCTGCTAAGTAGTATATTGTTGGCCGCCATTGCCTCTCAAAATGCCGTACCCGTTCATATCGCATTTATTCCTATTTTAATTCCTCCCTTATTACATGTAATGGCGCAACTTAAGTTAGACAGAAGGGCAGTAGCATGTTTATTAACTTTTGGTCTTACTGCTACATATATGTTGCTACCAGTTGGGTTTGGTAAAATATTCTTAAACACCATCTTATTTCAAAACCTAGTTGATAATGGCGTAACGATAAATGTAGAGCAATTACCTCAAGTTATGGCCATTCCTGTATTTGGCATGTTTTTAGGCCTTTGTATCGCTTTGTTGATAAGCTATCGAGGAAAACGACAATACTCAATTGAAAAAATATTAGCCGCAGAGCCTGAAAAGGTGTCAGTTAAAGCTTCCCATTTGATAACCGCCTTTGTCGCAATTGTCGGGGCGTTAGCATCTCAATTGTATACGGACTCAGTCATTATTGGCTCATTAGTTGGACTCGTTGTTTTTATCGCTGGTGGCGTTTTAAAAGTAGATGAAACACAAGACGTGTTTTCTAAAGGCGTTATGATTATGGGCGTATTTGGGTTTATTATGATTTCAGCGGCAGGTTTTGCTGAAGTATTAAAAGCCACCCAAGCAATTGATTCGTTGGTATCCGCAACAGTCAGTATGGTAGGGGATAGTAAGTTGTTAGCTGCGACTTTAATGCTCGTTACCGGCTTATTAATTACCATGGGTATTGGTTCATCGTTTTCGACGATTCCAATTATCGCATCGATATATGTGCCGCTTGCTTTGTCATTTGGTTTCTCACCGTTAGCAACGGCTGCATTGGTTGGCGCGTCAGCAGCGTTAGGCGATGCCGGTTCTCCGGCGTCAGACTCAACGTTAGGACCGACATCGGGTCTCAACGTAGACGGTCAGCATGATCATATCTGGGATACAGTAGTACCAACATTTATTCATTTTAATATTCCGCTAGTGTTGTTTGGAATATTAGCAGCCATGACTTTGTAAGTATTAACCCGCAATATTTAACTGCGCCTCTCAGCACATTTAGAGCAGTGACGCGAAATAAAAAGCGACAATGGCAACGAGTGTAACTAGCCCAATTTTTATACCAAAAAAATTGTCTTGTTTCTTTTCTATTGCGTCAAAGTAGCGCTCAATGGCGATAGCAATTGTCGTTGGGCGTTTATCTTTATCTGACTCAATTAGCGAAGCAATCCAAGTTTTTAACGGTTTAAACTGCTTTTTGGTTGGCGCAAAACTAGGCTTTCTTTTTAATTTTTCATCGGCACTTAAGTCTGCTGTTTGTTGTATAAACGGTAACTTGTCACAACACAGCTGATAAAAAACGACGCCAGCGGCGTACAAGTCGGTTGTGTGGTTGCTCTCTGAGTGCAATAAATATTCTGGAGGAGCGTAATAAGGACCTCCATTTAATCGAGTTGACGTCATATCTTTACTTAAAACGGACAAACCGAAGTCAGCAATAAAAAGATTGCCCTTGTTGTCTAGCATGATATTTTCTGGCTTTATATCTAAGTGTTTTACACCTGCTTGTTGCGCATAATTTAGGCCTTCCATAAGCTGTTGAATTATGTCTAATGTTTGTCCGGCTGAAAGAGACTCACTGGCAATAATATTTTCTAAACTGTCGCCTTCAATCCAGTCCATAGTAATAAAGTGTAAATCTGCTACCTGGTGGTATTCATGGAACTTAATAATATTTGGGTGGATCAACTTTTTTACAGCAACAAGCTCATTGCGAAAGTTAGTAATGGTACTCTCATCTTCAGTCAATGAGTTATCTAAAACTTTTAATGCGATCAAAGTGTTTGAATTCATATCTAACGCTTGATAAACAAGGCCGTAGCGACCTTTACCTTGTAGGCTTTCAATCTTATATCGGTCAAGCAGTATTTGACCTTCACAAACAACAGGCAGGCCTGCAAAATTGTGGCAGATTTTTTGTTCATCCTTCGTTAAATCTGTCTTAATCTGATCGATGTTTTTCATATTGCTTAGCTAATACTCCGTTGATATTCTTACTTGGATAAATTAATTCATGAAAAGTGACTAAAAAAACTAATTAATCTAAATAAAAAGTATCCATTGAGGCTGAATTTAGTTAAATTTAACACTGGCTGATTAATAACGATCAGTCAGCGATAAATAAAATAATAATTAAAAAAGTTGTGCGCACCCTAAGTATTTTAAGTCTTTTTTACATAATTGGTAGCTTTAACAGCTATGCCGATCAAAATTGGAGTCAGCAGAATCTAGCTGTCACAGTCTCTGCCGTTCAAAAATCCACAGAAATATATCAAGAAAATGTTACTCAAAGTAGTATAAATGCCAGCTTATCAATAACTAAGCTATTTAATGGCGTTGGCGCAAAGTTTTCAGCAGATATGGCAACATCGAAATTTTCTGATTCTAGTTCTATGAATGATATTAGCGGAGAGCTAGATTACGCCGTCAGCTTAGAAAGTCGGATTTTTCTAAGCTCAGTAATGGATGTGGATGTTTACATTAAACAAAGTGAAAAGTTAGAATCAGTAGACCTAGAGCAAGCTAGATTTCAGTCAGATTTTTCAAGTATTGTTTCACGTGAGGTTAGTTCTCAAGGTGTATTATGGACGATAGGTCGTGCTAGTCAAAATCGCTCTCTAACTATTGCGCTAGATCGAAACCTTGAAATAGAAAACTTTAGCGACACTAATTTGCTTTTGAAAAAAAGCAACACATTAGCAGCATCAGTTGTTTATTCAGATCGAATATCAGAAGACTCACACTTTTTAGTGCGAGTGGGTCAACGTCAAGCAAAAACCGATTTTTCCAATACAAACAAACAAAAACTTGATATCACAAACGCATACATAGGTCTTAGAACTGCATATCTTGGCAACAGCCAACTTGATATATTGATTGGTAATAGTCATCAATATCAAAATGATAATGCCCTAGAGTCAGATCTTTTTTCATGGCAAATTGCGAATAGAATTAAGTTAAGTGACGATTTTATATTTAATTTAGAGACGACAAGACAGTTTGACAGCTCGCCCGATGCCAATTTTGGTAGCGTAGAACAAACAGGTTACATTGCTAACTTAGTTTGGAACGTAAATCAGAGTTGGTCGCTAAACTCCTATCTGACATACAAAGACTACCAATTTGGCAACGATATTTCAGCGGATAGTTTGGGTATAGAGCAGAGTATAAAGTGGAATTTATCTGATTATTTATCTATTTCATCAAGTCTGCGTTATGAAAATTTAGACGGTTCTCGACAAGCGCTTGTACACGACGGCTTTAATTGGTCATTGAGCATGAGCTGGGAGATTCTATAATGTCACGGGAAAGCCTTAAGCAACTGTTCAATGTAACAACAATAGTTTTATTCTTTGTATTATTGATAGGTTCTATGCCTGCTTTTGCCAGTGAGTACCAACTAGGCCCAGGTGATGAAATTGAAATCTTTGTTTTCCAAGAACCTGAGCTGAACGTAAAAGCCAAAATAAGCCAAGCGGGGTTTATTAATTTACCTTTAATCGGGCAAGTCAATTTAGAGGGCTTAACGGGCGAAGAAGCTAAATCAAAAGTAGAAAACTTGTTTAAAGATGGATACTTAGTTAATCCTTATGTTACGTTAACAGTTCGACAATATCGTCCGTTTTTTATTCATGGCGAAGTGAAAAGCCCTGGTAGCTATAAATATCAGGCTGAATTGACGATAGAGCAGGCAATTGCATTATCCGGTGGACTTAAAGATCGCGCATCTAGTTCAGAGTGGATTGTTCGGCGCGGTTATCCGGAAGTTACGTTTAAGGCAAAAAAATCGACGATAATTATGCCTGGTGATGTTATCAAAATAGAGAAGAGCTTCTTCTAATATGGATGAAAAAAACAAACAAATACATCAGTTAGATGATGTTATAGACCTAGGAGAACTATTTTCGATCGTTTGGTCGAGAAAGTGGTTTGTGGTCTTGTGTGTTTTGTTATCCTTTGTTTTGACTTATAACTACTTGCTGAAGGTTCCTGATAGGTTTACCTCTTCAACCTTAATTATGTTCAAAGAAACGTCCTCCAAAGCTGATGCTATCCAAAATATAATGACAAGCGGACTCACTGTTGCGGATAATACAGAAACAGAGCTGGAGTTATTAAGAAGCCGCCGTTTTGCAGGCCAAATTGTTGATAACTTGAACCTAATTCATAATGTGCATTATCAAATGCAGTCTGGTTACGAACCTTTTGTTCATTCAGAACAGTTGCTCGTTAAAAATCGCTCTTATGCTATCGATATACTAAGCGACAACATAGATGTTTTACCCAAGGCTGGTACCAACTTGGTCGAAGTTTCATACGAGTCACACTCACCTAGTCATTCAGCCATTGTTGCTAACGAAATTGCCAAAACCTTCATTAATTTTAAAGAAGAAATTATGGAAGGGAAGAACAAAGATAATGCTTACTGGCTGGAATCGAAACTTTCAGGAGTAAAAGAAAACTTGTTGGAAGCCGAACGAAAAATAGCGGAGCACCAAAACGAGCATGGTTTTATCGATATAAATAGTGCGATAGCGGTTGAGAAATCAAAGCTCGAAAAATTAACCAAAGAAAAATATGACACCACCCGTGAAGTTGAGCGCTTACAAATATTGAAGCAGCAAATACTTCAGCATAAATACTCGCCAGAAGAGCTTTTTAGTATACCCGCGGTCGCTAATTCAAAAACGTTAAGTCAAAGCAAGCTTAAATTGCAAAATACTCAAGAAGCATTCGGCCAAGTTAAGCTTCGTTACGGCCCAAAACATCCAGCATATATCAAAGCGAAGTTGTTGTTCGAGGACGCTCGTTCTGAAGTGTCACTAGAGCTTGATAGCCATATTAAAACCATCAACAAAACATTACAGCTTGAGTTATCTAATGTAACGTCGGTAGAAGCCGCATTAACAAAAGCAACGTCAAGACTCAGAGATCTTGGCATGATTGAATTTGAATACGAAAAATTACGCCGAGAGTTTGATGCGAACCTAGAGCTATATGAAAATTTGATGCGTCGATTAAAAGAATCAGAAATGATGAGAGATCTAGCTAATGCCTCAAACCTCCTTGTTGTTGAAAAAGCGGAAGTAAGCTCTAGCCCAAATAATAAAAAGTCGTTACTCATATATACACTAGCAGCACTCGCCAGTGCGTTGTTAGCCGCTATGATAGTCCTTATTGAAGCCATGTTAGCCAGCAAAGTACTGCAGTTTAGAAAGGTTGCAAGATCCTACAACACTAAAATAATTGGTGTGGTGCCGAAAATAAAGGTGCGAGGTGTACGTAAAAAGCCGCTGGTCCAGCTCGATCCGTCAAAACACATGAATTTCATGGAGGCGCTTCGTTCAACTCGAACGAACATTTTGCTTGATGGGAAGTTGTCGCGACAAAAAGTCATTGCAGTTACATCTATTACCCCAAACGACGGTAAATCAAGTCTATCAATCCAACTAGCCAATAGTTTTTCTGAGCTTGAAAAGACCATACTTGTTGACGCGGACTTACGTTTTCCATCAATTGGTGACGCACTAGGCATTAATGTTAATAGTCCGGGTCTTACTAATCTAATCGCGAAAAAGCAAAAGCTTAGTGAAAGTATTCATCGCGATACCGAATACAAATACCATGTGTTAACAGCGGGTTTCCAGTCAAAAAATCCGTTGTTATTTTTGTCTCAACCAAGACTAAAGAAGATAGTCGATGCGCTAAAATCAAACTATGAGCGGGTTGTGTTAGAATGCCCGCCAGTAATGTCAGTTAGTGATGCATTTGTCATTTCAAAGCATGTTGACAGTATTTACCTGATTGTTGATGTTGAAAAAACCAGTCAAAATGAATTAAGTAACTGTTTAGAAGAACTCGCACAAGCTAATATTATTGTTGGCGGCATCATATTGAATAAGGTTAAGAAAACCGAGAAGTACTATACCGGAGTATATTCAAAATATTTAAAAGCAGATTTATCAAAAGCAAGAACCGCCTGACTTAAATAATCATCAACTTTTAAACCAGTCTTTGTCGTCATCAGCTATTATTATCCTTAACCAATTCAAAGGAGTAATGTGTGCGCTGTAATAAAGTCCTCTTTGTATTCCTCTCCTTATTTTTAGGATCGCCATCAGCCGGAGCTGCTGAGCAAGTATCGTTGCAATTAAAGTGGATGCATCAGTTTCAGTTTGCTGGTTATTATGTCGCTTTAGAGAAAGGTTATTTTAAAGAAGCTGGTTTTGACGTTACTATTAATGAGCGTAATCCGAAAACCTCGCCTCTTAATGATGTTCTCGAAGGGCGCGCTGATTTTGGCATTGCAGATTCGAGTATTGTTCTGCACCGTTTATTGGATAAAAAAGTCGTTATCGCTTCGACTATTTTCCAATCGAGTCCTTTGGTTTTAATGAGTTTAAAATCAGCGAATATAACTAGCCCTTATGACTTAATTGGCAAGCGTATTATGTATCAACGGTCTGTTGATGATGCCTCTATTCAAGCTATGTTGCAGTTGTTCAACATTAGTAGCGAGCAGTTTACCTATGTCCCACATAATTTTAATAATTGGGCATTAGTAGATGAACAAGCGGACGTACTTTCGGCTTACTTATCGAATCAGCCTCATTTGTATAGAAAGGCAGGCTATGAGGTAAATGTACTTGACCCGAGTAGCTATGGAATCGACTTTTATGGAGATCTTATTTTTACTACTGAGTCGCGCGTCAATTCAGATATGGAAGGGGTTAAACGTTTTGTAGAAGCCGCGAGAAGGGGATGGCAAGACGCGGTGAATAATCCTGAGCAAGCAATCGACCTAATATTAAATAAATATAGCCCCGATGCCGATAGAGAGAAGTTACAGCTTGAGGCAAAATCGACGCAGCAGCTTATTAAAGAGCGTTTTGTACCAATCGGAACTGTATATCCAGAAAGATTTGATCGTATCGCACAGGCTTATATAGATTTAGGTATGGCAAGTGCAGGGTCTTCAATAGACGGGTTACTACTCTCTGACCACCAAGCTCAACCATTTCAATTATCTACAAATACAATTTATGTTTTAGCAGCAGGATCAATAATCCTATTTAGCTACTTGGCTTACCAAATGATATTTAATCGTCGATTACAAGCGTTGGTCAAAGATAAAACGCTAGCGTTGGAGAGAGCAAACGACTATTTAAGTCATAGTGTCGCGCTATTAGAAGAAAAAAATGAAGAGCTAGCACAATCAACAGAAAAGGCGGAAGTAGCAACGCGATCCAAATCAGCATTTTTAGCAAACATGAGCCACGAAGTTCGAACACCAATGAATGGCATTTTTGGTTCTCTGCAACTTATAAAACTAGAGAACTTACCTGCCAATGTTAAACACCTTGTAGATCAAGCGTTAACATCCAGTTCATCTTTATTGACTATTATTAACGATATATTGGACTTCTCTAAAATAGAAGCAGGAAAGTTATCATTAGAAACGGTTCCTTTTTCATTCAGGAGTATTTTAGATACTGTATTGGCACCACAAATAGCGTTGGCTCAAAGCAAAAACATTACATTAGAAACAGTCCTTGATAACGATTTTCATGATGGTTGGATTGGAGATCCGACGCGGATACAGCAAATATTTACCAACATTATTTCCAACGCCGTAAAATTTACCAATACAGGCGGAGTGACTATCAAGATAAGCGCGAGAGAAAATAAAGGTGACGATACTCAGATTTTGTTTATTGTAAAAGATACAGGTATCGGAATGGATGATGAATCTGTCAGTAAGCTATTTTATCGCTTTGAGCAAGCCGACACATCGATTACAAGAAAGTTTGGTGGTACAGGGCTTGGAATGCCAATTACCTATATGTTGGTTGAACTAATGGGTGGAAACATTCAAGTAGAGAGTGACCTTGGTAAAGGCAGTTGCTTTACGATTTCAATACCACTAAAACCCGATTATTCATTTCCTTCGCCTAGCAACATACAAAAAGAGGAAGAACTTGATATTCCTGATTTCGCATCGAAGCGAATTTTAGTTGCGGAAGATAACAAAGTGAACCAAATGATATTTCGCGCCATATTGTTGAAAACGGGTTGTGAGTTCGAAATAGTTGAAAATGGTCAGCTGGCCGTTGATTTAGCTCATGAACGAGATTTTGACTTAATATTGCTGGATATCCAGATGCCCATTTTAGATGGTTTGTCGGCTTGTAAAGTATTGAAAAGTAAGCCAATCGCCAGTCCACTAATTGCTGTAACTGCCAATGTTATGGCTGAAGATATAACTGAATACCAAATAGCAGGCTTTGACGATTATGTTGCCAAGCCTATTGATATAAGCAAATTTTATTTGGTTTTAATGGACCATCTAACTTGAACTATGGACGTTAACACACATGGCTAACATTAGCTTTTTAATCGATTTAGTAGAAACATCATTAATCAAATCTATACAGCCCGGTATATCAGGACCAGGTAGACAATCGTTTTATTGCACTGAGCAAGGTGAGGGTTTAACAAAGCTTAAATCAGAGCCAGCAGACATTGCTCTTATACAAAGCAATCGGTTTTCTGCATCAGACTTAGCCTTGGTAAAAGAATTAAATGAGTCTACCGAAACTGAGATAATTATCTTTAGTGATGGAAAGCCAAATGCCTATTTAGATGAGGCAATGTTTAATGGTATTACTTATCACTTTAGAGCACCCTTCGATATAAAGAATATTACCGTTACCCTTGATGAGCTTGTGGAAGACTTAGGGGAACAAAAGCATGTTTCAAAGTCAGCGAAAAAAAGTGTATTAGATCAATTTGGGCTACTTTTGGGATCATCAAAACCGATGCGAAAGCTGTATCGCACTTTACGCAAAGTAAGCGCTACGCAGGCTAATGTTTTCGTAAACGGTGAGAGCGGAACTGGTAAAGAGCTTGTCGCCAATACAATACACTTAGTCAGTAGTCGAGCGAACGGCCCCTTTATCGCTGTCAACTGCGGTGCATTGAGTCCAGAGTTAGTGGAAAGTGAATTGTTCGGTCATGTTAAAGGCGCATTTACCGGCGCCAATCGTGATCACAAAGGTGTGTTTGAGCAAGCAAATAATGGCACATTATTTTTAGATGAAATTACCGAAATGCCACTAGAGCACCAAGTTAAATTACTAAGAGTGTTAGAAACAGGGGACTATAGGCCTGTTGGCAGCGACAAGACTTTGCATTGCGATGTAAGGGTAGTAGCAGCTTCAAATAGAGTAATGGGTGAAAACTTTAATGAGTTTATTAGAGAGGACCTATATTACAGGCTAGCTCAATTTCCAATTCAAATGCCGCCGCTTAGAAATCGAGGCGATGATATTGTTGGTTTGGCTCAGCACTTTTTAGCTTACCGGAATATGGAAAACGGTTCGGCCAAGTCAATGTCATCAGAGGCGGTAGATATGTTAGAAGCACACCATTGGCTTGGTAATGTACGAGAATTGAAGCATGTGGTCGAGCGCAGCTTTATTTTAGCCGAAGATGTAATTGGGCCCGAGCACATACTTTTTGATGAGCTTGCATCTAGTGAAACAAGCGATGCTGAACTGGGGATTCCCCTTGATGTCCCATTAGAAGATATTGAAAAAATAGCAATTGAGAAAAACTTAGAAAAAAATAAGGGAAATAAGTCTGAAACAGCAGAAAAACTAGGGATTAGCGTAAAGACGCTATACAACAAACTAGAAAGGTACAGTGAGGACTAACTCACTGTGCAGTTTAAACAATCAAGCTGTTCGGAGAGCCTACACTAGCCGCCAAAATCCGGGGTGGTAGGAGAAACATCCATCATCGCCAAAAACTTCTCGCTGTTAAGTAACTTAGGTTCAAAGTGGGGGTTTCCCTTGATCTGCTCCCAATGCAAACTCAGTGAAACAGACTGCTGGTGCCAATTATATTGTTTGATAGCGGCTATTTTAATTAGGCTACGCTCTTTTGATAGCATACCTGTATGACAGTCAATTACAGCAAATGATATTAACCAAGATTTAGTATTAAACACAAAATCAGAAAGCTGCAGGCTTTGCTCGTCGCTACTTTGGGCAAGATAACTAAACACTTCGTTAGTGGATCTTAAGTGTATTTCTTGCTCTGTTCTATTGTCCTCAGCCTCTTCTTTCGCAATAGTTGCTTGGAGTAAGCTTGGATCTGAACTCATTCCCCAAAGATCGGTGCCCATCCAATAGTAGCCATAACCATAATAACGATACAACTCTGTTTCAAAATGACGAGATACCGTTTCCTGCTCCTCTACATCTGGACTCTGCAGTAACTTTTCGGTATCAATACTAAGGCAAACCTCTTTTGCGTCTAGGTTCACATAATAGACTGAAACTGGTGATACTAAGAGCTTTTGGCTCAGTGGATTCCACTTTTGTGGATCAACAACTAAATACCGAATAACATGATCTTCATCAGTAAATAAGAAATCTGAAACGACGCCATACGTGCCATCAATTGTCTTAATTTTAAAGCCAATTAGGGTGTTAATGTTTATGTTCATTTCGCGTCTCCGTTTTCATCAGTTTGCTCAATAGCTTCTTTCGATAACAGTACATTAAGCGATGCCGGTTTTATTGCGATGTTTATTTCTGTTGATTCAAAAGTCTCACCGTCGATGACATACCCAATGGCGTTTTTACTTCGAATCTTAATTGTTTCCACCTTAGCGGTATGAATCGATTCAGGTGCAGGGTTTTCTGATACGCCAGCGACGATTAAGCTTGCTACGTCAGTGAAGTTTTCGAGAGATGTATTGCTCTCATCAAACCAAGTAACATTTAATAGTCCATCGTGGAAATCGGGTTTGCCGTCGCCTTGGGCTAAAACCGTAGAGAAAGGCGCTGCGTTGGCAACGACTAAGCTACGCGTCTTTATATGTTTTGCTTGATTTGAGTCAAATTGGACCATTAAATCCAATTGCTCAGACGTATTCAGTGCTTGCCAAAATCCATGTAAATAAGCAAATTGACCAAGTTTGTTTTTAGCATCTCGATCGGCAGACGATATCATTTCTTCTTCTATACCAACGGCTGACACAAGCAGCATGGTTTTTTCGTTACAAACTGCGGTGTCCATGGCAATCGTGTTGTTACTCACAATATGTTTTATGGCGGTTTCTACGGGGATAATTTTACTGGATACGCCAAACAGTGTGTGTGCCAAAGCATTGGCTGTACCTAATGGGATTATGCCAAACTTGATATCAGTATTAGTCAGCTCTGTTGCAACTTCAGCAAGCGTGCCGTCTCCACCCGCCGCGATGACAAGTGAAGTGCGCTTATCGATTGCTTCTTTAGCCCAGTCCTGTGCACTTTTGGTTTCGGTTGTTTCTACAACAATTAGATTAAACCTTTGTTCTAAATAGGCCTGAATTTTATTTTTGTATTTTGGCCATTTGCCTTTACCCGAAACAGGATTTGCGATTAACCAAGCCGGTTGCATTAAGGTTAAAAGACCTGCTTCTCGATATTGTATTAGCCTTTTCAATTGTTTTTTGTTTAAACCGGCTTGATTGCGAATATCAGTGATACTACTAAGTACATCTCTTACATCTTTTTCCGGATGTTTTGCTAGTAAATAAGCAGCAACACAAAATAAAGAGCGACCTCTTCCTAACGCACAATGCACCATTACCGGCTTGTTCTGTCTTCGTTTATTGTCAATCCAATTTAATGACTGCCTCAATTGCTCAGGGGTTGGACTACGGTGATCTAGAATAGGAATATTTAAATAATCGATATCTAGAAAACGACTACTCCAATCCAAAGCGTCGAATTCAGCGGTCACATCTAATACCGCTTTTACGTCATGATCTTCTAACTCCATGGCTTCTTCGGCAGATAAACGGCTGGCTAGGTAAATATGATCTTGAATGTGGTGTATGTAGTGGCGGTTTCTTTTAACGTCTTTGCGTTTTGCTATCTTATTGTATAACTGTACACCAACCATAAACGGTAGAAAGATAATGCGGATAGCGACTGGGATAGAACCGTCGGTACGTTTTCTAAAGATTCTTGGCTGATTTGTCATATAAGCAACAAATACAACTAAGAGTGAAATGGCAATCCAGTTAAGCAAAACACTCAGGATCACAGAGTCGATTTGAGTTGCCGTGTAGGCCAGTAGAGCGCCAAAAAATCCGTATAAATACTCTATGTACATGAAAACCTCAGTTGAAATGAATCCAACGATTATTAGTTAATTATAGAACTAAAGCGAGAACCATGCCTTATTTATAACGCATTGAAACTATTAATTTTTATTTTAATTGATTAGGTTTGAACAATATCTCCGTCACTTTTACTGTAAATATTACACAAGCATCAGGTCAATTCTTCAAGAAAATATAAAATTTCAGTTCAATATTCTCGGCAAAACTTATGTCCTAGTCTTATAAATTTGTTTATTAACATGTGGTTAGTGTTGTATTTGTCGGTTTGGCATAAAGCTAGCTACTTTACTTTGTTTTTCTGAATTTAGTAGGTTGTACAAGATGAAAAAGTATTATGACTCAGGTCCCCTCGTCTTTATCGAGGCGAGCCAATTTTATGAAGACTTAGCCAATCAAGTAGAAGACCTGTCTGTTCGGCATGGGCTTATAAAAGTATCTACGGTTTTTCAACAGCTAGCAGGCAAAGTAAAACAATGGATGTCATCGAGTCATGACACCGATGTTATTCATTTGATAATGTCGAATTGGAATAACCATTTTTATCAAGCTCGTGTGGGCAATACGTCAACACCAGAGCTCTCGTTACTTGAACAACGTTTAAAAGTAGAGAGTGAGCATCTTAGCGAACTTAGAAGTACATTTCAGCTGTCAAAATCAGATGTTGAAAAGCGCAGGGTGGCTGACCTAATTGCGACTTACTTTGATGCTATCGAAATACTAAAAAAGTTATCTAATCAAGCAAGGAGTGAACACAATGCCTAAGGTTGGAGTAAAAGCCCCTGTTATTGAGAAAAAAGTAGATCAGTTACTTATTCCTTTTCAGCGATTTATTGATGATCAAACGACGAGTAGTAAGGTTTTACTACTGACGACTATAGTGGCATTGATAATTGCAAACTCAAGCTATGCTGATTCCGTTTACGGAGGATTACATGCGCTATTCGGGTTAGCAGTTAATGATAATTTGTATCAGATGTCCATATTGCATTGGGTTAACGACGGGTTAATGGCTTTATTTTTTCTATTATTAGGTATGGAAATTAAACGAGAAGTTCTTGTCGGTGACTTAAGTTCGCCAAGCAGTTTGATACCAGTTTTAGCCGCCGCCGCTGGTGGTATGTTTTTCCCCGCGACTATATTTGCTGTACTCAACTACAATACAGAATATATAGCAGGCTGGGGTATTCCGATGGCGACGGATACGGCGTTTGCAGTAGGAATATTAGCTTTATTAGGGACTCGAGCCCCTCTGGCTGCCTTTGCTTTTTTAACAGGTTTAGCAATTATCGATGATATTGGCGCGATTATGGTAATCGCATTGTTTTATACAGACTCTATAAATAGCTTTTACTTGCTGTTGTCAGCAATTCTAACCGGAGTCCTCTTCTTCTTTAATTTTATCGGCATTCGTCGCCCATTTATGTACATGTTTGTTGGTATTTTATTGTGGTTGTCAGTTCTAAGCTCCGGTGTTCACGCGACTATTGCCGGTATCTTAATAGCGGCCGCGATACCAGCTAGGCCGAAACATAAACCGACCGTAATGGTTGAAAAACTATCAAAAATTACTCAACGTTTTCAGCGTATCGTTATCAATAAAGGTAGTCGAAAGCCTGTACTTGCTTCCAAAACACAACACGAATTGGCAGAGCAATTAAAGGTTACGGCAAATCAAGCGACCACTCCACTACGTAGATGGGAGCAGTTACTTCATACACCAGTAGGGTTACTTGTGTTACCAATATTTGCCTTCTCTAATGCCGGTGTACAGTTAGACTCATCAAGTTTATTGGAAACGCTAAATAGCACCTTGGCCTGGGGCATCTTTTTAGGACTTATTGTGGGTAAAGGACTAGGTATTCCATTTATGGTTTGGTTATCGATAAAAACAGGTATAGGCCAATTACCCAAAGGGCTAACCATGAGACACATAGTTGGACTTGGGATGCTCGGTGGTATTGGTTTTACCATGTCTATATTTATCACAGGTTTAGGTTTTGAAAACAGTTTGGAAACGCAAGCCATTGCAAAAACAGCAATTCTTGTTACTTCTTTGTTTGCCGGTGTGGTAGGTTATATTTTGTTCAAGTTTGCGCCAACTAATAATTCATAACAAGGAGTCACCATGCCGGATAGTCAGTATATCTCTGAATTGAAAAATCGTATTACAGAGAGAAATCCAAACCAAACTGAGTTTATGCAAGCCGTTACTGAAATACTAGATAATGTCGCCGAAGAGTTGGAGGATAACGATGAGTATCGAAGGTATCGTATTTTTGAGCGCTTAACTGAACCGGATAGAATTATTTCATTTAAAGTTGAATGGTTAGACGACAGAGGCTGTGCTCAATTGAATAGAGGTTGGCGCGTTCAACAATCGAATTTAATTGGGCCTTATAAAGGTGGATTAAGATTTCATCCAACGGTAAGTGAATCGGTGATTAAATTTTTAGCGTTTGAACAATGTTTCAAAAATGCGTTAACAGGTTTGCCTTTGGGCGGAGGTAAAGGTGGATCTGACTTTGATCCAAAAGGTAGAAGTGATCATGAGATTATGAGTTTTTGCCAAGCATTTATGACACAGCTTTATCGTCACATAGGAGCAAACGTTGATGTACCCGCTGGAGATATTAATGTGGGCGCACGAGAAATAGGCTTTTTATACGGTCAGTACCGTAAAATACGGAATCAGTTTAGTGGTGTGCTAACTGGCAAGGCAATAGAAATGGGTGGTAGTTTAGTTCGCACAGAAGCCACCGGTTTTGGTGTTATTTATTTTCTACAACATGTTCTTGAACATAAAGAACTGCAGTTAGAGGGCTTAACGCTAACAATATCTGGTGCTGGCAACGTAGCCCTATTTGCAGCGAAAAAAGCACTAGAGCAAGGTGCTAAAGTTATTACTTTATCAAATTCTAGAGGTGTACTTTTTAAAGATAATGGCTTTAGTAACGATGATATTGAGTGGCTGATTAAATATGACAATATCAAAGACAATACTTTGTTGTCTTTTGCAGAAGAGCGAGATGGTGAATGGCGAGCGGGAGAGAAACCGTGGCAATATAAGTGTGATGTTGCTGTGCCTTGCGCCACTCAAAACGAAATGAACGGTGAAGAAGCATCAACACTTATTAAAAACGGCTGCAAAGTGGTCATTTGTGGTGCAAATATGCCTTGTACTTCCGAAGCAATTGAAGCTATTCATAATGCGAAAAACTGTTGCTACATTCCCGGCAAAGCATCAAATGCTGGTGGGGTAGCCGTTTCGGGGTTAGAGATGTCACAGAACGCGGGCTTTGAAAGTCAGACCTTTGAATATTTAGACGGTCGTTTACGAGACATTATGAAACACATACATGGTCAGTGTGTTAAATGCGGTGAAAGTGATACTGGCGACGTAAATTATGAACGTGGTGCAAGTGTTGCAGGCTTCCATATTTTAGCTAAAGCCATGTTAGCACAAGGCGTGTAGGGCCTGAAAACGCTACACATTACCTAAAAATTGCAAAAAAGTGGTTATTTTTACGGATTATACGAAAACAACTGTTGAATTTTATAAATAGGTTCCATAGGATAAGCCTTGTCTCAACTAAAGGATAAAATAATGAACAAAAGTGAACTAATCGAAAAAATGGCACAAAGTGCTGACATGACTAAAGCTGACGCAGAACGTGCACTTAACAGCCTAGTTTCTACAGTAACTGAAGAGCTTGCTAAAGGCGGCGACGTTTCTTTAGTTGGTTTCGGTACTTTCAAAGTTAATGACCGTGCAGCTCGCACTGGCCGTAACCCTCAAACTGGTGAAACTATTCAAATTGCTGCTGCTAAAGTTCCTGCTTTCAAAGCTGGTAAAGCAATCAAAGATGCAGTTAACGCATAATTTACCGAGTCTCTCGATAAGTTGACAAAAAAAGCCTCATTGGAGGCTTTTTTTATTTTCATGATAAATTTTTCTGTACATTGTTAAAACGTTATATAAAATAAATGAGAATCATTCTCAATTAGAAAAATGAATAACATAAACAAAGGGTACACAATGAAACGTTTATTTTTAATTGCTATAACGCTTTTCACTTCTCTTACTTCTACCGTGGCTCAAAGTTCAGACACTGTTAATATTTACTCTTTTCGTCAGCCATTTCTTATTGAGCCTATCTTAGAAAAATTTACCGCTGAAACAGGTATCAAAACAAAAGTTGTGTTTTCTAAAAAAGGGTTAATTGAACGTTTAAAACGAGAAGGTAAATACAGTCCAGCAGACGTAGTGTTAACTTCGGATTTTAATAAGTTACTTCAGTTAAAAACAGAAGGTTTGACTCAGAAAATCGATTCTAATTTGGTAAATGATATTGTTCCATCACAGTTTCGTGATGAAGGTGATCATTGGATTGCTCTTACTAAACGAGCTCGCGGTTTGTACGTAAGCAAAAATTCTAGTGTTGATACAAGTACTGTTAAATATGAAGACTTGAGCGATAAAAGGTTTGCAGGAAAAGTTTGTACTCGCAGTGGTAAACACCCGTACAATTTAGGGTTAATTGCTTCAATGATTGCTCATCACGGTGAGGCGGATACTGAATCTTGGTTGAAAGGTGTAAAATCAAATTTAGCACGTAAGCCACAGGGCAATGATCGTGGCCAAGTAAAAGCCATTAAAGAAGGCTTGTGTGAGATTTCACTTGGTAATAGTTACTACTTTGGCAAAATGTTAACGGATGAAAAACAGAAGCCTTGGGCTGATGCGGTAAACCTAGTGTTTCCAAACCAAAAAGACCGTGGTGCTCATATAAACGTTTCTGGTGCGGTGATCACTAAACATGCACCAAACAAAGATAACGCGAAAAAATTATTAGCCTACTTAGTTGATGAATCAGCGCAACAGCAATATGCATCGCTAAACATGGAGTATCCAGTCAATCCTGCAGTTAGTGCATCAAAAATGGTATTGAGTTGGGGCTCGTTTAAAGAAGACTCGCTCCCTCTAACAGAAATCGCCAAGTATCGAGAGCAGGCGCTAAAACTTGTGGATAAAGTTAAATTTGATTTATAACTACACAGATAACCAATGCAGTTAAAAACTTCTAGGCTGACCTATGTGTCAGCCTTTCTCGCATTAATAATAGCGCTACCAATTCTGGCGTTAGTCATGACATCGTTTACAGAAGCGGGTCAAAGCTTTCAACATATTCGTGAAACGGTTTTATCAGACTATGTTGTAAATACATTAACTCTAATGACCGTCGTAGGTTTACTTGTGACTTTAATCGGCGTTCCAGTTGCGTGGTTGGTGGCTTGTTGCGAGTTTTCAGGTAAACATTTATTTAATTGGGCACTGGTATTGCCCTTAGCGATGCCCGGATACTTAATTGCGTATACATACACTGACCTATTTGATTACGCTGGCCCTATTCAGACGACGCTTCGAACGTGGTTTGATTGGAGTTCACCGGATGATTATTGGTTTTTTGATATACGTTCTTTAGGTGGTGCAGCCTGTATGTTGGCTCTAGTACTATTCCCATATGTGTACTTGATGGCCAAGGCAAACTTTTTAAACCAAAATGCATCACTAACGCTTGCTGCTAGAACCTTGGGTTACTCGCCACTTCGAAGCTTTTTCTCAGTCTCTCTACCAATAGCGAAAAATTCCATCGTTGCAGCGGTTTCATTGGTTCTTATGGAAACTTTGGCCGATTTTGCCACGGTTCATTATTTTGCAGTAAATACACTTACCACAGCTGTTTATGACACTTGGCTTGGTTATTATGACCTGGCCAGCGCAGCGAAGCTTTCTGTATTAATGATAGTGGGTGTTTTTGCGCTAATTGTTCTAGAGCATAAAACCAATAAACGCGGTAAAGACAGTAACAGTGCAAAAATGTCGATCCAGCCACTGACTTACCAATTAAAAGGATCAAAAAACATATTAGCAGTATTATTTTGTAGCCTGGTATTTATCGCAGGATTTGCAGTTCCTGCATTCGTGTTACTTAACTATTCTATTGATTATTATAAAGAAGTTTGGTCCTTAGAGGTACTGCAGTACGCTTGGAATAGTGCTTATATAGCGATAGTAGTGTCAATTTTGAGTGTAATAATTGCCTTAGTACTGAATGTCAATTTACGAAGTAATAAAACGAACTTATCTAAAAATAGTCTGAATATTGCAAGTCTTGGATACGCGGTACCTGGGACGGTATTAGCAATTGCCGTACTTATACCACTAAGTGGGTTAGATCATACAATTAACGATATAGCTGGTGCTTTTGGGTGGACAACACCTGGGCTTATATTAAGTGGTACCGTGGTAGCTATTATTTTCACCCATATTGTTCGTTTTTTAGCGATTGCTAACAATAGTATTAGAACTAGCTTTCAGCAATTAAATGTCAGTTATGATTGGGCAGCCAAAAGCTTAGGAAGTAAACAAAGTCGTCTGTTTCGTCAGATACATTGGCCGTTATTAAAAAGAAGCGCTTTTGTGGCGGGTTTGTTGATTTTTGTTGAGAGTATGAAGGAATTACCAGCAGCCTTGTTATTAAGGCCATTTAACTTTGACACGTTACCGACATATGTTTTTCAATATGCGAGTGACGAGCAATTGGAGCAGGCTGCACTAGGTGCAATATTAATTGTAATTGTTGGTCTCATCCCTCTTATTTTTATTAATCGCTCGATTGAACATAGCCAGAGCTAGGAAATATAAGTGTCGTTATTAACTATAAAAAATTTATCAGTAAGTTACGGTGATCAAGTTGTAATAAAAGACTTAGACTTGTCCATTGCAAATGGTGAGATAGTCGCACTATTTGGTCCATCTGGTAGTGGTAAAAGTACAATATTAAAAGCAGTTACCGGCCTTCTTAAGCAAGTTAATGGCGATGTGTTACTGTCAGGGCGAGTCCTTAATGCAGATGATGTTAACTTGCCTACCGAACAGAGAAATATAGGATTAATATTTCAAGATTACGCTCTGTTTCCTCATTTAACTGTACTGGAAAACATTGAGTTTGGGATAAAAAGGTGGGAATTAGCAAAACGTGAAGCAAAAGTAGCAGAGTTGTTATCCCTGATAAAAATGACTGAATATAAACATAGCTATCCTCATCAACTATCTGGTGGACAGCAACAACGTGTCGCTATCGCCAGAGCGTTAGCAACTGAGCCGGAATTACTTTTGTTTGATGAAGCATTTTCTAACTTAGATCCTCAATTTAGATTTGAGTTAATCGAGGAAATCCGCGTTATTCTTAAGTCGTCAAATATTGCCGCTTTATTCGTGACACACAATCAAAATGAAGCTTTTGTGTTTTGCGATAGAATAGCCGTTTTGCAATCTGGAGAAATTGCTCAAATTGACACTCCCGGCGAGTTATTCAATTACCCCGCCAATGAATTTGTTACTGAGTTTTTGGGACCTGGTGTTTGGCTTCCTGCCGTTATTGAAAATCCAAATCAGTTATCCAGTGAGTGGGGGCTTTTGCCATACGCAGGGAAAACGGATTTATCTAGTAAAATAGGCGAGCACGTTAAAGTTTACTTAAGGCCGCATCAAATAGGTCTTCAAAATAATAATAGTACAACGTCAACAACCCCTACCTTTATGATAGATAGTGAGCGCTTTGTTGGTGAGTTTTTTGAAAGTACTCTTAATTGGCACCATCAATCAATTAAAGTACGTACCCACGACTCGTTTTATAATCAAAAAGTGAGGGTAAGAATAAAACAAGCAATCACCCAAGTGTATTTTTAGAGTTATTGCACCAATTTAACTCAATTTAAGCACCGATATGGTGCTTTTTTTATGCCTAAAATCTTTCCCATCGCTTTAAGATATAAAAATCAATAGTTTAAGTTTTGGCACTCTTCTTTCAAAGCTATTGCTAATAGTGAGATAAAAACTTAAAGGAGCGCTAATTATATGAAAATGGTAACCGCAATCGTCAAGCCATTTAAACTTGACGATGTAAGAGAAGCCATCAGTGAGATTGGCATAGAGGGTTTGACTGTATCAGAGGTTAAAGGGTTTGGACGCCAAAAAGGACATACAGAGTTGTATCGAGGTGCTGAATACCAAGTGGACTTCTTACCTAAAATGAAGTTAGAGATTGCTGTGTTAGACGAACAGGTTGAACGTTTAATAGAGGTGATTCTGGAAACTGCAGGTACAGGTCGAATTGGAGATGGAAAGATTTTTGTCACAGAATTAGAGCAAGTCATACGGATACGTACTGGCGAAACTGACAACAATGCAATTTAGGAGCTAATATGGACGTTCAAATTTCTCATTTACAATATGCAATGGATACCTTTTACTTCTTAGTCTGTGGCGCTCTCGTTATGTGGATGGCGGCTGGCTTTGCTATGTTAGAAGCTGGTTTAGTCAGAGCTAAAAATACAACTGAAATACTAACTAAAAATATCGCGCTTTATTCAATTTCGTGCGTAATGTATCTAATTTGTGGTTACGCAATCATGTATGACGGTGGTTTAGGCTTGATCGCAATAGAGGCGATTAATGAAGCTGACGTTCTAAAGTCTTTTGCTGATAAAAAAGATCCTATGTTAGGTGATGCCGTTTATTCTTCTGCTGCAGACTTCTTTTTTCAAGTGGTGTTTGTTGCAACCGCCATGTCTATAGTCTCGGGTGCTGTTGCCGAACGAATGAAGCTATGGGTGTTCTTAGCGTTTGCGGTCGTAATGACAGGCTTAATTTATCCTGTAGAAGGTGCATGGACCTGGAACGGAGCTTCTGTATTTGGTTTGTATTCGTTAGAGGAGCTCGGTTTTTCAGACTTTGCTGGCTCTGGCATAGTTCATATGGCCGGTGCTTCCGCCGCATTATCAGGCGTTATCTTTTTAGGAGCAAGAACGGGAAAATATAGCGCCTCCGGTAAAGCCGTGGCTATACCGGGATCTAATATGCCATTAGCTGCGCTTGGTACTTTTATTCTATGGATGGGATGGTTCGGATTTAACGGTGGCTCAGTGTTAAAACTGTCAGATATGTCCAGTGCGAACACTGTCGCTATGGTGTTTTTAAATACAAATGCAGCCGCAGCAAGTGGTGTAATTGGTGCGTTAGTAACAAGTGTGGTGCTATTTAAAAAAGCGGACTTAACGATGGCGTTAAACGGCGCTTTAGCTGGTTTAGTTGTTATTACTGCAGAGCCGACGACACCAACGGCATTAACGGCTAGTTTATTTGGATTATTGGCCGGCATCATTGTTGTTCTGTCAATTTTAAGTCTAGATAAATTAAAAATTGATGATCCAGTGGGTGCCATTTCAGTTCATGGTGTTGTTGGTTTGATTGGCTTACTTATTGTGCCAATTACTAACCCAGAAGTGAGTCTATTTGGACAAATTGTTGGAGCACTGACTATCTTTCTATGGGTGTTTGTAACCAGCTCGCTAGTATGGTTATTACTGAAAAAGACTGTTGGTCTGCGAGTTACTAAACAGCAAGAATATGAAGGTGTTGATAGGTCTGAATGCGGTATTGACGCTTATCCCGAGTTTATCAAAGGCTAAAGTATTTTAGTTAGACAAAACTAGCGAATTAATCGCTAGTTTTGTCTTGTTCTAGATATTTTTGCAATATAGGAGTATCTGCTAAGGCAATACCGGTTTGTTGTGTCTTAGCTTTGTACATGGCTTCATCTGCAGACTTGACTAATTCATTCGCTGTTTTGCCATGCATATCAAAGATCGCACCGCCAACGCTAGCTTCAACAATAATGTTTTTTACCGCCAGTTGAGAGGTTTCCACGGCGTAGGCACCGCTAATAACATCAAACTTAATTTTGGCTAGCTGGCTCAAATTAGTTAAATCAGAAATATTCGGTGCAAGTAACACAAATTCGTCCCCACCATACCGTGCAACATAATCTGAGCCTCGGTTGAATACATTTAATCTAGAACCCACAGATTTTAAAATTTGGTCTCCAACTAAATGTCCATATTCATCATTAATTTGTTTGAAGTTATCTAAATCAATGAACAATAGAGCAAAACTCTTTCCATAACGAATACCTTCGTTAACCATTTCGTCTAACTTTGCATTAAAAGACTCCCTGTTATTTAACAAGGTTAATGCATCTCTAAAAACATTCTCTTCAAGGCTTTTTACTAATGAGAATCTTTCTTTTGAAAATCGAATTGATCTTAACAAAAGTGACTTATGTAAATCAGACTTTGGAATATAATCCTGTGCGCCTAATTGAATTGCTCGTTCTCCCGTTACTTCATCGTCATAACCAGTTAAAACAATAATAGGGAAGTTAGTTGCAAACTTTTTAACTCTAACCAACGTTTCAAGACCAACACTATCAGGTACATTTAAATCGATTATAATTAAATCGGGCGACATGTTTTTCATGCCATTTTCTAAATCAGCGACGGTCTCGAAACTCTTCAAACTAAAACTTGATTTAAAGTTTCCGATCAACATCGATTTGACCAAATAAACATCATCTTTGCTGTCTTCTAACAAGTATAATAATTGATCATTCATTCTTAACTCATCCTTGGCAACTCATTGTATTTAAACCAGTAGTCGGTTGTTGTGTTTAACAGACTTATTAAGTCACCTCTCTTAGAGGGCTTTATAAAATAAGACTTTGCTCCTAATTCATATGCTTTTTCGATATCCTTTTGATAATTTGACGTTGTATATATAACTATAGCTAATTTATTTAGTAACTTTTGCTCTTTAAGTGCAGTTAAAATGTCAAACCCTGACATTTTTGGTAGATTTAGGTCTAAAAAAATCAAAGAGCTTTCCATCTCGTCAGAGACTTCGGACCTATCTAAAAATCTAAACAGATTGTCACCATTCTCCATTACAGTAATATTACAATCGCGCTCGCAATCTCTCATTCCGCTCTTAAAGAAATAGACATCATCAGGATCATCTTCTACTAAAATTATATGATTCATAGTCATTCGCCTATTTTGTTAATGTCACTTTAAAATTAGTACCTTGAGACAACTCACTTTGACATTCAATTTTGCCACCGTGGACCTTGCATATCTGCTGACAAATAGCCAACCCTATTCCACTTCCTTTATACTTATCTTTACCGTGCAAACGCCTAAATGGTTCAAATATTTGAGTACAATACTTAGACTCCATTCCAATACCGTTATCTTTTATATTTATAATAGTTAAATATGCGGAATTTTGTATAGAAATAGTAATAATAGGCGACTGGTCTGATTTAAACTTAATAGAGTTACTTATTAAGTTTTGTAACAACTGAATTAATAATGACTTATCCGCATTTATAGTTTCTTCGCCATTTTCTATTATTATATTAGCTTCACTGTCTTCAATGGCCATTTGTAATTGGTCAGTGGCTGCATTGACAACATCATTTAGCGAGAAAACCGTTTTTTGTATTGCCATACTATTTATTTGTGAAAGCCCCAAAATATCAGAAACCATAACCCTCATTCTTCCTGCCGCATCACGAATCCTGCTTAATTGAAATTCACTGTCTTCGTCTAATTCATAATCAGTCGTAAGTCGTTCTGAAAGCATGTCACTAAAGGCTGAAATTTTACGTAGTGGTTCCTGCAAATCATGAGATGCCACCATAGCAAAGCGCTCCAAGTAGGCGTTCGACTCCTGTAGTTTTTCCATTAATTCTAACTGCTCGGTAATATCAATGAATGTGGTAAGCATTATTAAAGGGTTGTTGTAAATATCCCGTTTGATAATAGTTGTATTAGTGCTACACCAACGCCACCCACCGTTTTTATGACGATATCTATGTTTGTTTGACAGAGAAGCATTCACGGGTGATTGAATAACCAGTTCTATTTGATTTGAAATATCCACTAAGTCATCTGGGTGATAAATGCTGAGTTTATCTTGGGCATTACGTAGGTCTTCTAATGTATAGCCCAGAATATCGGTGTATCGCTGATTTACCCGGACCACATTTTGTTGTGTTAAGTCAAATAAACTAATTCCACAAATGCTTGCATCAATAATATTTTCTAAGAAGTTTTTGTTGTCAGATAGTTGTTGTTCAACTTCTTTTTGTGAGGTGATATCGATAGATGAACCAACGATTCGCACTACATCATTGTCAGCGTTTAAAATTGGATAAAGCGACGTGAAGTACCAGCAGTTTTTGCCTTTATAGGGGATCATTTCACTGTATTCGGATACTGATTTGATATCAACACAAGATTGGAAATGATGATTTAACTTTTCTACGATGTCTGCAGATAGCACTGTGCCCGATAATTCGGTTAGTAGTTTTCCTGCGACTTGTTCCGATGGTGCATTTAATCGCTCGCTAGCAGCACGGTTAAAGGTTAAAAAACGAAACTGTTCAGTGTCCTCAACTGACACAACCCAAATAGCATTATTCGCACCTTCATATATGGCGTTTAAAAGCTCTGTTTTCTCAGCGACTTGTTGCTTAAGAGCTTTACTGTCTTGTATGTATCGCAGTGAACCTGACATTGAAATAGGCACGTTATTATCATCGAAAATTGACTTACCGATAAAATTAAACCAGCCATATTCGCCACTGGAATTTTTACCTAGATACTCAATAGAAAACCGTTCTTTTTTATTAAAGAGGCTATTTAATTGTGTTTCTACAATTTTTAGTTGGTCTGGATGAATGTGTTGTTTCCAGTTTTCCAACGACTCTTCTAGATGGTCATTCGCCCCAATCAATTCCGCGAACTTATCTGACCAAGTCATTTGTTTTGAAGGGATATGATATTCCCAAATACCATCTTCCGCCGCGTTTATTGCTCGTTCTAGCTTTTTATGAGACTCGATAAGTTGACGTTTTACTTCCTCTATTTCCGTTAAATTTTGAAGCGTAAAAATATAGTAATGTTGTTGATCAAATTGCTTTTTGACTAAGCTGACTTCAGCTGGGAATACATTTCCAAATCTATTTTTAAATTGAAGTATGGTTTGCAGCTTGTCTTTATCTGAAAACAAGGTGTTTTTGTTATTAAGCTTGCTTAAAAAATCTAAATTACTTGGATCATCGGGAGCAAGTAAACCCTCTAATTTTATCGCTAATGCTTGCTCTTTATTAAAACCGGTTTCTGAACAAAAAGTATCGTTACATAATAGAATCTCGTATTCCTTACCTAATAAGCACGCTCCAATCGGCATAGTATCAATCATAAATTGAACTAACTTTTGTTGCTCTACTTGTAGATAAAGTTGTTCCTTTTCGGTTGTAACATTACTTAACGATTGTTTTATATCTTCCACTTGTTCAGGAGTCGATATTGTTACTAACGCTGGAAGGATGCGATATAAGTAGATAGCGGTACTAATAGACACTACGGCGGTAAAAGACTTCATGACACCATGCCAGCCATATATACCTTGCCAAATGGTAATAATGCCGAACAGGTGGGTGATACCGCAAAACAAAATAAAAGAAGAGAATAACCAGACAACTTTTTTGTATCCGATGTCTGGACGCTTGTGCGCAAAGATTAACAAAGCGATTGGAATAGAAAAGTAAGCCAGAGCAATAAGTAAATCAGCAACTACGTTTGTCCAAAGTATGTGAGGTTGCCACATGTAACAGTGCCCATGGGGCATATACTCATTGTAAAAGAAGCTTTCTAACGTATTACTATTCATCACTTCTCCTCGTTAGATTGAATAATCAAAATATATAGACTACTGTATTAAATAGCTTGAGTATAAATAAAGTCAAATAAAATCAAGTGTTTAAAATCGGTACTGAATGATTTTTCAAAGACCGACTTGTTAATTTATGTAACTAATTTCTATAACAAATTTTAAAAATGTCGACCAATTGAAAGTCAAATTGTTGGTAGATACTCGGAATTAGACTAAATTTTATTCAATACTTTAAGTTTAAGGGTAGTAAGTTGTTAAATAAACAGCCAGTTCTAAAGTCGTTCCCTGCACTATTATCTATTTTTGTTATGGTCTTAGGCAGTTTTGTAATGATGGGGTGGATTGTTGAAAACCAGTCCATTGTTCAAATACATAAAGATTTTGCTCCAATGCAATTCAATACTGCGCTGTTGTTTTTTCTATCAGGTTTATCTTTATGGTCGCTCACCGAAGGTCAATCTAAACTGTCTGCGTTATTAGGTATTATTACTGCGCTATTGAGTAGCTTATCTGTAATGCAATACATTATTGGGGTTAATCTCGGTTTAGATGAAATATTTGTCTCCCACTTTCTTACTGACAATACAACTTCTCCTGGCCGGATGTCTCCTAATACAGGTATTTGTTTTTTATTATTAGGAGTCGCACTAACGCTACTGAATACTTACCCTAAAAAATACATACCGATTAATATTTCATTAGTAATGACTTGCGTCGTATTTGCTGTATCTAGTGTGGCTTTTGCTGGCTACTTTAGCGATGTTACTACTGCGTATGGTTGGGGACAACTTACTCATATGGCGATGCATACCTGTATTGGATTCATCTTAGTCTCTTTAGGAACTTTTGTATTTCATCTACAACAAGCATTTACGAATCGCATTAAAATAGATATACCTGCGCTTGTATTTGTTTTTATTCTCGCCATTACCTTGTCACTGTGGCAAACCTTAAATGGTCATGAGCGTTTGCAACTTGAGCGCCGTTTATCTTTTTATTTAGAGCACGTTGAGTCTGATTTAAATGACGAGTTTGACCGTTATTCATCAGCTATGAGCAAACTCAATAATTTACTTAATTTAGGTCGAGTTAACCCCGAGGACTTGGAAGCATATGTTGTTAGTCTCAATGCCGTAACAGCCATTATACAATCTAATTTAAATAATGAATTGTCTATCTTGTACGTAAAAGGTAAGTCGGTTGATGATGATTTAATGCGAAAAATCACTTCAAAATTAGCCAATCACGCTGACAATAGCGCAATATCTAACGTCTTTACCTCAGCAAAAATTACCAGTGATATTGGAACAAACTATTTCTTAGTTTATGAAAAAAGTTTGAACTCATCATCAAAAGATATTTTTCAATTAATAAACACTCAAGTATTTATCGGCAATTTAACCGAACGATACAAAGAAATGGGTTTATTTATAGAGATTGAAAATGAGCTGGGTGAGAAAGTTATTTCGTTACCAAAAGGTGTAGATACAACGAGCTTATTATCATTGGCAAGAGTGCTCGACAGCGTTGAATGGAAAGTCAAAATATATACCAGTAAAGATAAAATAAGCGATGGCAGTTTAGCAAATTTAGTGTTTATTTTTGGACTTATCTTTTGTGGATTAATAGTAACCATATCCAAGCTTTTGGTTAATACTCGGCAGCGTTCTATTGCAATTGCAAGAGAAGCTGAGGCAAGACAAGCAGCTCTGAAAGAGATTAAAGAGGTGAAGCTTGTTAATGAAATGGCCGGTAAAGTTTCAGGGTTAGGGGTGTGGACTTGGGACTTAGTGACAGATGAGGTGAAATGGGACAGCAACATGTGTTCTATTTATAACCTAGATGAAGATAAATGCTCTGAAATTGATCTTTATGGCACATGGCTGACGCTCATTCATGAAGACGACCGCAGTCATGCTGAGCATAGTCTATTAGCCTCTGTCCGTGACTGCCGAGATTGGTCTTGTGAGTTCCGTTTAAATCTAGATGAAAGTTCGATTAAATATATTATCGCATCAGGCACATTTGTCACTGATACGTTAGGTAAACCGATTAAAATGGTTGGCGGTAACATAGACGTAACTGAACTACGAGAAGCGCAAGAACGTTTAATCGCGTTAAAAGACCAAGCAGATAAAAACAGCCTAGCCAAAAGCCAATTTTTAGCCAATATGAGTCATGAAATTAGAACACCAATGAATGGAGTGTTAGGAATTACTGACTTGTTGAAAAAAACCAACTTGACGCCCATCCAAAACGAATACTTAGAGCTCATTAAAAACTCTGCTGCTTCTTTACTACGGATCCTTAATGACATACTTGATCACTCAAAAATCGAAGCCGGTATGTTAGAGCTAGTAGAAGATAATTTTTCGTTAGACAACAGAGTTGGTGACATACTCAAAGGGTTTGCGCCTACGGCTCATCAAAAGATGATAGAGCTGGAATATAATATTGATTTACATGTTCCAAGTTGTATTTATGCAGATGAGATGAGAATGGGACAGATCATTTTTAATCTAGTCGGCAATGCAGTGAAATTTACAGAAAGTGGAGAGGTAATTGTTGAGCTTTCTAGTGCTGTAGATACAGCAGAACTGAATGTTGAAGACCCTTTCACACTCTCAATAACCATAAAAGATACTGGCATTGGAATCGATGAAGACAAATTAACCACAATCTTTGAACCATTCGGTCAAGCTGATAATACAACGACACGAAGGTTTGGAGGAACTGGGCTAGGGCTTCCAATTGTTCGTCAATTGGTGAGTCTAATGGGAGGCAGTTTAACGGTTAACAGTCAGCCATCGATTGGTTCTGAATTTGAAATTAAAATACCAGTACGAAAAGGTGACCCTAACAAGCTCAGTGATGAAGAAGGGCATGCTCACATCATTAACAACTTCGATTTCACAGGGATTACCTGTCTTGTAGTAGACAATAATTCAGTTAACCGAAAGTGGTTAAAGAGCATGATTATGTCATGGGGGTGTAAGGCCATAATAGCGGGCAGCTCCGAACAGGCTCTCGTTCTTTACCAAAATGAAATTGCAAATCAAGGCAAGGTTGATGTATTAATTGTTGATAAGGATATGCCAGGTGAGGATGGCTTTTCGTTTATAGATAGCTTAACGAAAAAGTACTCAAAAATACCTCAAACAATAATGATGTTGACCTCTACAGATGTTAATGACGCTTTATCAAAGATCGATGAAGTAGGCATTGAAAATTATATTTTAAAGCCAGTTAAACAGTCAGAAGTGTTTAATATGCTGGTAAAAATAATGGAAATTGACCGACCAGATTTACAGACAAACATCGACGATGAATTGCCGGCACCGAAAAAACTGCTCAATATACTCGTAGCGGAAGATAATCCAATTAATAGCCGTTTGGTCCATGATATTTTAACTTATAGAGGCCACCAAACTACGTTAGCCTTTAATGGCCAACAAGCGTTAGATCAGTATAAGAGTGGCGAATATGATGTCATATTAATGGATGTTCAGATGCCCGAGCTAGATGGGTTAGAGGCTACTAAGTTGATTAGAGATTTGGAACGTCACAAAAATAGAAAACCAGTTGTTATTATTGGCTTAACGGCACATGCTTTATCTGGAGACCGTCAAATTTGTATTGACGCGGGTATGAATAATTACCTCACTAAACCAATCGATTCACGAGGCTTATTAATGACTTTAGAGTCTT
The DNA here is from genome assembly GCF_017948405.1 of Psychrosphaera aestuarii. Taxonomy (NCBI): domain Bacteria; kingdom Pseudomonadati; phylum Pseudomonadota; class Gammaproteobacteria; order Alteromonadales; family Pseudoalteromonadaceae; genus Psychrosphaera; species Psychrosphaera aestuarii. The sequence continues at coordinate 2,690,165 of NZ_CP072844.1, read as the reverse complement.
ACTTTTCTAAAGAACATCCTGCTCAACCTCTGCGTATTTCAGATTCTTATGAAACCTCAAAAACTCCTATGCAAGCAGCAAGCAGCGATGATAGCCGTCATAATGTTGTTCAGTATAAATGGTTAGACTTGGTAGGTTTGAAAAGGGTCACCGGAGGGCAACAAGATACTATCGACGCTATGGTTGAAATGACAGCTAAGATATTGCCTCAAGAAATTAATGATATGACTGAATTATTTAATAAAAAAGAACATACCACACTGGCTAAATTGTGCCATAGGCTCAAAGGAATGTTGAGTAATTTAACTGGTAGTAGCTTTGATGCTGACTTTATAGCTCTTGAGACCTTTGCTAAAGAAAATCAAATGTTGGAATTTGAACTACAATGGCGCAAGACCGAAAAAAGCTTAGAATCCCTTATAAATGAATTGAGTAATTATACAGGACGTAACTAATTGAAAGTTTTAATAGTAGATGACGATCCTATCATTAGGTTGTTATTGGTAAACAACTTAAAACAATGGGGACACGAGCCAATAGACTTTGATAGTGCCGAGCAGGCGCTAGCGGTCATAGAGTCAGATACAGATATTAATATCCTAATCACAGACTGGTCGTTGCCCAATATGTCGGGAATAGATTTGTGCGCTCATATTCGAGAAAAATCCAAACGCCATATCTATATTATTATGGTCACTAAAAAGGTAAGTGACGAGGAGCTACATATAGCGTTGGCTAATGGCGTTGACGACTTTGTGACAAAGCCTTTTGGGCATAATGAAATGTGGTTGAGGTTGCGTGCCGGTGAAAGGATAATTCAGCATTTAAACACGATTGACCAGATGGCAACAACTGATGAATTAACGGGCATGAAAAGTCGTAGAGCGCTGTTGGAACAAATGAAAAGTGAGTGGCAGCGAACTCTCCGTTACGAGAATAATTGCGTTGTTTGTTTAATCGATATTGATAATTTAAAAGGAATTAACGATAAGTTCGGAAAAGAAGTTGGAGACCAAGTTTTAATTAAATGTGGTCGTTTAATCCAAGACGTAATAAGGGTATATGATGTTGTTGGCCGTTATACCGATGACAGCTTTGTTACCATGTTTCCAAAAACTAAGGCCCCTCAAGGTTATACAATTGCAGAGCGTATAAGGCATAATATTTCCACGTTATCAGTAGATGGTTTGGGTAGCGAAATGGTTGGTGTAACAGTCAGTATTGGTTTAACTAAAAATGTAAAGGATGATATCACCGTTATCGAAATGTTAAATCGGGCCGATGAAGCAATGGAAATTGCAAAAAAGCAAGGTCGAAATCGTATTGTGTGTTGCAAGTATACTGAAGTTGTTAAAAACAATGAGAAAAGCCACGATGCTTAAAAATTAAAAGGGAGTTTTATGCGTCATTTGGAGTTAACTAAAGTACTACTTAGCCTATGCTTGACTCTTTTGTTATCAACATTTGTAATAAAAACCCAATATCACCTTGTTGATTGGATAAATGTACTTTTTGTTACTGCTGGATTGTATTTTTTTCTCGGTTTAATCGCTGAGTTATTGTTTAAACTCAATCAGAAACAACAGGAAGTGCACAAAGAAATCCTTCATAACGAAATACTACATCAAGCAAGTAACCCCTGTTTATTGATTAGTTTAGATGACTTGCAAATATTAGAAGTCAACCAATCGACTAGAAAACGTTTAACGTTAAATGAACACCATATAATTACTAGTCTCTTTGACGTCACCTCTGATGAAAGTAATGGTGAATTGAAGGGCTGGTTAGAGGGGTTGAAAACCCGTCCGAAATATTCCAGCTTTATGCTTCATGTTAACGTTAAAGACAGGCACGGTAAATTGGTGCCTAAATTGTCGAAGCTTACGTTTTTCCCCTACGATATTAATGATACTAATTTAGGTATTATTAAAGTTGCAATTACATCTAAAGTGTTAGGTAGCGAAAATTACTCAAATGGCGTTAAAAACGATATCAATGTTACACGTCAGGCCGCAGGCGCTGCTTATTGGGAGCTAGATTTGGCGTCTCGACTATTATATTACAGTGATTCAGTTGGTGATTTACTCGGGCTTGATCACACGTTTTCATCACCTATTTTAATTGAAGATTTGGATAAAAAAGCGGACTGCGCCATTTTTAAATTTGTTGAAAAATCTTTTACGGAAGGTAGTGCGGATAGCTTTCTTAATGCACAAAAAATGATTATAGATCGTAGTGGCAATCAGATTTTTGTAGTCGTTCAATCACAATATTTTGAAAAAGAAAACGTCATATTAGGCACCTTATATGACATGACTTCGGTTAAAAAGACTGAAATTAAGTTACGTCAACGCGAACAACAAATGAACCAACTTATTGACTCAATACCAGAGGGCATTATGGTATTGCAAAAATCGAAAGTGGTTTTTCTTAATCGGGCTGCGGTAAAGCTATTTAACTTTGTTTACGGTGAACAAACAAAAGATATGATGATTTCAAATTTTGTTTCAGATAACGACAAGTCGTTGTTACGAGATCGCATAAAGTACATGCTCGCTGGTAAAAAGCGCAGTTATGGATTCACTAATTTCAAATTAAAAAAATACACTGGCGAACATTTTGAAGCGGAAGTTGCTGTTAATTTAATTATTTATGATGGAATAGAGTCTATCCAGTTTGTTATTCGAGATTTAACAGACGTTTTGAGGGTTAAAAATGCGTTGGCAAAAGCCAATAATCGATTGAGCGCACTATCGTCGAAAACCTTGCAGTTAATTGAAACTGAGAGGAAACAAATTGCAGGAGAGTTGCATGATGATGTAGGCCAGTCTTTGACTGCAATATTATTAGCAACCAAGTGGGTTAGTCGTCGTATTACCGATGAGGCTCTACTGGAAAAGGTTTCGGATATTCACATGATTGCAAGTCAAAGCTTAGATACAGTCAGAAACTTGTCTCTTTTATTACGCCCCGCACAGCTAGATTCATTAGGTTTTTCTCCCGCTATAAAATGGCAAATGGATAAGTTATTGAGTATCGATGGCGTGCACTACGAAATTGATGACTCAGGTTTTAACGAGCTTATAGATAAGCAAGCCGAAATTGTTGGGTTCAGAATTGTTCAAGAGTCATTAACTAACATTGTAAAGCATGCCGATGCAAAGAATGTGAAAGTTAAACTACGAAGTGATGATGAGGTTTTAGTATTGCAAATCAGTGATGACGGTCGAGGTTTTGACGTTCACGCGCAAAGTGACAGTGTTGGTCTGGTAAATATGAAAGAGCGAGTAGAGTTGGCTGGTGGTGAGTTTAAAATACTATCAAAACCTTTTTTAGGTACTGATATTAAGGTGCAAATACCGTTGCGAAATACATTTACAAGTTTAGACTCTAAAGAAGGCTATCAAGGAGAGCTATTATGAAAGATAGAAAAAAGGTGGTTTTAGTTGATGATCATCACTTAGTGCGAGCGGGTCTACGAGCATTATTAGATGACCTGGGTGATTATGAAGTGGTTGCTGAAGGCGCTGATGGAAACGAGGTTATTGAGCTGATCGAGCAAACTTGTCCAGATGTTGTGGTACTAGATATCGCTATGAAACATAAATCAGGATTAGATGCCTTAACGGATGTAAAAGCTTTACACCCAGAGTTACCGGTTATTTTATTGACTATGCACAATACAAGTGACTACTTGCAAACTGCCATTGAGCGTGGTGCACATGCTTATTTACTAAAAGACTCTGCCGAAGTAGAGCTAGAGTTAGCGCTTGAAGCCGTACTAAGAAACGAAGTTTATATTAGTCCTAAACTGTCGGAACAAATACTAGAAACAATCAGTCCCACCAAGCAGCAAGTTGATCTACAACCAGAAAAACTATTAACTCCAAGGCAAACAGAGATTTTAAAAATGTTAGCGGATGGTAAAGGCACCAAAGAAATAGCCTATGATTTGGGGCTTAGCGTAAAAACAATTGAGTCTCATCGTTCGCAGATTATGGAACGACTCCAAATAAGAGACCTTGCGTCGTTAGTGCGCTACGCTATAAAAAGTGGAATTACAACACTATAGTTGACTACTTGCTAAACATTTCAAGTAAAACAAGCTTATAGGGATCAGGAGCGCATTAAGCTAGGTATTCCCTCATATATTTCTGATTATGTTCGTTCTATAATTTTTTCAAGGTAATCAGATACTCTCCAACCTAATGCAGCCTTTCATATTATTGATTGGCTGCTTTTTTTTTACGAAAAATAAGGGAACCGCTGATGTTATTTAGGTAAATCCTTATTTATCTAAAGTTAGTCGGTGCCATAATTACTTAGTTATCTGTGTGAATTGATATAAAACTCGATTTAAGCCTGAGGTGTATGATGGCAAACTTTAACGACGTGGCTTCACCCGAAGCATTTTCAGACGGTAATACTCAAATAACAAAAAGTGATGCAGAAAATAGAAATCGTCAAACTAAGCACGATTTAATTTCATTGGCTACTGCAAACAGTTATCAAATCAGAGTTCTTGCTGTCAAAAACCTTAAATACTATCCGGAACACATTGATATTTTGATTGCTCTGTTAAGAACCGAATCTCATGCCGAAGTTTTAGCTGAAATAGAGTCGTCTATTGTTAGTCTATTAGCAGAGGATTCTATAACCGCTTGTATAGAAGAGAAGCTGCAAACAATGATGGAAAAGTTGGTAGAAGGAGAACCAGCCTTTTATATATGCAGAAGTTTACTTAATAACTACAATGACACTTAAAGCTAGCAAGTGCTTGAACTGTTTAAATAAAAGTTAGCGTTTTATGATTTTGCATTCTATGATTACATTTGATGTGATTGACTAACATTCATGATGGAAAACTCAATTTGGGCGGTAGATGGTTACGGACAATAATTTAAATTCTCGTGTTAGCTATGTAAAAAAAGAGTTGAAAAGCGCTAAAACACAACTGTTTTTCGCAGTGGCGATATTACTTATTCTGTCGCTGTGGAATAGTCACAATACGATAAAAGTACATCAAGATTACCAATCATCATTAATGGACTCTGTCACACAACAGGTTGTTAATGAGTATCAGAGCCACCTTATACAACTTCGACAAGAAATTGATAAATTTCAATGGCGAAATCAAGCAGAGCTAATGGATTTATATCGCCAAGGAGACTTAACCGAGCGAGAAGACTACTTATCATTATTAAAAACCTTCCGTAGTGAATTAGATAACGTAAGATTATTTTCAATAATTGACCAGCAAGGACAAGGTGTATTTAAAAATATTACCGGTGATTTTTTAGCCCACTGCAAAGAAGAAATATACTCAACCATTCAAAATGGTGGGCAAGAACAATTGTTTTTGCACCGCAGTGGTGCGTCAGTGCACTATGACTTGCTCCAGCCTTTGATGGGAGCTCAAGACTTACTTTATATATTCGTCGCGTTCGAACCTACTGTTTTTAAAGAAATATTGGAAAAGTATCGATTGCCTCAACAAGAGCTGTTTTTATTAAGGCAAGACAGAAAAGTTGAAATAGAACTCAATGAAAAAGGCAGTAGCCGTTTTAGTGATGAACAATTATCTGAAACCCAGTTAACAGAATTTTCGTACTTAAAAGAAATACCTAACACACGGTGGAATGTTGCTATACGGTTGTCAGATAATTATGCATCAGACTTAGTGATGAACAACTACTTATGGTCTTTACTAATCTGGATTACATTTTCTGCGTTATTATTGTTTAGTTACTGTTCACAAAAGCAAAAAAGCTATGGCCAGCTTAAAGCAATTCGACAGCTTGAATTCAGCAAGTCGCATGATAATTTAACAGGCCTAATGACTCGTCAGGTGTTTGTCGACTATTTTGAGCGAGTAAAGTCATCCATCGAGTCTGAGCAAGGAGTTGCGTTTGTTATAGACTTAGACAAGTTTCAATTATTCAACAATTCTGTTGGTTTCACCAAGGGTGACTCGACGTTAAGAATGATAGCCGATTTTATTAAAGATATTATTCCGGAGGAGGCTAAGTTCTCTCGCATTAGTAATGATCAGTTTGCCATTTTGTATCCAACTTTAGCCCACAGAGATGCCCTAGATTATGCAAATGTCTTACGCAGTTCGGTCGAAACCCTCGATATTTCTGATATTGCAAAAAACTTCAGCTTGACAAGTTGCATTGCCGTTGTGCAATTAAATGATGATATAGCAGATGGCGAACATCTTATGAGCTCCTTGCTACTGACAATAAAGTCAGCAAAACACAAAGGCAGAAATCAAGTACTACTATATCAAAGTGATGATCCCGAACTTGTTCAACATGCTAGTGAAATGGAAATTTATCGGCAGGTGCAAAAGGCTTTGAAAGGCCGAGGTTTCGAGCTTTATCGTCAAGAGATTCGACGAAATAAGGGGGCCGTTTCAAATAAGGTGTATGAAGTTTTAATAAGGTTAAAAGGCGCTGATGGCAATATTATTAGCCCAGCTATATTTATACCTATCGCAGAGCAAAATAGTATCGCGAATGAACTCGACAAGTGGGTAATAGAAAAAACGTTGATTAATATTGCCGCATCGCAATCAAAAGATCATTATTGTATTAACCTCTCTGGTCAAACCTTAGCTGATGTTGGGATGATTGACTTTGTAAAACAAAAAGTTAATCAATATGGTGTTACACCCGAGCTTGTTACTTTTGAGATAACAGAGACTTTTGCTATTACTCACTTGGAGTCTGCGATAGGTTTCATTAATGAAATTACTCAACTTGGCTGTCGCTTTGCGTTAGATGACTTTGGTAGTGGTTTATCTTCATTTAGCTATTTACAAAAACTGCCGGTTCAAAAGCTAAAAATAGATGGCGTTTTTATTAAGAACATTACAGAGAATCCTCGAAATCAAGCATTTGTTAGTACTATGGTTACGTTGGCGAAATCCATGGATATGGAAACAGTTGCAGAATTTGTTGAGACACTCGAAGAATCTACCATGCTGGTGGAGTTGGGCCTGGATTATTGCCAAGGCTACTACTTTCATAAACCAGAGCCTTGGGATAACTAAGCCTTATCGTGCGACACCCCAGCGAAGATAAACAACAAATACTATTAATCGAAGCGATTATTGCAGACAGGTAAAAGAGAATTGGTGTAATCCTGTATGTAAATTTTGACCTACCTATATATACTTAGCGTATAGCAATAATCTGCATATAGACAATATATACTTTACTACTTTAAACAATACTTGCGTGTCTTTAATGAGTTCATTGCAATTATTGACTAAAAACAGGAAATAAAATGACAGCACAATTCATCAAATCTAAAGCCGCTGTGGCTTGGGGTCCAAATCAACCATTAAAAATTGAAGAAGTCGATGTAATGCTTCCAAAAGCTGGTGAGGTTTTAGTTCGCATCGTAGCCAGCGGTGTTTGTCATACGGATGCCTTTACGCTATCAGGCGAAGATCCGGAAGGGATTTTTCCTGCCATACTAGGCCATGAAGGCGGTGGTATTGTTGAGCAAGTCGGAGAAGGTGTCACTAGCGTTTCGGTTGGTGATCATGTAATCCCGCTATATACACCAGAGTGCGGCGAATGTAAGTTCTGTACGTCCGGAAAAACAAATTTGTGTCAAAAAATAAGAGAAACACAAGGAAAGGGCTTGATGCCTGACGGTACAACTCGTTTCTACAAAGACGGTGAACCGATTTATCACTATATGGGAACCTCGACGTTTTCTGAATACACGGTTATGCCAGAGATTTCGCTAGCCAAGGTTAACAAAGCGGCTCCATTAGAAGAAGTCTGTTTGTTAGGCTGTGGTGTAACCACAGGCATGGGAGCGGTTATGAATACGGCCAAAGTAGAAGAGGGTGACACGGTTGCTATTTTTGGGCTAGGGGGAATTGGTCTATCTGCTGTTATTGGTGCTGCAATGGCCAAAGCTAGCCGAATTATTGCAATTGACATTAATGAGTCTAAATTTGATTTAGCGAAAAAACTGGGTGCGACAGACTGCATTAATCCAAAAGATTTCGACAAACCGATTCAAGAAGTAATTGTTGATATGACAGATGGCGGAGTTGACTATTCATTTGAGTGCATAGGTAACGTTGATGTTATGCGTTCAGCGCTAGAGTGTTGCCACAAAGGCTGGGGCGAGTCGGTAATTATAGGAGTCGCTGGTGCGGGTCAAGAGATATCCACACGACCTTTCCAATTAGTAACTGGGCGTGTATGGCGTGGCACTGCTTTTGGCGGTGTAAAGGGGCGTTCAGAGCTTCCTGATTATGTTGAGCGCTATTTGGCCGGAGAGTTTAAACTTAGCGACTTTATTACTCATACTATGGGCTTAGACGGTATTAATGAAGCATTTGATTTAATGCATGAAGGTAAAAGTATTCGTACCGTCATCCACTTTGATAAGTAGGTTGTCAATGTTAGAAAATATTTCAGCGACAAAAAGTGCTGGTGGTTGGCATAAGCAGTTTAAGCATCACTCTGATAGTGTCAATTGTGAAATGACATTTGCTGTTTATCTGCCGCCAGGAATTAGTGATACTAATAAAATGCCCGTTTTATATTGGTTGTCGGGGTTAACCTGTACTGACGAAAACTTTATGCAAAAAGCGGGTGCTCACAAAATTGCAGCGGAGCTGGGGATCGTCATTGTCGCGCCAGATACTAGCCCTAGAGGCGAAGACGTCGCGAATGATGACGGGTATGATTTAGGTCAAGGAGCTGGTTTTTACTTAAATGCAGAGCAGGCTCCATGGAATACTCATTATAAAATGTATGACTACGTGGTTAATGAGCTACCTAACTTAATAGAAAGTGAGTTTCCTGTTTCTAACAAAAAATCAATATCAGGGCACTCAATGGGGGGGCATGGTGCGTTGACAATTGCGCTAAAAAACCCCAACAGCTATGAATCAGTGTCTGCGTTTAGCCCAATTTGCAATCCGATGGAATGCCCGTGGGGAATAAAGGCATTTAATGCTTATCTTGGAGACAACAAAGACAGTTGGAAACAATATGATGCGGTTGAATTAATTAGTGAAACTAACACATATTTACCGACACTAATTGACCAAGGATTAGCGGATAACTTCTATCCAGAACAGCTTCGTACTGAACAGTTTATTGAGGCAGCGCGAAATAATCATTACGCAGCGACAGTAAATCTTCATGATGGATATGACCATAGTTATTACTTTATTGCGAGTTTCATAGACCAACATATAGCGTTTCATGCAAGACACTTAAAATAAGTATAACTTTACAAACAGTTAGTTAAATTATAAAAAGTCGGTATAAGTCCGGCTTTTTTCGTTTTGAGCTAAACTCAAATGGAAACTTATTTTGAAAGGTTCTGCATTATGAAAGCAAATCAGTATCACTATGTCGACAACACATGGAACAGCAATTTACCTAAAGTCAGTACAGCCCAGTTGTTATTAGTTTTCGGTAATAGAAAGTTAATGCAAAAGCAGAGTTTTCATGAACCACTAAAAAGTGCTTTTCCAAATGCCAGTATTATTGGGTGTACAACAAGTGGTGAAATAAAAGACGTCGACATTTTTGACGATTCAGTGGTTGTTAACGAACTGATTTTCGAAAAAACAGAGGTAAAAACGACGAGCGTTAACCTAGAGCAGTTTGCTAATTTAGGACTAGCTGTGGATGAACTGGTATCACATTTGCCAACGCAGAATTTGAAACATGTTTTGGTGATATCAGATGGTCAGAATGTAAACGGAACTGAACTTGCGAATAGCTTAATACAAAAGCTTCCTAATGACGTGACGATTACAGGAGGGCTAGCTGGAGACGCAGATAAATTTACCGAAACCATCGTTTGGCACAATAACGATATTGGTACAAAGCGGATCGTTGTGTGCGGCTTTTATGGTGACCATATCGAGATAGGTCATGGTAGTTTAGGTGGGTGGGTTCCTTTTGGGCCAGAGCGACTTATAACTAAATCAGAAGCGAATGTATTGTTTGAATTAGACAACCAATCAGCTTTAGCTTTGTATAAAGAATATTTAGGCGATTTTGCTAACGAACTGCCAGCATCCGCGTTACGTTTTCCAATATGTATAAAAAATGAAGACTCCACCGATTATACAGTTCGTACAATTCTAAACATTGATGAAGAAACAAACTCTCTCATATTCGCCGGTGACATGCCAGAAGGTAAATACGCCAAATTAATGAGAGCTAATACTGGAAAACTGGTTGATGGCGCCGAATCTGCCGCCGCTCAAGCACTTGAAGTTGCCGGATCCGACTCGCCAGATTTTGCGCTATTAATCAGCTGTGTTGGAAGAAGATTGGTATTGCAGCAAGAGTCAGAATATGAGTTGGAAAGTGTGCAAGATGTATTAGGCAATAACTGTGTATTGGGTGGTTTTTATTCGTATGGGGAATTATCACCAATAGGTAAAGGAAAGCATTGTGTTTTGCATAATCAAACCATGACAGTGACAACGTTTAGAGAAAGACGGTAGTAATGCATCGATTATTAAAAAGGCAAATCAAAAAGTATTTAGCTGAACATGGTGAAGATGAGAGTCTCGGCCCATTCTTAGCCGCTGTAAATGAAGCTTATGAGCAAAATGAACGAGAGTTGTCATTGATCGACCGATCTCTTGAGCTTACATCAACCGAATTATCAACACGAAACGAAACCCTAAGAAAAGAAGTAGACAAGCAGCTCGTAGTTCAAAATGAACTAAAGCACTCTCTTGCCGCATTAAATGCAACATTTGATGCTACCGGTGAGGCGATTTTAGCAATTAGTGAAAAAGGTTCGGTAACCAAGTTTAATCAGATGGCCGCGCAACTCGTTAATATTGATATATTAACAAGTCCTAAAATTTCTTTGCTTAAATTAAAAAAGGTCATTCAACAGTTTGAAGATAGAACAAGGCTCGCGCATAAGTTTAGGCAAATAAAGAACAACCCAATGACCGAGCTTTATGGGCAAATTAAGTTAATAGATGGTCGTTTTTTTGAATATCACACGTCTCCTCAGGTTGAGAATAACGAGGTACTTGGCAGAGTATGGTGCTTTAGAGACATCAGCGAATTAAAAAGAAATGAAGCTATGGTTCAGCATCAAGCGTTCCATGACGCGTTAACTGGGCTACCAAATCGCGCTCTTTTAGATGATCGACTCTCTCATGGTATTACTTATTGTAATCGTTTTGACACGCAGTTGTCTGTGCTTTTTATTGATTTAGATGACTTTAAAAAAGTTAATGACAATGCCGGTCATCAAGCTGGCGATGCAGTATTAAAAGAAGTCACTCAGCGAATTAAAACCTGTATCAGGGATGTTGATACGTTAGCGCGACTCGGTGGAGACGAATTTGTTGTACTTTTAGAGAACCTGCAAGAGTCAAGTATATCCACTGTGATTAGTCACAGAATAATTGATGCATTGGTTAAACCGTTCTTAATCGAAGATAGCGAGTTTTATATTTCTTCTAGCATTGGCATTAGTATGTATCCTAAAGACGGTATGGACACCGATGAACTGCTGAGAAAAGCAGATATGGCTATGTATCATGCTAAAGCGATGGGGAAAAATAATCATCAGTATTTTGACTCAGAATTAGAGCGCTCTTCTATTCAGCAATTGCAGGTAGAGAACCATTTAAGGGATGCCATAAGCAATCAAGAATTTCAATTGTATTATCAGCCTAAAGTCGACTTAAAAAATAACAAAGTAATTGCAGTTGAAGCATTGTTACGTTGGAAAAGAGAGGGGGCTAATAGTCGTCCTGATATATTTATCCCGGTAGCGGAGCAGACCGGTTTGATCAATGATATTGGCCTTTGGGTACTCGAAGAGGCGTGCAGGGATATTCGTAACTGGATAGATAAAGGTTTAACGGTATTACCGGTGGCTATAAACGTGTCGCCTGTAGAGTTTCGAAATAAAAAGTTAGTCGCTCAGTTTAAAAGTATCATTTCCAAGTTTGCAATTCCTCCTAGTGCAATAGAAATAGAAATAACAGAATCACTTTTCTTAGATAATATCGCTTTTGCAAAAGATATCTTACAAGCGCTCAGAGATTTTGGGATCACCGTTGCTGTCGATGATTTTGGAACTGGGTATTCATCTTTGCAATATCTACATCAGTTACCAATAGATATTTTAAAAATTGATAAATCTTTCATTTTGGAATTGAGCGATCAACCTCATAACGCGGCAATTGCAGATAGTATCATTAACCTAGCACATAATTTAAATTTAAAAGTGGTTGCTGAGGGTATAGAAAATCAAGCATCGCTCTCATTTTTAAAACATCGCGGCTGTGATATTGGCCAGGGATTCTTTTTATATAAGCCTATGCCAGGATTAGAATTTCAGGCACTATTGGAAAGGCATAACTAGACTCTTACGGTCAAAAAATAAACAGGGTTCACTGAATAAATTATATTTTTAAAATACTAATAATTTGTGATCGTTGAAAAATAATAGTGCGTAAAAATTGGGCAAACTATACGCATAAGGAATAAAAAAGTGATTAAAATAAAAGCTCTATTGATTTTACTTTGCAGTGTGTTTTTACTTTCAGCATGCAGTGACGATGATGATGACAAGCCAGTCTCAACCATCGTTGATGTAGCGGTTGCAGACGGTAATTTTACAACGCTAGTAACTGCACTACAGACCACAGGTCTTGATGTAACCCTTTCAGACGTTGACGCTACTTTTACTGTATTTGCACCTACAGATGACGCCTTTGCGCTTTTAGGGGAAGATACAATAAACGCTTTATTAGCAGATGCAGATGCATTATCTAACATACTTACTTACCATGTGATTAACGGCCAAGTCGCTGCGAGTGCAGCGCTAAATGCGGTTGGCACAGAAGTAGAAATGGTGAATGGTGATTTTGTTGGATTATCATTAGATGGCGATGACCTGTTGGTCAATACCGCTACAGTCGTTACCACAGATATTCAAACAGACAATGGCATCATCCATGTTATTGATGCTGTATTGATTCCACCAACAGCTAAAGGCAACCCTACAAGTAATATTGTCGAGACAGCCGTAGCGGACGGTCGTTTTACAACCCTTGTAGCTGCTCTAGAAGCGACTCAGCTAGACACTGTGCTTGCAGATCCAGATGCCGTATTTACTGTTTTTGCCCCAACTGATGCTGCATTTGAAATGGTTGGCGAAGAAAACATCGCGCTTTTATTAGACAATCCCAATGTATTAGCTAGTATCTTACTTCAACACGTCGTTGCCGGTATTGAAGTTGATTCGGTCACAGCCTACACACTAAACGGCACTGAGGCGACAACTGCCGCGCAAGTCGGTATTCCTGTTGGAATTAATTCATCATCTGATGTTATTACGTTTGGTGGCGCTAACGTCGTTATAAAAGACGTGTATGCATCTAATGGTGTGATTCATGTAATTGATGCTGTTGTCATAGGTGATGTTGAATTACCAGAGCCACCAATGAGTTTAGTAGATGTAGCAATTGAGAATGGTAATTTCACGACGCTGGTGGCAGCATTACAAGCAACCGGCCTGGACGTGACATTAGGCGATTTTGATACAAACTACACCGTTTTTGCGCCTAATGATGATGCTTTTGCTAAATTACCAGAGGGAACGGTCGACGCACTACTCGCTGATACTGAAAAGTTATCGGACATTCTGTTATACCATGTGTTGTCAGGTCGCATTATGTCTGATGCGGCTATTACAGCTGCGCAAACCTCAGGAAACCAAGTTGCAACTGCAAATACGGACGCGCTGGCGTTATCTTATGTTGACTCATCTTTATACGTAAATAACTCGTTAGTAACCGCAACTGATGTCATGGCGGATAATGGTGTTATTCATGTAGTTGATACTGTGCTAATGCCGCCTGTAGACGCTGGTGAACCAACAGAGAGTATAGTTGATGTTGCAGTGGCTGATGAGCGCTTTACAACATTAGTGGATGCTTTAACCGCTGCAAACTTGGTGGATACATTAGCGAATGAAGAGGCTACATTTACAGTATTTGCACCAACTAACGATGCGTTTGACAAGATTGACAGCGCTGAGTTATCAGCACTACTAGCAAACACTGAAGCACTAAGAGAAGTCTTGTTACAGCACGTTATCGGTGGGGAGGTTAACTCGGTGGCCGCTTACGCAGCAAATGGTAGAACCGTTCCTACGGCCTCTGGTAATGAGATTTCGGTCTCGATTGACCCAACTTCCAGAATGCTGCAGTTTGGTGGTGCTAATGTCATCATTACAGATATTTACACCACAAACGGTATCATACATGTCATTGATACCGTAGTACTTGATTAGTTAATTCTTTAACTAGTAAAAGCCCAGCTTAAATATTTAGGTTGGGCTTTTTATTCTTTATCAAAAGCTTGTGAATTACTCTCATTAAAAACACCACCCATGTCGGTATCTATTTGATTAGTATCTTCACTTTTTATTGTTTCTAACTTAGCTCGCTCAGCTTTACTTATATACCTTTCTTTTTTCTTTGGGTTTCGCTTGTCGTTCATTTTTTTTGCTTTTCGTTTAAGCGTTTCATTAATTTTCTTTTTTCTGTTCATGTTATTGCCAATCCGCGGTTAAGAAGGACTATTATAAATCTTATAGACTACAAAGGATATGCGGTTAAAGAGTAAGCATATGGCCTATTACACCTAACAAAAAACCAAGAACGGCACCAATAGGTGGCGCGTGGCTATATTTCAATGGAACTTGTGGTGCTATATCTTGAAAAACCGAATATAGAATACCTCCGGCGGCAAATAACATAATACCTGCAACCACATCTGGAAAGTCGACCAACCAAATAAAACCCAATATACCTAATATGGGACCAATCAATGCTAAGACAACAAACAAGCTAATGATTTTGTTGCGACTATATTTGCTAGTACTTTTAAGCTCACTATACGCATTAAAGCCTTCTGGAATATTTTGTAATGCTATTAATATGGTTAGTAAAATAGCGCTGCCGGTACTTACAGAGTAAGTAGCGCCGAGCGCAAGTGACTCAGGTATAAAGTCGGTCAACATTGCAGTTAACTGACTGGCTGAGGTTTTAGTTTTACTTAGCTGAATGTCAATAAACATAAAAAACAAGCCGCCAATGATAAAACAGAAGCTGCTCATCATAATACTCAAATGTCGGATGCCATCCGGAACCAGAACGAGCGCAACTGCAGACAATAGTGCGCCACCACCAAAAGCCATAACGCTATGCCGAAACTCGTTTTCTCGTCTTTCTTTGGTGAAGAATCTAATGCTCGCGATATAGGCCCCTAATGGGATTGCTAAGCCAGCGAGTAACGTAAGTAATGTTATATAAAGCATTCGTAATTATTATTTGGCTATGGTGTTATTAATCTATATTTAATATTTAGACATTGAAAGTTTAAAAATTGTCCCAAATATAAATTAATGTGTAAATCACTGGGCATTATTGTGAATAACTATATTTTAGCGTTTATTTTTACCGTTCTTAGTAACTTTGTTGTTGCTGATACGGAAGTGCGCGCTAAAAACACATCACTTTATGATGTTAGTTATGTAATAGAGTTAAGCGCATTAGAAAAAGCTTGTGAAGAGTTAGAGTTAAATGACGGCGAGCCAGATGAATTTATAAGTGATGATTCATCGTTCAACAAAAGTACCGTACCTCATACTTTATTGCCGACTATTTTTCCGAAGTCGAATAAACGCAACTATCATCTCCAAAAGGTAAGAGCACCACCAGTTTCACCTCTAAATTAATAAATTATTTTTACGTTAATTAATTTTAAGCACTCATCGAGTGCCTTAGAGGTACATATGAAAAACTTACATTTATATAATATTGAACATTTTGACAATATTGTCACCCCAGACATCTACGAGAAAACCACATTAGCATCACCCGCAACAGATATTTTTACGGACTTTAGTGAACATGAGCCTCTGGTCATTAGTGGTGATACAAAGGCTATTGATGCACTTGCATTAATGAAAAAAGCGCATGTACAAATGAAAATTGTGGTTTCGTCTCAAGAGGATTTTTTAGGCTTGATCAGCACAAACGAACTAAATGAACAGCGAATTGTTTCTGAGGTAGCCAATGGCAATCGTCGAGACGAGATACTGGTAAGAGACTTGATGCAGTCTAAATATAACTTGCATGCGTTTGATTTTGATGAGCTACAAACAGCGAAGGTAAACGATGTTGTTATAGCCCTGCAAAGCTATGGGTTAAGGCATTGCTTGGTTGTTGATAGAAGTCTTCATCAAATTAGAGGTGTAATATCGTCAAGTGACATCGCGAGGAAGTTACACCTACCGATTAATTTAGCGGCAAGGACTTCATTTGTTCAACTTTATGATGTGATTAATAGTTTATAAGACTAGTTTTAAATCAATTAGTTTAATGCGCAAAAGCGAGACCTACCATGATTATGAGTCACTGTAGGGAGGCTCTCGCTTTTTATGATCACTCTTTAAAAGTCAGTGCCATAGACGCTAATTTTTCCGTTCGGATACTTATCTCTGAACTTGATGATAAGACTGATTCGGCTTGTGTTAGATTATTTTGAGATGCGTCACTAATGTTAATGATGTTTTGACTTATTTCCTGTGACACTAAGCTTTGTTCTTCTGCAGCTGTAGATATTTGAATAGCAAGATCCGAGATATCAGCAATCGACTGATATACTTCTTGTACCATTGTTTGAGACTGCTCGGCTTTTAAAACACAGACTTCAGCAGAGTCCTTACCTTTATCCATCATGTCTGACCATGAGAGTAAAACAGATTGAATTTCAGAAATTGATTTTTGGATTTGCTCTGTTGCGCCATGGGTCCGACTTGAAAGCGCTCTTACTTCATCAGCGACTACTGAAAAACCACGTCCATGTTCACCAGCACGAGCCGCCTCGATTGCAGCATTTAATGCTAGCAAGTTTGTTTGGTCAGCAATGCCCTGAATTTCTTGCATAATCCCACCAATCTTTTCTGCTTCACTGGCTAATTCAGTCGCGGAATTGGCTGATTTAGAAACTTCTACGGCAAGCGCATTAACTTGAACCATGGTCTCGCCCATGACTGAACTCGCTTTTTCACAGTTTGTATGGGCGAATCGAACTTTTTCGTTAGTACTAGTGGTATTTTTAGCGACTTCATCAATAGTCGCTACCATTTCTTCTACTGCAGTAGATACCAAATGCAACTCTTCAGTTTCGCGCTCAACACCTTGTTTTGATAAGTGCGAAGCTTTTTCAAGCTCATGAGTTCGCTGATTTAGCTCTGAGCTATTGTCTAAAACTCTGCCTAAAATTGTATTAACCTTACCTTTTAATATTTTTTGTTGGAAGTCAAAGCTACTAAGTGTTGAATTACCACTGTAAATAAGGCGAGAAATACTATCCGACTGTTTTTTTATTGATTCGCTAAGCTGTGGGAACTCGATTAATTCATGCTTAAAAGTGATAAAAGGTAAAATTAGAAAACCAATAGCCGCAAGAGGCACTATGGTTGTTACGTAGATCAACGCCAAAGCAAGCACTGCATAAATCGTAAGTCGAGTGTTAAATAAATCAAGTGGATTAGTAACAGATTTTCCAGCTTTCATTTTTGAATATGCAGATTCAGCAGATATTCTTAAATCTTTGTTTAGGTTGGTTCTAACCGATTGAAAACCTATAACTTTCCCACCTTCGTAAATAGGGGTAACAAACGCATCAACCCAATAATAGCGGCCATCTTTACAACGGTTTTTTACGGCGCCACGCCATGAGCGACCTTGTTGTACATTGCTCCATAAGTCAGCAAAGGCCTCTTTTGGCATATCTGGGTGTCTGACTAGGTTATGGTTTTTACCCACCAACTCATCGTAACTAAAGCCTGAAACTCGACAAAACGCATCATTTGCGTAGGTTATAACACCGCGTAAGTCGGTGGTAGAGACTAATTCTTCGCTGTCAGAAAAAGTGACTTCTTCATTAATGATTTGGGTGTTTCGTTTATTCATAAGCCTATTTAATGTGTGTTTGATTTGAATTAGACCATGAAAGTGTAGACGTAGATTTTTTAACTTGCTTGAAATTCTTAAAAATAAACCGCGTAAGAAAATACCTTAGCGACCGTGTTTTATATCAAAAATTGAGAATTGGCATGGTCTGTTATTCTGATAAAAATAATAGAAGAATGCCTCAAAAGACTAACTTTAATGATAAGTGGTTAATAATGGCACTGTTCGATAGGTCGAACTCACTTTATACATCTTGTCTGTTGGTTATAAGACTCTAAATATATTGTGAAGCCAAAACACACACAGACCAGCCATTGGCCGATCTGCATGTTATTTTAAGAGAGGTGCTTATTTGACAGGCGTTATCGACAACGAAACGGCACAGTGATCGCTCAACATAGCTTTAGGATCCATATTTTTATATGGGTAGACAACGACTTTTTTATTGACGCTAGATGGGTCTACATTACCCAAGATGATATGGTCGATAGGAGCCGGATAACGAGGGTGGCAACCAACTGAGTCTTGAGTTGTTAATTGCATTGTCGAAGCAGAGTTGTCTGAATTGTTTTTCAATATATCCGCAAGGTAATTATTTTTTGCTGACAAGCGATGATTAAAATCACCTAAAACAATATAGGGTGTTCCTTGTTTCTCTTTTTTCTCAATCCATCCATCGAGCACAGGCACTTGCTTTGCTAACGTTTTACATGCTCGGGAGTCTTTTTTTGTAAAGTCATCAACAAAGCAACCGCTTTTCATATGTACATTTAGTATCGTAATGTCACCAAGTGATGATTCTACCGTTAGTTCTAACCCATGACGTAATCCTGGGTTATCAATACCAAATTCATCAAGAGTGGTGATTTGTTTTACATTGAGTGCTTTTCGGACCGCAAAAGCCACTTTTTGTTGTGTTGATTTAAAGCCAGACTTTCTACAGTCGTATGATTTGGTATCAGCTCGCTGTGATACAAATATTTGCCAATCGGAGCTAGGGAATAAATTCTCGACTGCTTCATAAGAGCTAACTTCTTGAAATGCAATAATGTCGGCTGTTAATGAATTGGCATAGCCTTTTAGTTCATTGAACTCTCGCGCGTCTCTTGGGCGACAGCCTTGATTTATCGGAAAAGCTAAATGTTCAACATTCCATGTCGCTACTTCGAATTGTTTTAGAGAAGCGACATTAGTTTCTTTGTTAGCTAAAACACTAGTGGATAAGACTGTCGACAATAGCAAAGTAGCAAAGATACAACGACCAAAGTTTTTCATTTTAATTAATTTCCAGGCAGTAAAATAAAATTAGCAAATCATAAAAGACTATTTCTAAACAAATTTCGTATTGTAAAAATTGAGAAAGTAATCCTATAACAACTAAATATAAACAAGACTGAAAAAACCGTGAATAGCCTATTTTTATGGCTGAATTGCGGGTGGGATATAAAAAATAGATACAAAAAAACCGACTTTCATTGCTGATTAAGTCGGTTGCTTTTACTCATAGTAAAAATATAAGTAAGTGGTACCGGTGGGCGGACTTGAACCGCCACGCCCGAAGGCAACGGATTTTGAATACAAAGTGTCTAAATTGATGTCAATAAAATCAACGCTTACAGAGCAATTTTAAACACTTTGCAAATCAACATCTCGCTGTCATATTGGAATTTATGACAACACAAATTCAACGACATGACATAGTAGACGGCTTCTACGTCTACCTTCAAAATCAACTCGACTTGAAAGCTGGCAAGGTAAGTTATAAAGATTACATTCAGGCGTTAGATAAATATCACATCCCGTATTTTGGCAAACTATTTGTTACTTCGATCGACCAAGACAAAATACGATTGTTTGACAAATGGCGCTTTGAGCAAAATGGCAGGCAATTATCAAAGTCCACCTTAATGACTCACAATGTTGCACTGCAAATGGTGTTCAAGGAAGCTATTGATCGCAAGTGGATGATTGTTGCACAAGTTCCAGTTTTAACATCTAAAGGTGGTGAGGTTGGAACGAGAAGGGCGGCTTTTACTGGGGCGATATAGAAATGACACGGCAAGACCATAACGTTCGTTTTAAAATCAAAGTGCGTAAAGGCAAAACAATGTGATACCAGTACCGCCATGATAGAACAGCATTACAGCCATGTCGTGCCAGCCATGTTTGAAGAAGAATTATCGGCCGATAAGTATTCTTCAAAACTAAGAGGTTACCGAATTGATAAAGTCAAAATTTCACCTCGCAAACCATTCACATGAAACGGAGAGCTTAGAAGTATAGAGTTTGGCAAAACGTTTAATAACATCCGATTTTTGGTTGATTGGGTTCAAACCTGAAAATAGAATTATGAATCACGCCCGTTAACTTCAGCTAGCAGAGAATTATTCAAAAGAGCTCCATAGGATTTATTCAAGCTAAGTGCAAGAACGGTTAGAATGGGATATAAATGAGAACGTTAAAATCAGCTCATTTTCCGGATCACAAAAAGTGGTGCAATTCGTAGTACCCACTGCAAAATTGCCCACGGCCACGATGGTACATAACTGTTGGCTTTTTCTTTATTGATAGCTTTAACCAAGGCTTTACACCCCGTTTCTGTATCTACAATAAATGGGACTTTTTCCACCGTTTCGTTAATCTCACTTCGGATAAATCCAGGATGAACACAACTCACTTTTATTGGCGTATTCATCACGTCAATTCTTATTCCCTCAGACAATGACGTAATGGCCGCTTTTGTTGCTGCGTAAACAGTCATTGCTCGGCGGAATCCCCTTACCGCACTAATGGAAGAAATCGTCACCAAATGGCCAGCATTTTGCTCTCTAAAAATAGTCATTGCCGCTTCTGCTTGCGCAATGGCAGCGACAAAATTAGTTTCTGCGGTTTGTTTATTTGCATGGAAATAACCTGTACCGATAGAAGCTCCTTTTCCCATACCTGCATTTACGATCACTCTATCTAATGACCCCATTTTCTGCTTAAACTTTTCAAAGACAGTAAATACGGCTTCGTGATCGTTTACATCCAAACTGTCGATATAAACCTTGATATTAGGGTTAACCTGCTCCAACTCTTTTTTAAGATCTTCAAGCCTTTCGACTCGTCTGGCACACAAAGCCAAATTAGCTCCCTGTTTGGCAAATTCAATTGCCATGCCTTTGCCTAGCCCTGAGCTTGCACCCGTTATTAAAATATTCTTTCTCAACATGTGATTTCTCTTTTTAGTATTTACAGCTGAAGTTAAGTGTATGAGAGCTTGTTTCTGTGCTCTTCTTTGTCAAAGATTGTATGTTCATTCAAACAGGACAAACTCAATTGCCCTGTCTGTTTATTCACTAATATTTTAGTTATGCCAGCATTGACCAAATTCCAGTTAATCGTCATAAACTGTTCTTTATCAAGTCCTAATAATCTAGCAACAACTAAGCTAATTGGGCCACCAGAGGTGAAGACAAAGTGGTTTTGCTCTACCTTGTCTAAAACAGAGTCGAAAGCTTTCTCAACCCTATTGGAAAACTCTTGCCAAGACTCAGGATAAATTTCGCAATTGTTAGATTTCATCCACTTGTGCATGGCCTCAATAAACACAGTGCGAAATTGATGTTTTTGCAGATTGTTTTCAATGAAGTACTGCCGAATACCTTCAGGTGTTCTCAATCTCTCGTCTAACCCCGCCAAAATGGCTTGATGGTCGTACTCATTCCAACCTATATCTTTCAACGCTTTATCGGCATCAACTTGGCAAGATGACAAGGCTAAGTCAGCGGTTTGTTGGTGCCGCTTCATGCCACCTATAGTTAAAGAATCGGGGGAGATACATTTATCAGCCAAGGGTTGAGCTATTAGTTTAGCTTGCTCTTTACCTAAGTCAGACAACATATCGTAGTCAGCCGACTTGGTATTAGCTTGGCCATGCCTTATTAAATAGATCGCAGCCATTATTTACGCCCTTGTGCCTTGATCGCTTTTTTGCAGCGGTGTAATAGATAATGAACAAATACCCAGAAGTGTTTAAATGCAGGGTTATTCGTTTGCCCATGGTGATAACGATAGTAAATTTGCTGGACGATTCCAGCTAATCTGAATAAACCATAAACCTCATAAAAGGTGAAGTCGTTTACCTCTATTCCCATCTTGTCACAGTAATACTCTACGACTTGCTTGCGAGTTAACATGCCTTTTAAATGAGTTGGCTGGCGTCGACTTCCCTGTGCCAAGAAGTCATCATCCGACTCAACCCAATACGCTAGCGTATTACCTAAGTCCATCAAAGGATCACCTAACGTAGCTAACTCCCAATCAAGTACCCCCAACACCTTGGTATAATCATTTGGGTCTAAAACGACATTGTCAAAACGGAAATCATTATGGGTTAAACAAATGGTTTCATTTTCAGGCATGTTGTTCTTTAGCCAATTAATAACAAACTTTCCGGAAGGCACATTCCATGTTTTCGCTTTAGTATAACGCTCTGACCAGCCCTCTATTTGACGTTGGGTATATCCTACGCCTTTACCTAAGTGATCCAATCCAGCCTTTTTGTAATCAACCTTGTGCAGTTCAACCAAGCAATCCAAAACGTTTTTACACAGTTGTTCGGTTTTTTCAGGCGTAGTAGTTAGCCCTCTAGGTAAGTTCTTTCGAGGAATAATGCCCGTTAACTTTTCCATTACATAAAAATCGGCACCAACGACATCGTTATCATCACAAAAGGCCAGCATATTTGGCACGTATTGATAAACCGGCTGAAGCGCTTCTTGCAGACGATACTCTCGTCCCATATCGTGTGCGCCTTTTGCTTTTGTTCCTTCTGGACCCCGGCGTAAAATAAGGGAAGTATCGTCATAATCTAAACAATAGGTCCAATTTGACGCGCCTCCGGAATATTGAGTTACCTCTGGCACCCCTGATAAGTGAGGTAAAGTTCGCTTCAACCAGTTGTCTATTTTATCTGTAGGAAGCTCTTCACCTGTACGCACGGCTTTGGCTTGGTCTAAAATAGCTTGATTCATGTTATTGTTCCCTGCTTAACGACTGGCCCTTTTTTAACAAAGCCTTAGTTTGTTTTAACATCATGGATAGATACCAATTGATAGGCATCAACTTTTTCAATCGATAAGCTTTAATGCCTTCTTTGTGAGTTAAGATCAAAAACTGACCTTGGTTAACTTTGTTCACGATGGTTTGTGCAACCTGATCTGAGGAAAGCTTCGCTCTCTCAAACAGTTTATTCATCAAATTACCGACCGATGCTTCAGACGTGCGCAACGACTCATCTAGGTTGGTTTTGAAGAAACTCGGACAAACCACACTCACATCGACATTGTACTGAGCAAGCTCTAATTTCATTGTTTCAGACAAAGCAATTACAGCCGACTTTACGGAGTTGTAACTACTCATTAGAGGTATGGGAGTTAACCCTGCTTGTGACGCTATGTTTACGAAATGTCCGTGTCCCTGGGCTTTAAAGCCCTCAAGGAACACCTGACTAACCCGCACCATACCAAGTAAATTGACATCCAAAATCCACTGCCATTGCTCAATAGATTCGCTTTGCAGCGAACCTCCTGTCGCAACTCCAGCATTGTTATAAACTACATCAACGCCTTGCCACTTAGTATTAACAGCATTATACAATTCAGAAACATCTTGCATATCGGTGATATCACAACGTTGATAAAAAGCTTCTGCACCAAGGTTAGTTAACTCTTTAACAGCCGCTTCACCACGCTCATCGTTTACATCGGCAATACATATTTTCAATTCAGCTTGATTTTGTTTGGCCAGTGCTAAAGCTAAGGATTTACCTAGCCCGGAAGCGCCACCTGTGATCAAGTAACGGGTCTTTTTCATCACGATTACCTATTTGTACTTTGCTAACTCTAAGCGAGAAACCATGCCCATATGAACCTCATCAGGACCATCGGCTAACCTAAGGATACGTCCCATCTGGTTAAAGCTGGCTACAGGATGGTCTGAACAAACTCCAGCTCCGCCAAATATTTGCACCGCCATGTCACTTACTTGTTGTAACATATTAGGCACCACAACCTTAATACTCGATATTTCAGTCATTGCTTGTTTAACCCCTAATGTATCGATTTTCCAAGCGGCGTGTAAGGTTAATAACCTCGCTTGATCTATTGCCATACGAGCCTGTGCTACTCGTTCTAGATTGCCACCTAATTTGATAATAGGTTTACCAAACGCCACGCGTTCCATGCCGCGTTTTATCATCAACTCTAAACTTCTTTCCGCTGCACCAATAGCTCGCATGCAATGATGAATTCGGCCTGGACCTAAACGGCCTTGAGCAATTGCAAAGCCCTTACCTAACCCCATGATCAAATTCTTTTTTGGCACTCTTACATTAGTAAACGACACTTCGCCGTGGCCATAAGGTGCATCATAGTCGCCATAAGCTGTCAGCATACGTTTGATTTCAACACCTTCGGAATCCAGCGGCACCAGTACCATAGAGTGTTGTGAATGCTTGTCGTTTTCTGGATTAGACAACCCCATGAAGATAGCAACCTTTGCATTTGGGTGACCTAAACCTGTACTCCACCACTTTTGACCATTTAATATCAGCTCATCACCATCTTCTTGGATGGTTGCTTGCATATTTGTCGCGTCTGATGAGGCAACATCTGGCTCTGTCATAGCAAATACCGATCGTATTTCCCCAGCCAATAATGGTGTTAGCCATTCTTGTTTCTGTTGGTCGTTACCAAAGTGATAAAGGACTTCCATATTTCCTGTGTCAGGTGCGTTGCAGTTAAATATTTCCGGAGCAAAAAAGACTCTGCCAGTTTCTTCGGCTAACGGGGCATACTCTAAACAAGTTAAACCTTCGGCGAGTTCAGCATCAGGCAAAAACAAATTCCAAAGACCTGCGGCTTTTGCTTTTTGTTTTAACTCATTTATTTGAGGTGGTAACTGCCATTTAGTCCAATCAGCGGTTTCATTTAGCGCTCGATTGGTGGCTAAAATTTCCTGTTCGGCTGGATATACATGTTCCGCCATAAAGGCTTTTAGTCTAGCTAAGTACTCTTGGCTCTTCGCACTTGGTTCAAAGTTCATAATCGATTTCCTTTAAGTGAATAAAACCAGACTAAAGCAAAAAACAAAGTGAATGAAGTGAAGTATATTGATAGTCTATTGTGAATATAATTCATCACATTAAAGAGTTGGTTTTAGCTAAATGATTGACCCAAATAAAATCCAACAACTCGATTTAAACTTGTTAAAAGTGTTTGAGTTTTTGTATCGAGAACGCAATATGACTACGGTAGCTAAGAGTTTGTTTATCAGCCCTTCAGCCGTTAGCCACGCGATGAAGCGATTGCGTCAGACACTTGGCGATGAATTATTCATTAGACAAGGCAGTCAGATGATTCCAACTCCAGCGTGTGAGAGGCTCGCACCTAAATTAATCGAAACACTTGTCCAACTTAGACAGGTGTTACAAAGTTGTGGCGAATTTGATTTAGCAGAATCACAACAGACATTTAGATTGGCTCAACCTGAACCTATGGAGCCAATAGTTCTCCCTAAACTGCAGAAAACCTTGTTAGCACAAGCGCCTAAAATAAAACTCACCAGTGTCAGAACACCTAGAGAAGATATTACACGTCAGCTTGCCGCCAAAAAAATCGATGCGGCAATAAACATTGCTTTACCAATCAAACTGCCTATTGAACACCTAATATTATCTAGTGATGAATATTGTGTCGTTATGGACAAACGACACAGTTGTGCCAACAGACTCTCAGCTAAAGATTATTTAGCCCAAAAGCACATTGCCGTTTCCAGTCGAGCGACAGGCAGAGTGCTTGAGGATTATGCTTTGTTAGAACAGGGAGAAAACCGGCAGATAGATATACGCTGTCAAAGTTATCAGACCGCGAAACTCATGCTAAAACAAAGTCCCTATCTGCTGACGTTGCCCAGCATGATCGCCAAACAGATCCAAGACTCAGATCTAGCGGTATTAGAAATGCCAATTGAACTACCGAAAGTAATTACTCACTTATATTGGCATCAAAGCAGTTCCAATGATGAAGCACTAACTTGGTTTAGAGAAAGAATAAAAGCGGCTTTTGCCTCAGGTTAGTCAGCCACAACCTGAGGCGCTTGGCGTTTTTGTTTAAACTTTTTCCAGTAAATTAACGGCAATGGCCCCAAATACATGGTCAAACCGTAAACCCCTGCCGTTATGGCATATGAAGGTTCATGTAAAAAGCTGACCGCGATAAGTATCGCCATAGTTGCGTTTTGGATCCCAACTTCAATACCTAAAGTCAGTGCGTCTTTATCCGTTAATAAAAATGACTTTGCTAACAAGGCTCCAACAACCACAGACAACAGATTGAGAGTCATACTGGCTGCAAACACTTGTTCGAATGAACTAACCAGTAAGTGACGCTCTTTTATCATCAATGCAACTATCATTAAGATCATAAAAAATAAGGAAAAGCGTCGAAAGTGCACTTCGTATTTAATTGCTGATTCTGCTTTCAACTGCCTAACAAGTATGCCTAGTAAAACAGGTATAAGGGTAATCGCAATAAGTCCAATAGAAGTACCTAACAAAGAGTATTCCGGCGCGTTCTGCTCAGCAAAATGTTGAATAGAAAAGTGAATCAACCAAGGTGTGGTAAAAACACAAACTAAAGTACAGATGGAAGTTAAGGTAACCGATAAGGCTAGATTAGCTTTTGCCAACTGACTCAACACATTAGACATAGTGCCGCCTGGACTTCCAGCTAAGATCATCATTCCAATTGCTAAAGCAGGCGGTAACTCAAACCAAACACAAATACCAAAAGCAATAATTGGTAACAGGATCAACTGGCCAAACAGACCTACTAATACAGGCTTAGGCGTAAGCCACAACCGAGTGAAGTCCTGTTTCGTTAGTCCAAGCCCCATACCAAACATGATCAAGGCCAGAGCAATAGGTAAAAATATATCCATAATGACTGAATTACTCATGCTAAACCGCCTGTGTTGTTGTGGACATAAAATGCAATTGGTATTTGAAAGCATACCCAACCAATTGCTGTTTAACTTGTCTCTCTGTTTCCTCTTGTTTTTCATCTGATAATTCAATAATCGTTTTGATACCAAGTTTTTTGTCTATAGTGACCAAAACCTTAAAATCTTCTTTATCGAGTATCTTTGCAACCTCTTGGGTTACCACACTGGTAATTTGTGCACACACCAACTCAGGTTTATAAATCTTTCCTACCGCGGTTAAAGGCATTTCTTCGATAATGTTAACCAATTTAGGAGTAGCTGCACGTTCTGGTGTCTGCTTTTGCATAAACACCATTAACTCTTCGCTGGTTATTGTGCTGTTTGGTGTTTTTGTGACGTAAAGAACAGGCAATTCACCAGAGTATGTATCAGGACGAGGTACTGCCGCCGCCAACTGAACCTCTGGGTGCTTCATCGCTGTGTCTTCAATCATCTTAGGGTCAATATTATGGCCGCCTCGAATGATCAGTTCTTTTTTACGTCCAGCTAAAGACAGATAACCGTGTTTATCAAAACGTCCCAAATCTCCAGTTCGCACGTAGCTAATGTTATCTTCCAGTGTGACCCATAAGTTTTTATTGTGAGCTTCATCTAAGTATCCGGGGAATACGTTATTGCCAGCAATAACAATTTCTCCAACCTCGCCAACGCCACATTGCTTAATTAATTGGTCGTCACTACCTATCTCAACGGTTGCTACTTTCATACCTGGAATAATCAGACCAACAGAAGCTTCTTCATTTATGCTTCTTACCGGCATCAAACTGCAAACAGAAGAGCTTTCTGTTGAGCCATAACCCTCAATCAAATTAATACCCGTTTCACGGATAAACTTATTTTGTAACTCACTAGAAAGTGGAGCCGCGCCGCTAATTGCCAGTTTAAGATCCGGTAAGCTAAAATTCTCTTCATTGCGCTTTTCAAGCTCAGTAAGTATCCCTGCGTAAACAGTAGGTACCGCCATTATTAGGCTAACTTTGTAATTCTTTATCAGTGTTAACAGGTTAGCCATGACATTCTTGCCGCGATACCCCGCAGGTCCCGCTAACAAAATAGTCGAGGTATTCATTATTGGACCAATTCCCGTCGCCACCGCAGCATTAACGTGGAATATAGGTAATCCAACAAAAATGGTATCACCCGGTGATACAGGAGAGATCAAGTTCACCTGACCGGCATTAGTTAACTGGTTTAAGTGCGTGTGCTGGGCCAACTTAGGTAGACCTGTTGTACCTCCAGTGTGGAAGTAAGCGCAAATATCTCTTTGGTTAGGCTCTTCAAATTCTAACTCTTCGGCTTGTTCTTGCTTTAATAAATCACTGAAGCTCAGCACTGGAACCTTGTTTTGCTTATCAGCAGGAATTGATTTGCCAAATACACTGATCACTGCTTTTAAATTAGGGATCTCATCTTTAATGGCTAATACTTTTTGCCAAATGTCGCTGCCAGGTAGAGGCCCTAATGCGATTAGTACCTTGGTATTCGATGACAACATTATCTCCTTTATGATGCTGGCATCTAATAATGGGTTTATCGGGTTGGCTATACCCGCTGTCGAAGCCCCCCAAAGAGTGTAATAAGTCTCTGGAAAGTTAGGCATAATTATCGAAGTTACATCCTTTCGGTTAATACCTAATTTTCTCAAGGCATTTGCAGTTTGAGTCACCTTGTTGGCTAATTGCGAATAAGTTACCTCTCGATAAGGGGCAGCATATTCCTGCCCTTTTAATAATTTAATGGCTTTATGCAAGACCTTTTTAGCAAATGGGATCTTGTCTTGGCTGATAACATCACCATCGAGGATGTACTTTATTGCGATTTGATTGGGACAATATTGTGCCGACTCTTTAATAGCTCGATACAGAGAGTTTGGCAGTTTCTGCTCCGTAATTGATGACGTGTCTAACAATCCAATGTCATCTGATGTGCGCACACCTGTAATGTCGATTTGATTCATACCCTCTCCTCAGTAAAATCACTTTGTTCTCTTTCATCTACCGCTCTACATAAGTTGTTTTAATCGTTATCTGTGCTGAGGTATTACTAGGCTGTTTGACTCCGAGCTAAATGCGTTATCTACCTCGGAGTGCATTGTTATGTTTTTTATTCAGACTAGCCTCAAGCAGACTTATGTTAAGGTTTTGTTTTTATTATTTTATTTCAAAAAGCTGTCGTCTTGTCTCAATACAACTTGGTAAAGAGGTTGGAAGTTGCCCCATGTTACTAGCTCTGAACCATTGGCTCGCTTGGTTTTGATCGCCGTATCGTGATCGATCAGTTGTAAGTCGCCAGCCGATTGAGCTAATAACTGACTCTGGCAGCAACTTTCCATCATACAGAAATTTGCGACCGCAGCATCAAGCGACTTACCTACGGTTAACAAACCATGGTTTTGTAAGATTACAGCTGTGTGGTCAGCCAATGATTCGGCAATTAAGTCACCTTCTTCTAAATCAGCAACCACACCAGTAAAGGTATTAAACAAACCGTGATTTTCGTAGAACAGACATGCATCTTGAGAAATAGGTTGCAGCAACTGACCTAATGCAGAAAAAGCACGACCATAAGTGGTGTGCGCATGAGCTACCGCATTCACATCAGGTCTTGCTGCATGAATTCGTGAATGAATAGCAAACGCTGCATTATTGATTGGCATATTGCCTTCGATGATCTTGCCATCGTGTGTAACACGCACTAAGTCTGACGTCTTAATTTGTGAAAAATGTACGCCAACCGGATTAACCCAAAATGTTTCAGGTTCAATGCAATCGCGCACTGTGATATGGCCAGCTAAGCCTTCGTCAAAGCCGTGATTAGCGAAAACTCTAAAGCCTGCGGCTAAGCGCTGTTTCTCATATTCACGCTGTTGTTCTAAGTCGGTAAACTTTGGCGGCATCGGCACATTGAACTTGTCACTCCCCACCGTCATTTTTAGTACTTGTTGCTCGATTGAGTCTTGTTGCATGATCGTTGTCTCTATTTTAATAAGATTGACTTCAGTCTAAATATCAACAAGACTAATAAAAGTGATGTAATTTAATGGCCTAATATAAATATGCTGCATAGTAAGATAGATTTAAATTTGTTTTTAGTGTTGAAAACCGTCTATCAGGAAGGCTCAATAACCGCCGCATCAAATAAGCTACATCTTACTCAACCTGCTGTGAGTCATGCTCTGGCAAGACTGCGAGATAGTTTTAACGATCCATTGTTTATTCGCCATGGCCGAAAAATGGTGCCGTCAACTTATTGCCAAAAGATCATACCAAAAGTAGAGAAAGCTTTAGCAATACTCAACGAAACGTTAATACCGCAAAGTGACTTTGATATTCGTCAATACCCTAGGGAAATAAAGTTTGGTTTCCGAGATATTTTAGAATCGATTTTCTTTCCAACCTTAGTCACAGATTTACTGACCAACACGCCAAACATCACGATAAATAGCCGTCAAACAACACGCTTAGAAATGGAAGCTGCCTTAGAACAGCAAGAGTTAGATATCGTTATTGACGTACTAACACCAACCTCAGATAACATTAAACATCAACTCGTTTGTAATGAGAGTTTTTCGTTGATTTGTCGTCATGACCATCCCATTTTGGCTGAGCCAACAATGGAAAATTACGTAAAAGCGCAACACGTACTCGTCACGTTAAAAGATTCAAAAGTAGATTTAGTCGATATGACCTTGGCTAAACTGGGAAAAAAAAGACAGTTTGCACTGCGCTGTGAGCACTACTTTGCAGCCACCCGTGTGATCAGCCAGTGCGATATGTTACTGACTATGCCTAATGCTTATGCCAATATTCTACAGCAAGAAATGCCGGTTCGAGTTATCCCCCTTCCATTCGAAGTACCTGTGTTACCTGTCCATATGTACTGGCACAAACAAGCAGAACAAGACCCAGTTAATACTTGGATGAGAGAGAAGCTGTTCGACATTGGCGAACAGCTCAAATTGCCCAAATAACATCGACTAAAAACTAAAATCTATAGTTCATTTGTAAATGGACACTTCTAGGTGCTTCAACTAGAAAACGATGAGCATAGCTCAAGACAGGAACATCATTTGCTTGTGAAAATGTCGTTTTGTCGGTTAAGTTTTTTCCCAGTAACGCTATCGAAAAGTCACCCTCTGGGCTTGTTAACTCAATTCGAAGATTCAATTTCTGATAAGCATCTTGATGAGCAATAGGGTCTAAATCCTGCTCAAGATAAAAATCGTCTGTAAACTGCACTGATAAAGTGGTATCGAGTAGGTAACCACCAGCCATATCTAAGTGATAGTTCAAATTTACGTTGCCAGAATATTTAGGTGCAAATGCCCCTGTTTCGCCAGAGAGATCCTGAGTTGCCATGCCTAATAGTTCAGCTTGATAAACCGTAGGTGATGCACCTGTAAACTTGTCATATTCAAAGTCTAATAAAGCGAAACTAGAGGTTAAGTCGAAGTTGTCGTTGATGTACCAACGCGCATCCAACTCAACCCCTTTAACTTTTGCTTCTGCGGCATTGTTTACAACAAAGGCCTTACCGTTGAACTCAGAGACTTGCAGGTTTTCATAGTTGGTATAAAAGGCGGTAGCGTTTAACTCTAACACTTGATCTATCAACTCAGACTTAAAGCCAAACTCCAAGTTCGTCGCTTCTTCGTCTTCAAACTCAAAACCAGAATCAGGATCTGGAGCAGACCCCATTGAAGCATTCAAACCTGAACCATCGAAACCACCAGCTTTTGCCCCCTTACCAGCACTGACAAAGACTAAAGTATCTTCAAAGCCGTGAAATTCTAAGCTGACACTTGGCAATAAATGATTTTCCGAACGTTCAGCTGAAAACTTGTGTTGCCCGGCTCCTGATAAACTCGTCGCTAATACTGGCGCTATAGAGTTTGCATAAGCTTGTATTGGCGCTGGAGTTTGCTCAGAAAATAAGGTGTAAACACCTTGCTCACTGGTGACTTCTTTATCTTCACTTTGGTACCTAAGGCCTAAATTTAATTTCCATTGATCAGACAAAGTCCAGTTTAACGCAGCAAATGCGGAATAGCTGGTTTGCTCTTGTTCAAACTGAGCCGTTGTACCAATGGAGACTCCAGGTAGATCTGGAATAAGCACAGAAGCCCCTAACAACACATCATTAGGGTGTTCTATCTCACTGTGGAGAAAGTAAACGCCTGTTACGTAATCTAAGTTTTCTGCCAAGGCTCCGCTTACTCGGAACTCCTGAGTAAATTGCTCGTAGTTTTCTATGTAGGTTTGTTTGATCAAAGAAACTTCTGAGTAGTCGGCGTCAAATACAGAATCCCAATCGTACTCACTATAAGTGGTGACAGAGGTAAACTCATAGTCATTACCAGAATATACATATTGAAGACTTGAATTGAGCAAATCGGTGTCACTGCCTTCGTCTAACCCACCAGGGTGGAAAGCACCTGAAATCGAACTGGTATAATCTAAACCTGAGTCATCTGCTAATAACAGCGTTCGATAACCCACATTCGCCGGATTTGTTGGATCGGCTGCAATTTGTAGCCCTCTACTTTCTTCATCAATGATGTACTGATAACGAGAGCCGTTTGAGTCAAACTGCCCTTGCTCAATATTAAAATTAAATTCTGAACTAGCACTTGGTTGCCACAATGCAGATAGCCTAAAACCACTAGAAGACGTATCTACTTCGTCTTGATCACGTGCTTGATTGTAAATATATCCATCTTCCGAATTGTTAAATGCAGCTAACCTCAAAGCAAAATCATCAGTCACAGGTAAATTCAATACTGCACTGAACTCTCGTTGTTTGTTTGAACCAATAGTTGCACTCACTTCCCCTTCAAACTCATCTGTAGGAGAGTTTGTGATCATACTCAAAGCCCCAGCCGTGGCATTTTTACCAAACATAATAGCTTGAGGTCCTTTTACTAACTCTATCCTTTGCATATCCAAAAATGGAAATTTGGCTTGATGGCCCCGGCCCAAGTAAATGCCGTCTTTGTACATGGCAACCGATTGCTCAAAACCCGAGTTAGTGCCCGATCCTATACCTCGAACTACAATTCGTTTACTACTTGAAGATTCAGTGATGTGTACATTTGGCAAACTTTCAGACATATCTAATAAATTAGATATATTGTTCTTAGTCAAGTGCTCTCCGGAATAAGCTTGGATGGAAGTTGGTATTTGCTGAATGGACTGTACTTTTTTGTTGGAAGTAACAGTGATCCTCTCCAACCCAGTTTGTTGTTCTTTTCCCTTTGTTTGTTCTTCTTCGGCAAAAGCGGTGGCCGACGTGGTAAAAATAGCCAGCTGAATAGCTCTAAATAAAATTGAGTTCTTATACATGTACCTCTCCCCTAGATGATTACGTACTTTTATTATTTTTGTATTTTTATTGCGCATTTTCTGCGCAACAATCATCTTGTCGGGGTGGCAAAGGAAATAAAAATGAATGCTTATAATTGTCTACTATAAAAATTATTAATAATTCTCTTAACTCTTAAATAAATTCACTTCATGCAAGTGTAGTGGCATAGTGATTTTGGCCACCTAATTAGAGGATGTTATGATTCGTTCATAGCAGTATTAGGTGAAGATAATGCCTAAGAAGTCACGTAAAAATTTCAGTCCTGAATTTAGATTAGAGACGGCACAATTGGTGGTCGATCATGGTTACACCCATGAAGAGGCAGCTAAGGCGATGAACGTTGGTTTTTCAACGATCGGTAAATGGGTTAAACAATTAAAAGAAGAGCGGCAAGGCAAAGCGCCTAAAGCCACACCAATGACACCAGAGCAGCTTAAGATACGTGAGCTTGAAAAGAAAATAGAACGCATTGAATTAGAAAAGGCTACGGCTCTGTTGATGTCGGACTCACTGAACAATTTGAATTAATCGAAAAACTCAATCAGAGCCATAAAGCCAGATATCCGATTAAAACATGGTGTAAACCTTGAGGAAACGGACTTAAGTGACATGACCAGTATATCGTTACTGGATATAGCATCAACTAGTGACGATCTTGCTAGGGAGATAGAAAATAGAAAGGTTACAAGAGAAGAGCATGATAGTGAGCAAGATATTAGTAACCCTCTAAATACAAAAAAATCTCAACCTACCAACATTTCTAATTTGGATAAAGATTTTACTAACAAATATCCGCGCTTTAAAAAAGAAATATCCCTTTTTGCACGGGTATTTAGAAATACAGAACTATTGATGGATAGAGAGAGGGTAGTATCAACTTTCGATCGGATCTTAAAGTCATATTTGTTTTCAATGAAAGTTGATATTACTAGATTAGACGAAAACATTTTGCTACCTCATATAATTCCAACTATTGAGAAAAAGTTTAAAGAAGAAGGAATTGATGAGCGAGATAAAATAAAGATATTGAATAGCGTTAGAGTTTTGTTTTCCGTAATTAGGGCCTCAATACCAAATGTAGCTGAAGAAATGATGTCCAACGACCTAGCGACTAAGAAGCCCAGATTCAAGAGTTTTTTAATTCACAAACTGGATGATGACGTAACTGACGCGGAGCAAATGCTATTAAGGTTTTTGTTACTAGAAATAGATCGAAGTGACCTATCGAACAACATAAAGGCACTGCTAAACTGTACTGATAAATTAACTAGAAATACTTTGTTTTTGAAGTTAGTTATATTAAGAGAAAAAAGGCACGATTTTACTGACCAAGACAAGAAGCTCATTGGAAACGCATTAAATAAATTAATAAATAATAACAAGAAATATCTGCGGACTTGTTCACTAGGTTCCATAGTGAGCATAAATTTAATCTTGGTAACTTATTGGACTAAGATTAATAGTTTAAGAAGTTACTACTGTTAATGGGCTGCTAGTAAACAGACATTAGCGGTGGTGTATAACTGGACAGAATAATTCAAAATTTTTACTAATTTGTAAACCCTATGAATATTCGCGGTGGACCAGTTTTTCACAAAAAAGTAAATAAGTCTGCCAAAACTCAAATAATTCATTCCAGTCCAAAAGCGAGCTGGTATTAGTCCACCAGCTCGACTTTACACGTACCAATGTTATCAATACCAACGTTTAGATCTGCAAAGTCAAAGGTGTCAGCTGCCGCGATTAATGCTCTAGCAATACCGTCAACTATCTGTTCTGGCTCTAAGCCCATTGCTTCGCATTTGTCAGCGATATGATTAGTAAGTTCTTGAACTTGTTTGTCTGTAATTCTGTCCGTCATGATTATTATCCAAATTTCAGGCATAAAAAAACCGACGCTCTTTTTCAGAGTAGTCGGTTTATTTTTCTCTTTTTAAATAAGAGAAGTGGTACCGGTGGGCGGACTTGAACCGCCACGCCCGAAGGCAACGGATTTTGAATCCGTCATGTCTACCAATTCCATCACACCGGCACAGATTGGCTTGCTATAAAGCGATGAGAATTATAACGGTGAGTACTATAACTGCAAGCTATTTATGAACTAAATGCATCAAGTGTTGATATATTGCTCAATAAATACAAAACTATTTTGAGTTAAGCGCTTTGTTGTTAAACTCTATTTAAAACTAATAAAGAAAAAGAAAGTGTTATGACCGACTCTTCAACGAGCGCTTCTCAAACTGACTCAAAAAAAGCAACTTCAAATAACCGAGCCGGTTTTTTTAAAAGGATCGCAGCCATGGTTTATGACTGGTTAGCGGTTATTGCACTGTCAATGCTAGTAACTATCGTTAATTTAATTGCAGTCTCTTACGGCGCGGACTTCGGATTGTTCGATCTAACTAATTACTCCGATCCCTCTTCATATTTAAATGATCAAGTTTGGTTTCAAATAGAACTGGTTTTCTGGATTTGGTTATTTTATGCATGGTTTTGGCATGATGGTGGGCAAACTATTGGGATGAGAGCCTGGCGTCTGAAATTACAGCGCATTGACGGTAAACCTGTAGAGTTATCGAGAGCGTTTAAAAGAGCCGCTCTCTCTTTGTTAGGTCTTGGAAATGTTTTTTTGATATTTAACCCAAAGAAAAAGTTATCCCTACAAGATAAGCTTACTCAAACAGAAATGATAGTGTTAACAAAAGAGCAAAATAAGCAGATTTATCTTCGTGGTATTGAAGATCCGAACGAACCTTAATCTTGATATATTGGCACTTACTTCTGCTTCTTCGTTAATAAGTGAATCGAGATTAAAAAGAATACTAAGGTTGGCGCAAAAGCACCGATTGCAGTAGGAAGTTCATACACTAATGCTAACGAGCCGAAGACTCTATCCACTAAGAAAAATGAAAACCCGGTAAGTATGCCTAAAATAATTCTCGCGCCCATCGTTACAGATCGAAGGGGACCAAAGATGAATGATAGTGCAAGTAATAACATGACGGCGACGTTAAAAGGCTGGATTACTTTACGCCAAAAAGCTAACTCATAGCGACTAGCGTTCTGTCCGTTTTTATTTAGGTAATTTAAGTAATCGGTTAACTCAGATAATGCCATTCTCTCAGGTTTAACCGACACAATGCCAAGCTTATCTGGCGCTAAATCAGTTGGCCAAGGGAACTCAGCCTGGCGAGATGAAACAACATTACGTTCTTTCCACTCTTTAATTATGACGTTGGTAAGCAACCACTGACCATTTTCGAAAGTGCCAACATCTGCTTTTAGCTGTCGAGTTAACTTTAATTCATTATCGAAATTAAAGACTGACACACCCAACAACTCACCTGTTTCGGTCACTTCTTTTATATTAACGAAAGTGTCAGCTTCTTTTGCCCAAATTCCCTCATCAGCAGCATAAATATCACCACCGCTAATTGCTTGCGTTTTTAATTCGTTCGCTTTTTTTACTGAGGCTGGCACTCCCCATTCTGAAAAAATCATCATTGCTAAAATAAGCACGGTACTGGTTTTTAAAACGGCTCCTACAACGTTCGCTTTAGACAAACCAACAGCTTGCATAACAACAAGTTCTGAGCTTGATGCAAGCGCCCCAAGACCAACTAAACCGCCAATCATAGCAGCCATAGGGAAAAAGGCTTCGAGATCCTGAGGAATTAAGAACAACGCGTAAAGGGCAGCGGTAACCGCAGTAAAGTCGGCTCGGCCAATGTACTTAAGCTGCTCGATGAATCTGAATAAGGTGCTGATACCAACTAAAATTCCTAAGGTCACTACGATTGAGCTCATCACCGTTCGGCCCACATATTTTTCAATAATCGTCATGCCAAACATTAAACGCTGTCCTTACTTGAAGCTGATTTTTTAGATTTAGTTGATAGCCAAATTTGGCGGAGCTTACCACCACTTGAGCGGTCCTTCATTAGCATCATAGCGGCGGTACACAGCCCTATAATATGTATCCACCACAAGCCAACAGATAGCGGGATTTTACCATCTTCTAACGCTGATTTAGCTAACAATAAAAGTATGTAATAGCTAAAGAAAATGACTAACCCAGGTAGAATTTTTCCAAATCTGCCTTGGCGAGGATTAACAGAGCTAAGTGGTACTGCAATGAGCGCTAGAATAGGAATAGTAAGTGGAATCGCTAATCGCCACTGAAATTCTGCTTGAGACTCAACGTCTTTAGAGTTCACAAGTTCTAATGTCGATTGTGCAGCCAAATTTCGACTTCTGCGTTCTACAGCCTGCTCTTCCATTAAAATTTGATATTGAGAAAAATTAAGGCGTTGTAAATCTGAATTTTCATCAAAGTTATATCTGTGCCCAGCAGACAGAATAAGATCTTGTTGACCACTTGGTAAATCTTGAAGTCGACCAGTTTGTGCAAACACAACGCTTTCAACACCATCTTCATTGGCCTGTGCGACAAATACTTTTTTCATTTCAGAATTACGTCGTTCAATTTCTTGCACAAATACAACAGAGTCGCCTTTACCCGCTTTATGAAAACGTCCAGCGGTTAACGTTGATAATACCCCTTCTGCGGCTGCGTTTTCACGGACTTGGTATTCGTATTCAGCTGAGATAGGTGAGAAATATAGTGTGATTGAGCCGCCGATAATTGCCATTATAGTGGCAAATAAAAGGGCGACGCGGGCGACGTACCATTCAGATACACCGCATGCCTTTAATACGCTCATTTCTTGATCGGCATATAATCGGCCATAGGCCAACATAACGCCTAAGAAAACACTAAGTGGAAGAATAATGGCGGCAAGTTGCGGAAAGCGTAAACCAATAATAGACGCCACTAGATAACCCGGAATTTTGCCTTCCGTTGCATCAGCCAAAATACGAACGAAAGTTTGGCTCATGAAAATACTCATAAGAACAATAAAAACCGCGAACTGAGACTTAAATATTTCAGCGGTTAAATAACGTAAAATTATCACCCATAAACCTTATAAAACTTGTACTTTTACTGGAATAATACCGATTTTTGAGTAAACTTCTTATTTTAGTAAGAAAACTTTTTCATAGCAGAGTAAACTCATGCTATAACAATCGGACCACAAGCCATTTCTAGACTTAAAAAATCGTGCAAGGCTTGATTATAATGGTAAATCAGTGAAAGACCGATAAAAATTTTAAATTTAAGTAGATTACTTTTATTTACTTATATTTTGGAGAGATCATGGAATTTAGTGTAAAAAGCGGCAGTCCCGAGAAACAACGCAGTGCATGCATTGTTGTAGGTGTATATGAGCCTCGTCGACTTTCTCCGGTAGCGGAACAATTAGATCAAATCAGCGAAGGATACATTAGCAATTTATTACGTCGCGGAGACCTAGAAGGTAAGCCTGGCCAAGTCTTATTATTACATCACGTACCGAATGTATTAAGTGAACGTGTATTGCTAGTTGGCTGTGGTAAAGAGCGTGAGCTTAACGAGCGTCAGTATCGTCAGATCATTAAAAAGACAATTGATACCTTAAATGAAACCGGGTCTATGGAATCGGTTTGTTTTTTAACAGAGATGCATGTTAAAGGTCGAGATACTTACTGGAAAGTAAGACAAGCTGTTGAAGCAACAATGCATAGTCTATACAGCTTCAATCAGCTGAAAAGCAAAAAAGATGAAGCTCGTCGTCCATTAAGAAAATTAGTATTTAACGTACCAACTCGTCGAGAGTTAGCATTAGGCGAGTCGGCAATTGAACATAGCTTAGCAATTTCTAATGGCGCTAAGTTGTGCCGCGATGTCGCTAACATGCCACCAAATATTTGTAATCCTGCGTACTTGGCCGAGCAAGGCAAAACGTTAGAAGAATACCCAAAGGTTTCTGTATCAACGGTAGGTGAGAAAGAAATGGCTGAGCTAGGTATGAATTCATACTTAGCCGTTGGGCGTGGTAGTGACAATGAATCTATTATGACCATTATAGATTACAAAGGTGGCAAAGAAGGCGATGCGCCAATTGTATTGATTGGTAAAGGTCTCACTTTTGATTCAGGTGGTATTTCGATTAAACCATCTGCGCAAATGGACGAAATGAAATATGACATGGGTGGAGCTGCCGGTGTTTTAGGTGCAATGCGCTCTCTAGCTGAGTTAGATTTGCCATTAAATGTTATCGGTATTTTAGCGGGATGTGAAAACATGCCAAGCTCAAATGCTTACCGACCGGGCGACGTATTAACTACAATGTCAGGAAAAACAGTTGAAGTGTTAAATACCGATGCAGAAGGGCGTTTAGTGCTTTGCGACGCGTTAACTTATGTTGAACGTTATAATCCAGAATTAGTTATTGATGTAGCCACATTAACTGGTGCTTGCGTAATTGCTCTTGGTAAACATGCAACTGGCCTATTAAGTAGTCATAATCCGTTAGCGCACGAGCTATTAAATGCATCAGAGCAATCTGGTGATAGAGCATGGCGTTTACCATTATGGGATGAGTATCAAGACCAGTTAGAGAGTCCATTTGCAGACTTTTCTAACTTAGGTGGTCGAGATGCTGGCACTATTACCGCAGCATGTTTCTTGTCTAGATTTACTAAGAAGTACAACTGGGCTCATCTAGATATTGCAGGAACAGCTTGGGTAAGCGGTGGACCAAATAAAGGTGCAACTGGACGTCCGGTTCCAATGCTTACACAGTTCTTGATGAACCGTGCGGGCATCGCGGTTGAGCAATAGGCTCAATCGCTATTTTAAAGTAAATTAAGTCGAGTCGTTATGAATGTAATTTTTTGGTTATTATCCGACCAGCATACATTGCCAAAAACAGATGATGCCAATGATGTAATTCCGCATTGGCATTACGCTTGTGTTCTAACGGCTGATTTATATAGGCAGCACAAAAAAGTGTTGTTAGGTGCAAAAGACCAAGACCATGCACATCAATTAGATGAATGGTTATGGCAGTTTCAAGCGGACCGATTTATTCCACATAATTTGCCGGGTGAAGGCCCGCATTATGGTACACCAGTAGAAATAAACTGGCAGCCGAGTACGCAGCGCCGTCAATGTTTTGTGAATACCAACGAGCACATTCCTGACTATTATCAGCAGTTGAAAGGGATAACTGAATGGCATGACTTTGTGCCAATGGATGATGCAGGCAAAGCAGCCGCTCGTGAACGCTACAAAACTCTTAAACAAGCGGGTTTTAATATTACAACCACGCCAATTCCAGACTCAATCGTTTAAACGACTCAAATAAATTCAAGGCTATTATCAAAATGGATAAAACCTATAATCCTAGTGACATCGAACAATCCCTATATAAAGAATGGGAAGATAAAGGTTATTTTAAGCCAAGTGGCGAAGGTGACAGTTACAGTATCGTAATTCCACCACCAAACGTCACAGGTAGCTTGCATATGGGGCACGCGTTCCAACATACAATTATGGATGCGTTGACCCGATATAAACGTATGGATGGTTTTAATACTTTATGGCAGGTGGGTACGGATCACGCTGGTATCGCTACACAAATGGTTGTTGAGCGTAAATTAGCTGCTGAAAACCAACCAACTCGTACCGAAATGGGTCGAGACGCCTTCATCGACAAAGTTTGGGAATGGAAAAGTGAGTCTGGCGGTAATATTACCAAACAAATGCGTCGTCTCGGTAATTCAGTCGATTGGGAACGTGAACGTTTTACTATGGACCCTGGTTTGTCAAAAGCAGTAGAAAAAGTATTTGTTGATTTATATAACGATGATCTTATCTATCGCGGTAAGCGTCTTGTTAATTGGGATCCGAAATTACAAACTGCTATTTCAGACTTAGAAGTAGAGAACAAAGATAAAAAAGGCCACATGTGGCATTTCCGTTATCCACTGGCGAACGGACAAAAAACCGCGGACGGCAAAGACTATCTAGTGGTAGCAACAACACGCCCTGAGACACTTTTAGGTGATACCGCCGTAGCGGTTAACCCAGAAGATGAGCGTTATAAGTCGTTAATCGGGCAATCAATATTACTGCCGTTTGTAAATCGTGAAATTCCAATTGTTGGCGACGAACATGCAGACATGGAAAAAGGGACGGGTTGTGTAAAAATAACACCCGCACACGACTTTAATGACTACGAAGTTGGCAAGCGTAATCAATTACCAATGATCAATGTTTTAGACTTCACTGGTCATATTCGCAAAGCGGCGCAAGTATTTAACACGAACGGCGAAGAAAGCGACGTTTATGCCACCGATATCCCGGCTGATTTTCAAGGCTTAGAGCGTTTTGCTGCACGTAAAGCGATCGTTGCTGCTATGGATGAGTTAGGTTTGTTAGACGAAGTCAAAGAGCACGATTTGACAGTGCCTTACGGCGACCGCGGTGGTGTGGTTATAGAACCAATGTTAACAGATCAGTGGTATGTTCGTGTTGAGTCTATGGCAAAAGTTGCCACTGAAGCGGTTCAAAATGGTGATATTGAGTTTGTTCCTAAGCAGTATGAAAATATGTACTTCGCGTGGATGCGTGACTTACAAGATTGGTGTATCTCTCGCCAACTTTGGTGGGGACACCGTATCCCAGCTTGGTACGATAATGACGGAAAAGTATACGTAGGATCAAGCGAGGCGGAAGTTCGTAAAGAGCACAAACTCGCAGATGATGTAACGCTTCGTCAAGATGACGATGTATTAGATACTTGGTTTTCTTCTGCGCTGTGGACTTTCTCTACAATGGGCTGGCCAGATAACCTTGAAGATTTGAAGAAGTTTCATCCAACTGATGTGTTAGTTACTGGCTTTGACATTATTTTCTTCTGGGTTGCCAGAATGATCATGATGACCATGCATTTCATCAAAGATGAAGACGGTAAACCACAAGTACCATTTAAGACAGTTTACGTTACAGGTCTTATTCGAGACGAAAACGGCGACAAAATGTCTAAATCTAAAGGTAACGTAATTGACCCATTAGATATTATTGACGGCATTGAATTAGAAACGTTAGTTGAAAAGCGCACCGGTAACATGATGCAGCCTCAGTTGGCGGCAAAAATTGAGAAGAGCACTCGCAAGCAATTCCCTGAAGGCATGACTTCAAGCGGAACTGATGCGCTTCGTTTCACGTTGTCAGCGCTCGCTTCTACTGGCCGTGATATTAGTTGGGACATGAAACGTTTAGAGGGTTACAGAAATTTTTGTAACAAGCTTTGGAATGCGAGTCGTTATGTATTAATGAATACAGAAGAGCATGATTGTGGACGCGACCTAGCTGCTGATAGTGCTGACCTAGAGTATTCACTAGCTGATCGTTGGATTCAAAGCCAGCTACAAAAAACTATTGAAACGGTTAGAGGACATTTAGATGCCTACCGCTTCGATCTTGCTTCAAGCGCTATGTATGAATTCACATGGAATCAATTCTGTGACTGGTATTTAGAGTTAACAAAACCAGTAATCTTTAAAGGCACACCGGCGCAGCAAAAAGCGACACGCAAAACGCTAGTTGATGTTCTTGAAGCTCTACTGCGATTAATGCATCCAATCATGCCATTTATTACAGAAACAATTTGGCAACGAGTTGTTCCGTTAACAGCATTAGGTGCGAATAAAGCTGACAGCATAATGCTAAGTGCATTTCCTCAATATGAAGCAAGTCGTGTTGATGAAAAAGCGCTAGCTGACGTAGAGTGGTTAAAGCAGTTTATTTTAGTTATTCGTAATATTCGTGGCGAAATGGACTTATCTCCAAATAAGCCTATTTCAGTGATTTTACGCAACGCTTCTGAGCAGGATATGGATCGCTTAGATGAAAATAAAGCCTTCTTAATTGCATTAGCAAAACTGGAAGATATTAGCGTGTTAGCTGAAGGTGAAAAAGCCCCAGCATCAGCGAGTGGCTTAGTTGGCGCAATGGATGTACTTATTCCTATGGCCGGCTTAATTGATAAAGAAGCTGAAATTGCACGATTAACAAAAGCCATTGAAAAAACCAAAGGTGAGTTAAAGCGAGTGACTGGTAAATTATCGAATCAAAAGTTCGTTGATAACGCACCACAAGAAGTGCTTGAAAAAGAACAAGCTAAATTGGCTGACTATCAACAAAGCCTAGATAAGCTTGAGTTGCAACTAACAGAAATTAAAGCTATCTAACAATGCTCGCTTTCTTTATTTATATATTGAGAGCGAATTGTTTACTTAATTTTAGATATTAAATAACCAGCAAGTAATTG
The DNA here is from genome assembly GCF_017948405.1 of Psychrosphaera aestuarii. Classification (NCBI taxonomy): domain Bacteria; kingdom Pseudomonadati; phylum Pseudomonadota; class Gammaproteobacteria; order Alteromonadales; family Pseudoalteromonadaceae; genus Psychrosphaera; species Psychrosphaera aestuarii. The sequence goes on along the minus strand of NZ_CP072844.1, from coordinate 2,646,503 downwards.
TTCAAATTAGGATAGTTATTTAGCTGGTTTTTTTATTTAGCTTTTGCTCAAACATTAAAGATTTAGCTTCTGTTATCCAATCATTTACTGTGTTTATTTGGTCTGAAATCTGGCTCGCACCAATAGATACGTCGACTTTTTTCATATCACCATTCTCTAGCCTAAACTCAACTCTATCGCTTATTCTTTGAAAATAATCTAGTGCCTGTCTAAAGTTGGTATTTGGCAATACAATGATGAACTCATCCTCAAAATAACGACAAACTGAGTCATTGTTCCTGGCTTCATCCATTAAACGGGTTGCTACCGCACGAAGCGCTCTATCACCAAATATTTTGCCATGTTCTTTGTTTATATGTTTTAAGCCATCAATGTTCGTAACAACCAGAGTGGCCAGTGTTTTATGTCGTTTATATTCCTGTATGGAAAATAAAATCTGCTCTTTAGTCGCTTCATATTTCTGGGCACCGCTGAGCAAGTCCAGTGACGATAAACGATCAAGCTCAGCATAAGCATTGCGAAGTTTTACTAAGGCGATATCAAGCGCTTCTTCGGTGTCTTTGAGCTCAACAATGTCTTGGAGTGAGTAGATAAAAAAACTTGGATTATTTTGTTCGTCTTTTACTAAGGAGGCTGTCAGCTTAGCCCAGATGAGATGGCCTAGCTTATGACGATACCTTTTGATGCGAGTAAAGTCAGCGTTTGATTTGCCAGATAAAATAGATTTAGACCAAGATAGACATTCTTTAATGTCCTCAGGCATAGCCAGATCACTAAAGTTCAGATCTAAAAGTTCGGATTGCGTGTAGCCAAGTACCTCACACAACCGTCGATTTATTTTTATAAATTTGCCATTTAAGTCTGTAATCGCTAATCCAGTAGCTAGATTATCAAAGGTCAACCGGTAAATGCTTTCTAGGTCATTGGAAAATGAGGGGAGCTGGTTGTTTTTATTAGTATTAAAATTTAAAGTCATCGATACATTTTTTTTAAACGTTGAGCTTTAAGAATAGCGTTAAAAATAAAAAAAGCATCAATTAATTACCTAGTAAAGGTAATTTTTAGAAAAAGTTTAACTTTCGTTAGCTTTTACTTGTTGCCAAAGGCATTCCATTTCTTCCAGTGACAACGCTTTAAGACTTTGCTCTTTTTGGTTAGCCAATACTTCAACCGATTTAAATCGTCGGGAAAACTTGTCATTTGCTTGTCGTGTTACTTGCTCGGCGTTTAAACCTAAGTGTCGACTCACATTAGTAAGTGCAAAGTAAAGGTCACCCAACTCATCAGCTATACGTTCTTTGTTATTTTGGTGAGCTTGCCCGCTTTTTAATTCAGCTTTAAGCTCGGCAATTTCTTCTTCTACTTTATCCAAAGCACCCAGAACATCAGGCCAATCAAAACCCACATGAGCAGCACGCTTTTGTATTTTTTGAGCTCTATTTAATGCAGGTAGTGCTGCCGGAATATCTTCGAGAATAGAGGTAAATGCTTGACCGGATTTTTCACTTCGTTCCTGGGACTTTATCTGTTCCCAATTGTACTTAATCTGAGAATCTTCTAGTTGCTCATTTGTTAAAGCACCAAATACATGAGGGTGACGACGAATTAGTTTTTCAGACATAGTTTGAGCAATACTATCAAAGTCGAATTTACCTTCTTCTTTCCCTAATTGAGCATAAAAGACCACCTGAAATAACAGGTCGCCCAATTCTTTGGGTAGCTCCTCAAAATCTTCTTGCTCTATGGCTTCAGCCACCTCATAAGCTTCTTCTAACGTGTGCGGTACAATAGACTTAAAAGTTTGTTTTAAGTCCCATGGACATCCATGCTTGGGGTCGCGTAGCATTGACATAATTGTAAGAAGCTTGTTAATTCCAGTTTGTTCGTTTAACAGTGAAAGCTTTTGCTGAAAATTCATTTAAACTCTTTTAACCTTTAATACTTCATCAACTTGACTGATTTTGTCTAACACGCGATTAAATGCACTAAGGTTATAAACTTCTAATTTTAAACCCATAGTTACAACTTGATTGTTAACATCAGAATCCGTCGTCATACCTAAAACGTTTATTTTATCATTCGCTAAAATCGTAGTGATGTCTCGCAATAATCCACTTCTGTCGTTAGCAAAGATTTTAACGTTTGCAACAAAACCACCCGAGTATTGCTCAGCCCAGCTAGCTTCAATGTATCGTTCTGGATGTTCATCCATAACAACTTTAAATTGATCACAATCTGCTCTATGAATAACAACACCGCGACCTTGCGTAATATAGCCAACGATATCGTCACCCATTATTGGATTACAACAGCCAGCAAGTTGATTCATAAGGTTGCCAACCCCTTGCAGCACGACGCCATTTTGATTCTTTTTAGACTTTTTCCGTGGTTTTTGAATTAACCGAGGATCAATTTCAGGTTTCGGCTGATTCGTTGCTTTAGACTCAATAAAGTTAATGACTTGATATAAGCGAACATCACCGGCGCCAATTGCCGCCAATAAGTCATCGATCGAATTCATATTAAAGCGCTCCACTGCATGTGAAGTTTCGCTCCAAGGAATATCCAAACGGTTGAGTTCATGCTCTACCATTTGTTTGCCTTCGATAATATTTTTGTCTTTGTCCTGTTGCTTAAACCAAGTTTGAATTTTTGCGCGAGCCCTAGATGAATGGACATAATCTAGGTTTGGATTCAGCCAATCTCGTTTTGGGTTTGGCTCCTTACCTGTGATAATTTCGATTTGATCACCGGTTTTTAATTGGTAAGTAAACGGAACAATTCGGTTAAATACTTTTGCACCTATACAGCGATGACCGACATTGGTGTGAACATAATAGGCGAAGTCCAATGGCGTAGAGCCACTTGGTAGATCGACAACATCACCGTCAGGAGTGAATACATATACTCTATCTTCAACTACTTGGTTATGGAGCTCTTCAGCAAAATCATTGGTGTCGGCCATCTCCTCTTGCCACTGAAGAAGTTTACGTAACCAGGCTATCTTTTCTTCGTAGCTCGACATTTTAACGTTTTTGTTTTTACTATCGCTCTCTTTATACTGCCAATGGGCTGCAACACCGAGTTCCGCTTCGTCATGCATTTCTTGGGTACGAATTTGAATTTCGATGGGCTTGCCCTGCGGGCCAATAATAACGGTATGGATAGATTGATAGCCATTAGGTTTTGGAGTCGCAACATAGTCATCAAATTCAGATGGGATATGACGCCAATTTGTGTGAATAACACCTAATGCACCGTAACAATCTTGAAGCTTTTGAGTTGTTACCCTAACGGCTCTTATGTCGAAAAGTTGTGAAAAGTCGTAGTCTTTCTTTTGCATTTTTTTATAGATGCTATAAATGTGCTTAGGTCGCCCATACACTTCAGCTTCAACACCTATTTCACGCATTTTATTAGATAAAGTTGATACAAAGTCTTCTAGATACTGTTGGCGGTCTGCGCGTTTTTCTTCCAAATTCGAAGCAATGTTTTTATAAACGCTCGGTTGCAAGTAGCGGAAAGAGTAGTCTTCTAGTTCCCATTTTAATTGCCCGATACCTAATCGGTTTGCTAGTGGAGCAAATATAGTTTGGGTTTCTTTTGCAGCTAAAACTCGTGTTTCTTCATCGCCGTTTTTTATGTCTCTTAAATAGACGACTTGTTGACTTAGTTTGATAACAACGGCGCGCACATCTTCAACCATGGCCGTTAACATTCGTCTGATTTTTTCTGCTTGCGCTGCCGAGTGTTTTACACGCGAAGACAATAATCCCAAATTAGCCATCTTTCGCACTGCATCGAGTAAAGATAGTGTTGAGCTGCCAAAATGATTAGTGATTTTTTCTTTAAGCTTTTTGTCCGTAGCTTGTGGTCCGTAATACGGATAGATCATTGCTGCGACGAGACTTTCATCGTCCATACTTAGTTCAAGCATGATCTCTACAATTTGCAAACCTTGACGCACAAAATCAATATCATGCGCCTTACTGGCTTTAGGAGACTGCTGTTCGGATAAAAGCCAAGTTACGCCTTTATTAATTACATCAACTGTATGTGGTTCTAAGCCCGTGTTCGTCAGCCACTCATGGATATCATGGCTGGCTAAAACTTTTTCTAGGTTATGAACTCGAGTTACTGAAACCACATTCTTTCCTTACTTCACTTTTCTAATAACACCATAGCTTCCATATGAGCTGTGTTGGGGAACATATTAAGAATACCGACTTTTTTCAACTGATATTCAGCTGCAATAAGCACTTTTAAGTCTCTTACCATAGTAGCGGGATTACAAGAGATATATAAAATTTGTTTTGGTTTTATTTTCGGTATCGTGTGCATTACGGCTAATGCGCCATCTCGTGCTGGGTCAAGTAACAATTTATCAATTGGCTTTAACCATTGAGGAGGTCGTTTTTCATCGAAAACTGAAAGGTCAGCCTGATAGGCTTCGACATTATTTAAACCATTTAGCTTAGCATTATGCTTGAGTTGGTTAACCATGTCGTTTACTCCCTCAACCCCAATGACCTGTTTGCAACGTTTAGCTAATGGTAAAGTGAAATTACCAACACCACTAAATAAGTCGAGTATCACGTCATCTTCAGACGGGTTTAACCAAGTCATAGCTTGTTGGATCATTTTGTCGTTTACCGATTGATTAACTTGTATAAAGTCTTTAGCGGAAAACTCAAATTTTAAATTATCAGTGTTGTAGTGCAACTGCGCTTGATTTGCGTCTTTATGGCTTCTTAAAACGTCAAAACGATTGTCGTTATATTCAATTAACAGGTGGACATTTAATCCTTCTGCAAAAGCGATGAGCTCTTTTTGATCCGCTAAGGACAGAACATCAGTTGCCCTTAAAATGACACATTGATAACTATTTAAATCAAAAAGTTGCATATGCGTTAAATGGCGACCATTTTCAAGTTTTAATAAAGTAGGCTTAATGGTCAACGCAATGTTTTCTAAATTGGGTGTCAGTATTGGACATGAGTCAATGTTGACAATGTGTTTAGATTTAGACTCTCTAAATCCAAGTGTTAGTTTGCTCTTTGTTGTCCACCATAAGGCCAATCGAGCTGTTCTTCGGTATCCCCACGGTGAGCTATTAATTGGTGCTTGCCATTCTGCTTGCAACGGTCCTAATTGCATTTCTAATAATTGCTTAAGAGCAGCTTGTTTTTCCACCACTTGATTGTCGTTTGAAAGATACTGTAACTGACAGCCACCACATGTTCCAAAGTGTGGACAATTGGGTTTTATTCTTTGGGCACTTGGTTCAATAATTTCGACAATATCGCCTTGTAATACTTTGTCGGTATAGCTAGTTGGCTTTATTTTGGCTTTTTCACCTTTTAACAAACCTGAAACAAACGCAACTTTATTATGAGGGTTAGTCACGATCGCTTTTAGATTTAGATCGTATTTTTCAACAGCACCAACGAAGTGACTTAGTTGTTTCGCCGACGATGCGTGTTTTCTAGACTTAAGTTGTTTTGTAGGCTTAAAAAATTTCGCCATTGTTTGTGCACCCGCTTTGAGTTATTTTAGATGAATATCAATTGGCTTTTATTATACTCGAAAAAACCTCATGAAATCTCAGCTTTCCATGCGTCATTGGGCGTTTGTCGTTATTATATTTCCAACATTGCTAATTAGTTTGCTACTTGGTGGCATTTTAATTTACAAACGTCATATGGAACTGGAAAACGTTTTAATAGAGCGAGGACTTTCTTTAGCTGAACCTCTAGCCATGTTAACAGCCAAGTCTATTCAACAAAATGATATAGAATTTCTAGCAGAATCGTTAGATTTAGCGCATCGACGCGGTAGTCCAGCGGTTAAAAACATCACGGTATTCTCGCCTGATCATCAAATATTTTTATCAACTAACGAACATGCCAGAATTCAAGAAACGAAATTGCCAGCCGGTAAAGCGATTCCTGCAGTCAGTAGCGTGCAACGATTCGGTGATATCGTGTATATCCGCTCTCCAATTTGGGGAGAAAATATTAAGTCATCAAATTTATTGGTAATTAATGGTGATAATCGTGCTCTTTATGGCTATCTAGTCGTAGAGCTAAGTCGTAATAAAGTGTTATTGCAGCAACAGTCGTCACTATTGTTAATGGTAAGTGTTTTAGTTGTGGCTTTATTTATCAGTTTTGCCGTTGCGCAAATGTTCATTAAGAAGCTCATTAACCCGATTGAAAGAATTAACAAGTCGATAAAGAAAATAGCGGCGGGTAACACTAAGTTACGAATAACTGAGCAGTATTTGGCGGAGTTAAATGTACTGCGTGACGGAGTCAATACACTTGGAAAAAAAATTCATTTAGCCAATGAACAAGCCGAACATAATATTAGTGAGTATACTCAAGAGCTGCATCAAACTGTAGAACTGTTAGAAATACAAAACGTGGAGCTAAGTATTGCGAGAAAAGATGCGCAAGCAGCGAATGACGTTAAATCACAATTTCTTGCAAATATGTCACATGAGCTAAGAACCCCACTTAATGGCGTACTAGGCTTTACAAGGCAGCTGAAAAAGACTCCTTTAAATGATAATCAAAATGATTTTTTAGAAACAATAGAGTCTTCTGCTAAAAATCTATTAAGAATTATTAATGACATTTTAGATTTCTCAAAATTAGATGTTGGCAAAATGGAGCTGGAGACAATTCCTTTTTCATTAAGAGATACCGTCAATGAAGTGATGACTTTAATGGCACCGACTATTTTTGATAGAGGAATTGATGTTCACCTTGGTATTGACTCAGCTACACCCGACTCGTTAAGAGGTGATCCAGATCGCCTTAAACAAATCATTCTTAATTTAATGGGTAACGCTCTGAAATTTACTCATCAAGGTTTTATTCGATTGGATGTTCAGTACAAAGGGGGCGATGAACAGGGCCATAAAATAAAATTTATCGTCTCAGATACAGGTATTGGCATAGAAAAAGATGTAATTCAAAAGTTGTTTTCTGCTTTTGGTCAAGCGGATAGCTCCGTTACGCGACGCTTTGGTGGCACCGGACTTGGCCTTAATATTTGTAAAAAACTAATTGAAGCGATGGGCGGTAAAATCAGTGTTAAAAGTGAAAAGGATCACGGTAGCAGTTTTTATTTCGATATTGTTGTGAAAGAAAACAGTATTGCAGTCGCTGAACCTATAGTTACAGACGTACTAAACCAAAAACGCATTCTCATCTTCGACAACAATAAGCAATCGCTCAACGATATAAATAACCTATTAACAGATTATACGAATTTAAAAATTGTAACGTGTGAAAGCCAGGCTGAATTTACCGAAAAGTTGAAGCAAGACTTTGACTTGGTGTTGATTTCTAGAAATGTTTCGCCAAGTACAATTGGCCTTTTACAGCAACTTGTATCAGAGGCAACAGCATCATGTACGAACACAATAGCCATGATAGGCAGTATTTCACCTAATCTAAAAGAAGCGCTCATTGGGTCTGGTGCAATAGCCTGTATTAGTAAACCAATTAACCATAAGAAACTGATTGAGGCATTAACAAGTCCATATCAAGAAGCTGAGCCAACAGAGCAAGTAAAATCAACATCTTTTAGTGGATTAAAGGTATTAGCCGTTGACGATAATAAGTCTAATTTAAAGCTATTAACGACGCTGCTAACGGAAATGGCCGTAGTGGCTGACACTGCATATGACGGTCTTGAAGCGGTTAACATGGCTAAAAAGCATAGCTACGACTTGATATTTATGGATGTTCAAATGCCAATCATGGATGGAGTCACCGCCTGTAAAGAAATTAGAGCATCCTCAATTAACGAGACTACACCTATTATATCAGTGACCGCTCATGCAACATCTGAAGAACAAGAAACAATGTCAGACTGTGGTTTTGATGATTACTTAGCGAAACCGATAGATGAATCCGTTCTTAAACAGATATTGATAGAATTTGCAGGCAATGGTTACAAGGTGACAAATAATCAAGTGATTTCAAAGGAGGCGGTTCTAAGAGGTGGTTCGGCACCTGATTTTGCAGGCTATCATCATATTGACTGGCCAATGGCGTTGCAAAGGGCTGCGGGAAAAAGAGATTTGGCAATACAAATGTTGGATTTAATGCTCAAGAGTATTCCTGCAACCGTAGAGTCAATAAATCACGGCATGAAAGAGGATGATGTTGAGCAGGTTATAAAAGCTATCCATAAGTTTCATGGCGCGTGTTGTTATACTGGAATACCAAAAATAAAATCATTAACTGAACAAATTGAAATAAACTTAAAAGCGCTACGAAAAATTAAGGCATTGGAGCCTGAGTTATTTGAACTGCTAGATGAGTTAGAGCAGCTAAAAGAAGAATCGCAAAGTTGGGTTTTGACCTAATAAATAAATTAGGTTTGTTACTTATTTTTTCTATGCAGCATTAAACGCTCTAAAGATTGTTTTAGCTTTTCATCGCTAGATTGCGCTATCGACTGTATTGAGTTAGCCACTTCCTCAGGAATTAAAGACGATTTTAGGCGAGCAGGTGGCGTCGTTATTTCTGAATTACTTGATCTTTTTAAGTGGTTTAATATTGTTGAGCGAGGGCTGACTTTCATCTCGACCGTAACGGTTGCTGGATTGATTTTACGCCTCACGTGCGAGAGAATGTTCGATTGATGCATTTTAAACGCTGTGGCGATCGTTGCTGATGGCGTTTCAAGGTATAATATCGAGTTTTTAAAGTTGCTAACGACGATGTTTTGAGCGATATTGTCGCCTAAAACAGAAACAAGTAGCTGTTGAATGGCTCGAAAATTGCTCGTTTTTTGTTGGTAGTTCACTAAATTCGCGCTTGCTTTGTCGCGTGACATTAAATCATTTAATGATTTTGGTGATTTCACAACATTTAATCCATATAGACTAGGTAGTATTTAATGAGTTTAACACTTATTTATAAAGGAAAGAACGTTAGCTTTAAGGTAAAAATGCCTAAAGCTCAATGGCTGCCTATCGCAGTTGGTTTCCTTGTTGCTGCCATTTGGTTCGTCAGCTATGCGGTTGTTGAGAACAGCGATACCAATCACGTTCGCGAACAACTGATATTAGCGCAAAAAGAATACAGTGACGAAAAGCTCCAAATTATTGATTTAAAACGTCAAGCTGAACATCAACTAAGCGCATTAACCCTAAAGTTAGGTGAAATTAAAGGCCAAGTTAATCGCCTAGACGCAGTCGCCAGTCGGGTCGCATCCCAAGCTAATATTCCCGCCGAAGAATTTAACTTTGATTTAGATTCAAGTATTGGTGGGCCTAGTACAGAGACAGCTGGCGATGTAGTTTCTAATGTGGATGACTTGTTCGCTGAAATGGAAGGAATGCTGCAAAAGCTTGATGGCCAAGAAAGAAGAATGGCAGTACTTGAATCTATATTAATGAATACCCATATAGAAGAAGAAATTTTTGTATCGGGCCGGCCTATAAAGTCAGGATGGTTATCTTCCTACTATGGGGTCCGAAAAGACCCATTTACTAGCATGCCTGCTATGCACAAAGGCTTAGATTTTGCCGGAGATGAAGACGCACCTGTTGTCGCGACAGGGGCAGGCGTGGTAACGTGGGCAGATAGTCGCTTCGGTTATGGAAACTTGGTGGAAATTGATCACGGTGATGGTGTGGTCACTCGATATGGACACAATAAGTCTCTATTAGTCGATGTTGGTGATATCGTCACAAAAGGCCAAGCCATCGGTAAGATGGGTAGCACGGGTCGCTCAACAGGCCCCCATGTGCATTATGAAGTGTTAAAACGTGGTAAACAAATTGATCCATTACCTTATGTTTACCGAAAAGCGAACTAGTGAAATATAAAGCCAGGATTGGTGTCTATCTAGTTGTACAGGAACTAAACAGTCGGCCTTTAGCCGATTGTTTTCATTATAAGAACAGTCAGAAGTAAAGCTGAAAAATATGATCTCTTCACTATTAACAAAATTATTCGGTAGCCGAAATCAACGTACGCTAAAACAATTAAACAAAATCGTCGATGCGATTAATGCTTTAGAGCCACAATTTGAGAGTCTCTCGGATGCTGAGCTTAAAGCAAAAACGGTCGAGTTCCGCACTCGTTTAGAGGCAAATGAAACGTTAGACGATATTCTTCCAGAAGCCTTCGCCACAGTTCGTGCCGCAAGCAAAAGAGTATTTGAAATGCGTCACTTTGACGTGCAAATGATTGGTGGCATGGTTTTAAACTCAGGCAGTATTGCAGAAATGCGTACTGGTGAAGGTAAAACATTAACGGCAACTTTGCCGGCTTATCTAAATGCCCTAACAGGTAAAGGTGTGCATGTTATCACCGTAAACGACTACCTAGCTCGTCGTGATGCTGAGTATAATCGACCTCTTTTTGAATTCTTGGGCATGAGCGTTGGTTGTAACGTTCCGGGTATGAATCATGAAGAGAAAAAGCAGGCATATCAAGCCGACATTACTTATGGTACGAACAATGAATTTGGTTTTGACTATTTGCGCGATAATATGGCATTTAGCGCAGAAGAACGAGTTCAAAAAGCACTAAACTTTGCACTGATCGACGAAGTTGACTCCATTCTAATTGATGAAGCTCGTACCCCTTTGATTATTTCTGGTCCAGCTGAAGATAATTCTGAAATTTACATTGAAATAAATAAAATTGTGCCACTTCTTGAGCGCCAAGAAAAAGACGATGAAGAGGGCGTTGAGGGTGATGGCGACTACACTGCCGATGAAAAAGGCAAACAAGTTTATTTAACGGAGCGCGGTCAGATTCGCGTTGAGCAAATTTTACAAGAAGCTGGCGTGATTGCAGAGACAGACTCTTTATTCAGTGCTGTCAATATTCCTTTGCTTCATAATGTTTATGCTGCACTTCGTGCCCACATCATGTATCAAAAAGATGTTGATTATATTGTTAAAGATGACGAAGTTATTATCATCGATGAACATACTGGCCGTACAATGGAAGGGCGTCGTTGGTCTGAAGGGTTACATCAGGCGGTAGAAGCGAAGGAAGGTGTTCGTATTCAAAATGAAAACCAAACATTAGCTTCTATTACGTTCCAAAATTTCTTCCGTATGTATGACAAATTGTCAGGCATGACAGGTACAGCTGATACTGAAGCATTTGAATTTCAACAAATTTACGGACTAGATACGGTAGTAATCCCTACTAATAAACCTATGATCCGTAATGATATGACGGACTTGGTTTATCTAACGCAGTTAGAAAAGTACCGAGCAATTATTAAAGATATTAAAGATTGTCAAGAACGTGGTCAGCCTGTTTTAGTTGGTACGGTTTCAATCGAATCTTCTGAATTGCTTTCGCAGTTATTGAAAAAAGATAAAATTAAACACTCGGTTCTAAATGCTAAGCAACATGAAAAAGAAGCACAGATTGTTGAAGACGCAGGTCGTTCAGGCTCAGTAACTATTGCAACTAACATGGCCGGTCGTGGTACCGATATCGTGTTAGGTGGAAACTGGAATGCAGAAGTTGCGCGTCTTAAAAACCCAACGGAACAACAAATAGAGCATATTAGATCGGAATGGAAAAAGCGTCATGATGACGTAATTAAAGCCGGTGGTTTACATATTATTGGTACTGAGCGTCACGAATCTCGTCGTATAGATAACCAGTTGCGTGGTCGTTCTGGGCGTCAGGGTGATGCAGGTTCATCGCGTTTTTACCTATCGATGGAAGACACATTAATGCGCTTGTTTGCCTCTGAGCGTGTCACTGGCATGATGCGCAAACTAGGTATGGAAGAGGGTGAGGCAATTGAGCATCCTTGGGTAAACAAAGCTATCGAAAATGCTCAACGTAAAGTTGAAGCTCGTAACTTTGATATCCGTAAGCAATTATTAGAATATGATGATGTTGCGAATGATCAGCGTAAAGTTATTTACTCACAGCGTGACGAGTTATTAGACGATGGTGATATTGGTGAAGTTATTGAGAGTATTCGCCGAGATGTTGTTGCTACGGTTTTAGATACACATATTCCACCTCATTCCCTAGAGGAAATGTGGTCTTTAGAAGCGCTAGAAGAGCAATTATCTGCTGATTTTGGTGTGGAAATGCCAGTTCGTAAATGGCTAGATGAAGACAAGAGCTTGCATGAAGAAACGCTTAAACAAAGAGTGAGCGAAGAAATTGATGCGATGTATCTAGAAAAAGAACAACACGTTGGTCCAGAAGTGATTCGTCATTTCGAAAAAGCTGTAATGTTACAAACATTAGACCAGCATTGGAAAGAGCACTTGGCGGCAATGGACCATCTTCGTCAGGGCATTCACTTGCGTGGCTATGCACAGAAAAACCCGAAACAAGAATATAAGCGTGAATCTTTTGAGTTGTTCAGCAATATGCTAGAGCAGCTTAAAATTGAAGTGATAAAAATCTTATGTCGAGTGCAAGTTAAAGCTGAAGAAGATGTTGAAGCTGTTGAAGAGCAACGTCGTAAGGCTGAAGCGGCGGAAAGAGAATATCAACATGAATCAGCTAACCAGTTAGCCAATGAGCAAAAAACAGAAGTTAGTGTTAGCAACCGCGTCAAGGTTGGTCGTAACGATCCTTGTCCATGTGGTTCAGGTAAAAAATATAAACAATGTCACGGTAAGTTAAGCTAGCGCTCAACTAGCTTGGTGATATTAAAAAAGGTGAGCAGAGCTCGCCTTTTTTGTTATATAGATTCTGTTAAAGATTTTTAGGTAACGTAGTAGGCGGTTATGACACAAACAAACATGTCTGATAATAAGCGAGCGATACGAGTTGCAGCTGCTATTATTCGAATTAATGGGAAATATCTATTAAGTAAACGTCTAGAACATTTGCATCAGGGCGGAAAGTGGGAGTTTCCCGGTGGTAAAATTGAATCCGATGAGTCCGTTGAACAAGCCTTAGTACGAGAGCTTCAGGAAGAGTTAGGCATAACTCCAACAGTACAAACTCGCTATCACGAGTTAGAGTTTGATTATCCTGAAAAACGTGTGCAGTTATATTTTCAACTTGTTGAGAACTTTAACGGTGAGCCTGCGGGAAAAGAGGGGCAGTTGGTAAAATGGTTCAGTAAAAACGAGCTTTTAGCTTTAACGTTTCCTGATGCAAATGAGCCTATACTTAAGCTTATAGAAGCTGAAAAATAAAAGCATACTGCATTGTATAAATGCAAAGCAGTATTTGAGTAGATACACTAATATTGTTACACTTCGGCGCAATTTTCTGAGTCGTTTTTAATTTAAAGGTTATTATTAAATCCATGTTTGAGATCAATCCGGTTCTAAACCAATTAGCTGATATCCGTGAACGTACCGAAGTCCTTCGGGGGTACCTTTGACTATGCTGGCAAAAAAGAGCAGCTAGAAGAAGTTAGTGGTGAACTAGAAGATCCAAATGTGTGGAACGATCCTGCTAAAGCCCAAGCGCTAGGCAAAGAACGTTCAATGTTAGAGGCCATAGTAAAAACGATTGATGAGCTTGACCAAGGTTGTGAAGACATTGATGGTTTAATTGAACTGGCACAAGAAGCCGAAGACGAAGAAACGTTTGAAGAAGCGCAGTCGGAGTTAAATGATTTAACGAGTAAATTAGAACTACTAGAGTTTCGTCGTATGTTTTCTGGTGAACTAGACGGCAATGACGCTTATATTGATTTACAAGCGGGCTCTGGCGGTACAGAAGCGCAAGACTGGTGTAATATTTTACTTCGTATGTATTTGCGTTGGTGTGAAGCGAAAGGATTTAAAACTGAATTAATTGAAGTTACAGATGGTGATGTTGCGGGTATCAAAGGTGCAACAATCCGTATTAGTGGTGAATATGCGTTTGGTTGGGCAAGAACAGAAACGGGTGTACACCGTTTAGTTCGTAAGTCTCCGTTTGATTCAAACTCTCGTCGCCATACGTCTTTTGCGTCTGCATTTGTTTATCCCGAAGTAGATGACAATATTGACATCGATATTAATATGTCTGATTTAAAAATTGATACATACCGAGCGTCAGGCGCTGGTGGTCAGCACGTAAACACCACCGATTCAGCGGTTCGTATTACACACTTGCCAACCAATACAGTGGTGCAATGTCAAAACGAACGCTCACAACATAAAAACAAAGACCAAGCGATGAAGCAGTTAAAAGCAAAGCTTTATGAATTGGAAATGCTTAAGCAAAACGAACAAAAACAAGCAGCTGAGGACAACAAGTCGGATATAGGCTGGGGCAGTCAAATTCGTTCATACGTATTAGACGACTCACGTATTAAAGACTTAAGAACAGGTGTTGAAAGTCGTAACACGCAAGCAGTCTTGGATGGCGGTTTGGACAAATTTATTGAAGCAAGCTTGAAAGCTGGGTTATAAGACTTTTAATAAATCGTGCAAGTAAGTCTGTAAATTATTAATTAGACAGTAGAACAGACTTACACTAAAAATAAACAGTACATAAATCATTAGATTAATCATTATACGGTAATTGAGAACATAAATGACTGAACAAACTCAAGACGCGAACAAACTCATTGCAGAGCGTCGTGCAAAGTTAGAAAACATTCGCGAAAACTGCTCGGCTAATGCACATCCAAACAAATTCCGTCGTGAACATTACAGCGACGACCTTCAACAAGAGTTTGGTGAGTTCGAAAAAGAAAAGTTAATTGAAATGGATACAAAGGTATCTATTGCTGGCCGTATTATGGCTAAGCGTGGTCCGTTCATGTTATTACAAGACATGAAAGGTCGCATTCAAGCGTATGCAGACAAAAATGTTCAGAAAGATCTAAAAGAAAAATATGGTGTTTTAGATATTGGTGACATCATTGGTGTGTCTGGTGCTTTACATAAGTCAGGAAAAGGCGACCTATACGTAAATATGGAAAGCTATGAGCTACTTACAAAGTCGCTTCGCCCATTGCCAGAGAAGTTTCATGGCCTAACAGACCAAGAAGCAAAGTATCGCCAACGTTATGTTGATTTGATCACAAACCAAGATACTCGCAAAACATTCATGATCCGGTCAAAAGTTGTGGAAGGTATTCGTCGTTTCTTAGCAGACCGTGAATTTATGGAAGTAGAAACGCCAATGCTGCAGGTAATTCCTGGTGGCGCATCAGCCCGTCCATTCATTACGCACCATAATGCAATGAGTCGTGACATGTATCTTCGTATAGCGCCAGAGCTATACTTGAAACGTTTGGTTGTTGGCGGTTTTGAACGTGTATTCGAAATTAACCGTAACTTCAGAAACGAAGGTCTTTCAACTCGCCATAACCCTGAATTCACAATGATTGAATTTTATCAGGCTTATGCTGACTACAATGACTTGATGGACTTAACAGAAGAAATGTTACGTACCGTTGCAAACAATGTATTAGGTTCTGCAGTTGTAATTAATACGGTTAAAGACGCAGAAGGTAACGTTGTTGAAACGAAAGAATATGACTTTGGACAGCCTTTTACTCGCTTAACCATGTCTGATGCGGTTCTTAAGTATTACGATGAAGCAGCAAATAATCCTGAATGGGCAGCTGCAATTAAAGATCCTGAAAACAACTTAGACACGCTAAAAGTGATTGCTAAAAAGCTTCACATTAAAGAGCCTGAAGTAGAAGGTATTTGGGGTGCAGGTAAATACCTTTGTGAAATCTTTGAAGCGACAGCGGAAGAGAAGTTAGACCAACCAACGTTTATTACAGGCTACCCGTGGGAAGTATCTCCATTGGCTCGTCGTAATGATGAAAATGCGTTTATTACCGACCGTTTTGAATTCTTTGTTGGCGGCCGTGAGCTTGCAAACGGTTTCTCAGAGTTAAACGACGCTGAAGACCAAGCAAACCGCTTTAAGAAACAAGTTGAAGAAAAGGATGCCGGTGACATTGAAGCAATGCACTTTGATGAAGACTACATTCAAGCGCTTGAGTATGGTTTACCACCTACAGCTGGTGAAGGTATCGGTATTGACCGTTTAGTAATGTTGTTCACTGACTCACCAACCATCAAAGACGTTATTTTGTTCCCGCACATGAAGCCGGTTGCTAATAATGAGCAACAGGACGACTCGGCGGAATAAGGCGCCCGTTTTAGAAGTGAGCAACAACGCTTGCGGCTAGATGCCAAAGACAAGTTGCCCTTTTATAAAAAGGATTAAAAAAAGGAGCTCATCTAGACGGGCTACTGAATGAACTTGGAGGCCACTGTATTTAACAGTGGCTTTTTTGCAACCCCACTATATAAAACACTCACTTATAGCTAAGAAACCTACCAAATCATCTTAATTACTAGTAACAGCACTACAATTAGTACTTAAATTTCAACAATATATTATAAAAATCAGTCAGATTATCTATAATTCCTCAATAATGATAGCTTGATCTGCAAGCCAACTCTCAAGAGAAGGAGTCCCTACAAAAATTCCGACTACTTGCTTTGTTGGGTCTAGAACAAAATACGTTGGGAAACCCTGTTGACCTGTAGCTTCTAACAGAGCTGATTCTGCGTAGTCGTCCTCATAGGCAATGAACGAGTATTCAAGTTCACTAGTGTTTAAGTATCTCTTAAATGCATTAATATTATTTGTTCCAGCTATACCTATAACTTTAATATTCTCAGAAGCATTTAATGAGTTATTTAAAGGAATTGCTTTTCTACAGAAACCACAAAACTCACTATAGAGTTGGATTATTGTGAATTTTGATGAAGAGATGATCACATCTATATTCTGCCCTTGTAATGTTAAGGCTTTAATGGGCCATATTTCTCCTAAAACTGGTCTAGGAATTCTTATGCTGGTTAAAGCATTTTCAATTCCTTGCTGCCTAGCTATGTCTTTTTTATTTCTATCAGACAACGCCTGACGATTCTCTAGTGAATTAGTTTTGTAAAGCTGGATTAGAATTTTACCGTTGTAAAAAGAGTTAGAGCTAAGAGAGGACATACTAATACCAGTATCATTAACAAAGCCCACTGATTCCATTTTAGGTTCAAGAAAATGTGTATTTCCTCGTCCATCCGTGACTGTAATTAAAAATTCATTAATAACTCTATTGTTATTGCCGCTAAGGGAGTACGGTGCAGAAATAGAGCCTCTAAGCACTCCATTCTCTGCATAGAGCATTACGGGCGGATAAATTGTTAACGTTGATGAATAGGGTAACTCAGTTTCAACTTTATGCCAGAGTAACCAATCGGCAGGATTAATCTCTTTAGATATACTGAAGCTTGAGAATAAAAACAAAATTAGGTTGAATACGGTTTTCATTACTTTCCTTGTAACTGCTTTATAACTCTATAAATTAGCAACTTTGAAAATCGCTATCAACAGTAAAAGGCATATACACTTAAAAAGGCATGATAACATGCTGAAAATCATAAGCTAATTGTAATGGCTTGGCTTTTAGCTTACTTAATGTTGATAATTAATGTACTGTTTTATTTTAAATTTCTATCAGAAAAACGTAAAAAGCTACCAATAACAGAATTGGTAGCTCCAAGTTCATTCAGTAGCCCGTCTTCTAGAGCTCCTTTTTTAATGTGTCAATCTATTTCAGGACGGGTCATATCCAGTCTATTTTTTCAGTGCTAACTGCGAAATATCATTCGCCCAATCTGTTTTTGGAAACTCTAAAAAGCGACCTAACTCAACGCCATTTTTATATACGATAACCGTTGGGGTCTTTTTAATAGAGTGTTTTAGTGCGATGCCACTAGGATCCGATTTGGCGGTATCCAGGCCATAAAACCAAACGTTAATGTTGTTATTGTTGACTTGTTCGAATAGTGAAATTAAGCGGGGTACTTCTCTTACACTGTCGTGACACCACTCGCCAAAAAACACTTTTACTTCTATTGGTTCTGCAATAGCGCGAAGGGAGGCTAGATCAGCTTTGCTGTAGGTCACATCGTTTTTATGCGAAGCGAAAGACTTAAACTCTTTTAATATACTTGGGCCGGAAATTTCGCCAACAAAAAAGTCCTTTGCCAAGCTTGGTGCGGAGGAAAGCGTTAGAGATAGCAAAATAGCGGTAAGTGTTTTATTCTTCATGGTATTACCCTGGAATGTTTAAAAGCGCGTAGTCCCATTAGAACATAAGGCGCTCAAATATTGGAATTTTTGTAATGAAAAAAAGAGTAACGTTATGGATGACGGTTGTATTTTTCGGCTTGTTTGTCGTACCTAGTTGGGCGGCAAAAACCTATTTAACAACGGCAAAAGTCGACGTTTATGATGAGCCGAATGGCAAGGTAATTCAAACTTGGCCTAGCCACACTCTATTTACATCGAACATGGAAGACACGCTCTGGGTTCGAGTGTCCGGACACTTTCCTGAAGGTGAGTGGCAGTCCATTTTTCCAATGTGGTATATAAAAGTATCAAGTAATATTGAAGAACAGCACCCACAAACGACCTCCGCGCCTGCGACTATATTTCATGTTCCGTTAGAAACGTTACTCGATGCTAAAAAGCAAAAGGCAAAAGCTTATCGGCTGCTAGAAGATGCAACGGTTTTTGATCGACAAGGTAAAGCAATTGCTCAATGGTATAAGGGAAAAACATTCACCAGCGCCTTCGAAAATGAAGACTCATTGAAAGTCACTGGACATTTTCCTGAAAACAAATGGCAGCCATTACCAGAGCCTGTTTGGTTAATAAAGCCAGTGCGTTTGCAAGACAGAACGCAACCCAAGCAAATTAAACGCTCTGCTGATACCCAACGTTTAGTTATTATCGACAAGTCTTCTTTTAACGTGACGGTTTATGAGCAAACTATGCAAGACATCAAACCAATCATGACTTCTCCCGTTGCGCTCGGTTACGACAGGTGCCTACCAAAGAGCCAAGGCGGTAAATGTTACTATACGCCAGAGGGTGAGTTTAATGTTGAGTTTAAGTTGTTTGATAGCGACGGAATTAAATGGTGTATACCTAAAAAAATGGAAGTCGAATTCGCCGATAAAATAGCCAGAGGTGAGCGGTGCTGGCGAGGCATTATGGGTAATCACGCTTTACATTTTGGTGACTCGCTCTTTTTACATGGGACGTCTAACCCTGGCTCAATTGGTAGTCGCACTACTCATGGTTGTGTACGTCTTAGAAACAGTGACATCGAACTGGTTTATAGTTTATTAGACAACGGTGACAAAGTTATTATTACAAGTGACGTTAATGAAAAGTTGGCTGAACTAAAACAGCGTAATAAAGACTTGTTAAATGAAAGTTTGTTAACAAAAGAGACTGAGAAAGAGGGCTTACTTGAAGCCACACTTTCCGAGCAATAAAATCAATTAAGGTTTTACTAAAGGCAGTTGTTTTGCTTGCCAACCAAGCATATCACCGTCTAAGTGAATGAAGTCGGTAAGGCCATTTTTTCGCATCATAGATTCAGCTTTTTCAGCCCTGCGACCACTTCGACAATGAACAACAATGGTTTTTTCAATCCCTTTTAATTTAGCTATTTCATCAATAATGGCGTGATGTGGAATATTAATCGCGCCTTCAATATGGCCTTCGGCAAATTCGCTAGGCGAGCGGACATCCAAAATTTGGTAGTTATCCTTGTTTTTTAAATATTCTTCAGCGGATATTTTAGCAGTATCCGCTGCCGTACTCGTATAACTCATAAGCCCAAATAACGCACTGACGAGCAGGGTAAATAGATTTTTTAACATAAAAACTCCTTATTGATAGATAACTAAATAGTGTTAGCGATTAACCAAAATAATAATAAAAGCACTAATACAAAAATAATGAATCGGGTATTCCAACTTTGAAGTTCAGCAATGGTAGTTTGAGACGGTTTCTGTCCCTCATTAATTCGTAGTCGTTTTGCCTTTACGCCATTAAACATAGCGGGACCTGCCATTTCAATTCTGCAACCTGCTGCAACTATGCACGACCAAACTAGTTCAACTAAGCTTTGCTGCTGTGGCCAGTCAGGTTGATATTTACGAAACATTCGCCACCACCCAGGACTCGACTTAAATACAGAGTAAATTGGCGCAACCATCACAACAATTACCCAATCTAACGCTGAGCGGACTGCTAGACTTGGTAACCCAAAGCTATCAAATTTAGGGTCGAAAGCACACCAACGCTGAACGGCGATGTCCAATACTCGATAAGCAATCGCAGCAACGCCTCCAAAAGCAAGAAATAGTATTATGGGCGTTAACCATGCGGTTGCCCACGAACGTATTTCCACCTCTAAAGCGCCTTTGACAATTCCAAGGGGCGATAGTGGTTTGGTATCAAATTCAGCATGCTCGGCTAAGTAGTCCTTTGCTAAGGTGTTCTGCTTATTGTGCAGGGCATCTTTTATTGATTTATTAACTTTCGCGACGGAATGGTAACTAAGGCTAATGTATAGAAGAATTGCCTCTGTCCATACATCATAGGGCATGATAAACAACAATGCCCAAATAATGACAGTGACAAATACAAAGTAGGTAAGTAACGACATGAAACCCGAGATTTGGCGCTGTCGATCGCTGCCAGGCGTATTTACCTTTTTAGCGATAGCATCGGCTAGAAGAGCACATAATTTTAAAGGCGAATATCGAAACGGGATAGGTAATATCCATTCAACAATAATGACAATGGCTGCAGCCAATAAGTGTGGAAGTTCAGCCATTGTTTCAATCATAATATTGAATGTTACTTAGATAATTTATTTAAAAGCTTCATCACTAACTCAGATGAGTTTTTAGACGCGATTTCTAGATAGGCATCGAAGCTCATTGGAGATTCCTCTCCTGCAATATCCGAAAGTGAACGAATCACTAAAAACGGCGTATCCATTTGATAGCAAGTCTGTGCGATTGCGGCACCTTCCATTTCTACTGCAAGCATATCTGGAAATTGTTGACGAGTCGCCTCGATACGAACCGGGTCACACATAAAGCTGTCGCCTGTCGCAACTAAACCCACTTTACAAGTGATCTCGTCCATTTCTGCGATTGACTCTTTTGCCAATGCCACCAACTTTTCATCGGCACTAAAACGCGCTGGCATGTTAGGCACTTGACCAAACTCATAATTAAACGCAGTAACATCGACATCATGATGAACAAGCTTATTACCAACCGCAATGTCACCTACTTTTAGTTCTTTGTCAAAACCACCCGCTGAACCGGTATTAATAACATATTCAGGATTAAAGTTATTAATTAACAATGCAGTTGCAATAGCCGATGCAACCTTGCCAATACCTGACTGAACTAATACCACATCCTGACCATTTAGCTGCCCCGAAAAGTATTCATAGTTGGCTATTTTTGTGGTGTTCAGGTTTTCCATGTTGTTCTTTAAAATGGCAACTTCTGGTTCCATTGCGCCAATAATCGCAATTGTCATATCAAACTCTCTTGTAAATTTGGATAGTAATCTATCAATCTGAAATTAAGAGAAATTATAATAGAGCGATAGCTCCTTGGCTATGCAAAAGCACTAAAAACAGAAATAGAGGTAGGTGTCAAAAATAAAACGTTTAAATGGCACAGTATCTGCTTATATCGATAAAGAATTATCTATCGTTTAGTGGAGAGTTATATGGAATGGGTTTTAGTATTATTAGTAGGGTTGATTTTGACCATTGCGCTAGTGGCCAGTCACTTTATTGACACCAGCAATCCTTATCCTTTTAAAAAGAAGTCACAGCTATTTACTAACGTTGAACGAGGCTTTTTGGCTTTGTTGGATAAAGCTGTAGGTAATGACTACCGAATAGTTAATCGTGTACGTCTGCAAGATATTATTGAAACCAAAGATAGCGTTAAAGGTCGAGCTAAGCGTTCAGCTATGATTAAAGCGTCTAGCAAAGTGATTGATTACGTACTTTGTGACCCTCAAACTTATCGCATTATTGCAGCTGTAGATTTAGTGAATCAAGCGAGTGGTGGTCATAAATCAAAGCAAGACTGGTTTGTAACGGGCGCACTAGAAGCCGCCGGTATTCCTCATATTCGTATAAAAGTGAAAACAGGTTACAAAGTCGACGAAATTAGAAATGGCATTTTATACAAAATTGGCAAAAAAGAGCGTGCCTATCCGCCAGAACCTATTTTCAAAGGTAACATTCCTCGCCGACCTGTAGGTGCTTTATCTGCTGGGCAAGTAAAGGCACAGTTAGGTGGTCTTGGCATAGCAAAAGCATCTTAGAAGTCTTGTCATCATGATGGATGATTTCAGTAAAATAGGCTAATCATTGAGTTTGTGGAGTGAGTTAGGTAACCTGACCACTCCAATAGCAAACAGAACCTTAATTAATGGAAATAGAGTTAAAGTTTCTTATCCAACCTGACTTAGTGGCAAAGTTTATTTCTGCACTAAGTTCTTCACATTTTAATATCACTACAACTCACCAAAAGCAATTACGCAATGGTTACTTCGATACCGATGATCAAACGTTACGAAGTTTTGACATGGGTCTTAGAATCCGCTCGAGTAAATTCTCAAACGGTCATATTGAAGCTGAGCAAACCGTTAAGTTAGCGGGTCAAGACATTGGTGGTCTTCATCGCCGTCCAGAATTTAATGTTGAGTTACCAACGCCAGTGAATTTAGTAGCCGACTTAAGTTTATTTGATGACAACATATGGCCAACAGGATTTGTTGTAAATGACATCCAGCCTAATTTGAAATTGTTATTTGAAACGGATTTTGAAAGAACGACTTGGCTCGTTGAAATGCCCTCAGGCACCGTAATTGAATGTGTATTAGATCAAGGTGTTATTCGCTCGGGTTCACAAGAGTCTATTATTAGTGAAATTGAGCTTGAATTTGTGTCTGGTCAAGAAAAGGATCTTTTTAATCTCGCTCATTATATAAATTCACAAGTTGATGTGCGCCTTGGTTTCCTTAGTAAAGCCGCCCGAGGTTATCAGCTTCTGACGGGCAAAATGCTGAAATGCACAGATCTTAATCGAATTGAATTACCAGAAAACGTCGAATTTGAAACCGCTTTAATTCAGGCCTCCTCCGAGGCATTAAAATTTGTTCAGCACAATGAACAAGTTTTTTGTTCGTCAATGTCACCTAAAGCACTTAGAAAAGTCATTGATGGCTGGTCATTGATCATCCATATACTACAGCTTTTTTCGTCTGCATTACCGCAAACTCAAATAGAACACTTTATTGAAGCTTTTAAAAGCATTCGTCACCAGCACAAATGGGTCGATGGCTTTTATCAGTTAAACCAATTGGTTAGCCGAAAGAGTCCATACCGAAAAGAAATAGAAAACAGCGAGCATTTGTCAGAATTAATGGCACAGCAACAATTACCTGAATCAAAGTTAATGAAAGCTGTGGGCTTTTTTAGTACCACTGAGTACAACCAATTAGTGGTAAATTTTGTTGAGTGGTTGAGCCAAAAACAATGGCGACAATCTATGCCACTTGAAAATTTAGGTTTATTGAAAGAGCCTCTCGTTGAGTTTTCAAATTTGTGGCTAGAAAAAGCCTGGCAAAACGTTCAGGTAGCGTTAGCGAATTACACGAACAATAGTGATAAAGCTAACTTAGTTGCTCTTTATTGGCCACTTGTGGAATCGATATTAACTGGAATAACGTTAGGTAGCTTGTACGCAGAGCAGGGCGAATCAATGCATAACAGTCAACATGATTTGCTGGTGGGTTGTGAAGAGTTTTTATTACTAACACGACTTGAAAGATTATTAACCGTCGATGCCCAGGACAGCGAAAATAATGATACCTCGTTAAATGCAGCGGTGAGTTCTGAATATCTAGCTTGGGTTAAGGGTAAGCAAGATAGCTTAAACAAGGCGTTGGCAGCCTCAATTGGCAGTATCAGCCAAATTAAACCGTATTGGTAGATAATAATTGTGAATGACGAAGCTGAGTTTGAACAAGCCAGTAATAAGCAAAATGGCAATAGTGCAACAATAAGTCTAGAACATTTAGATGCGTCGTTACGCCAATTGGGTGAACGTCGTTTAGACGAGCTTTGCGCGTTAAATATATGTCGCGTCGACGAGGATAACGCGCCGACATTAATTTATTTACTGGCTATTAGCGACTTTATTTACCGCAATTGCACCCGTTATCCGGAAGTTTTAAAAGATTTGGCAAATAATCATTTAAACTTGCAAACCCCAACTTGGTCTATGACCGAAAAAGAATGGCAAGCAAAAAATGAGCAAGAAGCGCTAAAAGCCCTACGCATCCACCGACAACACATAATGACAAGCATTGCTGCTCAGCATTTTCTTGGTCAGATCGATATTAAAAACAGCATGCGACAACTTTCTTATGCGGCAGACTTATTTTACGGACTGGCGCGTCAATGGGCCGAAGCGGATTTAGCACCTCGTTGGGGTTTACCAATATTAAACAATGGTAACCGTGTCGCATTAATTGCCATGGGAATGGGTAAGCTAGGAGGATATGAACTTAACTTTTCTTCCGATATAGACTTAATTTTCTGTTACAGAGAAAAAGGAGTGACTTCCGGAGGGCGAAAACAAGAAGATTTCCAAGCTTACTTTACTAAATTATCACAAAAAATTATTCATTTACTCGATACGTTAACACCTGATGGTCAAGTTTTTAGAGTGGATATGCGCTTGCGGCCGTTTGGTGACAGTGGCCCATTAGTGAGTAGCTTTGCTGCACTTGAAGATTATTACCAAGAGCAAGGCCGAGAGTGGGAGCGATACGCGCTTTTAAAGGCTAGGCCATTAGCTCATTATGACTTTACTTCTGATGAAGAAGCGTCGGCTCAAAGGCAACTGATTAATTTGCTAAAACCTTTTGTGTACCGGCGTTATATAGACTTTAGTGTCATCGAGTCGTTGCGCACGATGAAACGACAGATTGAAACGGAAGTGGTAAGACGAAACCTAGTAAACAATATAAAACTAGGCAAAGGTGGAATTAGAGAAGCCGAATTTATCGTACAAGCCTTGCAAATGTTGCGAGGCGGAAAAGAGCCTCAATTACAGCTACCTAGTTTTTTATCAGTATTACCAGAGCTCGCCAGAATAAAAATATTTACTGAAGATGAAGCAAACGCAATTCAGACAAGTTATCTTTGGTTGAGAAATTGCGAGCAGTATTTACAAGCGTTTGATGACAAACAGACACAGACGCTTCCCAAGGATAAGACAAATCAAAATCGATTGCTTGCGACGTTAGGGTTAAGTGACTGGGCGCACTTACTAACCAAGGTTAATAATGTTACTCAAGTTATACACCATATTTTTGGTGAGTTAATTGGCGAAACGCCTTCTGATCAAAATGCAAAGAGTGACCCAAGAAGCGAATATTGGCAATCAGCCTGGTCTTCAGATCCACAAGAAGTTGAAATACCAATTACCGAGTCTGAACATCAGGTAAGCACTGAAGCAGATAGTCGTAAGTCGTTAGCGCTTTGTTTAAATGAACTCAAACCGGACTTAATTAAAGCGGTACTGAGTAGCAAAGGCCGGGACCGTTTGGATCTATTAGTTCCGCATTTAATGTCTGAGTGCGAACGCCAACAAACATCTACTCAGCAATGTCGTGATATCCTTCAGATTATAAAAAGAATAGCGGCTCGTACGACATACTTGGCGTTGTTAGTTGAACATCCCGGCGCATTGACTCAGCTAGTGAGCCTAGTTTCAGCGAGTCACTTCATTGGCCAAGAATTAAAAAACTTCCCTTTACTTTTAGATCAATTAATTGATCCCAAGTTATTGTATACCGTTCCAAAACTTAGTGATTATGAAGCGGACTTAAGACGCAGTTTACTGAGAGTTGATGAGGACGATTTAGAATTACAAATGGAAATATTGCGTCAGTTTAAGTTGTCTTCACAATTAATTATTGCTGCTTGTGATATCTCTCAAATAATCGACCTGCCTAGCGTTAGTAATCATTTGACCGCTTTATCAGAAGCGATATTAAATCAGGTGGTGAATCTTTCATGGCGTCAAATGGTTAAAAAGTATGGTTATCCAGACGGCGCGACTGACATGGATAAAAACTTTGCCGTAGTTGGCTATGGAAAGTTAGGTGGCCATGAGCTGGGTTACGGATCAGATTTAGACGTAGTGTTCATACATGGTTGTGAAAGTAGTAAGGCGACAAACGGTAAGAAAGCAATCGATTCTCGACAATTTTATTTAAAGTTAGCCCAAAGGATCCTTCACTTTTTCACCACAAGAACACCGAGCGGTATTCTATATGAGCTTGATACTAGACTAAGACCCTCTGGCGCCAGTGGTTTGCTGGCAATAAACATTAATACTTTTGACGACTATCAACACAATGAAGCTTGGACTTGGGAGCATCAGGCGTTAGTTCGAGCAAGAGCCGTGTTAGGTTGTGAACATCTAATTATTCAATTCGAGGATGTTCGAAAAAGTATTTTAAAGGCCACTCGTAATAAAACCGAATTAATAAATGATATAAGCGCCATGCGTCAGCGAATGTTTGAAAATCTCAGTAAAGAAAGCGAGACCATGTTTGATTTAAAACAGTCACGCGGTGGAATAGCGGATATTGAGTTTATAACCCAATATTTGGTTTTACAGTTTAGCCAGAAATTCGAAAAGTTGGCGGACTATTGTGATAATAAACGGCTATTGGAATTGGCAGCACAGCTTAACCTAATCTCGAAAGATGATAGTCAAAAGTTGTGGTTAGCCTATGAGGACTATCGCATTTTGTTTCATCAACAATCGTTAAATTTGGAAGAAAAGCGAATACCACATGCTGTAGTTCAAACACATGCACATAACGTAAAATGCATTTGGCATCGCCTTGGTATGAGTTAATTTATTATTTTTACTGAGCGTTGAAAGTGATTTTTTTTGGTTTTCTGGCTTATCAAAAAAAAGTTCAAAAAATTGTAAAAAAATTTAACTTTTTTAGTTGAAAACGTATTTAGTACCCCCACTAATAGTGCAAGAATTAATTTATCCCTTTTAATAGTTGTTTTCGGAGTAAATCTCATGGGTAGAATCATCGGTATCGATTTAGGTACAACAAACTCTTGTGTCGCTGTTTTAGATGGTGACAAGCCTCGTGTAATTGAAAACGCGGAAGGCGATCGCACAACTCCTTCTATCATTGCATACACAGATGAAGGTGAAATATTAGTAGGTCAACCTGCTAAGCGCCAAGCGGTTACAAATCCAAAAAATACATTATTCGCAATTAAGCGTTTAATCGGTCGTCGTTTTGAAGACAAAGAAGTTCAACGTGATATCGACATCATGCCATTTAGCATTGTTAAAGCTGACAATGGTGATGCATGGGTTGAAGTTAAGAACGAAAAAATGGCGGCACCTCAGGTGTCTGCTGAAGTTCTTAAGAAAATGAAAAAGACAGCAGAAGACTTCTTAGGTGAGAAAGTAACGGGTGCGGTTATTACGGTTCCGGCTTACTTCAATGACTCACAACGTCAAGCAACTAAAGACGCTGGTCGTATCGCTGGTTTAGACGTAAAACGTATCATCAACGAGCCTACTGCTGCAGCGTTAGCGTACGGTGTTGGTAAAAAAGGTAGCGACAATGTTGTTGCTGTTTACGACTTAGGTGGTGGTACATTTGATATCTCAATCATTGAAATTGATGAAGTAGATGGCGAGCAAACGTTTGAAGTATTAGCGACAAACGGTGACACGCACTTAGGTGGTGAAGACTTTGACAACCGTGTAATCAATTACCTAGTTGAAGAATTCAACAAAGAACAAGGTGTTAACCTTAAAAATGACCCGCTAGCAATGCAGCGTGTTAAAGAAGCCGCTGAAAAAGCAAAAATTGAATTATCTTCAGCACAACAAACTGAAGTTAACTTACCATATGTGACTGCAGATGCATCTGGTCCTAAGCACATGAACATCAAGATCACTCGCGCTAAGCTAGAGTCTCTTGTTGAAGATATGATTCAAGCGACACTAGAGCCATTAAAAGTGGCACTTAAAGATGCAGACTTATCAGTAAGCGATGTGAACGATATCATCCTAGTTGGTGGTCAAACACGTATGCCTAAAGTTCAAGCGGCTGTTACAGAGTTCTTCGGTAAAGAGCCTCGTAAAGACGTTAACCCTGATGAAGCAGTAGCAATTGGTGCAGCGATTCAAGGTGGTGTACTTTCTGGTGACGTTAAAGACGTATTATTACTAGACGTAACTCCATTATCTCTAGGTATCGAGACAATGGGTGGCGTGATGACTTCGGTTATTGAAAAGAACACAACGATTCCAACTAAGCAATCGCAAACGTTCTCTACAGCAGAAGACAATCAATCAGCGGTAACGATTCATGTTCTTCAAGGTGAGCGTAAGCAAGCGTCAAGCAACAAGTCGCTTGGTCAGTTTAACTTAGAAGGTATTCGTCCTGCTCAACGTGGCGCACCTCAAATCGAAGTAACATTCGATGTTGATGCTGACGGTATCTTACATGTATCTGCTAAAGATAAAGATACAGGTAAAGAGCAAAAAATTACGATTCAAGCGTCTTCTGGTTTATCAGATGATGAAATTGAAGCAATGGTACGTGACGCAGAAGCGAATGCTGAAGAAGACAAAAAGTTTGAAGAGTTAGCGCAAGCACGTAACCAAGCAGATGCACTAGCACATGCAACAGAAAAGCAAGTGACTGAAGCTGGCGACGACCTTCCAAGTGACGATAAAGAAGCTATCGAAAAAGCAATCAATGAGCTTAAAGATGCCTCTAAGTCTGGTACTAAAGAAGAAATCGAAGCAAAATCTCAAGCATTAATGGAAGCATCACAAAAGCTTATGGAAATTGCGCAAGCGAAAGCCCAAGCTCAAGGTGGCGCTGGTGCCGAAGGTGCTGAGCAAGCAACAAATGCAGCTGACGACGATGTAGTAGATGCTGAATTTGAAGAAGTTAAAGACGATAAAAAATAATCGTTAAGACTTTGTAAAAGTTAACAAAATTAACATGGGCGTTTTATACGCCCTTGTTTGTTAATTACGTATTGTTAAATTGCTTTCTTAGTTACTTGTTTTTTAAAGCTGTGGCTATATGAAAGGTAAGTAGTTAAGAGAATTAAAAGGTACTTTTTTTATTATGTCGAAACGCGATTATTATGAAGTTCTAGGTGTCGATAAAGGTGCATCAGAGCGTGACATCAAAAAAGCATACAAACGCCTCGCTATGAAATATCACCCTGACCGTACCTCGGGCGATAAAGACTTAGAAATAAAATTTAAAGAAGTTAAAGAAGCTTATGAGGTGTTGTCTGATGAAGATAAGCGTCATAAGTACGATCAACATGGTCATGCTGCGTTTGAACATGGTCATGGTGGCGGTGGTTTTGGCGGTGGTCATGCCGACTTCTCGGACGTATTTGGTGACGTTTTCGGTGACATATTCGGTGGTGGTCGTCGTGGTGGTGGCGGACAACGTCAGCAACGAGGCTCAGATCTTCGCTATAACTTAGAGATGAGTTTAGAAGATGCAGTACGTGGCAAAGAGCTGGAAATTAAAGTACCGACGTGGGTGTCTTGTAAGCCATGTGACGGTTCAGGTGCAAAAGCGGGCTCTAAGCCAAAAACCTGTTCAACCTGTCATGGCGCTGGGCAAGTGCAAATGCGCCAAGGCTTCTTTGCAGTTCAGCAAACATGCCCAACGTGTAAAGGTCAAGGCCAGATTATTTCTGATCCTTGTAACAGCTGTCATGGTCAAGGCCGAGTTGAAAAAACAAAGACCTTATCAGTTAAGATCCCAGCGGGTGTTGATACCGGCGATCGAATTCGTTTAGCTGGTGAAGGCGAAGCGGGCGCAAATGGAGCACCAGCGGGTGATTTGTTTGTACAAGTTCATGTTAAAGACCACCCAATCTTTGTGCGTGACGGAAGTAATTTATATTGCGAAGTTCCAATTGGCTTTACAACGGCTGCACTTGGTGGCGAAATCGAAGTTCCGACATTAGATGGTAGAGCGAAGCTTAAAGTGCCGTCTGAAACGCAAACTGGCAAAATGTTCCGCTTGCGTGGTAAAGGTGTTAAGTCGGTGCGTGGTGGTGCTGTTGGTGATTTACTGTGTAAAGTAATGATAGAGACGCCGGTTAACTTGAACGACAAGCAAAAAGACTTATTGAAGCAGTTTGAAGAAACGATGACTGGTAAAACTTCAAAATACCGTCCAAAAGAACAAGGTTTTTTTGATGGTGTTAAAAAGTTCTTTGACGACTTAACAGGGTAGATAATTTAACGACACAATCGCGTTAATTCATCTTTGAACTTAAGTTTTATCGGATTAAAAGCCAGCGAATTGCTGGCTTTTGTTGTTTTGGGCGGTATTAGAATTAGCAATGTTTTTAACAATCGTTATGGAACGCTTTGTATGCGGGTTTTGATAATGTCCCACGTCTTTAATTGATATGTATTTATATTGCCTGGGTTGATAGTTAACGCGAGTTTTTTGGCTTCATTCAGCTTATTTTGATTCAATAAAAAGTATGTTAAGTTAATTTTTGCCGTTGTTATTGAGATTTTATGATCGTCTAATTGCGCGTATTTTAGCGCTTTTTTTAACATAGGTTCTGCGTTCTTAAAATTCTGCATATAAATATAACTATTACCAATATGCGTGTAAATTACCATTATTTGCTGGTTATTATTTAAAGCCTTTGCAAATGGTAAAGCCTCTAAGTAATGTTCAAGTGACAGCTGGTAATTTTCCATCCTTCGATACGCGTGTCCTAAATTACCATATAGTTCTAACATTAAATGTATGTTTTTACTTTTGGAAAACTTATTTTTGATAGAGAGTAAAATGTCTAAAGACTCTTCGATCTTTCCTAAATCTTGCAATAAGTTAGCGATGTAAATACTTCGCATGGGACTGTAAAAAACATCGTTAAGTTTGATTAAGTTCAGTTTTGCATCAAAAAGTAATTGAAGCGCCTGCTCCTTCTTTCCTTCTACTATTAATACTTTTGCTTTGTACATTGTTACATAGCTAACGAATGTCGCTGGCGCTTTTGCCAAATCAATTTCATTAATTTCTTGTTTTGCTAAGTTAAACTCTTTAATAGAGATTAAAGACTCAATTTGATGAATTTTGAGGTTAAACCACTTAAAAGTGTATGGTGTAGAATCTTGCAGTCCAGCGTTTGCAAATTCGAGACACTGTTTTGAGGGCGCTAAACAATCACTATTATTGTTCGCATTAATAGACGAGGAAAAAAAACCAAGTAACATTAAGGCTACATACCACTTAATTAGTGCTAACTTTGCGTTCAACCTAATCTCACTTTTTGAGGTTATTAAATTTAATATTTGATAATACTATGGTCTTTTTACAAAGCAAGACTCGATGATCAGGCATTAGAAATAAAAGCTTAGAGATGTTGATGGATAGAAAAAAGCCAGTGCGAAAGACTGGCTTTTTAGAATTTAAACTTAAGTTTGTTAATATACTTAATTAAGAAATGCGACGACTACACCTTAAATTGCCCCATTACTCTGGATAATTGGTCTGCTGCCACAATCATGTCGCTAATTGAGTCTGTAGCCCCTTGAGTTTCTGTGACTGAATCATCAGCAAGTGATTTCAAATGCCCAACATTTTTAGATACGGAGTGTGCTGTTGCTGTTTGTTCGGTGCTTGCTTGCGAAATAGACTCAGTTTGTTGTTGGATCTCGTGAATAGCGGTTGTAATTTCACGTAATGTCTCTTCAATCTTTTGTGTTTGATGAATACTACGCTCTGCATACTCACGGCTTTCTTCCATAACATTTTCTGCTTGCGAAGCGCTACTGCGTAAGCCCTCAATGATATTTTGAATATTCGCAGTAGACTCTTGAGTGCGACTAGCTAACGTTCTTACCTCATCGGCAACAACGGCGAAACCTCGACCTTGTTCACCCGCTCTGGCGGCTTCAATAGCGGCATTTAGCGCTAATAAGTTCGTTTGCTCGGCAATTGTTCTAATCACGTCTAGCACTTCGCCAACATTTTCAGAGTCTTGTCGTAAATTACGAACAACATCTGCAGCACCGAGTACATTTTTAGAAAGGGCGGTAATATCAACAATAGCGCTACTTACTACTTTACCGCCATTAACAACTTGCTCTTCTGCCATCGCCGCGTGTGTCATAGCTTGAGAAGTGTTTTTGGCCATTTGTTCGCTAGTATAGGCAAGTTCCTCTGAAGCACTAGCGACTTGTACAATTTCAGACTTTTCTTTGTCAACGAGCCTTATAATCTCAGTCGACGTTTTTTCTACTTGCGCTGATCGGTCATGAACGTGCAAGGAGATCTCAATAGACTCTTTTACAAGCGATTGTATTCGGCTAATAAAGTTATTAAATTCAGCTGCAAGAACACCAATCTCGTCCTGTCGAGAGTCGTCAATGCGTTTTGTTAAATCACCGTCTCCCTCCGAAATATCCTTCATCGCTGCAACTAAGCTTTTAATGGGTTTAATGATAGGCTTGGTCGCTGCGTATACTAAACCACAGACTACCAGCATAGTAATGACAACCCATATTATATTCTCAGTGATGGCTTTGTTAACAGGCGTTTCAATTACTGTATCAGGAACAATAAAACCTAAGCGCCAGCGCATTAGTGGGTATTCACTTTCTATTGAAGTATAGAGAACTGTATGAGGCTGATCATTCCAAATAACAGATGATTTACCTTGGTTTTTGTTTGTTACTAAACGGCTAAACTCTTTAAAGCCGCTAGCTGATCTAAAATTATTATCTACTTCTTGAATAAGTGAACCTGGAGCAAAGTCATCACTAAAGCGAGGAAAATACACAAGTTTACCTTCGTCAGTGACTAAAAAAGCGAAACCTTCGCCTTCGTACTTTATTTTACTTAGTAACTCTTCGCCTATGGTCGATATAAGAATATCCACACCTGCTACGCCAATAAGTTTTCTATTATCGTCGTATATTGGTGTTTTCACTGTTGCATTAATCGAACCGTCATTGGCATCTACTGCAGGATCAGAGACATATAGTCTGCCTTTGTTTTGTGCTTCAGGCCACCAGGGACGTTTATGCGTATAATAACTTGGGTCGTTATGACGACCATTTAAGTCGAAATACTCAAAGGTATTACCTGAACCAAAAAAGACGCTTTTAATCGTCGCGTCTTGATCTGAAAAATACCTAAAATAGCGGACTATTTGCTGATAATCTTGGTCTGAGCTTAGATCGCCACCTCGATTATTGTAATCACTAAACCAGTTCTTGACCTGTGGGCTAGCAAATACACTATGGATGACTTGACCTTTTGCTTCAAAGAAGCTTTTTATCTCCATCGCGTTGCGTTCTACTATGTCATTGATTCCAGACTCAACACGTTTGACAGTATCTTCTTTGACACTAAAAACATGGTTTGTTCCTACAATAATTGACAAGATAAAAAGCGGAAGGACGGTCCAAAAGACCAATTGGAGAGCAATAGACTGATTGATTATGCGCATATTTTACTACCTAACTTCATGAGTTTATTTTTATTATTATTCCCTTGCAAAACTAATGTATCGCATGTAGATAAAATGCACAAAACTTTATGTATTAAAAAGGGCTACTGAAAAGTAACCCTTTGTTTATGTTCGTTTTTAATTTTTATTAAGTTAGAGCCAATGCTCTAATTTTGCCTTGATTAGTGAATAACTGGCATTGTTAGGTAATACCTCACTGTAATAGGCATCACCACCTAAAAAGCGGTCTTTTTCAACCAATAAACCCACACTATTGTTTAAACTGACAAAACTAAGTTCAGCTTCACTACTTGAAAATAACCCTGCTTGGCGTCTAAACTCGAACTCTTGATAACAGTTCACCTCGGACTGAAAACCATTGCCTCGTAAATAGCCTTTTTCTACGTCGACCTTAGATATTTTATAGCCAAGTTCATACATAGCGTCAACTGCATGTTTTTGAAATTGCGTTGGTTGAATATCTAAGTAATCCTTATCTGAGCTGTCTAAACCTTTATCAATGTCTAAACCAGTAGCAATCCATACTTTCGATAAGCTATTTGTCACAGACGTTACAGGTGTGTCAGGGTGCAGAGTAATGGTCAGGTCGTACTCTATTGTCTCACCGGGGGCTAATACGCTTCCAGTTAAACCGAGTTCGTTAGGCGTCATTGCCCAACGACTTAAAATAACAGTTTCATTCACTTTTATTTCACTATCACCTAAATCTTTTTCAGATTTGGCACTTGTGCACAATGCTAATTCTAAACCATTAATATCTTGCTCAACGGAGTCGCTTGCCTTGATAACTACTTTTAAATTGCATTCTCCACCAGGTACTAGATGTTCTGATAGCACAAAGGTATCTACTTTAGCGCTGCCAATACCTACACTGGCAAGTAATTTTTTAAACATGATGTTCCCTCTAAGATTTTAACTTTTATTAGTTATAAGGGCTGGTAAGGAAGTTTCAAGCAATTTTATATTTTGTAACACTTTATGGTTTTTGGTTTGATCTTCTAAACGGTCCAAAATAGGCGTCGTTTAACGTGTTTATTTTTTTATCGTTAATGCCAAAGCGTAGCTCATCTTTAACCTCACTCCCTTTAACTAACGTACCCCAAATTCGATCCCATATAGCCAAGGCAGTTCCATAGTTTTTATCCCAGTGTTCTTGCGCTAAACTGTGGTGAATTTGATGTTGAGCTGGGGATATAAGCCAGTTCTCTAATTGTTTTCCCCAAGATAACCAAACGTGAGAATGTCTCAAGTTTGAGCCTAATAGGTTAAATAAGAATACACCAACGTTGGCACCTGCTATATCGTAAAAACTCAATTTAGCTTTAAACAAGTAGACTCCAATACCAATGGTAATGGCATTAACTAACAATAGTCTTGCGGCATACAAAAAACTTTCCAATGGATGAGTTCGATAAACAGTTAGCGGTGTCATTACTTCAGCGCTGTGATGCACCTGATGAAAGCGCCAAAGCAAGGGCACTTTATGCATCAGCCAATGTAATAAAAAGCGGGTAAAGTCATCAAGTAAGAATAGGAATAATGTAAAGCTAGTAAGTACAACCCAATCTTCGGGTGGGGTAAATGTAACCACGCCAAAAATATTGTTTAACGAGTTATGAACAAAAATAGCAATAGGCGCGACAGAAAATAGTAATGGCGTTATTACCCAAGCCTTGATAAATAAATTGATAAACCAAATTTTGCTATCAAGACGCGAGGACGAGTGCAGCAGGATGTCACGTCCAAATGCCTTTCGCCAATTCCATTGGCCAGTACGCCTATAATCTAAGGTAAACACAAGCATTATCAAAAACAATGTCGATAATATGTAGCCCCAATACAAACGCTTATTGGGGCTGAGTAAATGTGCTAAAACATCTTGCCAAATGAGTCTTAAAATAGGCTCAATATCAGCAATGATAGACGTGAACATTAATAGGCCTAAAAGCTATACTTATAACCAACAAAGACTTGTTGTGGTTTGCTAGGCCTTGCTCCAAAAGGTCGTCTGCTTACCAACGCAGTTTCATCAGTAATGTTGTCGACTTTCAGATACAGTGTATGACTAGCGTTAAACATGTAGTTTGCCGATAAGTCTACAACGGTGTAGCTGTCTGTATATAAACCAGATAAGGCAACATTATCACCAGCCGCTTCAGGCATTTCGTCAATGTACTTGATCAGAAGATTGATTTGCCATTCATTGCTTTCTAAACCTAAGTTAACAGTAACTTGGTTGTCTGGAAGGTAGGGCACAGGATCACCAGCAGTGACATTTCCCCATAATTCAAACGTCGATTCGAAGTCAGATTTAAATTCTGAATCGGTTCGGGTATAAGTTATTGACCAAGGTAAATCATAATCTTCATTAAGACGTTCACGTCGTTGGATGTTTAGCTCTAAACCTTGAACATCCACTTCACCACCATTGTATTCTTGATCTAAATTTCCAAGGTTGGCGCAAGAAGCCGAAGTAGAGAACGAGCAACTTTCTTTTAGATTATCAAAGTCGTTGTAAAACAACACGGCCTCAACTTTGGTATTTTTTTCGTTGTAACGTAACCCTAACTCATAGTTGACGCTAGCTTCTGGCTTTAGTTGCGATGGTTGTTTTGGACTCGTTGGAACATAACCTTCATGTACGCCACCAAAAATACCTAATTCTTGATTAAGTGTGTAAAACGCTGAGGCACTATACAGCCATGTTTTCGTGGTTTTCTCTTGCCAGTCGTTTGACTTATCAATAGCTTCATTTTGGTAGCGGCTTTCTAAAAGTTCGCCACGACCTCCGAGTGTAACATCCAGCTTACCAAATGAGATTGTATCTGCTAAGTAGACGGAGGTTGCAGATGTTTGCTCATAATCAACCGTTGTGAACTTAGTGCCAATTTGATCAGGCGTCATTACACCACTATTCATTAAGTAATTTTGCTCAAAATGATCGCGGTCAATTCTATCTTTATGAAAACGAACACCCGCACTAATTAGGTGCTTTAAATCCAAAAAGGATAAAGACCAATTGATGTCACTTTGTAACCCACGAGAAAAATACGAACGATCATTGGTGCCGACAACAAGCTGTTCGTAAACCTCTTCAGAGTTTTTTTGTCCTGTTAATACTAGATAATAGTTTTGATTAATTTCACCGATCGGGTCAGCAAGTATTTCTTGTAAGCTTCTATCAATCGAGGCGTTGCCTGTTTGGTTAAAGCCATTTACTTTTTGCCATGCCCGTTCAAACTCATTGTTATAAAGGCGAGTAGTTAAGCTAAAGTCGGCATTAGATAATTGATGAGTAAGCTGAACTTGGTTTTGTTGCCAGTCCATATCACCAGTTTGGCTTGCCGCATAACGACGATAGGGTGTTGATAAGAAGTCGGCGTCAGTAAGACCCATGTAAGTCTCGTTAGACTCTTCATTAGAACTAGATACTTTTAATTCAAATGATTGGTTCAAATCATTACTAAATAAAGAAACTTGATTTCGATAAGCCAATTTCGCCATGACGTCGTTTTTATCGAATCCTGAATCTTCATCAAATAGGCTGCGGTCAGCAAAGTCAATGTCTTTAAAACCATCCGCTTCGCTATGCAAAAGCTCTAAAACAAAGCCAAGGTAACCATCACTCAATTGAATTTCATTTCCAACATGCGCATGCGTTTTTTTGTAACCGTTTGAACCAGCTGCAATTTCCAATTGACCAGTAAATGAGTCAGGTACTTGGCGAGTTGTCATATTCAGAGTGCCCGCCACTGTATTTGGACCAAACTTTATTGCAGCAGGCCCTTTAACTACTTCGACAGACGTCATTCTTGAAACACTTGGGAAATAATAAGCAGCCGGTGCCGAGTAAGGGGCAGGACCAATTAAAACACCATCCTCTAAAATGTTGATTTTTTTGGATCGCTCAGGCGTAACGCCGCGAAAGCCAATGTTAGGGCGCAATCCATAACCATCTTCTTGACGTATATTAACACCTGGTACATTCGCTAAAACTCGATGAATATCATCATATTCATACTTTTCTAAGATTAACTCATCGAGTAACGTGGCGGAGCCAGCTTCGGTTCTTAATTTATCGTCTCGCCCGATTATTTGAATGTGCTCAACGCTTTTTTTCGTACTAACTTTGGCCTCGTTATTCAAATCATCCAATGCAAAACTAGAAGATGAATAGGCAGTTAGAGCTGACATTACAGCGATAGCTAGTGGTGAGCCTACAAAGTATTTTTTCATTAATCAGCATCTCCTGCAGATGAACTTGGCAGTTGTAATGATAAAAAGACAATAAACGCGGACTTAAGATTGTCGGTGATCTTCTTAGTATTTTGATAAAGTGTTTGAATACTAGCCGGATTGTTTTGAACCGCGTTCTCAAAACTATCTTGCTCGGCAAACTCATCAATGCTCGTGATAGCACTTTCAATATCAGCACGCATTTGCTCCGCTAAGCTCTCGGCGCCAACAGCAATGAGATAATCGTCAAAGGCAATTTGTTGTTCAGGACTAGTACCTTGGAATATGATTAATAGTGCATTAAGGTTAGCTTTAATATTTTCTAGTGAATGCTTACTTATCTGGGATTCTATATCCTTTAGGCAGGTTGCAGTGCCACAGCTGTTGGTAATTAAACCAATTGGCGCGCCGATTTTTGCGTCTTTAGTTATGGTGTCTAAATAAAATAACGCGTCGGTAAGATGATTGATTACTGCATCGATATCTTCAAAAGCTGCGTTCGTCGAACTGCTCGAAATCGATTTTAACACTTGACCAAAACCATCATTATTTGTTCCTAGCCACTGATTTTCTAACGACAGTGCTGAATCGCTTATGTCATTTGCGACTTCAATGGCAAATGCACAACGGGCGACTTTTCTTTCTAACTCGGGGCGTTGATTCCAGTTTTGAGGGCCCAAACTATCACTTTTACAGCTATGGTCTAATGTTTCTGTGAACAGTAAATGTTCTAACGCATCCATACCACGACGATTACTTGTTCTAGTTTTTATGTTGTAGTCTGTGCCGGCAATATTGCCTACTTCAAAATAACTAACATCAAGGTCAACTGCACATTGATTATCAACCGGCCAAGAATAAATTTGATTTCGTAGCTGGTTTTCATTATCAGCTAAAGGACCTATTTGCATCATTTCAAGAGTTTGCCAGGCGCTCATTGCTTGTTTCCAACTTTGTTGCGCGGCGAGTTCTAGTTCCGCATTTACGGTTTGATTATTGATCAAGTCATCGCAAAACGCGGTTGTCGCTAATGCTTGCTCTGAAGCAAAAGCAGTAAATTTAGAAACACTAGGTAAGTACACGTGATCAACTAAATTGGCAACTAATGTTTGTTTGTTAAAGTCTATATTTGTGTTGTTGTTCGAAGATCCTTGATTGCCATTAAACTCGCTACCAGTCTCACTTGAAGTGGAATCGCTGCAAGCGCCTAGCATGGCTAAACTAGTAAATACCGTAAGTATTTGTAAAGTTTTATTAAATTTTGTAGTCATTGGATGTCCAATTATTTCTTTTAACAAAAAAATTTATAGTTAGAAACGCAAAAAGGCCGACAAGTGTCAGCCTATGTGAATAGCTTTTTATTACCAGTTCGAAACATTTTCCGGTTCAAATTCATACGCTTCTTGCAGTATCAATTGAGCAGCAGCTAAGTCTGTTAAATAGCCCTCAACTAAGTCATTGCTCAAAACAGGCGCATCTTTAATTAATGTATTAAGCTCTGAAAATTTTTCGTCCGTTATTTTTTTTAACGGATTAAATTGCAAGCTAATAACAAAGCCTTTTAACTCTGACCAGTGTTTTGCTAGGTCTGCATAATTGAACTCATCTGTACCAAAACTAGCGTAGTCTGCGGTTACATCATTAATGTAGTGAACGGCTGTTGCAGCAATTGCCATTTCCCAGTTCGCAACAGCAACATCTCTTTGAGCTAATAAACTCTGCATTTGCGTATCTGTTAATTCCGCACCAACATTCTCGTTTATAATTGCGCGTCCTTGCAAAAACGCTTGCATGGCAGCTGCAGTAAAGTCAGTCGGTGAAGTATTATTTGCTGTGCCTAAATCTCTTTTTGCAGCATTTTGGGAATGGCCAAAATTATATTCAGAGTTAAGATCTATCATGCCATCTGAATCACTGTCAGACATACCTTGGAAAGCGTCACGGCCTCCTTTGATAGCAATTTCTTCGTCGCTGTAGTTTAAGTAATCTCTAGCGGCACCAAAATAACCAAAACCTTCGTCATATTGATGTTCAAGGTCGGTATAGCTTTTACCACTGACTAAAAATTCATTACTTGCTTTTAGTCCTTTACCGTCAATTGTTGCGTCTAGGTAATCGTCGGTGCCTTGCGAGTAAGCGACTGCACCTAACAGTGTTTTTTGTACAAGTTGTTTGTAATCTAAACCATTACTACCTAGATACACTTTTGAAATGACGTCGCCGTTGATATCAGTTCGAGTTGCACCAGATAATTGAGTTTCTACATTGTCAGCAATTTGATCAAAGAAGTGGAGTATCAATCCTTCAGGAGATAAGCTTCCTTTCTCGCCAAATGCTAAAAACTCAGCAGCCCAGTCTTTATGTTGGCCGCTCGGATCGTTACCAGCAATTTTGCCAGACAAATCTTTTAAAGTGCTTGAGATTTCTAGTAACGTTTTCTGCTTGCGCTCTGCAAGGGTTGATAAGGTTAAAGCGCGGTCGCCGTAGATCGCGAATTCGTCTTCTGACATTTTATAAAATGACATTAGCTTTTCGAGTGCTTCTGAACGAGATGAAATAGTTTGAGAATTAATATCGGCTTGTAAACCTGAATCTATGTATGCTGTTAACTCAGCAATTAAAACGTGGCGAGCAACTTGGCCTGAGTACGAAACACTATTAGTAGCACTGAGCTTGTTTTCAAATTCGTAAACGTCTAATACGTCTTCAACGTTTATGGTAAGTGTTTTTGTAAAAGACAGGTTGCTAGAGTCAGTTACGGTCACATCTAAGTCAATAGACGTTGCGTATTCATAATCTAGTTGGAAGTTTTCCGCTAACGAAAGTGTAGTGCCGTTAATAACAAAAGAAGTGTGGTCAGTGGCAAATGTAAAAGTATCAGCGCTATTAGCGTCTGTTGCACTTAACGTACCTATCTCAGCGCCAGCTGCATTTTCAACAACTGTGTTAGTTGAGATGTTAATATTTGTTGGAGCTTGTTGATCTTCTCCGTCACTTGAACCAGAACAAGCGGTAAGTAGGGTCGTTGCAATAACAGTTAGAGCAATAAGAGACTTTTTAAACATAATTCAGACTATCCACTTAATGTTAATGAGAATGGTTATCATTAGATGGGTGGACTATAGTTTAAGTTTAAATGAGAATCAATCGCATTTAACGAATAGTTTGTATTATTTTTCTAAAAATCACTTTTTTTGTAAAAGGTTAGCATTTCTCCGTTGCTAGGATGAAAGATTTCCAGTTGCTCTGCATGTAAATGTAATCTGTCAACTAGCTTAACGATATTCTCAGGTGCGTAAAGCCTGTCACCTATAATTGGAAAGCCGAGTTGTTGTAAATGAACTCTTAACTGATGACTTCGTCCAGTAATCGGGGTTAATTTTACACGAGTAACGGCTTGACCGTTGATCTCGCTACGCTCTAACACCTCATAATAAGTCATACTAGCCTTGCCCGTTTCGTAGCAGACCTTTTGCTTTGGTCTGTTCGGCCAGTCAACTATTAATGGGTAGTCAATGTGTCCATTGTCTTCTGGCATATGTCCAGCGACAACCGCAATATAATATTTTCCTGTAGTACGCTCAGCAAACTGTTTATTGAGATGGCGTGTCGCATCAAGGTGCATCGACATGACCATTACACCCGATGTCATCATATCAAGTCTGTGAACAACACAGGATTTAGGCCAGACAGTTTGGACTCGGCTCATTAGTGAATCAAAGTGCTCGATTTTACGACCCGGCACACTGAGCAGCCCACTAGGCTTGTTTAATACAACAATGTCTTCGTCTTGATAAAGAATATCTAAATAGGGTGATGTTGGAGGTTGGTAATTTAATATAGCCACAGCGTTCAAATATAAAAATGGGGTAAGCATAAGTTTACCCCATTTTTTGGACTCAATTAACTGTTATCGGCAACAATCAAACGAATTGCATCAAGTTGAACTTGGGCGGCGTCGATTTCTGCAACACAGTGATCTAATTGATGTTGTAAAAACTCAATTTCCTCATCGCGTATACTAGGGTTTATTGCCTGTAATGCTTTCATTCGGTTAAGCTCTTGTTCACGATTATCAATAAGGTTCTGCTTTGCAGCTGAGGTAATCTCATCAACAAACGGTTGAACTTTTTGATTCGCAATCTCAAGAAGTTTTATAACCTCAGGCTTCAACGCACCAATTAATTGTGTCGCCATTGTCTTTTTAACATTTTTAAGACTTTCATCTAAAGAACCTTGTTTAACTTTAGGTGCAAGGTCGTTACCATTTTTGTCCAGCATCATACGGATTGGCGTATTTGGAAGATAGCGGTGTAATTGCAAGTTTCTTGGTGCATTAGTTGTTATTAAAAAGTTGATTTCAACAAAGTAGGTACCGGCAGGTAGTTTTTTGTTTTTTAATAAACAAACAGACGTATTACCTAAGTCGGAACTCGTTAGCATGTCGAGCACGCCTGTCGTCATTGGGTGTTCCCAACTTAAAAAATGTTGATCTTCTTGAGATAAAGCAATGTCTCGTTCGAAGCATACGGTCATGCCGTCATTTTGTAACGCAGGGAAATGATCGGTCATCATGTGCTCACCTGCTTTCAATATGAAGCTATAGTCTGACTTCTCTTCGGTGTTAACACCAAAATGATCCCAAATTTGTGTCATAAACGACATAAGTTCAGTGCTGTCATCAATTTCTTCTATGGTTTCACAAATTTGTTTGGCTTGTTCGCCGCCACTTGAGTTAATTTCTAATAGGCGGTCTCGCCCTTGTTCAACCTCTAATTTTAAGGCTTGATTGGCGATATCACATTGCTCGATTAACGTGTTCAAACTTTCAATATCTTGTGAATTTAAAACCTGCTGTTGAATGGCATTCAGGTTTTGCTCAAAGACCACTCGTGCAGTAGTGCTAGTCTGTTCAAACGCATTAAAAGCCTGGTGATAAAACTTAAATAAGTTTTGAGCAGCACTGCCCTCAATATAAGGAACGTGTATTTTAACGGTTTGAGTTTGTCCTATACGATCCAGGCGACCAATACGCTGTTCAAGTAAATCTGGGTTGGCTGGTAAGTCAAACAAAACAAGGTGATGCGCAAATTGAAAGTTTCTGCCTTCAGATCCTATTTCTGAACATATTAGTGCTTGAGCACTTTTTTCTTCATCAGCAAAGTAAGCGGCTGCTTTGTCGCGCTCAACAATGGTCATTCCTTCATGGAATACCGTTGAACGAAGACCCTCTCGTTCAAATAGTGCGTCGTCAAGTTGCATTGCAGTATTTGCATGGGCGCAAATGACTAACACTTTTTCATCTTTATTTTCTAATAAAAACTCACAGAGCCATTTTACACGGGGATCAATTTGTGACCACGTGACTAGGCTATCTGATTGAGGTTTATGCCTTAGCTCTGGGTGCATTCCAAGTAACTCAATTCCTGGTGCAAACTCTGCTGGTCTGGCTAATGGGTACTCAAATACTTTTCGTTCCGGGAATCCTTTTATGCCTTGTCGGCTGTTACGAAACATTATTCGGCCCGTGCCGTGACGGTCTAATAAATCGGCAATGAGTCGTTGTGATGTAGACGACTTATCACTACTGGATTGGTATTCATTGATTTGAGCCAAACTACTTTCATCATCTAACAATAAAGATAAGGCTTTAACTTCACTAGGATCAAGCTCATCTAGACTTAATAGTTTGTTTGCAATATCCGCTACGGC
Organism: Psychrosphaera aestuarii; assembly: GCF_017948405.1. Taxonomy (NCBI): domain Bacteria; kingdom Pseudomonadati; phylum Pseudomonadota; class Gammaproteobacteria; order Alteromonadales; family Pseudoalteromonadaceae; genus Psychrosphaera; species Psychrosphaera aestuarii. The sequence goes on along the minus strand of NZ_CP072844.1, from coordinate 2,603,099 downwards.
CTTATACTCAAGCTCCTCTTTTTGATAAGAGGCGTAATCGTGAAAGCGATTAGGGTCTAATAATTGTAAGCGAGTAAAGTGACCGTAATGGCCTAATTGATCGGGAGTTGCAGTAAGTAATATTAAGCCTTTTGTCGCTTTACCAATATCTTGAATGTGCTCATATAAGGTGTTTGCTGAGTCATCATTTTTGTTGTTCTCTGGCGGAGATATATGATGTGCTTCGTCTACAACAACTAAATCCCAGTCGGTATTAGCAAGAGTAGATTGCCATTTTCCTGGATGACTCAGCCATTCGTGGCTAACAAAAATAAGTTGTTCATTTTCAAATACGTTTTTGCTTGGATCTGATTCTGATTCTGCCTCACAACGCTGGTCGTCAAAAATCGCAAACTTTAGGTTGAAGCGGCGTAACATCTCAACCAACCATTGATGCTGCAAGCTTTCCGGTAAGGCAACTAAAACTCTAGACGCTCGTCCAGAAATAAGCTGTTGATGAATAATCAGTCCAGCTTCTATAGTTTTACCTAAGCCAACCTCATCAGATAATAAAACACGAGGAGCAAAACGCTTTCCTACGGTATCTGCGATGTAAAGTTGATGAGGAATTAGACTTACGCGGGCACCTAATAAACCGTGAAGAGAAAAGGTTTCTAACTCTGCCTTTTTCTGGTGCGCCTCTAGTCTTAGGCTAAACCAATGTTTTCTGTCATAAGCGCCAGTAAATAGTCGAGCTTCTGGATTATTTAGACGTACATGGTGATCGAGCATTATCTCTTTAACGCTCACTACTTCTTCGTTATCTTCGCGTTGTCCGTGGTAAATCAAAATATCACCAACAGTTTCAACTTCAGAAACCGTAAACTCAAAACCTTCCATACTGGTAATCGTATCGCCAATTGAATACTCAACGCGCATTAACGGCGCTTGTTCAATTGCGTATTGACGAGTTTCTTCGGCACCCGGAAATAGGACCTGGACAAATCGGTTGTCTACTTTTATTACGGTACCTAAACCTAAATCAAACTCAGCTTGGCTAACCCAACGCTGGCCTATCGAAAAACTCATATATTCTCCCATGTAAAGAAAGCCGAAAAAAAGGCGCGTAGTCTACTCCCTTCTGCGTCAAAAATCGTTGTTAAATGTTAAAAATCCTTATAGCGGTATTAAACATAGGCCACCTTTGGTTATTTGTTGAGTGTTCCGGCTGAAAATTGTTCTTTTGAGAAGTAGAACATTGTTTCTAGTAGCTAAATAATTTCATCAAATTGTCATCAAATCTGAGATTTATTAGCTACAGTGATAGATAGGGAAGAATAAAAAGAAGGTGGACACTATGAGTGGTACAAATCTTAAAAAGAATGACACTAAACCTAAACTGTTTGTACTCGATACAAATATCTTGTTGCATGACCCACACGCCTATTTCAATTTTCAAGAGCATGATGTCCTCATCCCCATGACCGTTCTTGAAGAGCTTGATCATATTAAAGACAGACACAAAGACGTTTCTCGTGACGCTAGAGTGGCGATTAGATCGTTAGAAAATACGCTTCATGATGTAGAGCCTGAAGCAATGATAGAAGGTGTGCCTCTTAATCGCGGGGAGCTAAAAGACAGTAAAGTTACTGGACATTTAATCATCATGAATGACCATCATATAACGAGTGAAGTATCTGGACTGCCCGGTGGCGAAAATGATAACCGTATAATCAATGCAGCACTGCATTTACAAAAAGAACGTCCAAAAGTTACCGTGGTGTTAGTTACCAAAGACATCAACATGCGATTAAAGGCCAAAGGAGCAGGCTTAAAGCATGTAGAGGATTACACCACTGATCAGTTAATCGATGATATAGAGTTTTTAACAAAAGGCTTTGAACAAGTAGAAGGCGATTTTTGGGCCAAAATTAAAAGCGTTGAGACAACGAAAGACGGCAGAGATGCGGTGCACAAAATTCCACGAAGTGCTTTACAAAGTGTATTTATCAATGAATATGTTTTAGACGACAGCACAGATTTTGCTGCACGGGTATCGTCAATTTCAGAAGAGCAGGTGGAGCTTGTTGATTTGGGGCGTCAACGTCTAATGGCAAGGAAAGCCTGGGGCATATCGCCAAAAAACATCTATCAGGCGATGGCATTAAATGCGTTGCTCGATCCGAATATCGAACTGGTTATTCTTACTGGTCCAGCGGGTTGTGGTAAAACAGGTATTACTGCAAGCTTTTTTTCAATATTTGTGCAGACCTATCTACAGACCTTATTCTTACTGAAGAAATTGAGTATTTATAACAAGCTCAGATCTAATCTCTCTAACATGTCATTAAGTGTGACTTAAAGAACAGAACCATTAATCAATAAATATAAATAACGGATTTAACCTGCAAGAAGGCACAAACAAAAATAATAAACCTAAGGTAAATCTAAAATGCTAATTAATGAAAATCGTTCTCAAAGGAGAACTAAAATGAATAATCTAAGTGAACACAGAAACCCAAGAGTATTAGATACATCGGCACTAGTTCATGATCCAAAGTCATTGCTCGCTTACAGTGAAGATGTATACATCTGTCTAACAGTTTTAGAAGAGTTAGATAATTTAAAAGAAAGAACCAATAAATCGGTAAGTGCTGATGCTCGTGTATGTATTCGTATGCTTGAAGACATAATTAATGGGCACAGTGCAGAAGAAATGGAAGCAGGTATTCCACTGCCTTCTACTGAAACAGCTAAAAGAGGCAAGTTGTTCATTGGTATTGATACTCAATTGGACATGGCAAAAGAATTAAAGCACACGATAGGTAGCGATGCTGACAATAGAATAATTAACTATGCACTGCATCTTCAGAAAGAGTTAGATAAAGACGTTACCATCGTTAGCCGCGACATCAATATGCGATTAAAAGCTCGAACTGTTGGTGTTATGGCTGAAGATGTATCCGTTGATAATCAAATCGCAGATATAGATTTGCTTTATACAGGCGTACAAGCCTTTGAAGGTGATCTTTTTGATCGAATTGAATCAGATAAAGATTTCAAAGTCTCAGGAGAGGTTTATACATTCCCAATCAGCTTGTTCAACGATGAAGTTCAGCCAAACATGTATTGGTACGATGAAGCCGGACACATTGGCCGGATTTCAGAAGTGACTGATACTGAGGTATACACAAAGTTATTGCCTCGTAAGCAAGAAAAGGTATGGGGCATATTGCCAAAAAATCAGCGTCAGGCGGTAGCTTTAAGCCAATTAACAGACCCTTACTATGACTTAAATATCATCCTTGGCCCTGCTGGCTCCGGAAAAACTTTTTTGGCAGTTGCTTCGGCGCTGCATCAAGTATTGGAGTTGAAAAAGTACAAAAAAATTGTTGTGGTGCGGTCAAGAGACTTTATGGATGACGATCCCGGATTCCTTCCGGGTGATTTAACTGAAAAATCGATGCCTTTGCTTGCAGGTATTACGGATGCACTTATCTCGATGCACTCTGATGATAATCATGAAGGAAATATTCATGCAACAGTTGAGCATGTGATTGAAAAAGCCAATATAGAATTTACTAGCATGGCTTACTTTCGGGGCCGTTCAATAGACGATGCTGTGTTAATCATTGATGAAGCTCAAAACATGACTAGAGCGCAAATCAAGGGTATGTTAAGTCGTGGAGGTAAAAATTGTCGGACTATTGTATTGGGTAACCTAGCCCAGATTGACGATAAGTTTGTAACACCTGCTTCGTCTGGTGCAAGTGCGGCTGTTAATGTGTATCGTCATTATGAAAAAGGATCAGTGCTGATTTTTGATGAAGTAGAGCGTAGTAGCTTGGCTGAATTCACTGAAAAGAATATGTAGGCATCAAACTACCATTCACATTTCCTTATAATATTGCGACAATAGCCACTGCTTTTTGCAGTGGCTTTTCAGAGAAGCCAGTTTCCACACATGCGGACGAAATGGATTTACTCTGGGTTTAAAAGATTAATCATACATTGAAGATGTAATGACTTGGGTGCTGTGGACCTTAGTTGTTATGTTTTGGTGTGCGTATGTCTTTTGAATCAGAAGCGCTTATAAGTAATATAAAGCGTCAGGCAAAGAGGTTGTCAAAAAAGTTATCAATTCCCCTTGGGCAGGCCCAAGAAGGAGTATCTATTTGTCTATACGGCTGTGACAGTTACAGTGATTTACTAGTAAAAATAAAAGCTGAATCTTTTGACAATCCATTGATAGTACTTTCCGCTCTCTCACCAAACTCGGAAATATTTTTAGTAAAAATATTGGCTAGCCACCTAGATAGCATCATCGGAAATTTTGAAAAAAAATTTCCCGGCTCCAATATAAATGAAGAATTGGTCATATCCCTTTTTGGGCTTAGCTTTTCAGAGTTTAAACTCAAAATATCTACATAAATTTGTACAAATACGTAAGTTGTCATTTTGTTTTTTGGCGATATTATAAGATGAAGGCTGACCGGACAGCCTACGCCTACGCATATTTTTTTCGTTAAAAATATGAGCAGTGAAGCGGAGCATCCGAAAAATTTGGTGATTCAAATAGTCAGATAAACAGTGTGTTAGTAGGCCATTGTTTGTTTGCAAGCACTGTTTGGAGAACTATATGATCTCGCTATACCAATTAAAGAATAAGCTTAACAAACAAGCTAAAGAGTTTGCTGAGTTATTAGAGTTTCCTGATCTTTACGCACAAGGTCTGTGGGCTAGAGGTGTTTATAACAGCCCTCATTTTTCTGATACCCATAATTGTCTCACTGAGGTGTTTGAACAGGAAAATCTGGATTCAATTCTAAAGCACGATTCCCTGAAATACTTGATGATCAATGAATATGATGATCAAGAAATCATTGAGTCGCTTCATAAAGAAATTGAGTCAATGGCAAACCGCATTGAAAGCCTGATGCTGGTAGATATCGAAACATTAGAGTTAGTTTCAGTGATCTACCAAGCTTTAGGGTTACCTGAAGATGCCAAGTTTATTGTAAATACAGGAGCTGACTTCCGCTTAGAGTGGCGACCATACTTTGATGCCTTTGATGATCCGTTGATAGTTCAATATGCAGATTTAAAAGTTCATGGTTGTTATTTCAGGCTCATCGCTTCAAAGTTTCCGTTTGAAAAGCTTTCCTTGGATAACATTAAAAAATACATGTACATCAATCATGTAAACCATGATGGTGAATTCGAAGGCTGTATATCTGACGGAAATAGCTTTTCGAAACATGAACATTGGCTGATGTTGACACTCGAACTATTCAACAGCGGCAAAGTAAGCAAGACTCAGTTCAGTCCAACAACCTTCAAAATCGAGGGCATGCGTTATTTGGTTTATGGCTTCCCACTGGTTCCTTCCTATGTATCTGATTGGCACAAACCCGATTTATGTCTACAGGTCAAAAACGTAGATGGAGATCAAAAGTTTACTATTCGTATAGACCAGCAGAGCTTAATTTTCTATGCCCGTCGCGTTGATACCAATTTTTTTAACACCATAGATTATGAAAAATACATTTCGTTGTATCAATCTAGTGTTCTGTCACATTTTGATGCTGACAAGAATTTACTAGAAGTCGATGGGGTTAAATATCTAAGTTTTTTTCGCCCGTTTAGCATTGAGGATAACAAGGAAGCACAAGCATGAGACCAAAAATCAAACTGACTAACGCCACACTTATCTCAATTCAATCTGATACAGAGGAAAAAGTTGAACAGGTGCTTTACGCCACATTTGCTGAAGATAGTGATTGCGGTAAAAAGGGAGAAGTTTTGTTCACAACAAAAGTTATCGAAATCAATGGCCTTGAGTTCCGAACTTTTGGTGCTGACTTTTATACCTTAGATGCTGAACCAAAAGAGTTTGATGTAAATGTATTTGAGTTCAATTTAATGCATGAGTGTATGTATTCTCCAAATGAGTTATTAGAGTTGCGAGATATGCTCCCTGCTAGCTATTAGTAGGGAGTAACACATGGATAAAACATTTTTAAAGGATGCCTACATAGTCTCAGTCTATGACTATAAAGAATTTGAAAAATCATTTATTGGCGAGTTTTTATCAGGGGTGGTTATTGACGATGAAACATTCAGATTTCGGCCATTTGAGCAAATAGTAACTTCAAAGATTATTAGCAAAACTGCTGTCGAGGATAAACTAGAAATAACCACACATAATGGGAGTTACTATGTGATTGATGTTGACCACAAGTTAATTGATATTTCGTTTGTTGAATTGGTTGTTATGAGAGCAGGAGCTTATTCGGCAGATCGAGTTTTAGAAATGAGAGAGCAACTTAAGTCTCAACATAAAAGTCATTAAATAACGAAAATAAGGAGTCTAGAATGACTTCAACAAATTCAATATTCGATCAGATTAGTAATTTTACGTAATAGCTAGCTTTTTAGTGATAGCAATAAAGCGAAGCTTCCAATTCATATTCCTTGATTCGGAAGCTTCACAATTGATGAAAATTGAATTAGCGGGATAACTCCTCAATTTTCTTTTTGGAGAACCAGCGATATAAAACAGGCAAAACAAACAATGTGAGTAATGTTGCTGTTATCAAACCACCAACTATAACACTTGCCAGTGGTCGTTGTATTTCAGCTCCTACACCATTTGACATTAACATCGGTATTAAACCTAATGCAGATGTTATTGCTGTCATAAGAACAGGTCTCAAACGAGAAGTTGCTCCTTCAAAAACAGCATCAGTGACTTCTAAGCCATCTCTAATTCGCTGGTTTATACTTTCAACCATAACCACACCATTTAACACTGCAACACCAAATAGTGTAATGAAGCCAACGGAGCTTGGTACGGACAAGTATTGCCCAGAGAAATATAAGGAGAAAACACCACCGATAACAGCTAATGGGACATTAACTAAAATCAACATGGCTTGACCAACTGAGCCAAATGCGAAGTAAAGCAAAAGAGCAATTAGCGCCAAAGATAAAGGAACCACTATAGCTAACCGTTGTTGTGCTCGTTGTTGACTTTCAAATTGACCACCAATGGCAACAGAGTAGCCAGCAGGTAAATCGACTTTCTCGGCGATTACTTGTCTGATATCGGCAACAACACTGCCCATATCTCGATTCTGTACGTTGGCTTGGATAACAACACGTCGTTGCACATCATCTCTTCTCACTTGCGGAGGGCCTGACTCAAAAGAGATTGTTGCAACATCACCAAGACGAACCCAAGCCCCTGTTGGAGACTGAATGCGAATATCAGAAATAGCTTCTTTATTACTACGATATTCTTTTTCTAAACGCACATATATATCATAACGCTCATTCCCGTTGATGATTTGTCCTGCTTCAACTCCACCTATACCATCTCGTATCACTTCCATTATATCACCGACCGATAGGCCAAAACGTGAAAGCTCTTGTCTGTTTGGCTTTACAACTAATTGAGCTTCACCAGCTATTTGTTCAAGCGCAACATCTCTAGCGCCTTCAACTTCTTTAATTGCCGATTCTATTTCTTGCCCTTTAACTGCCAATTGATTGAGGTCTGGCCCAAACAGCTTTATCGCTAGTTGTGCTTTTACACCAGATAGTAACTCATCTACACGGGTGGCAATTGGTTGAGAAAAGTTCAGTAAAAGTCCCGGAAACTCTTCAAGCGATTGTTCCATTTTGTTTTGCAGTTCATAACGGTTTGAAGCACTGGTCCACTCGGATACAGGTTTAAGTCCGATATAAATCTCGATGTTATTAACTGGTTCAGGATCGCCGCCAATATCAGGTCGCCCGATACGGCTTAGCGCATAAGTAACTTCAGGAAATGCCATCAACTTTTCTTCTAATATAGGTGAAACCATCAATGCAGTATCTAAACTAGAAGAAGGAGCAAGAGTTGCTCTTAAGTTAATTGTTCCTTCTTCTAGCTCTGGAACGAATTCAGTACCTATGTAAGGTATAATTGAAAAAGCCGAAACAACCATAATTAGCGAGGTAACAACAATTAACTTGGTACGTTTAAGTGCAAACTTAAGCCCCTTTTTATATAGCTTATCTAAAGGTTTAACGACAAAGCTTTCTCTTTCTTTTATGCCTTTTTTGAACATGAAAGTGGCGAGTGCTGGTACGATAAACAAGGCAACAACAATAGCTGAAATGATGGCTAAAATAATACTAATTGCCATTGGCTGGAATAATTTTGCTTCGACGCCTTCAAAGCTAAACAAAGGCAAGAACACGACTAAAATGACAGAAGCAGCAAAAAATACTGGGCGAGCCACTTCTTTGCCTGCTTGTTTTAGCCGCAACTCGATACCATGATCATCTTTTTCTATTGCAAAGGGATCAGTATCATCACTAGGAACACGTGCTTCTACACTTTGTTGGTGTGTTGAATCAGGGTGGTTTAAATGTTTAAACATATTTTCAACCATGACCACTGAGCCGTCCACAAGCATACCAATAGCTACGGCAATGCCACCTAGTGACATAAGATTGGCAGAAATTCCCCACCAAGCCATGATCATTAATGCAATACCTACCGATATTGGAATGGAAATAAGAACAAGAAACGTTGCTCTTAAATTCATTAAGAACAGGGCAAGCACGATACAAATAAAGATAAAGGCAAGTGCTAGTGCATTGACTACAGTACTGACAGCTTGTTCGATTAAATCAGCTTGATCATAGAAGGGTTCGAATCGAACACCTTTAGGTAATGCCTGATTGATTAGTGGAATTCGTGCATTAATACCATCAATGGTTGCTTTTGTATTGGAACCCATACGCTTGAGTACAATGCCTGATACAACTTCACCTAGGTTTTCAACTTTTCCTTCGGACGTTTTACGGGTCATAGTGACCGCACCTTGTCGAATTTCACTACCTAGTTCAACTTTGGCGACATCAGAAACCGTCACAACAGTACCATCTACGGTTTTTACAGGTACTTGCTTAATGTTGCTAATGCCTGCTTCACCACTTTCGAACCAACCCGTTCCTCGAATAACAAGCTGCTCTTGTCCTCGGTTCATATACCAACCGCCAACGTTGGCATTGTTACTATCAAGTGCATTAACGATATCTTCTTGCGACAATCCATATGCAAGGAGCTTAGAGGGAGCTATGTTCACTTGATATTGCCTAACATTACCTCCGAAAGATAAGACATCTGTGACACCATCAACTGGCATAATTAGCAATTTGATTATCCAATCATTGAGGCTTCTGAGCGCCATTGAGTCATATCCTGCGTCTTTATCTGACACGAGCAAGTATTGAAATACTTGACCTAACCCAGACGTATTTGGTCCCATTTCAGGCGTACCTACACCGTCAGGTATCAACTCTTTTGCAGCTTGAAGCCGTTCAAAGACGAGCTGCCGTGCAAAATAGATATCAGTCCCTTCTTTAAAAACGACAGTAACGCCAGACAGCCCCGTTTTGGAAATTGAACGTACTTGTTCAACATCAGGTAACGCATACATGACCGCTTCAATCGGATAAGTGATGAGTTGTTCTACTTCTTCTGCGGCAAGCCCCGGCGCTTCTGTATTAACCGCGACTTGAACATTAGTCACATCAGGGAAAGCATCCAAGTTCAGTTTTGGGATCACCATTATTGCGCCAACAATAGTGGCAAATAAGGCAATCAAAATAAGGAGTCGGTTGTTTACAGACCAATCTATAATTTTATTAAACATAGCGGCTCTCCTTAATGGTTATGCGGATCAAATCCGCCTTTAGCTATTTCAGAAGCAACAAAAAACGCTCCTTGAGTGACCACACGAGTACCACTTTCTAAACCAAATATTTCTCTGAAATTACCTAGAGAACGACCTAACTCAACCTCTGTCGCTTTGAATTCACCGGGATGATCCTCAACAAATACGGTCCAATCTCCGTCCGCACTTCTAATTAGCGCTTCTTCTGGAACGGCCATAACTTTTTGTTCAGTGGCAAATTGGAAATATACTTTAACAAACATGCCTGAATGGAGATTGTCATCTGCATTATTAACACTTAGGCGAATGATTCGAGTTCTAGTGATGGGATCAATCGTGTGGGCTTCCTGAATAACTTTTGCCTTATAATCCTCTCCTTCTAATTTAACTATTGCCGGAGAGTTGATTGATAGATTGAGCTTTTTGTTGGGTGATACTTTAGCTTCCACCCACAGCTTATTTTCATCTGCCAAAAGCATGATAGTATCACCCGCATCGACTCGTTGGCCTTGGGTGAAGTCATCTTGTAAAACTACTCCTTCTCGCTGAGCTACTAGCGAATATTGGCCAAACGAAGTTATGTCTTTATTTGATATGTCTTTTATAGCTTTTTCAGTTAACCCTAGTGCGATAAGTTTTCCGTATGTGGCGTTAAATGTGGTTTGAGCCTGAAGTAAACGACTTTCACTTACTGTTTTGTTGCCTAATTTCTTTACTCGCTGCCATTCAGTTGACGCAATCAAGTAGTCAGCTTGAGCTTGAGCCATTGCTTCACTAAATAGGGTGACCAGCTTTTGTCCTTTTTCTACGTGTTCACCGAGTGCAGTATGTCTGCTTATTATCACTGACTCGGTACGGGGAGAAACGACATAGCTGCTATAACCATCTACTTTGACCTCTCCGGGCGCATAGATTGTACTGAATTGATAATCAGGTCTTATGCTTTGAACTTTAATATTGGCTAGTGACATTTTTTGAGGGCTTAGAGTAATACCTTCTTCATGTTCCTCTTCAGTTTCTTTATTTTTGCTCTCTTGGTCGTGACCATGTTCGTCATGTTCTGTGTCTTTTTCAGAATGGTTGCCTTCATTTTCCTGATGGCCTTCTTCTACATGATTTTCTTCACTTTCCGAGTGTTCGTGTTTATGTTTTTTGGGATTTGCTGTTACAGGTTCAATTGTATTTACTTGTAGAGCATACACTTCACCGCTTAATGTCCCACCTAAAAAAAGTCCACTAATTACTATTGCTAATAATTTTTTGCTAAATAATGTATTCATTTTTTTACCTATATTCTTTTAACGTTTAAGATTTCTAATTGCCGTTTTAACTAATTAAATCTTAAACTTAGATAATTGACCCATGCTCCAAATGAAGGCTATTTCAGAGAGTCTAAATTGTTTTTCTAGTTGAATGCCTGAGTGCAATCCATCAGCTCTTTGGCTCAACGCTATTAGATAGTCTGAAGTATTGATGTCTCCAGCCTCCCAACGAGCGTTTAGCAACCTCGCGCTATTATCAATTCGGTTTTGCATAAGGTTTTGCCATCGCTGATAGTATTTTTTACTGATCATGAGGGATTCATAGTTGGCCTGAGCTTCAAAAGAGCATTTTCGATAAATGGATTGGAAATAAGCTTCCGCAGCAACGGCTTCTGAATATGCCGCTTTAGTAGCATCGGAATAGTTATTTCTGATATTCAAAGGCATAGAGAATGTTAAGCCAACGATATTATCGTCACTATTTTTTCCTGCGCTAATCCCTATGGTGGGATTAGCTTTATTCTCAATGGTTGTTAGTTGTGCTTTAGCTTGTTGCTCTTTCCATTTTGCTTTAGCGAATTGTACTTGGGGGTGTTGTTCAATCCATTCAGCTTTGTATGAATAGTTTTCAACATCGAAATCAATAGAGATTTTACTGGCTAACTCTGGTGTCCAATCAGGCAGCAGCTCTTTAACTTTAACCTCAGCATTTTTTAGCTCGATTTGATCTTCAGCTATTTCACTAAAAACTTGAGACAAGTTTAAGTAAACCAGCTCAGCATCTAGAGGCTCAAGTATTCCCGCCTTTTGTTTGTCTTCCACAATACTAAGTAAGGTTTGCAGTTGACTTTCTCTCTCCGTAGATAGCTGTGCAGTATCTTTCGCTGATTGCCAATTTGTCAAAGCAATTAACGCATCGGCCTTTTTTGAATCGATTAAATTCAATAAGTGCTGCTGGCTGGCATAAAGAGTTATCTCGCCAATTGACGTATTGGCAGAGCGTTTATCCCAAAAATCAATGGTCTGACTCAAACCGATTGAATAGTTATTAAAATCACCTTCTTTCTCAAAACTTGCGTCAAGCTCAGGGTTATATATTGCCTGAGTTAAGCTTTTTGCATGATGATTGCTTGCGATTAACAACTCTCTTGCTTCAATTATTTCGGGATCTTTATTTATTTGTGTGTCTAACCACGACTCACTTTTTTGCTTGCTGTAAGCGGCATATGAAATACTTACAAGCAGGCAGAATGACAGGCAAGTGCCTGTATTTTTTATATATTTATACATAAGACTTCTTAAATTTTAAGTATTAATCATCTCTCATTTACCGATTTTTAATCGATAAATGGACGGATATAAATTTAGAAATTTAAGAAATAGGAGGGCGTAATATAGCGTCTAAAAATTCTTTTGTTTGATCGAATTGATAAGGTATTAGGTTGTTGTTATATAACTTTGTTGCACTATTTGAATTGCTAATTAATATCCAAGATAAGTGGCTGCCGCTACAATGACCACAATGATGACAATCCTTGATATCATGAGGTTCATCATCAGCGTTTTCATTTAAAATATCGCGATCAACTTTATGGTCATGTTGAGTTTGCAGGTGCTCTACATCGATTTGATGATTCTCAGAAGTTGCAGACGCAATAGAGCTTATCGATTGTAGAACAATCGAAAGAACTAATATTATCCTTAAAGCAACAGTGAAATTCAAAATAGACACCCATAAAATTGTGAGATAAAACTATAACAAGAAGCGACAGTTGAGACTAGCTCTATGTTTCTTTTTCATGCTCATCTCTGCAAGTTTCTTTGGGAAACTCAAACTCAATGGTTGTATGAGACAAATGATATTCTGAAAGTTCAATTGCGATAGTTTGTTTTAATGCCACGAGTTCATTCACACTTGAGTTTTTAGATAACTCCAAATGAGCTGTTAGTACATGACTTTCTCCGTCTAACGACCAAAAGTGCATGTGATGAACCCCATTAACTTCAGGTAATTGAATTAAAGTTTGTTTGATATTTTGTTGAGTTTCTTCATCTGGTGCGGCTTGAAGAAACAAAACAAGTGTAGATTTTAGATTTCTGAAAACATTAAATAAGATAAATAATGTAAAACCAATTGATAGCAGTGGGTCTAGTATTGGCAGTTCTACAAATAACAATACAATTGAAACAATTAGAACAGCGACCCAACCGAAAACATCTTCTAGTAAATGCCAAGTTAGTACTTTTTCATTTAAAGTTTCACCAGCTTTTAATTTGAATACGGCATATCCATTGACGGCAACACCGAGTATCGCAAGCCCTAACATTCCTTCAACCACAGGCATTTCAGGGTTAGATAACCTTGGAATTGCTTCAAACAACACCCAAATTGAGCCAATTACTAACACAACGCCATTTACCAATGCCCCGAACAGTGTAAGTCGGCGGTAACCATAGCTGTATTTATCTGGCGCTGCTTTGTTTGAAAAACGACTTAATATCCATGCAAAGCCAATCGATAAACTATCTCCTAAGTCATGCACCGCATCAGCCATAATAGCGGTACTGTTGGTGAGCCAACCACCAATAAATTCGATGATCGTAAAGGTAACATTCAGAAAAAATGCCCAACCAATTCTGTCGTCTGTTCCATGTTGATGACTATGACTATGACTATGACTATGACTATGCATTTTGTACCTCCAGCGCTTTATTTTTTCTTAGATTAGTGACATTGAAATTTATTAGGTGGCGGATCACTTTTTGATACATCCAGCGTTTGACTCCAGACAAATTAGTGCCTTTTTCAAGGTAAAACTCATCAGGGGAATTATAAAGTCCAAAGTCGTCGTGAATCCCTTCTTTTTGAATATATGTGTCGGTTCCGCGCCAATCTGTATCTGGTGATGAAAAACATTTTGTTGCAACACCATAACCACAGAAATTGTCTTTTATTTGATTAAACTTTTGCTGTATTGAAGTGAGATATTGATTATCTAAAATAAAGCCCTCTAAATTGATCCAACGTCCTTCAAAGTAAACTTCAACCCAACTGTGAATAATGTATTTGGGCGCTAACCAAAAGACATAGGTAGGAATAGCTCCTTTTTGTAATTGCTGATCTATTGTAAACCCGTGAAATCGGCACTGAATTCCTAATCCACGTAATAAGGCCATTAAAAGGTTGCCCTTAGTGTTGCATTGCCCGTATCCGTCAGATAAAACTTCACTTGCGGAAATATCGTCGCTTTCGTTATAGCCAAATAGTATTTCGTCTTTTACAAACTGATAAGCAGTGCCAATCTTGTTGTAGTCATCAAGCTCATGCCATTTTCGCTCTGTTATTAATGATTGGATAGTGGGGTGTTCAAAATTGACTATCTCAGTTTTTTTAAGATATTCTTGATTCATAAGAGCTTCCTTACCTTGAATTGCAGCAGGTTTATTTTTTATCTGATACTTCAGATGTATATTGAGCCGATACTAATTCTTGTTTGGCATCCGTTAATATCATGTAAGCGCCTCGAAGAATTAACATTGAAATGATGCTAGCAATAACAATATCAGGCCAGCGTTGTTCTAGCACCATGACAAGTATGCCAGCGAATACGACACCAAGGTTTGCGATCACATCATTAGCTGAAAATATCCAGCTAGCCCTCATATGCACTTCATCATTGTTGTGTTTTCGTATAAGCATCAAACAAATGACATTAGCGATTAAAGCCACAGAACCAACTCCAATCATAAACCAAGAATGAGGCTCACTTTCTCCAACTATTCGTCTAGCTATATCGAGAAAAATTAGAACCCCTAACCCCAATTGGAAATAACCACTAACTAATGCTGCATTAGCTTTATGTTGGATTGACTTCCCCACGGCATATAAGGCAATGGCATAGACGATAGCATCAGCTAGCATATCTAACGAATCAGCAATTAATGCGGTTGATTCAGATAACCAACCTAAACCAATTTCAAATACAAACATCGTGGCATTTATAGCTAAAAGCCAATAAAGCACTGTTTTTTGTTGGTCATCTTTTAATTCTACTTCACAGCCACAACCGCTCATTTTTTAACTCCGCCTTACTTGTATAATTCAAGTGTAAAACCTATAGTAACTATAGAGTCAAGTTTAAAAAGGAAATATTATGAAAATAGGTGAATTATCGAAAACATCCGGTTGTTCTATACAAACTATTAGATTCTATGAAAAAGAAGGATTACTTTCTGATCCAGAGCGTACAGAAGGTAACTTCAGGTTGTATGACGTTACCGCTTTGAAGCAATTAGAATTCGTAAAACATTGTCGCAGTCTCGATATCTCTCTTATAGATATTAAACGTCTTATCGACCTAAAAAATAAACCAGAGGAAAGTTGCTCAAGTGTAAATGCGCTGATTGCGCAACAATTAGCTTTGGTAAATAAACGCATGAAAGAATTAAAAGCCTTAAAAAACGAATTACAACAAATGGCTAGTACGTGTAATTCTGATAATACCATTGAAGGGTGTGGGATAATTAAGTCATTAGATAGCTAAAGTGATGTATAAAAGACTCTTTTTTAACTCACCTTGATTATTGATACAGGCTAATTAATAGTTATTTTCTTACCCACACGAACAGATTTGAGTTCCCCGACAAACTCTCTCAACTAACAATACAGATTTGTCGCTAGTATCGTGAGCACCTAACGTGACCATTTTGAGTCTATGAGACATTAAATTAATGTCATTAAGGACGTATTGTTTATCAATAAGCGAGCATACTCCTTCGCTGTATATCAATACCTTTGACGGGGATGTATATGCATTTACAAGATAAACGAGTCAGAATTAGAGATGTATCAACCATGTGCACTGGTATAACTTTTGACTACTAACCGTCAAATGAGATTATGAATGCTACATGTACCCCTTTGAAAAAACTGACGATAATCAAATATTCATAAATGTTTACACAGTATCAATTTACTTAGTCGAAAATTTACATTAGTATTGGAGTTGTGTATTTGTAAGAGAACTTTATGTTTAAACCACTTTCAAAAGTCTTAGTTGTTGTAGCTATGCTGATTGCCTTTGTTGGGCAAGCATTGGCTTATACTGCTATGTCTTGTGAAATGTCATCAGGTTCTCACGAATCACACATGAACATGGATCATTCCAAAATGAGTCATCATGAAGGAATGAATCATGGGGATATGAATAAAAGCAGTAATGGTCAATCAGAAGATTGTTGTGACGTTGAATGTATTTGTCCTGCAAATGCTTGCTCATCTACGACAGTCCTAAATTCCAGTATTGATTCGACAGATATTCAAATATTCAGTGAATCTGTAGCTGCTCTGCAATCTAAACAACCTCATTCAATTTCCACTTCCCTTTATCGTCCACCAATTTTTGCCTAATACAGGATTAGTGCGTCCAAATTTCGCGCACATGTAATTAATTTTTCTGTTAGTCAATATAGCGTCGTAGCGCTATAGATATTTTCCAGCGATGTCTGGGGGCAAAAATGATCAATAAGTATTTAAAAATAGCAGTAGTAATGCTGCTTTCACCTGCGTTTGCAAACGCCAACGAACATAACCATGCACACAATAACGACGTAACACCTTTGGAGTTAATCGTTTATAAAACCCCTACTTGTGGGTGTTGTAAAAAATGGATAACTCATATTGAAGACAAAGGGATCGTTGCGCATTCCAAAGATTTCCGAAACATCGGCAACATCAAAACTAAGTATGGTATCAAACCTAATTACCGTTCATGCCACACGGCAGTGAGTAGAAATGGATTTGCCTTTGAAGGTCATATACCGGCTAAATTTATTCAGCAGTTCTTATCAGAAGAACATCCCAATGCGATTGGGCTTTCAGTTCCAGCAATGCCAGTTGGCTCTCCCGGTATGGAAGTCGATGACCGCTTTATGCCATACAACGTGTTAATTCTATTTAAAGATGGAACGAGCAAAGTCTATGCAAAAGTTAAGACATACGAGGAGCAATTCTAATGAAATTGAACTCTTCAAACCTTACTTCACTTTCAACTGCATTAATACTCGGCTTATCTGTATTCTCAGCTCAAGCTGAGAAAGTAGTGTCGCTTGAACAAGCTATCACCTTAGCTCAGCAAAATGATCCTTGGCTTCATGGTAGCCGATTGAAACAAAGTGCAGTTGAAAATAGAAGTATTGCTTCAGGTACTTTGCCTGATCCGAAAGTATCGCTAGGGATAATGAATTTACCAACAGATACTTGGGATTTAGATCAGGAAGGAATGACTCAGCTAAAGGTTGGCGTCTCTCAAATGTTTCCGAGAGGCGACAGTCTAGAGATCAAGCAAGATCAGTTACAAATTGAGTCCACGAAATTTCCACTGCTACGAGAGGATCGTAAAGCTAAGTTGAAAAGCCAAGTGTCACAACTTTGGTTAGATGCTTACTTAGCCCAGAAAACTATTAAATTGATTGAAGATGATTGGTCTCTCTTTGAGCAGATGGCGGAAGTGGCTAAAGCTAGCTATTCAAACGTTGTTGGTAAAACTAGACAGCAAGATGTTATTCGTGCTCAATTGGAAATAGTGCAGTTAGATGACAGATTAACTTCGCAAAAGCAGAAACTAGAAACGACAATCGCTCGCCTTAATGAGTGGCTTCATATTTACGATGCTGACCGATTGAATGAATCATTCAACTTTGACGCGCAACCACTAGAGTTTAGCGTCTCAAAAGAATTGCCTTCGATTCAATTGAATAATCCAACAGTCCTAAAAGCATCTAATTACTCAAGAAATCTATTGGCTCAGGCTCTTGCTAATCATCCAGCCATACTTGCAATTGATGTAAAACGCAAATCTTTAGAAAAAGGTGTTGAATTAGCTAAACAGAAATATGAGCCGCAATGGGGTGTTAATGCGAGCTATGCCTATCGTGACAATATGCCTTCTGGTGATAGCCGAGCTGATTTATTTTCTGTTGGTGTAACGTTTGATTTACCGTTGTTTACCGAGAACAGACAAGATAAGCAAGTTGCAGCTTCTATTGCAGATTCAGAGGCTGTTAAAACCGAGAAACTATTGCTGACAAAGCAAATGATCAGTGCGGTGGAAAAGGAGCTTAGACAGCTTAAGCGTTTATCTGATAGACAATCTATCTATCAAGAACAACTCCTTAAACAAACTCATGACCAAGCGGAAGCGTCTTTGACGGCTTACACCAATGATGATGGCGATTTTGCCGAAGTTGTTCGAGCAAGAATTGCCGAATTAAATACCAGAATATCAGCTTTAAGAATTGATGTTGATGCACTTAAAACAGTTACTCGCATCAACTATTTCTTTGCGCATTCTCAATCTAAATCAAATGCTGAACATAAGCCAATGCACACTTCGCACAGAATGAATCAGCACTTTGGAGAAAAATAATGTCAACGAATACTAAAACACCAAATTTGAAACTAGTTGCCGCCATCATCATTGGGGCAGCACTTGGTGCTGGAGCATTGAGTTTATATCAAGGTACTGGCTCAAACAGTAATAGTAATGAAGCAACATCAGGAGAAAAAAAGCCTCTGTATTGGGTTGCACCGATGGATTCTAATTACCGCCGGGACAAGCCCGGTAAGTCGCCTATGGGGATGGATTTAATTCCTGTGTATGAGGAAGGATCATCTGGTGATGACTTTGGCCCCGGAGCAGTAAAAATTGCGCCTCATGTAGTGAATAACCTTGGGGTTCGCACTGCACCTGTTGAACTGAAAAATATGCATACTGAAATCTCAACGGTAGGTTACGTTCAATATGATGAAGATAAGCTAATTCATATCCACCCACGGGTTGATGGCTGGATTGATAAACTTTACATCAAAGCAGCAGGTAACCCTGTAGAGAAAGGGCAGCCTCTTTATACACTATATTCTCCTCAGTTAGTTAATGCTCAGGAAGAGCTGTTAATAGCGTTAAAGCGCAACAATAGTTCTTTAATTTCAGCAGCCAAAGATCGCCTAAAAGCGTTACAGCTTTCAGCAGACTTTGTTCAAAAGCTAGAAAAGACACGAAAGGTTCAGCAAACAATTACCTTTTATTCACCACAAGCAGGTGTTGTCGATGGTTTGAAGGTTAGAGAAGGTTTTTATGTAAAGCCGGGAAACACCTTATTAAGCATTGGCCAGCTAGATCAAGTTTGGGTTGAAGCAGAAGTGTTTGAACGTGACGCAGCCTTAATTAAAAAAGGACTTCCTGTATCAATGACACTGGATTATTTACCCGGTGAGGACTGGGCTGGTGTCGTTGATTATGTTTATCCAACATTGAACAGTAAAACACGCACACTCCGAGTGAGATTGAAATTTGATAACACAGACTATCAATTAAAACCAAATATGTTTGCACAAGTATCTATTCACGCTAATCAAGCTGATAGCACCATCCTCGTGCCTAAAGAAGCCGTTATTAGAACAGGTAAACAGGACAGAGTAGTACTTGCGTTAGGTGATGGGCAATTTAAATCTATTGAAGTGACTATTGGCCGGGTTGATATCGACAGCATCGAAATATTAGACGGCTTAAATGAAGATGACGTTGTGGTGACATCTGCCCAATTCTTGATTGATTCTGAATCAAGTAAAAGCTCTGACTTTAAACGAATGACTCATGATGAAGTGCCTAACTCTGTTTGGATGCAAGGGGATGTTAATAGTGTTATGGCAGGGCACCGCATGGTTAATATTTCACATGGCCCTGCTGAAGCTTGGGATTGGCCTGAAATGGTTATGGATTTTACTGTGGCTGAAAAAGTCGATATTGACTCATTAAAGTCAGGTCAATCTTTGCACTTTGAAGTGAGCAAAACCGAAGACGGTGGATATGAAATTACTGGAATTCATATCATGAGTGAGCCTGCTGATATGAGTGAAGAAGTATCTTTGGCAACGGTATCTGGTCTTATTAATGACATTAACATTGATATGCGAACATTGAATATTAGCCGAGGGCCAATAGAGAAATGGGATAGACCTGCTGCGACGATGGATTTTATCGTCGTGGACAATATAGAAATAGTTGATTTCAATGTTGGTGATAATGTCACTTTCACTTTTGAGGTTAGAGATGACTTAGTTATCACTGAAATCTCTCTTGAATCAGATGAACAACACGGCAAGGAAAATAAAGCTGCTGTTGATCATTCTAATCATTAAGTGGGGGAAAAATAATGATTGAATCAATTATTAGATGGTCTATCGGCAATCGCTTCTTTGTTTTGTTGATTACCTTAATTGTCGCGTTTGGTGGTTTGTACTCATTACAAAAAACGCCAGTAGATGCACTCCCAGATCTTTCTGATGTGCAGGTGATAATTAAGACGAGCTATCCGGGACAGGCACCACAAGTAGTGCAAGATCAAGTGACGTTTCCCCTTACTACAGCGATGTTGTCAGTACCGGGAGCGCAAACTGTTCGTGGTTACTCATTTTTTGGTGATTCCTACGTCTATATCATTTTTGATGATGATACTGATTTGTATTGGGCTAGAAGCAGAGTACTTGAATACTTAAGCCAAGTAGCATCAAGCCTGCCTGATTCAGCAAAGCCTCAATTAGGACCTGATGCAACAGGTGTGGGCTGGGTATACATTTATGCTTTAACAGATAAGTCTGGAAACCATGACCTAAGCCAATTAAGAAGTATTCAAGATTGGTTTTTAAAGTATGAACTACAAACTGTTCCGGGCGTGTCTGAGGTTTCCGCCGTTGGCGGTATGGTTAAGCAATATCAGGTACAAGTCGATCCAGATAAGTTAAGAGCTTATAACGTGCCGTTAAGTCATATCCAAATGGCACTTAAACGAGGCAATAAAGAAACTGGCGCATCTGTTGTGGAAATGGCGGAAGCTGAATACATGGTTACTGCTACGGGATATATTCAATCAGTTGGAGACATAGAGAAAATTCCACTTGGTATTAACGAACAAGGCACGCCATTGCGTATTGGTGATGTTGCTACCGTTAATTTAGGGCCTCAAATGCGCCGTGGTATAGCAGAGCTTAATGGTGAAGGCGAAGTTGTTGGTGGTGTTGTCGTTATGCGTTTTGGTGAGAATGCCCAACAAACCATAAACGGTGTAAAAGAAAAACTTGAATCGCTTAAATCTTCTCTACCAGAGGGGGTGGAGATTGTCCCTGTTTATGACAGATCGAAGTTAATAGATCGTGCTGTTGATAACCTTTGGAGCAAGTTGCTAGAGGAGCTTGCAGTCGTTGCTATTGTCTGTGTTGCTTTCCTATTTCATCTTCGATCATCAATTGTAGCTGTTGTCACTCTGCCATTAGGTATATTGGTGTCGTTCATCATCATGTATATGCAAGGCATCAATGCCAACATTATGTCTTTAGGTGGTATCGCTATTGCGATCGGTGCGATGACTGATGGCGCAATAGTGATGATTGAAAATATGCATAAGCATATGGAAAAAACACCGCTAACAGATGAAAACCGTTGGCAAATAGTAGCTAAGGCTGCGAGTGAAGTAGGTCCTGCTTTATTTTTTAGCTTGCTGATCATTACAGTCTCATTCTTACCCGTTTTTATCTTGGAAGCGCAGGAAGGCAGAATGTTTTCACCGCTTGCCTATACTAAAACCTATGCAATGGCTGCATCAGCAGGCTTGGCGATCACATTGGTGCCTGTTTTGATGGGCTACTTTATTCGAGGCAAAGTTGTTTCTGAAAAGAAAAACCCGTTAAACCGATTATTGATTGCTATCTACATGCCTGTTTTAAAGCAAGTGATGAAGTTTCCAAAATCGACAATAGTAGCAGCAATATTAGTGACTATCGTTGGCTTTTGGCCTGTAGATAAAATTGGTAGTGAATTCATTCCGCCATTGGATGAAGGCGATCTCATGTATATGCCTACTACCTATCCCGGTATTTCAATTGGTAAAGCAAGGGAGTTATTGCAGCAAACAGACAAGCTTATTCGCACTGTGCCAGAAGTTGAAACTGTATTTGGTAAAGTAGGAAGAGCTGAAACTGCAACCGATCCTGCACCTTTAACCATGATTGAAACCTTTATTCAGTTGAAGCCACAAGAACAGTGGCGAGAAGGTGTGACTACTGAATCGTTAAAAGCTGAGTTTGATAAATTGGTTAAGTTTCCGGGCTTAACAAATGCTTGGGTTATGCCAATCAAGACCCGAATCGACATGTTAGCTACAGGCATAAAAACGCCTGTGGGTATTAAAGTCGCCGGACCAGAGCTTGATGTGATTCAGGAAATCGGCCAACAAATAGAGCAAATTTTACCCGAAGTTACAGGCACAGCATCAGTTTACTCAGAGCGAGTTGCAGGTGGACGATATATCAAGGTTGATATTTCACGCGATAAGGCAAGTCGCTTTGGGTTAAACATCGAAGATGTTCAACAAGTGGTTTCTACAGCTATTGGTGGTATGAACGTTACCCAAACGGTAGAAGGTCAAGAGCGTTACCCTGTTAACTTACGCTATCCGCAAGACTATCGAGACTCTCCTGAGCAGCTATCACGATTACCTGTTGTAACACCAAATGGACAACGCATTGCACTAGGTGATGTCGCAGATATCCGAGTAGAAAATGGTCCGCCGGGGATTAAGAGTGAAAATGCTCGATTAAATGGCTGGACGTTTATCGATATAGACGGTGTTGACGTAGGTACTTATGTTGAAAGTGCAAAAATACACTTGGCTAATAATCTAAAACTACCAGCCGGTTATTCAATTACTTGGGCTGGGCAATACGAATATATGGAAAGAGCGAAAGAAAAGCTCACCTATGTATTGCCTTTAACACTCGCCATTATTGTTATTCTACTTTACTTAAACTTCAGAGCGTTTAGCGAAGTGGCTATCATCATCGTGACTTTGCCGATGGCAATGATTGGTGGCTTATGGTTGATGTATCTAGAAGGATTTAACTTCTCTGTGGCTGTTGGCGTGGGCTTTATTGCGCTGGCTGGTGTTGCTGTTGAGATTGGCGTGATAATGCTGGTTTATCTCAATCAAGCACTTGCTGAGCTGAAGGAAAAAGCCGAGGAGCGAGCAGAAGCCATCTCAGATGATGCCTACCAAGATGCATTATTACACGGTGCTGGCTTACGTGTCCGCCCAGTAATGATGACGGTTGCCACAATCATTATCGGTTTAATGCCTATTTTATATGGTACAGGTACAGGCTCTGAGGTAATGAGTCGTATTGCAGCACCTATGGTAGGCGGAATGACAAGTGCTGTTTTGTTAACACTAATTGTGCTTCCAGCCATTTATTCAATCGTTAAAAAGCCTGAAGTAAATGCCTTTAATAAAGAGCTTTCTAACGCGGAGCTAAAGAATAATGCTTAGCAGAGTTAGGAAGTACCACAAATGGTTTATGGCATTTGTCGGAATGCAATTTCTGTTCTGGTCTATTACTGGTGTGTATATGGTGACTATGGATATTCACTATATACACGGTGAAACCTTGGCTAAGAGTGAGGAAGCCAAAATTGATTTAGCTAGTGTGGATTACTCCATTGCAAAGCTAGCTGCGGATTATCCTCAAGCTAGTCAAGTCACACTTACTCAAAGTATGGGCGACCCTTTGTATTCTTTTATTAATGGAGAACAGGGGAAAGTAGCAATTGATGTTAAAACCGGGGCTGTTCAGGCCCTTGTTGATGAAATCAAAGCTGAAAAAATCGCGCAATACCACTATGCAATGAATCATGAAATCGACGGCATAAGGCTGATTCAATCAGTCAAAGATATGCCTGCTGAGTTATCTCCAAGACACTTACCCGTTTGGAGAGTAACTTTTGACCAATTCGCCACACCAACATTTTATATAAGTCAACAAACAGGCGCACTTGTTGCCAAGCGTCATGATTACTGGCGCTTGTTCGATTGGATGTGGCGTTTTCACATTATGGATTACGATGATGGTGAAAACGTATCTAACTGGTTTTTGTTCTTAGTTGCAACTTTAGGTCTAATGGCCGCTATTGCTGGTGCAGTATTGACTTATTATCGAGTGCTTTCCCCAAATAAAAAGGGAGTCATTTGATGCGACTATTTAAGTTGAATACAACGTTACACAAATGGCTTTCTTTATTTGTTGGTTTACAACTGCTTATTTGGTTGGCAACGGGCCTTTACTTCAATTTGATGGATCACAGTAAAGCCAGTGGTAATGAGCTTAGAGTTCATTCTCATCATGAAGGTAACATTACAGACTTTAGATTTATCCCTATTAAAGACATTGCTAGTGAAGCACCTCAAGAAGTAAAACTTATATGGATTTTACATCAGCCTTACTATCATTTTGTGTTCGATAAGGGCCAGCATAGCTACCAAGAACGCCACTCAAAGCTATTTGATGCTTTAACAGGAAAGCCATTTAACCTGTCTGAAGAACAAGTACTAACTTTGGCAAAAAACTCCTATTCAGGTGAGGGCAAGCTAACTACACCAGTGTTATCTCAGCCCCCATTTTCTGATCACGTAAGGCAACAAAATCCTATGTGGCAAGTTGTCGTTGAGGATGAGAATAATACAACTATTTATTTAGATAGTATTACAGGCCAAGTGCTTCGCCATGCCAATGATGATTTCAGATTGAAAGATCTGATGATGAAGCTTCACTTTATGGACTATGGCAACTCTGGAGGGTTTAACCATTGGTTGATCATTGCATTTGCTTTCTCAACGCTATTACTTTCAGTTACTGGCGTAACTTGGCTGATACAGCAATATCAAAACGGTTTCCTAAAGCCTGTTTGGGGTAGCAATAAGCAAAAAGTTGCTGTGACCTTTTCCAATGAAAATACCATTACTGACATTTCAGCAACTGGTTACTCAACAGTATTAGAAGGATTAGCTAGTTCACATGTTTACCTTCCGTCAAGTTGTGGTGGAGGCGGTACATGTGGCAAATGCATGTTCTTAAGTTCAACTCAATTACCTATCACACTTTCTGAGCAGGAACATTTATCAGATGAGCAGCTTAAGGAAGGCTATCGGTTAGGATGTCAGCACAGATTCTCTGAAATTAGCTCAATTGAAGTTAATACGGATCTCAATATTGAAAATCATGAGCTAGTTGTGGTTACGACTAACTTCATTACTCCTTTTATCAAGGAAGTGAAGTTTAAGGTGAAATCAGGCAAACAATTAGCATTTAAAGCTGGTGCATATATGCAATTTAACGTGCCAGCAGGGATGAATAGTTTACGCCCAGATGATATGCCAGAGCACTATGAAAAATATTGGGAAAGTTACTCTCATGGAAAGTTTTCACATGATGGCGTAACTCGCCATTACTCCTTGGTTAACTTTGATCAAGAAACAGATGAGCTAACCTTCAACATCCGCTGGCAAACTGCTAAGGATGGTTATAAAGCAGGTATAGGTTCAAGCTATTTAGGGTCACTCGAAGTTGGTGAAACGATAATCGCAAAAGGTCCTTTTTCTGACTTTTATGCTACTTCAGGTAAAAAGGTTCCTCGCATATTTATTGGCGCTGGCTCAGGACTTGCCCCACTCAGAGCTATCATTTTTGAACAGTTGAAAAAGCGCCAAGATGAAGGTGACTTGACTCTCATCTATGGTGCGCGAACTGAAGATGATTTGCTGTACCGTGATGAGTTGAACTTATTGAGTGAGCAGCATAAAAACTTTTCTTATATTCCTACACTTTCTAACCCTTCAGAACAATGGCAAGGGCACTCTGGTTATGTACAGCAAGTACTTCTGCCGCATTTGAGCCAGAAAGTAAAATTCCTGTCTACAGAATTTTACTTGTGCGGCCCAGAAGCAATGATGAGTGAAGTGGAACAAATAATTACTGATGTTGGTATACCCAGTAATCAAATTTTCAAAGACAAATTTAGTCGTTAATACATAATTTAAATAGAGGTAAATATGAAAATATTAATTAAATTTTTAACCGTAATCAGCATTGTTTTTAGTAGTGCGGTGTTCGCGCATGTTCATCTTGAAAAAAGTGTGCCTGCTGATAATGCAATGTTAATGAAGACTCCAGAAGAGTTAACGTTGGCATTTAGCAAAGAGGTTCGTGTAGTCAAAATTACATTGAAAGATAAGCAAGGTAAAAAGATTAAATTTGGCTTCAAACCTACTAAAGAAACCAATACCGAATTTACGTGGAAGCTACCGAAACTTGCACCTGCTAACTATGTTGTTGATGTTACTTTCTTAGGTAAAGATGGGCATAAAATGAAAGATAGTTTTAGCTTTATGGTTCACTAATCTAATGGAGTGATTGCTATGGAAATGTATATCTGGAATACAGTCATTGTACTGTCAAAAATTGTATTTTACGTCGGTTTTGCCTGCATTGCTGGTTATACATTTTTCAAGCAAGTTTTTGAACAAAGTGAGCCTCATAATAACTTGGCAATAGCGAACCTAAAATGGATAAGGGCTTCTATAATCGTCGCTTTGATTGCAAATGCCATTTGGTTCTTCGCTAGTACTGGTGCGATGGTAGAAGAAGGCATTCAAGGTGCACTTGAACCTGATATGTTAGGTATTATTTGGGACTCTTCTATCGGTGATGGAACTTTACTTAGAGGACTTGGGTTAGTTCTAGCGATATTCGCGATTACGTCACACATTAAATTCAAATCTGTTGCGCTGAGCAACAACATAAAACAAAGCTTGTTAGGGCTTAGCCTTTTACTACTTTCCTACACCTTTAGCTTGTTCGGTCATGTATCTGAACTAGAAGTGTTCGAAAAAGTATTGTTGATGCTCCATGTGCTTGTTATGGCTTGGTGGTTCGGAGCGTTGTTTCCACTTAAACAAGCTTGCCATGAACAGGACTATGAGCAGCTCTACTCATTGATGGACAAGTTTGGAAGGCAAGCAAGTATCGCGGTGAGTCTATTGTTAATTGCTGGCCTTTGGTTAGCTTTTCAATTAGTCGGAAATGTTGGTGAGCTTTTTAGTTCAAGCTATGGGCAAACACTGTTGCTTAAATTAGCTCTCGTCACTTCGATATTGGGCATTGCAGCTAAGCACAAGTTAAAACTCGTCCCACAACTTAAAAATAGCGATGGTAGAGAAGCACTATCTAAATCTATCTCGATAGAAATGGTAGTCGCTTGTGCCATTTTATCTGTAACGGCAGGGCTTACTAGTGTTGTTGGCCCTGCAAATTAAAACTTAAAAGAGAAAATATAAATGAAAACAATAAATATATTACTCGTTTTATTAATGACGTTTAGTTTCGTAGCAAACGCTCATGGTGATAAGAACAAAGACAAAGGTTTGTTTAAAGGTATAGATACCCCTGCCGCAAAAGTTGTTTTGGCATTTCATCAAGCACTAGAAACGGGTAATAAGGATCTAGCAAGAGTACAGTTGGCTGATGATGTGACCATCTACGAGGGTGGCCGTGTTGAAAGAAGTGCTGATGAATATGCACATCACCATATGCTGTCGGATATGAAATATCTCGCTTCTATGAAGAGCAAAACACTAGAACACCAAGTGACGGTACTTGGAAACACCGCTATATC
Source organism: Psychrosphaera aestuarii (assembly GCF_017948405.1). Classification (NCBI taxonomy): domain Bacteria; kingdom Pseudomonadati; phylum Pseudomonadota; class Gammaproteobacteria; order Alteromonadales; family Pseudoalteromonadaceae; genus Psychrosphaera; species Psychrosphaera aestuarii. The sequence goes on along the minus strand of NZ_CP072844.1, from coordinate 2,575,571 downwards.
TGCCTCACGTAGCCACACTCAAGGTACATACAAAGGCAAAGAGCGTGATTATCAAGGCATGGAAACAATGGTTCTCGAAAAGCAAAACGGTGAATGGAAAATCAAGCACATTCATTGGTCACACTAATTTAATAGTCAAACAACGGAGAATTTTAAATGACTAAATATATCGCTGTAAGTACAAATGTTGACCTGTGTCATGAAAGTGTTTTGATAATCTGTTAGTGTTATGGTGCTATAGAAGGAATTAAAATGTCTAAACTTTTCAGATGGTTTAAAATAGTGATGATAACTGTGTTGCTCACGCAGCATGGCTTTGCTATTGCTAAACCAATGAATTGTGAAGAACATCATAAGGACTCTTCCGATACGCATATTATGCAACCAAGCAAAAATATGCACCATCAAACAATGCATGACAATACCCACCATCACACTGAAAATTTGCAAGATTCTAAACACAATCATGCCGATGAAGAGTGTGAAAAATGTAAAGCTGGTGATTGTCTATGCTGCGAAGGTGGCTTTTGTGCAAGCTTTCATTTAACTGCCTATCTTGTGCAAGAGGAAGAAGAAAGTAGCAGCAATATTAACTTAGACTTAATTTTTCAACGGATACCCCCGCCAGCCTCTGGCATCCATCTCTTACCTTATCGTCCCCCTATTATTAGCTAATCATGGGATCAGTGCGTCTTTTTTTCGCCATTCCCATCAAAAATAGAACGATATATTCATTGGTTTAAATAACCAACTGTTTTGAACAATTAGCACAATATTTTTGGGAGGCATGATGAACATGCTCAAATTATTGCAATTTACAGTAGTTAATACTGTCGATTTTGGCCGATATTCCCTCATTTCACCAAAAAATAGTTTTTTGCTTTTGTATTTTAAATCACAAATAAAAGTGCTTGACCTGTGTCTTAGACACAGGTCTAAGCTGTAGGTGAGAGTACAAACTTAGGTGAAAAACTAAGGAGTAAATATGAAAGTAACAGAGCTGGCAAAAAGCCTTGGAACGACTGCTGATACGGTGCGCTATTACACGCGATTGGGACTGTTAAAACCTGCTAAATCAGTGAACGGCTACAAGTCGTACTCGAATAAAGAGGTATCGAGACTTAAATTCATTTTAAGTGCCAGAAACCTTGGTTTTTCCGTTGCTGATATCAAGCAAATTCTTAATGAATCTGAAGATGGTAAAAGTGCGTGCCCATTAGTCAGAAGCCTGATCAAAGAGCGGCTTGAAGAAACAGAAAAACAGTTTCAAGCAATGTTGGCACTTCGAGGAAAAATGTCTTCAGCTCTTTCTCAATGGGAAGAAATGGAAGACAAAGCACCGACTGCAAACATGGTTTGTCATCTCATCGAAAACTTTGAACAAATTAAAAAGGCATAGGAGGAAAAATGGTGACTACTAATACAAATATAGAAACCGAATCAGGCTGTTGCTGTCAGGCAAAAGCTCAATCCTCTTCGTGTAAAAGTAAGGAGAATACGTTGGAGAAAGTATCACATAACCAACAGCTCATCATTGAAGGAGCTGGGTGTGCTAGCTGTGTAGGCAAAATTGAAGGGGCGTTAAAGGCAACTCTTGGTGTAGTCAGTGCGGAAATGAATTTTGCTGATAGGACTGTAACAGTTTCTGGGGCAGCTAAGACAGAAGAATTGATCAAAGCTGTTGAGTCTGTGGGGTATAACGCGAAGCCAATTGATGATAGCTCAGCAACAGATGCGCTTGACGAGAAAGAGGCGGCGGATTGGGCATATTACAAAAAGCTAATGCGCGATACGTTTATTGCCCTTTCACTCGGCGTTCCTTTGATGATCTACAGCATTGTGGTTGGAGAAATGACGGTTGAAACAAACCTTGAACGCATGTCTTGGCTGGTTGTAGGCATTTTAACTTTTGGTGTTATGTATTTTTCAGGTAAGCATTTTTATGTTGGTGCTTGGAAAAGCTTTAAAAACCACTCCGCTAATATGGACACTCTAATAGCTTTAGGAACAGGTACAGCTTGGGTGTATTCGATGGTTGTCGTGTTTGCACCTGAAGCCGTTCCATTGATGGCACGGCATGTTTATTTTGAAGCTACCGCCATGATCATTGGCTTAATTGATTTAGGTCTAGCATTAGAAATAAAAGCCAGAGGCAAAACCTCTGAGGCCATTAAACGTCTTATCGGCTTGCAAGCCAAAACAGCAACCGTGGTTCGTGACAACAAAGAAGTTCAGATTGGTATCGAGCAGGTTTTACTTAACGATATTGTGAAGGTAAAACCGGGTGAAAAAATTCCCGTCGATGGTGTGGTATTGGAAGGGCACACCTCTATTGATGAGTCCATGCTTACGGGCGAACCTATGCCTGTTGAAAAAGCCGAAGAAGATGAAGTTGTTGCAGGAACGTTAAACAAGTCAGGCATGATTTTGTTTAAAGCGACACGCGTAGGCAAAGACACGGCGCTTGCGCAAATCATCAATATGGTGAAACGAGCGCAAAATTCAAAACCACCGATTGGCCGCTTGGCCGATGTTATTTCAGCGTATTTCGTTCCTGTTGTCATGATCATCTCTATATTAAGTTCGCTAGCATGGCTTAACTTTGGTCCTGATCCTGCTATTGTTTTTGCCATCGTATCAGCAACTACCGTACTCATTATTGCATGCCCGTGTGCTTTGGGCTTGGCAACGCCCATGTCTGTCATGGTCGGAGTAGGAAAAGCAGCAGAAGCCGGAGTGCTTATTCGAAACGGAGAAGCGTTACAAACCGCCTCTAAAATCACTGCCATGATTTTAGATAAAACGGGCACTATTACTGAAGGGGCACCTAAGGTAACCGATATTGTTTTAGCAAAAGCTACTGACGAAAAAGACGTACTACAGCTTGCAGCAAGTTTAGAAAGCGGCTCAGAGCATCCTTTAGCGCAAGCGATTGTTGAAAGTGCGTTAGATCAGGATATTGAGTTACTAAAAATTGAATCGTTTAACGCTATTACGGGTTTTGGTGTAGAAGCAAGCTGCAATAATAAAGCCCTGCTTTTCGGAAACGATAAACTAATGAAGTTAAAAGGTATTGACCTTACTGGCTTTGTTGAACAAGCGCAGTCTTTAGCAAAAGAAGCCAAAACACCTATGTATTTTGCTGTTAATGGCGAGCTGGCAGCAATTATTGCTGTTGCAGATCCTATTAAGTCAGACTCAATTTCCGCGATTAAACGGCTTCAGACCAATGGGATTCGCGTCATCATGTTAACGGGCGATAACAAGGAAACCGCCGCCGCTGTTGCCAAAAAAGCGGGTATTAGTGAGTTTTTTGCTGAAGTGCTGCCAGAAGACAAAGCCAACAAGGTTAATGAGCTACAAGACAACGGCGAAACTGTTGGTATGACAGGAGATGGCATTAACGATGCGCCTGCACTTGCATTAGCCGATGTTGGTTTCGCAGTAGGCACAGGGACTGATGTAGCAATCGAAAGTTCTGATATTACCCTGATGCGTGGCTCACTTCACGGCCTTGCTGATGCCATAGCGGTAAGCAAAGCCACTTTACGAAATATCAAACAAAACTTGTTTGGCGCGTTTGTCTATAACGTAGCTGGGATTCCTTTTGCTGCGGGGATTCTATATCCCTTCTTTGGCATTCTGCTTAGCCCTGTAATTGCAGGTGCTGCAATGGCGTTTTCGTCATTGACCGTAGTGTCAAATGCAAATCGACTTCGCTTGTTTAAAGCAAAATAGCATTAAGGAGAAGCACGATGATGATAATTAACTTATTAGGCTTAATGTTAATCGCGCTGATCGTTTGGTGGTTTTGGCTGTACAAGCCTAACAAAACAATTGTGCAAAACAGTGAAGTGTTAATTGAAGTGAAAGATGGCGTGTATTCCCCATCTTCAATTCAGGTGTCTGCTAGCCAACCTGTCACCTTGAAGTTTATGCGCAAAGATCAATCCCCCTGCGCTGAAACAATGCTTATTCCATCATTGGAGATAAGCGAGCAGCTCAAATTAAATGAAATTACTCAAATTACCTTATCGAACTTATCACCGGGAGAGCATGAATTTCATTGTCAGATGCAAATGTATCGCGGTGTGTTAAAAGTAATTTAATTTTCATATAAACCATTTTAAGTATATTAAGTGTACGAATGTACCTATTAATTTTCGTTCATGAACGAAAGTGCTTTTGTAGACTTTCGTACACTTAGTTGGTAAGGTGTACGAAAGTTATAGGTTTCGTACATATGAAAGTTGGTTTTGCACGAGTATCAACTCATGAACAAGATTTAGCAGCTCAACTGTCAAAGTTGACTGACTTTGGTTGTGAAAAGGTTTTTCAAGGAAAGCAGTCAGGTGCTTCAGTTAGAAATGAAGAAAAATTAAAAGAGCTAATAGATTTTATTAGAGAAGGTGACGAAGTTATTGTTACTCGCCTCGACCGTTTGGGACGGTCGTTAAAATCTATTCTTGAGTCTATTGAAAGCATCCATAATAAAGGTGCTTGTTTAAACATTATTGACGGTTCACTCAATACAAAGAATGATAATCCGTTTTCCACCGCTATGATTAACCTGTGTGGAGTATTCGCTCAACTTGAGCGAGATTTGATAAAAGCAAGAACAGCAGAAGGCCGTGAAGAAGCTAAGGCTAAAGGCAAACATATGGGAAGATTGCCAGCTTTATCTGACAAACAAGCGAAAGAATTATATAAAGACAAGTTAAATGGTGACTCGATTTCAGCTTTAGCTAAAAAATATTCTGTTAGTCGCCCTACGGTTCACCGCACCATTGAAAGAATAGGAACGAAGAAGAATAAAAAGTAAGGAAAAGCTATGTGGTCTGACAAAGAATCTGATATTGATTATTGATTTTTAAATTAGGGCAAAGCATAGCAGACGTACATATAGAAAAACCTAAAGAGAATTATATAGTCGCTGGAGGTTTCAATGATTGGAAGTTACCTCGTCGTCTTGAAGTTACGACAGCATTCACAAGTAATCCTGCTAAGATAACTAAACATGGTTTTATTTCATTGATTCCTGATGCACCTCAACAGCCTTTCAACGGTTTAGCACAGCATGACCTATCCGTTTCATTAAGAATTCCAGATGAAGAAGAGGTAATTCGATGCCTCGTGTTAGATCATATTCATCGCTTCAGGTTTGAACATGACATGCGTTCTCATTTGGTTAAACCTAAATATTATGACTTGGAGTTATCTGATAAAGGTCAGAAACATCGTGGCGTTATTTCATTGTTTGATGGTGAACTATCTAAAGCCAAGATCTTAACGAATTCTTTTTGGCGTGGAATAGTTCGTAAATCTATAAAAAATTATAAGGCTTCATTCTCTTTGAACAAGCTAATATCAAAGATTGACCAGAATAATCAAGACAACCTTGCCCACATAACGGAACAAATGAGATTTACCAACGTTGGTCAGACGAAAAATTATTTAAGAAGTAATCTAAAAGACACAATAGAGTATTTAGTTCATCAAGGCGTTTTGCTTCAGGAGTATAGATGGCGTTGCTCATATTGCGGTAATGAAAATGGTTTGACTTTGGACACAATTAAATTGAATAACCATTGCTCCATTTGTGACCGAAATTATAATACACCAATAGATATGGAGTGGAGATACAAAATTGCCCCATTCATTACTTCTGCACTTATAGAGCAAAATGGGTTGACGGTTTTATGGGCTATTGATCATCTAATGGATGTATTCCGTCGCCCACAGTCTTTTTATTTGCCAGAAGTTAACCTTTATAAAAATCGTGATGACAATGACAAAAATGAGGTCGATTTGTTGGCCGTTATTGATGGAGAGTTCATAGCCGCAGAAGTCAAATTAAGTGCAGCTAGTTTCGTTGATTCTTCTGATGAAATAGCTAAATTTATAGATGAACTGAAAAGGCTAGCTCCTGATAAAGCATTTCTAATCTGCGAGCAATATTGTCAGGAACTAGCAAGTATTGATGAATATAAAAGTAAGCTAGATGAAGTAATCGTTAATGTACGTGAAAGTGTACCTAATTTAGACTTGAAAGTTATTGTCGCAAGTAACTTAATTGATTTTAATTCAGTGCCAAATGAAATTGGACCCTTAGGTGATAGGACAGATTCGTTCTTCCAAAGGTTGCAATAGTAGTTTTTTATGCCATAACTTGAATTAATAAGCTGGATTTTAAAAAATTGATGGTAGGTTGGCTAAGTTTTAAAATAGAATGAGACTAACTATGTTTCGATTAAGTTGCAATATAGTAATGATTTTTTATCTAACTTTTTGACAACCTAGGTGTGGATCTTAGGAAAACGGAGGAAGAGAAAATGGCTCCCTGGTTAGCCGCGATCACTGACTCACTTGAAGTGCTTCATAAACAAGACGAGAATCCAAGTTCAAGCGTTAATTACATAATGGAAAAGGCAAATATTCAGTTTAAATCGGTGAATTTTATGCGGGGTCGCAGTATTCAAAATGCGGTAGTGTTGCTTGATGAGTGTCAAAACCTAACGGCATCACAATTAAAGACAATCATCACTCGCTGTGGAGAAGGCACCAAACTAGTGTGCTCTGGTAATTTGTCACAAATTGATAGTAACTATTTAACTGCAGTCACTTCTGGTTTAACCTATATCGTTGAACGGTTTAAAAACTTCGAAGGGAGTGCAACGATAAACCTAAATGGTGTTGTGCGCAGTCGCTTGGCTCAATTTGCTGAGGAGAATTTGTAAGTAGTTAAACTTTTGTGATTTTCAAAAGGTAGTAATTTGAATCCTTTTATTAAAGGTAAAGTTGATAAAATTGCAATAACCAGCATTTTGCTGGTTATTTTCTTGGTATGTGTAGTCATGTACCCTTTTTATCAAAGCCAAAAACAAAACTATTTAAAAACTGCCTTTGTTGAAGAAGAGCTCAGTCTTGAACGAATTGAATTTAAAATAGCCTTCGCCAAAGAACAGCTTGCAAATGCCGGCTCGGTTATCGTAGACACTTTAAAACTACGAGCTAAGGTGAGTTATAACGACAATAGCAACGACAACCACGCTGTAAATCAAACATTACTACTTAATCCCAATGCGGCAAGGGTAAAACATTACTCACTATTGTCATCGAATATGACAAAGTCTTTAAAATCGACATCTGCGTTGCCACTGCATTACGTTATGACTGAATCCAGTCATTTTTATCCTGCAATAGAGATGTTAACTCGAAGTAAAATTATCGAATCAATCTCTCTCATCGCGGATATGGGGAATTATGGTTTTCAAGCAATTCATTCAAAGAAAGAAGATATATCCATTTCTCTAATGGAATGGCTAAATATAAATAGCGATAAAATTAGTGCTAAAGGTAAATTGAGTGAAGTGGTTTTTACTCCGCCTTTAGCAAATCGAAATGCACTGGAAAACTATTTATTAGTTGCCATTCCAGTTACCAACAAACAGCCCGTTTATCTAGTGATCGAATTAAATCAGTCAGAATTGATGCTTGATATTGCAAGCGAGACTAAATATGTACTGTGGCAAAAAAATAACGGCCGGGTCGTTAGCTCTAATATATTAATTGATACAGAGTCTTCTTCAAATGTACAAAACTATTTATTAACTCGTTATGTCCCAGAGCCTTGGCATGAACTTATTTTTTTGAGCCAACAAAGTGATGCTCGGTATTCAACAATCGATGAGCAAGAGTATGTTTTAAAAATAGAAAATATAGAACACTCAAATTATTTCGCATTCTTTTTTAAAAGAAATGAAATGTTTATTGATGAAGTTTGGCGACTATCAATGACCGAAGGCATCAAGTTAATGATGTTTGGCGGTGTTGGACTAACCATAATCTATTTGCTCATCTTTTATATGTTCGCCAAGCCAATATCTAACTTTTTAAATTTTATTGAACAGCAAAATAGCTTATACGGCAATCAGTTCGTGAAAAAGCCAAAAGGTTGGGAGCCGTGGTTCGAGAAAATAGCGTTGTCGTACGAAGATAATAGGAAACTGTTTAATTCGTTGGTTATAAAAAACAAACAGCTTGATGAGAAAATTTTACAACGTACGCATGAATTACAGTTGCAAACTATCTCCAAAGATCGAAACCTTGCTCTAAACCGCGCCATCATCAACTCTATGCCCGATATGATTTACTATAAAAATGTAGACGGTAGTTTTGTTGGTTGTAACAAAGCGTTTGAAAAGCTTTGTGGTGTCGTAGAGAGTGACTTGGTGACTTTAACAGTAGAAGATATTTTTAGTGCTGAGACGTCAGAAAAGTTAACTAATTTTGATTTTCAGGCATTAAAGTCGAAAAGGTTGTTCTCGGCAAAAATATGGCAAAAAATTAATACCGATGACGTTTATGTAAATTGGTTAGTTGCGCCAATCACAAATGCTGATGGTGAAGTGTTAGGCACTGTAGGTTTAGGTCGAGACATAACTGAACAAGAAGCAAACTTTAGACAAGTTGAAAAAGCTAGGCAAGACGCGGAACAGGCTAACCAAGCAAAAAGTGAATTTATTGCAAACATGAGTCATGAGATTCGAACACCTATGAACGCCGTAATGGGAATGCTTGAATTGTTAACGAGTACTGATCCTTCGCCACTTCAACGCACCTACTTAGGTGTTGCAGAGTCCTCATCAAGACATCTATTACAAGTTATAAACGATATACTAGATTTCTCTAAAATGAATGCGGGGATGCTCGAGCTAAACTACGATGACGTAAATTTACATGATGTATTAGACGTTTCATTCGCCAATAGCTTAAGTGCAGCGATGGAAAAAGGCTTAATTTTAGATATCGATCTGCCTATTGGATTTCCAGTGCATTACCGCGCAGATAAAATCCGCCTCAGCCAAATATTAACTAATTTAATTAACAATGCGGTTAAGTTTACAAACGAAGGGAGTGTAACCTTTAAAGGCCGTGTGATGACTCAAAAAGATAACGAGGTAATGTTATGTTTTAGTATTTCTGACACCGGCATAGGGATCCCTACCAGTAGACAGCGCATTGTATTTGATGCCTTTTCTCAAGCGGATACTTCAATAACACGACAATATGGTGGTACAGGACTTGGCTTAGCGATTGTATTTCAGCTGGTGGAGATGATGAATGGCGAAGTTAGATTAGAAAGTGAAGAGGGAACCGGTACAAGTTTTCACGTTATATTGCCGCTAGAGCTGTCGGAAGCATATGAGAATAAACCAATTAAAAAACGTTCTTGGGTTATATTTGCGACTAACCCAAAATTGGAAGGTTTTCTTCTAGATAAATTAAATGGCGATCAACAGACAGTCGTTAAATTACAAGATACAGACGCTGGTGTTGAAGCTGCAGCAGGCAATACAGTATTGATTTGCCAACCCGCATTGCTAGAGTTGCTTCCTGAAGATTGGCGTCAAGCAATCACGGAAGGTAAAGTGGAATACCAACCGATAGTATTTAACTTATCGAACTTCACAAAGTCCATGTTGGGTTCATTGCCTTACCGACCAATCTTATCTATGCCTTTTAGTACCGAACTATTAGTTAGTAACGAGCAAGTTGATAATAAGCTTGATGAGAAGACGGTGCTTTGTGAGGGTAGGCACATACTCATTGTTGAAGATAATACAGTTAATCAACAGGTTACGGCCTTAATTTTGGACTCAATTGGAGCAACCTACGATATTGCAGAAAACGGTTTAGTAGGACTAAGGTTGGTCAACAGTAATCGTTATGATGCCGCACTAGTTGATATTCAGATGCCAGTAATGGACGGATTAACTTTTGCAAAAAAGGTTAGGTCTCAAAGTCGATTTGAGTCATTGCCACTTATCGCTATGACTGCACATACTTACCCTGAGGACAAGCAACGCTCTATGAGGGCGGGGATGTCGTTACATATTAATAAGCCCATTGAGCGAAGTAGTTTAATTGAGGCATTAAAAACCTTCTTGGAGTTTGACAAAACAGCTAATCCTAAAGAGCCTTCTATACCAGCCCTAGTTGAGCAAACAAACCCAGCAGAAGTGTTAGATAAAGAAAACTTATTGGCACAGGTTGGAGGTAACTTTGGATTAATGTTGAAGTTATTAACTCTTTTCAAGGTGTCAAAGTTAGATGAATTAAAAATGCTTCAATCTAACGTTTTAGAGTTCGATTCTTTTACGCTATTTTCTAAGCTACACAACTATGAAGGAATGTTGGCTAATATTAGAGCCAGCGAGAGTGTCCTGGTTATTCAGCAGCTTAGAGCTGCTTTAAAAGCCAATGATACTGACATGATTACAGTTGCTACTAAAAATTGGGAAGACTCTTTACAACGGTTAATTAAGGAAATAAATACAATAATATCGCAATAACTTTTATACAATAATGATAGTGTAAAAGTTACATACGACTTAGTACAACTTCTCCAATTGGTAAATGCCAGCGTCAATATATCGCATAGAACTTGGAGACGCTTCTGCGATAGGAATTAATGCGGGACCGACGGGTTCTGTCAACACAAAACTTAAACCATCAAGTTCTATAACTTCATCATCTGATAGAACTGACATATTAATCCCAAGTAGGGCATGTTGTGGCAGATAAATCATTATCATTCTTAGGTTTGGATAAATTTGTTTCATTAGATGCGCAAACAAGGTGGCTTTGCTATCGCAATCCCCTTTATTATTGCTAATAACATGAATGGGAGGTAAATATCCCGCACCGTTACTTGTTGTTCTATCCTCAATCTCATCGTATGGAATCGTTTGAATCCAACTCAATAAAAACTCGGCCATTTTTCTTGCTGAGACTCCAGGAAGTTTTTCTTTCAGTGCATTAACAATAGGAAGAGTAGCTTCGGTACCTTCTAAAACAAAACGATGATGGTCTGGTTTAAAGTACAAGTTATTTGATTGCCCAGTGCCGACAATGTTGTCAAACTCAATATAATATTCTTTTTTTAGATAGACTTTCAAAGAGTCGGTATAAACCTTATTCAAGTGCTCCTGCGTTTTACGATTCCATTCCGGGTCCCGACTTCGTAAGCTAAACTCAATGTTGTTGTTGTTACTAGGTAATATTTTTACTTGGCCTTCTTTAGGATTTAATTCACTTATCGCTATTTTTAATTGCTTAAGCGAAAACATCCTTAACAAAGAAGGTCTTAATGCCTTAAAGTGCCGAAATTCATTACTGAGTTTTTGTTTAGAGAGCTCAAAATCAAACGTTTGCTCGTTTTTATTTTCATCTAACCAATGATACTTAAAGTTGATGCTAGCGCCCAAATCTGTCTGATTAAAACTGAGCTGTTTTGCCATAATGGCAGGTGATAGCAATATCAGCAAAAAAATCGAGATTAAGATCATGAATCTATTTACAAAAGTCAGGTTCATAGTTTCCTTAGTTACAGATCAAATACTCATATAACATCAAGCTGCTTGTGCCACCGCTAATAACTCTTTGGCATTCGCTCGGGTGGTATCCGATATAATATCGCCACCGAGCAGCCTAGCTAACTCTTCAATTCGTTCATTTTCAGATAACAATGACATTTGTGTTTCAGTCACGTTTTTTACATTAAACTTGTTTACAAACTGCTGTTGCTGACCAAAGCTTGCGACTTGGGGTAAGTGAGTAACGCAAATTACTTGCGTATTTTTACTTAGCGCTTTCATCAATCTTCCTACTGCAGTTGCTGTTGGACCAGAAACACCAACGTCAACTTCATCAAACAATAATGTAGGCGTTGTTACCTTTTCTGCAATAATAACTTGGATCGCTAAACTAATCCGACTGAGTTCACCACCTGATGCTACTTTTGCTAGTGGTTGTAGAGATTGACCTTGGTTTGCGCATACTAAAAACTCAACACTATCAAACCCAAACTTTGCCATAGCCTGCTGGTCGCTTCGAACTCGCAACTCAAATTTAGCTCCAGACATGTTTAAACTTTGCATGCTCTTTGTTATTTGGGTGGTTAATTTCGCTGCATTTTTTGCTCTAATAGCACTGAGCTTAGTCGCTAATTCATAATATTGTGCTTTTGCGTGTTCAATTTCTAGCACTAAAGCGTCAAGTCTTTCATCTGTTGATGATAAACTTTCAAGCTCTGCAGTTAATATCTCTAGATGTTCAGGAAGTTGGTTCGGTTCAACTTGATGTTTGCGAGCTAAATCAACTAACGTTGAAAGGCGTTGTTCTATTTCATTTAAGCGCTCTGGGTTGATATCTAAATTATCTGAATAACCTCGTAGTTCACTTGCACCTTCTTCAAGCTGTATAATTGCCGTGTTGATTAACTCCACTGTGGGGTTTAGTTGTTCGTCAATGTTGGCTGCACGACTTAAAATAGACATTGCATTTTGCAATGCAGAATAGGCATTGCCGTTTTCACTTTCGTATAGAATGTCTAATGCGCTTAGGCTGTCGGCAAGTAAAGATTGTCCATGGTGCAGTCTTTGATGTTCTTTCTCAATCTCAATATACTCATCAGCAATTAGCTCTGCTTCAATTAATTCATTTACTTGATAGTCGAGGAGTTGTTTCTGTGCACTAAACTCTTCCTGTTGGAGTTGTAATTCTTTTAACTCTTGGCCCTTATTTTGCCATAAACGATAAGCGTCGCTAACTTGTTGAGCAAGTATTTCAGAATCACCATACTCGTCGAGTAACTTACGTTGATAATCGGCTTTGGTTAACAATGTATGAGCATGCTGGCCGTGAATGCTAACCAGTTGAGATCCCAAGGACTTTAATTGTGATGCCGGAACTGGCGTACCATTTATATAAGCTTTTGAGCGACCCTCTTTAGATATGACACGACGTAATATGCAGTCGCTATCACTTAATAAGTCGTTTTCTTTTAACCAAGCTTTTGCAGTATGAAGGTTTTCAATGTCAAAACTAGCTATAACTTCAGCTTTATCAGCACCAGAGCGAACCATGCCTGCATCGCAGCGCTCACCCAACGCTTGAGCTAAGGCGTCTATAGCAATAGATTTACCAGCACCTGTTTCACCTGTAATGGTTGTCATAGCACTATGCCAATTCACTTCTAATTGGCGGACAATAGCGAAATTTTTAATAGCGATAGAAACTAGCATAAAAGATTTATCATTAAATTAAACAACTGTTGTTACATACAGTAATTGAGTTTTTTTATTCTGTCCAATTTTAATTCACAAACTTTTATATTTTGTTTTAGTAGTTTTGCCGACCCCAGTTTAACTTCTTTCTTAGCACGTCGTAATAATCATGATCAACAGGGTGAATTAATCTTAGTCCAAGGGGATGTTTCTTAATAATTACCTCATCACCTGGCATGACTGATAGCATGATATGACTATCACAACTTATTTGAAGTTGAGCGTCGTTAGAGTTTGAAACAACAATTTTTACTTCACTATCAGCATCTATTACTAACGGTCGACTGCTTAAAGTATGGGGGAACATAGGTATTAGTGATATGGCGTTGAGGTCTGGGTGCACGATTGGACCGCCTCCTGACAATGAGTAGGCCGTAGACCCAGTTGGCGTGCTCACGATTAACCCGTCTGAACGTTGATGAAAAACAAAACTGTCATTAATGTAAGCTTCAAACTCTATCATGTGCGCGATCTTGTCTGCATGCAGCACCACTTCGTTCATGGCCGAATTACTCGCTTTTACTGTTTGATGGCGGTGAACACTCACATCCAGTAGAAAACGCATTTCTGTTTTATAGTGACCTTTTAAAACAGATTTTAGTGTGTCTTCAAAATTCTCGGGGTCTAAGTCGGTAAGAAAGCCTAGATTGCCTCGATTAACGCCAATAACAGCAACATCAAAACGACTTAACACTCTGGCTGCACCAAGCATGTTGCCGTCACCTCCTACCACGATAGCCAAATCACATTGCTGTCCTAGCTCGACTAAATTTGCCGATTTAATTTTTCTATCCGTTACATATTCGGAAATTTGCTCATCGACAATCACGTTTAATGATTCACCAATTAAAAATTGATAGAGTTCATTAACGGTTTGCATAGTAGCGTCATGATTTGCTTTGCCTATCAAACCAATTGTTTTAAAGTGTTTGTCCATTGAATATTTCCAAGTTGCCCAGATATTAGCATAAAGGCGTTATAGCTTGTTTCACCCTGAAAATGAAGTCAGAGTATTAATTTAGATGACAAAAATAAATAAAAATCAAAGAACTGAAGCCGTATTAGAGCTTGTAATTGAAAGTTATCTAAAACTTGGGATTCCTATTTCGTCAAAATTCATCGTGGCAGAGTCTGAAATAAATGCAAGTCCGGCGACAATACGTAATGTAATGATGGGACTTGAAAGTGATGGACTCATTTTTTCGCCTCATACGAGTGCTGGGCGTATTCCTACTACTGCGGGGTTAAGATATTACGTTAATCAGTTATTAAGTTTTGCATCAGCAGATAATGGTGTTCTGCAGCAACTTAGTGCGAGCTTAGAAAAAACGCGTACCCCTCCAGAAATGTGTAACAAAGCCGCTAGAATGATCGCAGATATGACAAACCTTACAGGTCTAGTTGCGATGCCAAAGACCAACAACATCATAATTCGACAGCTTGAGTTAGTTCGCCTAGCAGATCAGCGCTTGTTATGTGTATTAATCGATCAACATGATGAAGTTCAAAACCGAGTCATAGACTTACCGTTTGTCGTAACCGATGAACTGCTTCAAACTACATTGCATATGTTGAACTCTGCATTAGCCGGTTTTTCATTAGATGAAGGGCAAAAAAGGCTAGCGTACTTTATGAAACAAAGTAGTGAGCAAGTACAAGCACTAGTTAAAGAGGCATTATTTGGTGACTCAGTGGAGTTGAATGAGCAAGTCTTATTTCGGGCTGGAGAAACTCGATTGATTCACGACGAAATTGCGAATGATACCGCCAGCTTACGAAAGGTTTTAAAAAGTGTGTCGAGCATAAATACACTGCAACCACTATTTTCTGCCTGCTGCTCAAGTCCTAATATTCACGTGTTTATAGGTGATGAAATTGGTATAGAATCGCTTCGTAACTGCTCAATTGTAGCGAAGTCATTTTACAAAGATAATAAAGTGGCGGGGGTAATGGCGGTTGTCGGTCCAAAACGAATGGATTATCAGTCAGTGATACTTTCCGTCGATTTGTCGACTAATATTCTAACATCAGCCTTGAATCATCAGCAGTAATCCCCATAATACGGACCATACACATTTTATTTAACACATCAGTTTGGAGTAGTAAGACTCATGTCTGAACAAGAGCCTAATAAACAAGCAGAAAATGCGCAAGAAGTAGAAATTAACGAAGCCGAAGTGGTTACTGAAGAAGTAAATACTGAAAGCGCTGATGGTGCTGTAGAAACAGCAGACGATCAAATCGCAAAATTAGAAGCTGAACTTGCTGCAGCTAATGCACAAATTGATGCACAAAAAGAGTCAGTAGTAAGAGCCGCAGCCGACGTTGAAAATATTCGCCGCCGTGCCGCTCAAGATGTAGAAAAAGCTCATAAGTTTGCATTAGAAAAGTTTGTTAATGAGTTACTGCCAGTGCTTGACAATATGGAACGTGCCATTGAGTTTTCTGATAAAGAAAACGAGACACTTAAGCCGGTTCTTGAAGGTGTTGAGCTAACACAAAAGTCATTTGTTGATGCAGTTGCAAAGTTTGGCGTTGAAATTGTTGACCCACAAGGTCAAAAGTTTAATGCGGAATTTCATCAAGCGATGGCAATGCAACCTTCTGCAGATGTAGAGCCAAATACGGTTATTGCTGTTATGCAAAAAGGTTTTACACTAAATGGTCGTTTACTACGTCCTGCAATGGTTATGGTATCTAAAGCAGCGGACTAGTTGCGACTCACGTTTTAAACGTTTAAAAAAAGCACCTTTATTGGTGCTTTTTTTGTATCGTACTGTTTTGATTACCAAGTTAGATTTTAATTACTGTTTTAGCGCCGCAATAAATTGATTTGATTCGTCAACCGCTTTGCTCATGTCGGTAATTAAAGAAGATATCTCCGACTTTAAAGAATCAAACTCGCCTTTTATAGCTGAAATAGCCGCTGCATTTAAGTTATGCTTTAGATAAAGAACATTGTCTTTTAATGTTGCTAAGATTGGGTCCATTTTTGACTCCGCTCGACGCATACTTCTGAGGAGCTGTGAAAATTGGCGTTTAGTTTGTTTTAGTTTTTTTTCACTGGCATTGCGTAAAGATGCATTACTATATTGGGCTAGTTCTTGTTGCCATTCATCAAAAAGATCTTCGGCAACATCTTCTACTGAATCTATACGTTTACTCACAACCGATGCTGAGCTTAAGCTCGACTCATAATCATCATTAAGTTGTTGGTAAACTTTTTCAATTTCGCCACCATCAAAGTTTGATAGTAACACCAGACGTTCGTAAGCACTTTTAAACTCTTCTTGAGTGTCGGTTTGAGCGTCTCTGGCTTCTTCGACGCGATCGACTAAAATTTCTCGCTTATGAACGCCCACTTTTTCCATTGCTGCGTAATAGGCTGACTGGCATGCTGTTAATGAAAAAACAGCTGAAACTAAAGCCAATGTTTTGATTAATTTCACAGTAAACTCACTTATTATTTTTTATATAACATTTAGTATAAGAAACGTATCGGCAAAAACTACTTTTATTTGAATATGTTTTATTTAAGTTTGAATGGTTTACTGTATTATTTAGTGAAGCAATAAAGCAGTTTTAGAGAATTGATAATGACTAAAGTCGGTATTTTTGGCGTAAACGGCCGAATGGGTAGAAAGCTAGTTGAAGCAACGTTAGAGTTTGACAATGTATCCATTGGTGCAGCGACGGTTCGTGAAGGTTCTAGTTTAATAAACACGGATGTGGGTGAGTTAGTTGGTCGCGAACAATATGGTGTGACGATTAATACAGAGAGTGATTATAGTGCAGAGAAAGATCAAAACCAATCCAAGTGTAGCCTTGTATGGATTGATTTCACTTTGCCAGAAGCACTAGAAGCGCATGTTGAAATGTGTCGTCGCAATAACAGTAACATGGTTATTGGAGTTACGGGTTTAAGTGACGAGCAAAAAACGCTTTTGGAAAACGCTGCACAAGACATTGCGATAGTTTACGCTACCAACTTTAGCACGGGCGTAAATTTAATGAACAGTTTACTTCGTACTGCGGCTAAAACGATGGGTACATATGCAGACATTGAGATTACTGAGTCTCATCACAGGTTTAAAAAAGATGCGCCTTCCGGCACAGCAATAACAATGGGTGAGTTTATCTCGGAAGGGTTAGGTGTAAATCTATCCGATGTTGCTGAATATGACAGAAACCACATTGTAGGTGAGAGAAAAGCGGGTAGCATCGGGTTTTCAAGTCTTAGAGCTGGCGATATAGTTGGCGAGCATACGGCTTTATTTGCTGATATAGGAGAAAGGCTTGAAATTACCCATAAAGCAACCGACCGACTTACGTTTGCAAAAGGGGCGGTAAGGGCTGCCGCTTGGTTGGGTGATAAACGAAAAGGCTTGTTTGATATGCAGGATGTGCTTGGATTTAAGTAAATAAGTTTAGGTTAATAGTATCTAAAGGTCTTATTTTAGATAAGACCGCTATTTTTACAGTTTATAACTTTTTTTCTAGCCTAAACACGATCTCTTAGCTACAATAACCGGAATTTGCCTAATGTTTTTAAGGCTAAGGTTAACCGATAGCAGAAATACCCCGTTTCTGCTCATTAATGCTAGGAGGTTATCTTGACTCAACCCGCGCTATTAGTTCTGGAAGACGGAACTATATTCCGAGGAACCGCCATCGGTGCAGAAGGTATTTCTGTTGGAGAAGTAGTCTTTAATACTTCAATGACAGGATATCAAGAAATTATCACCGACCCCTCATACGCAGAACAAATCATCACCCTCACTTATCCCCACATCGGCAATTACGGCACCAACTCTGAAGACGAAGAAAATGACACTATCTGGGCAAAAGGCCTAGTTATTCGTGATCTTCCTTTATTGGCAAGTAATTTTCGAAGTGAACAGGATTTAAGCTCGTACCTAAAAGCAAAAAATGTTGTTGCTATAGCGGATATTGATACGCGAAAGTTAACACGGATTTTGCGTGATAAAGGTGCACAAAGAGGTTGTATTGTTACTGTTAATGAATTTAACGAGCAAGAGCAAGAAAAGGCATTAGAAGCAGCACAAGCTTTCCCTGGTTTAAAAGGAATGGATTTGGCGAAAGTGGTTTCTTGTAAAGAGTCATTTTTGTGGACGTCGCAAAGTTGGCAGCTAGGTAAAGGCTTTTCTGAATTAGAAAATCCAAAGTTCCATGTTGTTGCTTATGACTACGGTGTTAAAAGAAATATCCTTCGTATGTTAGCTGACCGTGGTTGTAAATTAACGGTTGTGCCTGCACAAACATCTGCTGCAGAAGTATTAGCGTTAAAACCAGACGGTATATTCCTCTCTAATGGACCTGGTGATCCAGAGCCATGTGATTACGCAATCACAGCAATTAAAGAGTTTTTAACAACCGACATTCCTATTTTCGGAATCTGTTTAGGTCACCAGCTATTAGCTTTAGCGAGTGGGGCTCAAACAGAAAAAATGAAATTTGGTCATCACGGTGGTAACCATCCAGTTCAAGATCTATCGAATAAGAAAGTAATGATCACAGCTCAAAACCATGGTTTTGCAGTTAAAGAAAGTTCGCTACCAAACAATTTAGTAGCAACGCATAAGTCATTATTTGATGGAACGCTACAAGGCATAAAACGAACGGACAAGCCTGCATTTAGTTTCCAAGGCCATCCTGAAGCGAGCCCTGGTCCACATGATGCCGCGCCGTTATTCGATCATTTCATTGAATTAATGAACGAACGTAACTAATTTCACCGAATTTAAGAGACTTACACTATGCCTAAACGTTCCGACTTAAAAAGTATCTTATTATTGGGTGCGGGCCCAATAGTTATTGGTCAAGCTTGTGAATTTGACTATTCAGGTGCGCAAGCCTGTAAAGCATTAAAAGAAGAAGGCTATCGAGTTATCCTGGTAAACTCGAATCCTGCGACTATTATGACCGACCCTGAAATGGCAGATGCAACTTATATCGAGCCGATTCACTGGGAAGTTGTAGAAAAAATTATAGAAAAAGAACGTCCGGATGCGGTACTACCAACAATGGGAGGCCAAACAGCACTGAACTGTGCGTTAGATTTGGAAAAGCATGGCGTACTTGAAAAGTATAATGTTGAAATGATTGGTGCATCTGCCGACGCAATTGACAAGGCAGAAGATCGCAGTCGTTTTGACAAGGCAATGAAAAAGATTGGCTTGGAATGCCCAAGAGCAGAAACATGTAACACGTTAGACGGTGCTTATGATGTTCTAAGTCGAATTGGTTTTCCTTGTATTATTCGTCCTTCATTTACGATGGGTGGAAGCGGCGGCGGTATCGCTTACAACAAAGAAGAGTTTGACGAAATCTGTCGACGTGGTTTGGATTTATCACCAACCAGCGAGCTGTTAATCGATGAGTCTTTGATTGGCTGGAAAGAATATGAAATGGAAGTGGTTCGCGACAAGAATGACAACTGTATCATTATTTGTTCAATCGAAAACTTCGATGCTATGGGTGTTCATACAGGTGACTCTATTACCGTAGCTCCAGCACAAACATTAACCGACAAAGAATTCCAAATCATGCGAAACGCGTCTTGCGCGGTTTTACGTGAAATTGGTGTTGAAACGGGTGGTTCAAACGTACAGTTTGGGGTTAATCCAGTTGATGGCCGTATGGTTATCATCGAAATGAATCCACGAGTTTCACGTTCTTCAGCTTTAGCATCAAAAGCGACCGGTTTCCCAATCGCAAAAATTGCCGCTAAGTTAGCGGTAGGTTATACGTTAGATGAATTAAGCAATGACATTACCGGCGGTGCAACTCCGGCATCATTTGAACCGACTATTGACTACGTTGTTACAAAAATCCCTCGTTTTAACTTCGAGAAGTTTGCTGGTGCTGACGATAGATTAACAACTCAAATGAAGTCGGTTGGTGAAGTAATGGCAATTGGCCGTAACCAACAAGAATCACTTCAAAAAGCATTACGTGGACTAGAAGTTGGCGTATCAGGCTTTGATCCAATTATTGATTTATCAAGTGAAGACGCCCACGAGAGAATAATTCGTGAGTTGAAAGAGCCAGGTGCTGAACGTATTTGGTACATTGGCGATGCGTTCAGGCATGGTATGGACTTAGAAGCGGTATTTAAGCTAACTAATGTTGACCCATGGTTCTTAGTTCAAATTGAAGACTTGATAAAACAAGAGCAGTTAGTTGCTGAACGTGGATTTGCGGGTCTAGATGAGCATTTCCTTCGCTCGTTAAAGCGCAAAGGTTTTGCTGATAAACGTATTGCTGATGTTTTAGCGGTAAGTGAATCAGAAATCCGTAAAAAACGTCAAGCGTTTGGAATATTGCCTGTTTACAAACGTGTTGATACTTGTGCTGCTGAGTTTAGTTCAGATACTGCTTATATGTATTCAAGCTATGATGACGAATGTGAGTCTTTACCGTCAGATAAAGACAAAATCATGGTAATTGGCGGTGGCCCTAACCGTATAGGTCAAGGTATAGAGTTTGATTATTGTTGTGTTCATGCATCGCTTGCACTACGCGAAGATGGTTACGAGACAATCATGGTTAACTGTAACCCTGAAACTGTTTCTACAGATTATGACACATCAGACCGCCTATATTTTGAACCGATTACGCTCGAAGATGTGCTAGAGATTGTTCGAGTTGAAAAACCCAAAGGCGTTATTGTTCAGTACGGTGGTCAAACACCACTAAAACTGGCTCGTGAGCTTGAAGCTAATGGAGTGCCAATTATTGGTACTTCTCCAGATGCAATTGACCGTGCTGAAGACCGTGAGCGTTTTCAACAAATGGTTGAACGTTTAGACTTGTTACAACCTGAAAACTCTACAGTAACTTCAGTTGAGCAAGCGATTAGTAAATCAAAAGAAATCGGCTTCCCACTCGTTGTTCGTCCATCATATGTTTTAGGCGGCCGTGCAATGGAAATCGTTTATGATGAAAATGACTTGCGTCGTTACATGACAGAAGCGGTATCTGTGTCCAATGAAGCGCCAGTTTTATTAGACCGTTTCTTAGATGATGCCATTGAAGTCGACGTTGATGCGATTTGTGACGGCAAAGATGTTGTGATTGCAGGTATCATGGAGCATATTGAACAAGCCGGTGTTCACTCAGGTGACTCAGCATGTTCATTGCCTGCATACTCTTTATCTAACGAAATTCAAGACGTAATGCGTAAGCAAGTTCGTGATATGGCACTGGAGCTAGGCGTTATTGGTCTGATGAATACGCAGTTTGCTGTTAAAGATGGTGAAGTCTATTTAATCGAAGTTAACCCTCGTGCAGCTCGTACCGTTCCATTTGTTTCAAAGGCAACGGGCATGGCGGTTGCTAAGATTGCTGCACGCGTAATGGCTGGCCAAAGTTTAGCGTCCCAAGGCGTTACCAAAGAAATTATTCCACCGTATTACTCTGTGAAAGAAGTTGTTATTCCATTTAACAAGTTCCATGGTGTAGATCCTATGCGAGGCCCTGAAATGAGGTCTACGGGTGAAGTAATGGGTGTAGGTAATACTTTCGAAGAAGCCTATGCAAAAGCCCAACTTGGTGCGAGTATTGAATTAGCACGTGATGGTAGAGCATTGATTTCAGTTCGCGATACGGATAAAGTGCGTGTAATCGATTTAGCTAGAAAGCTAATTGAAGCTGGCTTTGAGCTAGACGCAACACGTGGTTCGCATAAAGTGCTAACTGAAGCAGGGATTTCTTGTCGTAAAGTAAACAAAGTTTACGAAGGCCGACCTCATATTCTAGACCGTATTAAAAATGGCGAATATAGCTATATCATTAATACCGTTGAAGGTCGCCAAGCAATTGAAGACTCTAAAGTGTTACGTCGTGGTGCATTGCGCTATAAGGCGAATTATACAACTACATTAAATGCAGCGTTTGCTACCTGTTTAGCAAATACAGCGGATGATCGTGGTACAGTAGATTCAGTACAAAACTTACATAAGAGAATTCAATAATTATGAGTACTCAGGTTCCAATGACAGTGAAAGGCGCAGAAGCCCTTCGCGAGGAATTACATGAACTTAAGACAGTAGTTCGTCCTCGAATAGTGGCTGATATAGCATCAGCTCGCGAGCACGGAGACTTAAAAGAGAATGCTGAATATCATGCAGCGCGTGAACAACAAGGTTTTTGTGAAGGTAGAATTCAAGAAATTGAAGCAAAACTATCTAATGTACAAATTATCGATGTAACGAAAATGACTAATACCGGTAAGGTAATATTCGGCACTACCGTTACTATCGTTAATTGTGACACGGATGCAGAAACAACGTATCACATTGTTGGTGAAGATGAAGCTGACATAAAGCTAGGTAAAATTTCAATTGGCTCACCTATCGCTAGGGGATTGATTGGAAAAAGCCTTGATGATGTTGTCACAATAAAAGCTCCAGCAGGAAATGTGGAGTTTGAAATTATTGAAGTTCAATATATCTAAACTTTTTTATATGTCTTTTTATATTATTTAGACAGATATTAGGCCAGTGCTTATCACTGGCCTTTTTTATAGTTTAATTTACCTAAAAACTACTTTTCACCTTGATATTGGTATCTTCAGACCAATATTTTAATAAACGAATAAAACGAGTTTCATGTCTTATGTCTTCAAATATTTTTAATCTAACCGCTAATAATCTTCAGACAGATTTATTGGAGCCATCAAAAAATACGCTTTTTATAATCGACTTTTGGGCCGACTGGTGCGAGCCATGCAAACAGCTAATGCCGGTATTAGAAAAAATAGCGAGTGAACTAGTGGGGCAAGTAGTTCTAGCAAAGGTTAATTGTGATGAACAACAAGAGTTAGCCATGCAGTTTGGTATTAAAAGTTTACCGACCGTTATGCTATTTAAAGATGGTCAACCGATAGATGGTTTTGCTGGAGTACAAAGCGAATCAGAAATAAGAGCGTTATTAGATAAACATTTGCCTAAACCAGAGCATGCGTTATTTGAACAGGCAATAGCGGCGCATCAAAGTGGTGACAAGCTGGCTGCTTATCCGTTAATTAAACAGGCCATCGAATTTGATAGTGAGAATAAAGACTTTAAAATACTGTTGGCAGACATTTGTGTCGATTTAGGAAAAATGGAAGAAGCGAAACAGTTATTATCTTTGTTTAAACTAGTAGATCAGAATGCCCAATACCATCATGTTGTCGCGAAGCTGGAATTGGCTGAACAAGCAGCCGACACTCAAGAGATCCAAGCTCTACAAAATAGTTTAGAAGAAAGTCCTGAAGATTTAACGATTATGTGTCAACTAGCCATTGCCTACCATAGTGTGAAAAGACATGACGACGCATTAGCGCTATTGTTGAAGGTACTTAAAAAAGATCTTGGTTTTGCAGACGCAAAAAAAACCTATCTGGACATTATAGCTAGCTTGCCTGAGGGAGATGAATTGGCGACCAAATATCGCCGCCAACTATACACATTACTTTACTAGCTATACTAGTTTGGGTGCATTAAAGGCTAAGCTATTGCGCCCAATCTTTAAACCTACCATATTGATAGTAAAATCGTTGTCCCAACCGCCGTAAAGGAGCAAAGGGGAATGTGGGTAGTTCTGTAATAAGTGGCGAGCTAACATTGTGTTCGCAAATTAAATCCGAAAGCTGTTTACCTGCCCAAGCGCTAAACGAAACGCCAGAGCCACAATAGCCAGTAGCGTAAAATATATTGTCATTAGTTTTAAATATGTGTGGCATTTGATCAAAAGCAACTGAAATCCAACCGCTCCATGCATAATCAGTCGTAACACTATTTAGCCCAGGGAAACTGGCTTTCAATTCATTTAAAAGCCTAGTTTTATATTTGGGGTTTAATGAAGCTTTACCAGTAATGGCACTTCTTCCGCCAAATAAAATTCTATTATCAGGTAGTAGACGGTAGTAATACTTTAACTCTCGAGTATCCATCATAACTTGATGAGTTTTAAAATTACTTTGCTGAAGCTCTGTTTTAGTTAGAGGTCTAGTAACGATCACACTAGTTAATACTGGCAGTATTTTACCATTTATCGGAGAGTTCAAAGCTTTTGGAGTATATCCGTTTGTGGCAATAACAAGTTTTTGTGAACGAATGACACCATTTGGAGTGATAACTTGATGCAAGCCTTTATCTGTTTTTGTGATCTCTAATGCGGGAGAGTTTGAATAAACTTTTACTCCAAGCTCCGAAGCTAAGTGTGCATAATGGTTTATTAATTTTAGAGGGTTTATACCGAAGCCATTTTTATAGCGAATTGCACCATATACTTGCTCGTGATTAACATAGTTGTTATTAAAATGTTCTCTATCAATAACTTCTACATCGTAATCAAAGTTATTTTTTAAATAATCAGCACTATTTATAAGTTTATTAAACCACGCCTTGCTGTGTGCAAGTTTTAGATAACCCGTCTCTGTTCGATCGGCTTGGTTCGATAAGTTAGCTATTCTTCGTTCAACAAGGGAGATAGCTGACATATATTGCTCATGCAAATTAGAAGTTTCTGCTTTACCGAAGCGCTGTACTAACTCTTGATAACTTAATCTACCACTACCTGGTAATACAAAACCGGCATTTCGGCTACTGCAACCCCACCCAATGTGATTAGCGTCTATTACTGTTATATTTGAAATACCTGATTGAGCTAGTTCTATAGCGCAACTTAAACCTGTATATCCAGCACCAATTATTGTTACATCGGTGTTTAGGTCGCTTTTTACTTCATTTGTATTAATTGCTTGTGCAGTAGTTTGCCAGTAAGACTCTGTCGACGGCTGATGAGATGGAATTAACTTATCTACAAAGGGGTCGTACATCATTACTTAAAGACCAAAATCATTTCAGATGCATCACAGTAACAATCTTTGCCACATAGAATACAAATATAATCTGGAATAGTGGGGTCTTGATTCCATCTGCGCGCATGAGTCTTTATTAATTGTCCGCCAGCCTTGGTAAAGTACTTAAACGAAGCATTACCAGGACTTTGCATCCAGATATGGCTCAATCCAGCTTTTGCACCCATCTGTTTCAAAGTCGTTATAGAGGTTTTTAATAATTGACCACCTAAACCTTGACCTTGATAATCTGGATGTATTGTATTGCATTTGAAATAAGCGACCGAGTCTTTTTGTACCGGCCATTCATCGGGGGTACACCATTTATCAAGAGGCCACTTGCCTGGCGCATAAGATAACCTAAATCCGATAAGGCGCTCTTTATCGTACATTACATAGCTAGCGTTATAACCGTTAGACTGACTTTGTTCTAAAATCTTTGATATTGCAGAATCATCCAAGTATCCATCACCATGGACTTTATTACCCAGCTCGATAACGTTATTAAAATCTTCAGGGCTTAGATGTTTAACTAAATACTTGCTCAACTTATCTCTCCATCATAAAGACAAACATAAATAGACCTCTTAATAATAAGGAGGCTAGTTATATATCCGTTTATGTTAATTAAGGTTATTGTACTTTATTAAAAAGTTTTCATCTTTAATAACTAACAAAAATTAAAAACTACGATCTAAAGAAAAATAAAAATAAGGTCCTTCATCAAGTTTATTATCAGTTTTTTACTAGTTATTGATGCATTCTTGTCCCATTTGTATGATTGTTGTTCACTCAAACGTTTTTTAGCAAATTTAATTAAAAAAGTGCTTGCGCTCTTTTATAAATTCTCTAAAATGCCGCCTCGTTGTCAGGGAGACATCAAACGGCTTGAAACGTTAAGTAAAGGTGGTTTGATTTGACTCAAAACGGTTTAGAAAACTTCTTCAACATAATGAAAAAGATTTGATAAAAACGTTGACAACAAATTAGGGAAGTGTAGAATGCGCATCCCGGTTGAGACAGGTCTCGACCAAGAGCAGAAAGGCTCTGAACGTTCTTTAACAATTTGTAATTAATTATTTGTGTGGGCACTCCGATGAGTAGTAACAAAACACACTAAGGTTCTTCTTCGGAAGGTAGCTTAGTACTTGTAACTATCAATTGAGTGTCTGAGCGAAATTTATTTGAACAGAATTCAATGGGTAGCGATTAAACTTTTAAGTGAAGAGTTTGATCATGGCTCAGATTGAACGCTGGCGGCAGGCCTAACACATGCAAGTCGAACGGTAACATTTCTAGCTTGCTAGAAGATGACGAGTGGCGGACGGGTGAGTAATGCTTGGGAATTTGCCTTTAGGTGGGGGACAACAGTTGGAAACGACTGCTAATACCGCATGATAGCTACGGCTCAAAGGGGGCTTCGGCTCCCGCCTTTAGAGAAGCCCAAGTGGGATTAGGTAGTTGGTGAGGTAAAGGCTCACCAAGCCGACGATCCCTAGCTGGTCTGAGAGGATGATCAGCCACACTGGAACTGAGACACGGTCCAGACTCCTACGGGAGGCAGCAGTGGGGAATATTGCACAATGGGCGAAAGCCTGATGCAGCCATGCCGCGTGTGTGAAGAAGGCCTTCGGGTTGTAAAGCACTTTCAGCGAGGAGGAAAGCTTAGTCGTTAATACCGGCTAGGTGTGACGTTACTCGCAGAAGAAGCACCGGCTAACTCCGTGCCAGCAGCCGCGGTAATACGGAGGGTGCGAGCGTTAATCGGAATTACTGGGCGTAAAGCGTACGCAGGCGGCCATTTAAGTCAGATGTGAAAGCCCCGGGCTCAACCTGGGAACTGCATTTGAAACTGGATGGCTAGAGTGCGACAGAGGGTGGTAGAATTTCAGGTGTAGCGGTGAAATGCGTAGAGATCTGAAGGAATACCAATGGCGAAGGCAGCCACCTGGGTCGACACTGACGCTCATGTACGAAAGCGTGGGTAGCAAACAGGATTAGATACCCTGGTAGTCCACGCCGTAAACGATGTCTACTAGCAGTTTGACTCTTAAGAGTTGTCTTGCGCAGCTAACGCATTAAGTAGACCGCCTGGGGAGTACGGCCGCAAGGTTAAAACTCAAATGAATTGACGGGGGCCCGCACAAGCGGTGGAGCATGTGGTTTAATTCGATGCAACGCGAAGAACCTTACCATCTCTTGACATCCATAGAATTTAGCAGAGACGCTTTAGTGCCTTCGGGAACTATGAGACAGGTGCTGCATGGCTGTCGTCAGCTCGTGTTGTGAAATGTTGGGTTAAGTCCCGCAACGAGCGCAACCCTTATCCTTAGTTGCCAGCACGTAATGGTGGGAACTCTAAGGAGACTGCCGGTGACAAACCGGAGGAAGGTGGGGACGACGTCAAGTCATCATGGCCCTTACGAGATGGGCTACACACGTGCTACAATGGCAAGTACAAAGGGTTGCGAACTCGCGAGAGTAAGCGGATCCCATAAAGCTTGTCGTAGTCCGGATTGGAGTCTGCAACTCGACTCCATGAAGTCGGAATCGCTAGTAATCGTGGATCAGAATGCCACGGTGAATACGTTCCCGGGCCTTGTACACACCGCCCGTCACACCATGGGAGTGGGCTGCAAAAGAAGTAGGTAGCTTAACCTTCGGGAGGGCGCTTACCACTTTGTGGTTCATGACTGGGGTGAAGTCGTAACAAGGTAGCCGTAGGGGAACCTGCGGCTGGATCACCTCCTTATAAACGAAGTTACACCTTCAGAGTGTTCACACAAATAATTAATTACGAATAATGAGCGAGAAAGCTGCAAGCTGTTAGCTGCATTCGAGAGTTTGTAGCATAAACGATAGGCCTGTAGCTCAGCTGGTTAGAGCGCACCCCTGATAAGGGTGAGGTCGGCAGTTCAAGTCTGCCCAGGCCTACCAAATCTTCGATTTGGACCAACGTTTTAATGACGTGACTTCAGTATGGGGCTATAGCTCAGCTGGGAGAGCGCTTGATTTGCATTCAAGAGGTCCGCGGTTCGATCCCGCGTAGCTCCACCATACTGACACTCAGTTTCTCGATTCAAAACCCTAAACCATACACATTGTAGTGAGTGTGCATCGTTTAGAGTTTTTTATAAACTCATGCTCTTTAACAATTTGGAAAGCTGATAAAAAAATAAGGTAAACATTATTGTTTATTTATTTGTTATTCAACAACTAAAAAAATAATTTTGATTATCACTGTAAGAGAAAACTCAAGCGTTATTTATGTCAGGTTCTTGGTCTTATACAAACCAAGTAACCAATAAATATGACACATAAACTGCGACTGAATTTGCGAGAGCATTTAAGGTTGTATGGTTAAGTGAATAAGCGTATACGGTGGATGCCTTGGCAATTGGAGGCGATGAAGGACGTGTTAATCTGCGATAAGTCTGGTTAAGGTGATAAAAACCGTTATAAACCAGAATTTCCGAATGGGGAAACCCACCCTTTTTAGGGTATCGTATAGTGAATACATAGCTATGCGAAGCGAACCCGGAGAACTGAAACATCTAAGTACCCGGAGGAAAAGAAATCAACCGAGATTTCCTAAGTAGCGGCGAGCGAACGGGAAACAGCCGAATCAGCATGGTTTAGTGGAATGCTCTGGAAAGTGCAACGATAGTGGGTGATAGTCCCGTACACGACAAGCCATGTTGGACATATTAAGTAGGTCGGGGCACGAGAAACCTTGACTGAAGATAGGGGGACCATCCTCTAAGGCTAAATACTCCCAATTGACCGATAGTGAACCAGTACCGTGAGGGAAAGGCGAAAAGAACCCCTGTGAGGGGAGTGAAATAGAACCTGAAACCGTATACGTACAAGCAGTAGGAGCAGACTTGTTCTGTGACTGCGTACCTTTTGTATAATGGGTCAACGACTTATATTTTGTAGCAAGGTTAACCGAATAGGGGAGCCGTAGGGAAACCGAGTCTTAACTGGGCGAATAAGTTGCAAGGTATAGACCCGAAACCCGGTGATCTAGCCATGGGCAGGTTGAAGGTTGAGTAACATCAACTGGAGGACCGAACCCACTAACGTTGAAAAGTTAGGGGATGACCTGTGGCTAGGAGTGAAAGGCTAATCAAACCGGGAGATAGCTGGTTCTCCCCGAAATCTATTTAGGTAGAGCCTCGGACGAATACTTACGGGGGTAGAGCACTGTTTGGGCTAGGGGGCCATCCCGGCTTACCAACCCCATGCAAACTCCGAATACCGTAAAGTAATATCCGGGAGACACACGGCGGGTGCTAACGTTCGTCGTGGAGAGGGAAACAACCCAGACCGCCAGCTAAGGTCCCAAAGTTTATGCTAAGTGGGAAACGATGTGGGAAGGCTTAGACAGCTAGGAGGTTGGCTTAGAAGCAGCCACCCTTTAAAGAAAGCGTAATAGCTCACTAGTCGAGTCGGCCTGCGCGGAAGATGTAACGGGGCTAAGCATAACACCGAAGCTGCGGTAGCGTAATTTATTACGCTAGGTAGGGGAGCGTTCTGTAAGTGGCTGAAGGTGCATTGAGAAGTGTGCTGGACATATCAGAAGTGCGAATGTTGACATGAGTAACGATAATGGGGGTGAAAAACCCCCACGCCGAAAGACCAAGGGTTCCTATCCCATGCTAATCAGGGTAGGGTAAGTCGGCCCCTAAGGCGAGGCAGAAATGCGTAGTCGATGGGAAACAGATTAATATTTCTGTACTTTTAATCATTGCGATGGGGGGACGGAGAAGGCTAGGTGAGCACGGCGATGGTTGTCCGTGTGAAAGTATGTAGGTAGGCTGCTTAGGTAAATCCGGGCGGCTAATACTGAGATACGAGACGAGTCACTAAGGTGATGAAGTCATTGATGCCATACTTCCAGGAAAAGCCTCTAAGCTTCAGATGATTAAGAACCGTACCCCAAACCGACACAGGTGGTCAGGTAGAGAATACTAAGGCGCTTGAGAGAACTCGGGTGAAGGAACTAGGCAAAATGGTACCGTAACTTCGGGAGAAGGTACGCCCACATTAGGTGAAGATACTTGCTATCGGAGCTGAAGTGGGTCGCAGTGACCTGGTGGCTGCAACTGTTTATTAAAAACACAGCACTCTGCTAAATCGAAAGATGACGTATAGGGTGTGACACCTGCCCGGTGCCGGAAGGTTAATTGATTGGGTTATCCTCGGAGAAGCTCATGATCGAAGCCCCGGTAAACGGCGGCCGTAACTATAACGGTCCTAAGGTAGCGAAATTCCTTGTCGGGTAAGTTCCGACCTGCACGAATGGTGTAATGATGGCCACGCTGTCTCCACCCGAGACTCAGTGAAATTGAAATCGCAGTGAAGATGCTGTGTACCCGCGGCTAGACGGAAAGACCCCGTGAACCTTTACTACAGCTTGACACTGAACATTGAGCCTACATGTGTAGGATAGGTGGGAGGCTATGAAACTTGGACGCCAGTTCAGGTGGAGCCATCCTTGAAATACCACCCTTGTATGTTTGATGT
The DNA here is from genome assembly GCF_017948405.1 of Psychrosphaera aestuarii. Lineage (NCBI taxonomy): Bacteria > Pseudomonadati > Pseudomonadota > Gammaproteobacteria > Alteromonadales > Pseudoalteromonadaceae > Psychrosphaera > Psychrosphaera aestuarii. Next base: position 2,545,043 of record NZ_CP072844.1, on the reverse strand, counting down.
TCTAACATTGGCCCCTTATCGGGGTTGTGGACAGTGTCTGGTGGGTAGTTTGACTGGGGCGGTCTCCTCCCAAAGAGTAACGGAGGAGCACGAAGGTTTGCTAAGTACGGTCGGACATCGTACGGTTAGTGTAATGGTAGAAGCAAGCTTAACTGCGAGACAGACACGTCGAGCAGGTACGAAAGTAGGTCATAGTGATCCGGTGGCTCTGTATGGAAGGGCCATCGCTCAACGGATAAAAGGTACTCCGGGGATAACAGGCTGATACCGCCCAAGAGTTCATATCGACGGCGGTGTTTGGCACCTCGATGTCGGCTCATCACATCCTGGGGCTGAAGTCGGTCCCAAGGGTATGGCTGTTCGCCATTTAAAGTGGTACGCGAGCTGGGTTTAGAACGTCGTGAGACAGTTCGGTCCCTATCTGCCGTGGGCGTTGGATGATTGAGAGGGGCTGCTCCTAGTACGAGAGGACCGGAGTGGACGAACCGCTGGTGTTCGGGTTGTCATGCCAATGGCATTGCCCGGTAGCTACGTTCGGAATCGATAACCGCTGAAAGCATCTAAGCGGGAAGCGAGCCTCGAGATGAGTCATCCCTGACAGTTTAACTGTCCTAAAGGGTCGTTGAAGACTACAACGTTGATAGGTAAGGTGTGGAAGTGCTGTGAGGCATTAAGCTAACTTATACTAATTGCCCGTGAGGCTTAACCATACAACGCTTAAGTGTTCTTGAGCACTGATGGTCAAAATTATTTGGTTGAATATCCAGCTTTCTGATTGTTAAGACAATTTACGTAAGCGGTGTTTTTATAACATCGATTACAAACAGCTTTGCCTGGTGGCAATAGCGCTGTGGACCCACCTGACTCCATTTCGAACTCAGAAGTGAAACGCAGCTGCGGCGATGGTAGTGTAGCATTTGCTATGCGAGAGTAGCTCACCGCCAGGCTCCCATACTAACCCCTTGCACTATGTGCGAGGGGGTTTTTATTGCCTCCAATTTATACCCAACCATCACGGCTCGCTACTTCGTCGCTCTCGGCAACTGCTCCTGCGTTGCTCTAACTCCTGCATCCATGCAGTCGACACGCCAGGCTCCCATACTAACCCCTTGCACTATGTGCGAGGGGTTTTTTATTGCCTCCAATTTATACCCAACCATCACGGCTCGCTACTTCGTCGCTCTCGGCAACTGCTCCTGCGTTGCTCTAACTCCTGCATCCATGCAGTCGACACGCCAGGCTCCCATACTAACCCCTTGCACTATGTGCGAGGGGGTTTTTATTGCCTCCGATTTATACCCAACCATTACGGCTCGCTACTTCGTCGCTCTCGGCAACTGTGTCCTAGCTTGGGAAAGTAATAGTGAATTGAGTTCCTTTAGCTTTATGACTTTCGAGTACAACATTTCCGTGTAATGACGTTGCTACTATATTAAAGATAATATGGCCTCCTAAACCACTTCCGCCACTTCCTCGTTTTGTTGTGTAAAAAGGCTCAAAGAATTTCTTTTTTTGTTCTTTATTCATTCCTTTGCCATTATCACTGTATATAAACTCGAGGTTGCCTTTCTTCTTAGATACTTTTATTTCTATTGTTCCACTTTCTATATCTTCAAAACCATGGATTAGAGAGTTTGTAATAAGATTTGTAAATAGCTGAGATATTGCACCAGGGTGTGTAAGACTTTCGATGTCGTCTGCGCAATCAATGACTATTTTATGTTTTGTCTTTCGGATAATTGGGTGCAGGGAATGAATAATTTCATCAAGATAGGTCTTGATGTTAATAACTCGTTTGCTTTCAGATGATTGGTCTACAGCAATTTGTTTAAAGCTAGAAATTAACGTGGCGGCACGATTTACGTTACTTTTTATGATTTCACAAGTCTCCCCTACGTCGTCAACAAAATTATTAAATTGTTTTTCGGTAACCGTACCCGCATCGACTGCCATTCTGAATCTAACATGTTCCTCTAGTAAGTTTGAAATACCTGTAACGCAGACACCTAAAGGTGTATTAATTTCATGTGCAACTCCCGCGACTAAACCTCCGAGTGATGCCATTTTGTCTTTCTGAAGAATTTCGGCTCTTAAAAGCTTTTCTTCTTCTACAATTTTTTTCTGCTTAACTAAAATATTTATATTTGAGCCAACAAAGGTTAATACTTCTAAGTCGCGCTCTGAATAAACGTACTCAGATGTGTAACTTTGCACAATAATCAAACCAATAACCGTTCCATCGTCAACAATAGGAACGCCTATCCAGCTTTTACACATAGTGCCGTAGATACGATCGATCTCTCCTTTGTTTTGTAGCTCAATTATTTGTTGTTCATTTAATCTAGTCGGAGCTTGCCTTTTTATTGCGTATGCGGATAACCCTCTTCCAATATCTATTTTTTTGCCATAAAACTTATTACCGTCTTTTTCATCTAAAAAATAAGTAATATTCATAATATGAGACTCTAAATCAATTTCAGCAATCGCAATATTTTTAGCAAATACCACTTCACTTATGATCGCATGTAATTTTTTATATAATTCAGATAATTTATATTGCTCTGTAATTAATGCAGATATTTTAATTAAAGCATGAATTATTTGTTTATCAGAAACTGAATATGGAATCGTATCTATTGTCTCCACTTTAAGTTCCTTCTATCTCAGTTAGACTTTCGTTCGCGGTAATAAGCTCATCAATGCATTCAAAAAATGCATCAACGACAATCGGATCAAAGTGCTTTCCTTTTTGATTTTCTATTAACTCTAATACGTCATCTACAGTCCAGGCTGGTTTATAGCAACGTTTATGTAGTAACGCATCGAAAACATCGGCAACAGCTACTATTCTTGAGAATATATGAATTTCGTCGCCTTTTAAGCCTAGTGGATACCCACTACCGTCATATTTTTCATGATGTTGATAAGCGATAGTTGCCGCTGCGTTTATAATGGGAAGGTCTGATCCTCCTAGTATCTCAAAACCAATATGAGCATGCTGTTTCATTATTTCGAATTCAGATACTTCCAATTTACCGGGTTTTAATAAAATACTATCGGGCGTGGCTATTTTACCTATGTCATGCATAGGGGTTGCTAACTCTAAAATCTCACAATCATAACTTGGTAACCCTAATCGTTTAGCTATGATCCCTGAAAATAATGACATTCTTCGTATGTGATTACCTGATTCTTTTGATCTAGATTCTACTGCATTGCCTAGTCTATTTATAACTTCTGCTTGTGTCCGCTGAACCTCACTTTTCATCATTAGGTTATCAAAAGCAATCCCCGCACTTCTGCAAAACATCTGAAGCAATTGAATATCTAATTCTTCAATATGATCAATATCAACACCTTTAAGATAAATTAAGCTTTCTTGTGTGGATAATGAAGGTAGGTAGGCTATGAATATATCATCTTCAAAAACTGACTCTTTAAGCTTTATAGCAGTATTCATTAAGCGCTTTACAACATCATCTAGGTGTTTATCGACATTCGTTCCTATTTGCGTAATGACTTTATAGTCATTGTTATCATAAATAGTGCCGCCAGCATTCGTTATTTTGATTAATGCACCTTGCTGCTCAAATCTCAAAATAGACAACACTTGCTGTAGGAGACCTTGAAAAAAGCTAGTTAACTTCTGCTCTTCCATTACGTGTGCTGTAGCTTCAATTACTTTCTTTAGTCCTTCTTTAAACAATTCTTCATGTTGTCTTGAACTTTCTATTTCAATCAGATCTCTATATCCCCTTAGGGCACAAGTAACAGCAGTAAACAGCCGTCGTCTATCTAACTCTGTTTTTTGTTTATAATCATTAATGTCATAGTCCATTATCACCTGTTCTTCAGGTGCTTGTCCTGGCTGACCTGTTCGTAAAATAATTCGAGTTAAATTATTTTTTTGTTGTAGGCGTAACCATTTTACAAACTGAAGTCCGGCGTCGTCTGTTTCCATTACTACATCTAAAAATATTAAGCCGATTTGTGCGTGGGTAGACATAATGTCTTTCGCTTCTTTGGCACTATAAGCACTAATAAATTCGATTTCCTTACCTTCAAATGTATATCGTTTTAATGCTAGCTTGGTAATGGAATGAATATCCGGCTCGTCGTCAACAATTAAAACCTTCCAAAAGCCTGATGAGTCATTAGAGCCGAACGTATTTAAAAAACTTAAGGTCATAATACCTCTTTAATTTAGACTAAGGTTCTTTAAATATAGACCTATTTTCTGAACGAGGTACGCGAATATTGTATTAAAATTCGAAACTAAAATTGGTATTAATAGAAATAAGAAAGAAGTTTGTGGAATAGAGTAAAGGACTATAAATGGGCATAAAAAAACCGGTAGTTTAGATTTCTACCGGCTTTGAGTGCTACAAGCTTGATTTATTCAGGCATTACTTTGCTTTAGGAAGCACGATTTTTGGCTCTTTAGCTTGCTTGTATAATACTAAGGTTTTACCTATTAGCTGCACCTTAACGGCTTTGCTCTCACGAACAATAGCATCTACATATAAGTTCAACTCTTCACGATCTTCAGCTGGTACTTTTACCTTAATAAGTTCGTGAATTTCTAACGAGTTTTCTATTTCAGCTAAAACACCTTCAGTGAAACCGTTAGCACCAAGTTGAACAACAGGCTTTAGTGAATGAGCTTCACCACGTAAAAATTGGATTTGTTTATTAGTTAATTTCATCTAGTCTCAAATTTAACAATGATAATTACTTGAATTAACGATATTCTACCCCACCTTAAGCTTATTACCAATTTATAAACATACTTATGGCAAAAGATAAACGTTCGGCTAGCAGTAAACGCTGGTTAGAAGAGCACGTAAACGACAAGTACGTAAAAGAAGCCAATAAACGTGGTCTGCGATCACGTGCCTACTTCAAAATAGAAGAGCTTCAAAAAAAAGACAAGTTGATGAAGCCTGGTGATACAGTGGTGGATTTAGGTGCAGCACCTGGAGGTTGGTCCCAATATGCGGCCGACTTTATAGGTGACTCAGGAACTTTAATTGCTTGTGACATTTTGCCTATGGACCCGATAGTAGGCGTTGACTTTTTACAAGGCGATTTTAGAGAAGAAAGTGTTCTAAATGCATTACTTGAACGTATTGATGGACGAACTGTAGATCTTGTAATGTCAGACATGGCGCCTAACTTGAGTGGTAACGATGCAATTGATCAGTCTGGATCTATGTATCTTGTTGAGCTGGCGTTAGATATGTGTAACCAAGTATTAGGTAAAGACGGAAAGTTTGTGGTTAAAGTTTTTCAAGGTGAAGGTTTTGATCAGTTTGTCAAAGATGTTCGAGCTGCATTTAAAACCGTGAAAGTTAGAAAACCGGATTCGTCCCGAGCAAGGTCTCGAGAGGTGTACGTAGTAGCGACAGGTTACAAACTGTAGTAATCTTCAATTAATTAATTAATAACAGGAAGAGGTTATTCCTTTGAGTGATATGGCTAAAAATTTAATAATTTGGTTAGTAGTTGCCGTCGCATTGATGTCAGTGTTTAACAACATTACACCGAGCGAGTCTGCTGGGGGCGCCGAAAACTACACCCAATTCATAAAGGATGTTCGTCAAGGGCAAATTCGTGAAGTAAAAATATCAGATCGTCAAATAAAAGGCATAAAGCGTAGCGGAGAAAAATTCGAAACGTTAATCCCAACGGCTTATGACAAAGACTTGCTGAACGACCTTATTGAAAACGACGTTCGAATCATTGGCGTGCCGCCAGAAGAGCCATCCCTGTTTACTTCAATATTGATCTCTTGGTTCCCAATGCTACTTTTGATCGGCGTTTGGATATTCTTCATGCGACAAATGCAAGGCGGCGGTGGCAAAGGTGCTATGTCGTTTGGTAAAAGTAAAGCCCGCTTAATGGGTGAAGATCAGATCAAAACAACATTTAAAGACGTTGCTGGTTGTGATGAAGCCAAAGAAGAAGTTCAAGAGTTGGTCGACTATTTAAAAGACCCATCTAAGTTCCAAAAATTAGGCGGAAAGATACCAAAAGGCGTCTTAATGGTAGGTCAGCCTGGTACAGGTAAAACATTGCTAGCTAAAGCCGTTGCCGGTGAAGCGAAAGTACCATTTTTTGCTATATCTGGTTCTGATTTTGTCGAGATGTTTGTTGGTGTCGGTGCATCTCGCGTGCGAGATATGTTTGAGCAAGCTAAAAAAGCTGCGCCGTGTATTATATTCATTGATGAGATCGATGCTGTTGGTCGTCAACGTGGCGCTGGTATGGGCGGTGGTCATGATGAAAGAGAGCAAACGCTTAACCAGATGCTTGTTGAAATGGATGGTTTTGAAGGCAACGAGGGGATAATCGTTATTGCGGCAACTAACCGGCCTGACGTATTAGATCCGGCGTTACTGCGCCCAGGGCGATTTGACCGTCAAGTTGTTGTTGGTTTACCAGATGTACGTGGCCGTGAACAAATCTTAAATGTTCATATGCGTAAGGTTCCACTTGGTAATGATGTTGAACCTGCATTAATAGCCCGAGGAACACCTGGTTTTTCTGGTGCAGACTTAGCTAACTTAGTCAACGAAGCTGCTTTGTTCGCAGCGCGAAGCAATAAACGCTTAGTTGATATGACCGACTTTGAAAAAGCCAAAGACAAAATCATGATGGGCGCTGAACGTAAAACCATGGTTATGGATGATGCAGAAAAAGAAATGACTGCATATCACGAAGCCGGCCATGCAATTGTTGGTCGTATGGTTCCAGAACATGACCCAGTTTATAAAGTGAGTATTATTCCTCGTGGACGTGCGCTAGGTGTGACGATGTACTTGCCTGAAAAGGATCGTTTTAGTCATTCTAAACAACACCTTGAGAGTAATATTTCTAGCCTTTACGGTGGTCGCCTCGCTGAGCAAATTATTTACGGAGATGAGAAAGTATCTACCGGTGCGTCAAATGATATTGAGAGAGCGACAGATTTAGCGTCAAAAATGGTTACACAATGGGGCCTATCGGATAAATTAGGACCGTTGCTGTATGCAGAAGAAGAAGGTGAAATATTCATGGGCAGAAGCTCAGCGAAACATAAGAATATTTCAGACGAAACCGCTCGCCTAATTGACAAAGAAGTGCGTGCGATAATTGATAAGAATTATGATAGAGCGCGTCAAATTCTTCTTGATAACATGGATATTCTGCACTCGATGAAAGATGCATTAATGAAGTATGAAACCATTGATGCGAAACAAATCGATGACCTAATGGCCCGTAGAGAAGTACGTGAGCCAGCTGGTTGGAGTGATAAAGGCGACAAGCCAAGTAACTCAGATGAAACGAAATCGGAAGACAAAAAGTCTGAAGATGGTGCGTCATCCAACACTGAGCAACCAAAAGACGCTTAAGTTAGTTCTAGTTTGAAAAGGCTCCTTTAAGGGGCCTTTTTTGATTTATTGGTATGTAAACAATCTATTTAGAGACCAGAATTATGTCAGTATTAGACGTAACTTCAAGCCCCGTCATTATGGGCGTGTTAAATGTGACACCAGATTCTTTTTCAGATGGTGGGCGTTTTAATTCAATTGATACAGCCGTTAAGCAAGCCGAACAAATGTTAATGGCAGGCGCAGGCATAATAGATATTGGTGGCGAATCTACCCGACCAGGCGCACCAAAAGTTGATGTTCAAACTGAACTTGCTCGAGTTATACCCGTCATAAAAAAGCTCAAGTCTGAATTCAATTGTAAAATTTCGTTAGATACCTCAAAAGCAGAGGTAATGTCAGAAGGTTTAACGGCAGGCATTGACGTTATTAATGACGTTTGCGCTCTCAGTCAGCCCGGCACTATGGAGGTAGTAGCACAATCGGATGTTCCAATTTGTCTAATGCATATGCAGGGTACGCCACAAACTATGCAAAACAAGCCCACATATCGAGACTTGATCTCGGACATAAAAATATTCTTTGATGAAAAAATCACAGAATGTGGCGATGCGGGTATTGAAAAGAGCAGGTTATGGCTTGATCCTGGCTTCGGTTTTGGTAAAACATTAGCCGATAATTATCAGCTTCTAAATGATCTTGATCAATTTGTTACATATAAATTGCCCATACTGGCAGGTTTATCAAGAAAATCCATGATTGGTAATTTATTAAATGTAGAAACAAATGATAGAATGTTGGGAAGCGTAATCGCTGCCACATTAGCCCTGACAAAAGGCGCTAATGTTCTTCGAGTTCACGACGTTGCAGAAACTCAACAGGCAGTAACTATATACAATGCAATGAGCAAAGGAATTATTGATGAGTAAAAAGTATTTCGGTACAGACGGTATTCGAGGCTTAGTAGGTCAAGGCGCAATCACTCCAGAGTTTGCGTTAAAATTAGGCTGGGCTGCAGGCAAAGTTTTTGCTAGCAACGGTAATCGAAAAGTACTCATTGGGAAGGACACCCGTATTTCAGGTTATATGTTAGAAACCGCCTTAGAATCTGGACTAATTGCTGCTGGTGTCGACGTTGGTTTGTTAGGCCCTATGCCAACGCCTGCTATCTCTTATTTAACTCAAACATTCCGCGCAGATGCGGGGATTGTTATTAGTGCATCACATAACCCTTATTACGATAACGGAATAAAGTTTTTCTCAGCAGAGGGAACTAAATTACCGGACGACGTAGAGCATGAAATTGAAAGCATGTTAGAGCAACCTTTAACGTGCGTTGAGTCGGAAAAATTAGGTAAAGCATTCAGAATAAATGATGCTGCTGGCCGCTACATAGAATTCTGTAAAAGCCGCTTCTCAGAAGATTCATTAAAAGGCATGAAAGTAGTTGTCGATACAGCCAATGGTGCAACCTATCATATTGCACCGAATGTATTTAGAGAACTTGGCGCAGAAGTAATTTCGATCTTTGCCGAGCCGAACGGATTAAATATTAACGATCATTGTGGTGCAACTCATACAGATGCCTTAAGACAAGCTGTAATCCAGCATAACGCTGACGTTGGCATTGCATTAGATGGTGATGGTGACCGACTTATCATGGTTGATGAGAACGGTATTGAAGTTGATGGCGACGAACTTGTATTCATCCTCGCCCGTCAGGCTTTGAAAAAAGGCGAATTAAAAGGTGGTGTTGTTGGTACGTTGATGTCTAATTTAGGTTTAGAAGTCGCGCTTAAAAACTTAAGTATTCCTTTTAAACGCGCTAATGTCGGCGACAGATACGTTATGCAATTGCTCAAAGAAAATGGTTGGACTATTGGTGGAGAATCGTCTGGTCATGTCATTAATTTAGATCATATCCCAACGGGCGATGGCACAATCTCAGCAGTGCAAATATTGGCGGCGATTGTTGACACCGGCATGACATTGTCAGAACTAAAGTCTGGTATGGAAAAATACCCACAAAAACTAATCAATGTTCGAACTGGCTTAAACAAATACCCATTAGAAGTTGAAGAAGTTAAACTAGCAATACAAGCTGCTGAGGTGGAATTAGGCGATGAAGGTCGTATATTAATTCGTAAATCTGGTACCGAGCCGTTAATAAGAGTTATGACCGAAGGTAAAGATGCGAAATTAATAAAAGAAGTTGCGCAAAAAGTCGCCGAAAAAGTCGCCGCTCATGCAGAATAACGAATCCATTACTTGTACTTTTGGCGCAGTTTGTTAATATCTCGCCGCTTAAATAAAGGAGAGGCTAATGGCCATTCGATTACCGCTTGTTGTGGCGAATTGGAAGCTTAATGGCGACCGCCAATTGTTAACAGATATGGTTAGCAGTATCCAACAACTAGATGCTGATAGTGTAGAAACAGTAATATGTCCTCCGTTTGTCTATCTTTCTGAAGATACACAAGGCGTTAAAAAAGGCGCTCAAACGATTTCGGTTCATGACTCTGGTGCTTACACCGGCGAAATTTCTGGAAGAATGTTGAGGGATGTTGGCTGTCAGTATGTTATTGTAGGTCACTCAGAGCGTCGCTCCTTATTTGGTGAGACAAATGATGTCGTTGCGAAGAAAGTTTTAGCAACACTTGCTGCCGGACTTATACCAATTATTTGTGTTGGTGAAACAGACGAGCAAAGAGAAAATGGTGAAACAACAGCCGTTATAACTGAACAAGTTAAATCAGCTATTGACGCATTACCAAATTACTCTGATAGTGTTGTTTTTGCTTATGAGCCTGTATGGGCGATAGGCACAGGTAAAACCGCCAGTGGCGAACAGGCTGAAGAAGTTCACGCAATGATTCGTAAAACATTAGCGGGATATAGCCAAGAATTAGCAGACTTAACGCGCATTTTATATGGTGGTAGCGTTAAGGCAGAAAATAGTGAAGAATTGTTTTCCAAGGAAAACATCGACGGCGGCCTCATTGGTGGCGCGAGTTTAGATGTGGAAGCGTTCACAAACATTTGTAAAAACGCAGTAGCTTAAGGTAAAAGCATGTACGAGATTTTAATAGTAGTATACTTGATCATAGCGATCGCTCTAGTTGGATTAATTTTAATTCAACAAGGTAAAGGCGCTGATATGGGTGCATCATTCGGTGCCGGTGCGTCAGCAACATTATTTGGTTCAAGCGGTTCTGGTAACTTCTTAACAAAAACCACAACATTTTTAGCGACAGCATTTTTTATCCTAAGTATCTTCTTAGGAAGCATGACAGCAAATTCTGTTAAGCAAGAAGATGAGTTTAGTGACCTTTCTGTGCCTACAGAAACAGCTCCAGCTGCACAGTCAGAATTACCTTCAGAAATTCCTGTCGGTGATGCGCCTAAAACAGACGGTTCGGACGAAGTTCCTGTAAACTAACTGTAACGCATAATGATTTAGCGGTTGTGCTGAAATTGGTAGACAGGCAGCGTTGAGGTCGCTGTGTTCGAAAGGACGTGAGGGTTCAAGTCCCTCCAACCGCACCATTATTAGGTTCGTGTAGAACCACAAAGAGTCAGAATAGCTAGATAAAATCAGCATTCTGGCTTTTTTTATGTCCAATGAAAATTAACTACAGTCAATGACGTTATATGCACGGCAAACTAAAGGTGAAAGTCAGTTAGATATCCTGTAAACTCCGCGCCCTTTATTTTCAAAGTGAGTAGCAGTTTTAATGATAGGTTTTGACTACGGGACATCGAATTGCGCGGTTGCGACAATGCAAAATGGGCGACCGGAAATGTTAACATTGGGCGAGCATGGAAAATTCATGGCGTCGTCGTTATACGCTCCTAGTCGTGACGTTATTGCGAACTGGTTACATAAAAATATCAATGATGCTCATCAACAAACCTTCTTAGACTCACGCAGATACCTCATATCAAAAGGGCAGGAAGCTTTAGAAGATCTTCGTTATGATGGTATAGCGGAGCATTTATCTTTTGGTAAACAGGCCCTGGCCAGGTATTTAGAAGATCCAAGTGAAGGTTATTATATAAAATCACCTAAATCATTTTTAGGTACCAGCGGGCTGCTACCTCAACAAATTGTATTTTTCGAACATATTGTTGCCTCTATGATGGCGCATGTAAAAAATTTAGTAGAAAAGCAATTAGAACGCGAAGTAACAAAAGTAGTCATTGGTAGACCAATTAACTTCCAAGGACGAAATAGCGAACAAAGTAACAAACAAGCCATCGACGTTCTAACAAATGCTGCTAGACATGTTGGTTATAAAGATATTGAATTTCAATTTGAGCCTGTAGCGGCAGGTTTCGAATACGAAGCAAGCCTAACCAAAGAAACTCGAGTATTAGTCGTAGACATAGGCGGTGGTACGACCGACTGCTCTATGTTGCTTATGGGGCCAGAACTGAAGAATAAAACTGACCGAAGCGATGCATTATTAGGGCATAGTGGTTTAAGAGTTGGTGGTAATGATTTTGATATCCAGCTAGCGCTCAAAGGTGTCATGCCTAATTTAGGCATGAATGGAAAGTTAAAGTCGGGCAAGCCGATGCCAGTTAATAGCTACTTTAAAGCGGTTGCAATTAATGATGTGAATGCACAAACAGACTTCTACAGTGAAAGTAATGGGCGATTTTTAAAGCAATTGATGCGAGACTCTGAGCAACCAGAAATATTATCTAGACTCCTCAAAGCGTACGATGAAAAGTTAAGTTACCAATTAGTTAACAGTGCCGAGCAAGCAAAAATTGCGCTGACAGACGCTTCAAATGTTAATATTGATCTAAGTTACCTAACACCTTCTTTAGCACAAAATGTAGATCGTGAATTGTTTCTTACCGCGTCTGAAAATCAATTAAATAGCATTGCCACACTTATGACTGATGCCGTGCAACAAGGCGGTGTAGAGCCAGACGTGATATTTGTAACTGGTGGTACTGCGAAATCGCCGGTCATTAATGAGTTTATTAAATCAAAGTTTAATAATAAGCCTGTGGTAATTGGTGATCATTTTGGTAGTGTCACCGCAGGTTTAAGTCGTTGGGCTGAAACCATTTTCAACTAATAGGAATATATGAGACTTGACCAGTAACAAGCTTAAATATATCAGTCACTATCCACCGTCAATAATTAACTCGGTAGAAAGATTACTTAGCGAGCAAAAGTTGACGGCCTACTTGTTAAAAAAATACCCTAAATCGCATCAGTTTAAGAATGATAAATTGTTGCGAGATTATGTGTTAGATAAAAAATCTCAACACTTAAAAAAAAGCCTTCCTGTTAGCAAAGTCGAATACGACAACAAGTTACACGTTGTTAAAAACGCCCTTGGTACACACACGAGTATTGCTCGTATGCAGGGAAATAAATTAAAACGTAAATATGAAATACGAATTAGTTCTATATTTAAAAATGCACCAGAACCATTTTTAGCTATGATAGTGGTTCATGAACTTGCACATTTTAAAGAAGCAGAACACAACAAAGCGTTCTATAAGCTTTGCGAATATATGTTGCCGGATTATCATCAACTTGAGTTAGATGTCCGCCTTTTCCTCACTCACTTAGAGTTGATAGGTGATATTTATTAATTAACAAAGGGTTCATCTAAAACTTAAGTTGTAACGTAACACTCTAAAAATAGGAGGTTTTATGGCGAATAATACGTACAACCCACCAAAAGTGTGGACCTGGGAAAAAGAAAATGGTGGTGAATGGGCGAGTCTCAACCGACCGGATTCAGGTGCTCGATTTGAAAAAACGCTACCCGTTGGTAAACATCCTTTTCAACTGTACTCATTGGCAACACCTAACGGAGTAAAAGTTACGGTAATGTTTGAAGAGCTGTTAGCTGCAGGGTTTCAAGACGCGGAGTACGATGCACACCTAATAAAAATTCAAGACGCAGAGCAGTTCAGTAGTGGTTTTGTATCTGTTAATCCAAACTCTAAGATACCGGCGTTAGTGGATAAGTCTGGCAATAAAAACATTAATATCTTTGAGTCAGGTGCAATACTGCTCCATCTAGCAGAAAAATTTAACGCCTTCATTCCAAGCTCAGCGGAGGATCGAGCAGCCTGTTTGTCTTGGTTATTTTGGCAGGTAGGCAGCGGCCCATATCTCGGCGGTGGTTTTGGTCATTTTTATGCGTACGCGCCAGAAAAATTTGAATATCCAATCGACCGCTTTACGATGGAAACAAAACGTCAGTTAGATGTTTTGGACAAACATTTAGCCAATAATGAATATATGATTGGTAAAGATTATACAATTGCTGATATGGCAATATGGCCTTGGTATGGCGCACTAGTACTTGGCCATCTTTATGACGCTGCAGAATTTTTAGACGTAAGTAGCTACAAAAACCTGGTTGCTTGGGCTGAAAAAATTGAACAAAGACCTGCAGTTAAACGCGGAAAAATGGTCAATAAAACATGGGGTGACGAAAGTGAGCAGCTGCCCGAACGTCACTCACACGAAGACTTCAATAATAACTAAGGTCCAATAGTCCTGGTTAGCATCTAAGATAGGTATAAGCGAATACCTATCTTTTAATCCCACTTCTTTTTTAATCTAGCGCTCAAAGATTTCTAGACTATGCTAATAAATAGATGCAGAAATTTGGAGTGTGGCATTGAAAAAAATATCGGTATTCTGGGTATTCCTGCTTGTGCTTTATGTACCAGACACCTTTGCTATGGATGGCAAAACCCTACTTTCTGAAAGCCAGCCATTAGCGACGGAGCAAAAACGTGATGAGGTTCGGCTTCCATCATCTGTACCTTTCGATTATCGTTCTCATCAATATTATTCAAAGCTTATAGAGTTAGCTTTAATTAAGACTGAAAAAGAATATGGGCCTTATCAAATATCATTTGTCGATTTACCGTTTTACCAAAGTAGGGCTTTACAGGAACTGGATATAGAAGACAGTATTAATGTTTATTGGAGTGTAGCCACAGATAAACGAGAAAAACTGGCCAGGGCGATTAAAGTCCCTCTATTAAACGGGCTATTGGGGTATAGAATATCTCTAATTTTAAAAGAAAAATATGCGATGTTTAGTCGCTTAAATGATCCTCGAAAGTTACAAGAGTTAATCGCAGCGCAAGGTTACGATTGGCCAGACTTTAAAATTTTAAGGCGCAATAATTTTAATGTTGTAGGGATAAATGTTTATGACTCTATTTTAGAGTTACTCCATAAGCAACGAGTTGATTACTTTCCTCGCGGAATCGAGGAAGCAATGCGTGAAGTTGAGCAAAGAGAGGACTCCGCAATTACCTTAGAGCCAAAATTCATGTTGTATTATCCATCGTATATTTACTTTTTTGTGGGTAAAAAGAGCGTGCGATTAGCAAAACGAATTGAAAAGGGTTTATTGTTAGCTCACAAAGACGGAAGTTTACAGGAGCTGTTTGAGCAGTTTATTCAAGTTGACGAAATTTCGAAGAAAGCGAATGTTAAGAATAGAAAGATAATTAGACTGGACAATCCATTGTCAACGTCAAAGCCGTTAGTAGAGGTTAAACCGATATGGCCGGTTCCTCAAAAAAGTTAATGACAAGTTATTAGTATCGAACAAATCTTCTTAGAGTGACTCTTTGATTGCAGACTTAATGGTTTCTAACAACAGGATATAAGTATCGTATATAGACTTTATTGTTGTTTCATCCTGCTCTTTACCTGCCTTTTCTAAAATAGCAGACTGCTCTTGTACTTTAAAAGCGCCAACGCTTGCAGCAGCACCTTTTATGCTGTGACACGCCTTACCAAAGCCAATCCAATCGCCTAAGTTAAAAAGCTGTCTGATAACAGGAATATCTTGCTCTAGTTGCACAATAAACATAGCAAGAACGTCATTGAATAATTGCTCATCGTCCATACAATTAGTTAGTCCAGTTTTTGTATCTAAACCTTCTATTGTTTGTAATGCATCGATAGTCATTCTTATATTTCCATTTAAGTGTTTAGTTAAAGAACCGTTAATCTAAATATAAAACGGTTAGATACTTGGTAACTCATTATAGACTATAACAAATAGTAAATAACGCTAAAACCCGATTACCAATCAGTTGCCCAGTCTTTAAGCTCAATTACATCATTTACTTGCACATTGCTCATAAAGTCTTTATCAAGAGACTCAGCAATAGCGGAGTTTTCATATACTTGGGTGATTTTCACTCTATATGGACTGATAACAAAGTTGGTAAGTAAATTACCACTATTATCTACGATGTCAGCACGATACGAAACTCTATACTCTTGACCAACGTATACACCTTGTCCACGGCCAATATTAAGTTGTATTTGTTTACCTTCTTGTATCGCTAAAATTTTACTTTGTAACTGTTGGCAGCTCAATTGACTTAATATATCGTCGCGCATATCGGTAAGGTTTCGTTCTATTGCGCTACCATATTCAGAGTTCCAAAACTTACGGCTGCTCACGTTAACCGTGTCTCTTTTATCAAACGTCCAGTCAGCCTCTGTTCTAAAACGATTTTGATAAATGACCTCATGCGTAAGCGCATTGGCAATCATTAAATCAAATGTAAAAAACCGTTCAAATTCATCATCTTCCCAAAAGCTAAAACTGTTCGATACATCACCGAATGACAAGTCGCTAATACGACCAAACATGACAAATTGCGTATTCGCATTCTGAGCAACGGCGTCGATAAGTTCGTGTCGAACACGTCCTTGCTGTTCAAAATCGATATTTACGTTTAGCTTTTTTTCAAACCAAGCTACGGGGTATATTGTTGAACTGCCTGATTGCAACATCGATAGAATTTTTCGTGGGATTTCTTTTTCTAGGCCGTATAAACCGCCAATTTTGGCATGTTCCCAATGTTGAATAGGGAATTGAGTAATAGCCACTTTTTTACCAAATTCTGCGGCGTAACATGCTCGTTCTTCAGGAAATATATCTGCACGAATAGTTACAGATATACTATCGCCGCGTTGTAGTTCACTGACGATTTCTATTCTATTGACCGCACCGTTCGAGCGAACTTGAATTGAGTCATCGACCAAAAGACCTTTTGAGATTTGCTGAATACTAGAAACATTAGCGCCAGAAAATAGCATTGCTTGCTTAACGGCGTCTTGCATGGCTCGATTTTTAGCGCTCGCTACATCACCGTGGCGAACTCGAGCTTGTCCGGTGGCCTCATACCAATCAGCAAGCGTTGTTGCCGAAAATACGGATAAAGTCATAAGTACGATAAATTTTACAAAGTAATTAGTCATGGCTTTGGTCTCAGTCGCTAAATTCTATAATATGGCCGTCAAACTATTGTCACCTGACAAACCAAGCTACAAAAGGCCTACAATTAAACAAGAGTAAAACTGCAAGTTATAGACCAGTCTTATAAGTTTGTTGGATATTATTGGGATTGGTGGAAGTGGCCTAAAATTTGAATAACAATATTTACTTTATGATCCGTGCTTGAGACGACAAGATGACTATTCGAATTATTATTATTTTATTTGTAGCACTATGTGCTGGTGGATGTACGTCCTTACTGGATAAGCATGTTAGTTGGGAATATGAAAAGCCTGAGCAGTTTCCCATTCTAAGAGCCGTGGGTTATGCACCCATTTCAGCACAAACCGGCAATGATCCTCAAATTCGGCAAATAATGGCAATGCGTGCATCTAAGTTAGATGCATATAGAGAATTAGCAGAGCAAGTTTATGGCTATCAAATTAAAGGTAAGTCTGAAGTAAAAAATTTAGTTGCGCAAGATGATCAAATGAGAGCTAAAGTAGAGGGAGTTATAAGAGGTGCAAGATTAGTTAAATCTTATCCCGTTGGAGATACCTACGCCACGGAATTAGAACTTGATATGAAACTAGTTTTTGATTTGTACCGTATCAATACCCGCCCAAGAAAAATTAAGAATGTAGAATACTACTAGTTACCCATGAGATTCAGACAAGACGATTGAAACTCAAGGCAAATCACATGGTTGAATAAAACCAAACAAGTATGATTCTACTATTATTTAAATCAGCTTAAGATTAGTAGGATCTCGGTATGTTAAAAAATCCTGTTTTATGGATTGTAGTTTTATTAATAGGCATGTTGGCATTTGTATTTTGGCCAATGGAAGACAAACTGCAAGATCAGCGAAGAGGCGGTACACCGTTAGTCGAATATTCTGTCGTATCTTCGTTACCGTATAATGAGGAAATTTCAGCATTAGGTAATGCACAAGCTAACGAATCTATAGATTTAAAAGCCTACAGCACAGATAGAGTTCAGCTAGTTCACTTTGATGACGGCCAGTTTGTAAAAAAAGGTCAGCTACTTGTCACAATGAAGCATGATGAAGAGAAGGCAAATATTGACGAGTACAAAGCCACGCTAAATGAACATCGTCGTCAATTACGACGCTTGCAAGACTTAGAAAAGCAAAGTGCAACCGCTGCTAGCGCAATAGAAAAACAACAAAGTCTTATTGAATCTACTGAAGCACAGCAACAAGTTGCAGAAGCTCGCTTTAACGAAAAATTCATTGTAGCTCCATTTTCTGGCCAAGTAGGTCTTAGACAAATTAGTCCTGGCCAACTTGTTACCAATAGCACCAATATAGTTACCTTAGACGATGTGAGCAGAATCAAAGTCGAGTTTCAGCTCCCTGAAAAATACCTAACGGAAGTTACTGTCGGTCAACAAGTACAAGCGCAACACGTAGCGTTCAAACAACCTTTTTTCGGTCAAATTGATAGTATTTCATCTCGCGTTGATAAAACGTCACGAGCTTTTTCAGTTCGAGCTATATTTAACAATGAGTCAAAGTCATTACGTCCAGGTATGTTGCTTCAATTAAAGGTCACGACAGAGGCTAGCAGTGCGCTTGTTATACCTGAATCTGCAATTGTACCAATTAATAATCAGCATTTTGTCTATGTTCTCAACGACGATAACACAGTAACAAAAACCGAAATTGAAGTGGGCCGTCGCAAACCTGGAACTGCAGAGGTAATTAGCGGTTTAACGAGTGGCGACAAAGTTATTCACAAAGGCGTTTTGAAAATCAGAGACGGCGCTCGTGTTATGACACCGGAAGACAACAAGAATGAGCCTAAGGAGAGCTAATCATGTTACTTTCGGACGTGTCAGTTAAACGCCCTGTTTTTGCAACAGTAGTAAACTTACTATTAGTTACATTTGGCATTGTTGCTTTCTTTATGTTGGCGTTAAGGCAATACCCAGATATTGATCCTCCAATTGTATCAGTAAGTACTTCCTACCCTGGAGCTTCAGCTGAAATAGTAGAGAGCAAAATTACTCAAATATTAGAATCTCGAATATCAGGAATATCGGGCGTTAAAAATATTAACTCGAGTTCACGTAACGGTCGCTCAAATATCAGTATTGAGTTTAATACTAACGTTGATATTGATGCAGCTGCAAACGATGTTCGTGAACGTGTTTCAAGAGCGCTTCGCAGTTTACCAGATCAAGCCCTGCCTCCAGAAGTTTATAAAGCAAATGACGATGAAGATGTGGTGGTTTGGTTTGTTTTAAACTCAGAAACGATGAATGCACTGGAACTGACTGATTATGCAAAGCGGTATATTGTAGACCGTTTTGCGGTGGTTGATGGTGTCGCTCGAGTTCGTCTGGGTGGAAGTCGCGATTACTCAATGAAAGTCTGGTTAGACAAGGATGCGATGGCGGCGCGTGGTGTTACCGTTACGGATATTGAAAATGTACTGCGACGAGAAAACGTCGAATTGCCTGCGGGTGAAATCAAGTCTACCGATCGCAATTTTAATGTTCGAATTGCCCGAGCTTATAAAACCCCGGAACAATATCAATCTATGGTCGTTGCTCGAGGTGATGATGGTTATTTGGTTCGCCTTGGTGATGTCACCAGAGTTGAGTTAACCGCGCAAGATGATGAAAATACGTTCCGTGGTAACGGCGAAAACATGATTGGTTTGGGGATCATTAAACAATCAAAAGCTAATACTTTAGACGTTGTTAAAGCCGCACGTATGGAAATGGATAATATCCGTGCAACGTTGCCTGAAGGGACGCATATTGAAGACTCTTATGATTCATCAGTGTTTATCGCTAAGTCGATAGACGAAGTTTACAACACGTTATTTATTGCCATTTTCCTTGTTGTGCTCGTTATTTATCTATTTTTGGGTAACGTAAGAGCAACTTTTGTTCCTGCAGTGACGGTACCTGTTGCCTTAGTTTCCACCTTTACGGTTCTTATGGTTTTAGGTTTTTCAATTAACTTACTGACTTTGTTAGCGTTAGTGTTGGCAATTGGTTTGGTTGTCGATGACTCCATTGTCGTTCTAGAAAATATATACCGTCGTATGGAAGAGGGCGAACCACCTTTATTAGCCGCTTATCGTGGGGCAAGGGAAGTTGGATTTGCGGTTATCGCCACCACTCTGGTGTTAGTTGCGGTGTTTATTCCACTGGTATTTTTAGAAGGCAATGTAGGTAGATTGTTTGTTGAGTTTGCAATTGCAGTGACTGCGGCCGTGATTTTTTCTAGTTTCACCGCTTTAACGTTATCCCCCATGCTCTGCTCTAAAATTCTTACCTATCGAAAACGTGAATCTAAAGTTGGTAAATGGCTCGATAGTGGATTTGATAAGCTAGAAACAAGTTATGAGTCGCAACTCAACAGTACAGTTTCAAATAAAGTGGGTTTAGTCGTAGTGATGTTGATGTCATTGACATTAATATACGGACTTTTCAAGGTTATTCCTCAGGAGCTTGCACCGCAAGAGGATAGAGGCAACTTCTTTATGATTGTTCAAGCGGCTGAAGGTGCAAGTTATGATAGTAACCTAGCCAATATGAATGAAGTGGAAGCAAAGCTACTAAAATATTATGAACGAGGTGAGGTTGATCGCGTCATCGTTCGAACTCCAGGGTTTGGAGGTGGAGCAGGAATTGCAATTATTGGTATGCCGGACTGGGACAACCGAATTAAGTCAACCAATCAGGTGATGGGCGAAATATCAGCGGAGATGCAGTCATTAACCGATGTTAGAGCCTTCGCAATAATGCGAAGTGGACTTGGCGGTCGAGGGCTTGGCCGTCCAGTACAATTTGTACTACAAGGTGATACTTACGAGCAACTTGCTCAATGGCGAGATATTATTTTAAGTGAAGCCAGAAAGAACCCTAATTTACTTAGGCTCGACAGTAATTATAAAGAAACGTTACCACAGTTATTAGTGGAAATTGATACATTACGTGCCGCAGATTTAGGTGTGTCGGTAGCAGATATTGGCCGAACCTTAGAGGCGACACTTGGGCAACGTCGCGCTACAACCTATATTGAGCGTGGCCAAGAGTATGAAGTGGTATTAGAAGGGCCTGATGAAGAGTTTGCAACACCTTCAACCCTAAATGACTTGTACGTCCGCTCGGCGCGTACACAACAGCTTATCCCACTTTCAAATTTAGTGACAGTTCGAGAACAGGCGACGGCCGGAACACTAAACCGCTATAACAGAATGCGCAGCATCACCATTGAAGCTAACTTAGCTGATGGTTATAAATTGGGTGAGGCTCTGGATTTCTTAAATCAAGTTGTAGCCGAAAATATAACAGATGCGGTACAAGTCGACTATAAGGGGCAGTCAGCGCTTTATAAAGAGTCGGGAAGTTCAATTGCGTTTGTTATGTTGATGGCGATGGCGATTACCTACCTAGTATTAGCTGCGCAATTTGAGAGCTTTGTTCATCCGTTAGTTATTATGCTTGCAGTACCATTAGCGGCAGTAGGCGCTTTAATGGGATTGCAGTTTGCTGGCTTAAGTTTAAACATATACAGTCAAATTGGTCTCGTTATGCTAATTGGTCTTGCCGCCAAAAATGGTATTTTAATTGTTGAATTTACTAATCAGCTACGGGATAAAGGTGGTGAATTTAAAACATCACTTATTCGTGCATCAAAACAAAGACTTCGTCCAATTGTTATGACTTCGTTCTCAACTATTATGAGTGCAGTTCCGTTAATGCTCGCTAGCGGGGCAGGGGCGGAAAGCCGTGAAGTTATTGGTGTTGTTATTTTTTCAGGGGTTGCATTTTCAACAATCTTAACCTTATACGTTGTTCCAATGGCTTATTTTTGGATAGCCCGTAATACGGGTTCTCCGCAGGCAGTTAGTAACGAGTTAACAAAGCAAATGAATAATCACCCTGAGTAATTAATTTAATATATGTGGATTTATTTATGACAGTAGCAAGGAATCTAGCTAAGAAAAGCTATCTTTTAACGTTAAAAAACATAATCAGAGGCTGTTCGCGTCGGGCATTTTTGATAGCTACAGTATTAGTATTCTCGCCACTGACGCTCGCAGAGCCAGGAGAAAAGGCACCCGATAGGCAGTCAACAGAGGGAATTGAAGCCGAGCGTATTATTTTGCGAGGCGGTATTTTAATTAATGGTGAAGGTGCGCCTCCGCGTGGTCCTGTTGACATACTCATAGAGAAAGGCCGAATTAAGAATATTAAGTCTGTGGGTTATCCAGGTGTACCGATAAAAGATGGTGGGCGTCTTAAAGCAAAAAAAGGCGATGTCGAAATTGATATTGAAGGTCAATATATCCTCCCTGGATTTATTGATATGCATGGACATATTGGTGGTTCAACGTCAGGTGTCCCTGCAGAGTATGTATTTAAGTTATGGTTGGCGCATGGCATCACAACTATTAGAGAACCAGGAAGCTTTAACGGTTTAGATTGGGTGTTAGAGCATAAAAAACGTAGTGACAATAATACGATTGTTGCGCCAAGAATTGTTCCTTATGTTGGTTTTGGCATGGGACATAAAGGTCCTATATACACTGCTAAACAAGCAAGGGAATGGGTTGAGCTAATCGCTAGTAAAGGCGCAAAAGGAATAAAGTTTTTTGGCGCAACACCTAAAGTTATGGAAGCAGCGCTAGATGAAGCAAAAAAACAAGGTCTAAGAACCATGATGCATCATGCTCAGCTTAATGTAATGAGTATGAGCGCATTAGATACAGCGCGACTTGGCTTAACAACCATGGAACATTGGTATGGCCTACCAGAAGCCTTATTCGAAGATAAAGTTATTCAGCATTATCCCGCTAATTATAACTACAATAATGAGCAACACCGTTTTGCTGAAGCCGGAAAGCTATGGAATCAAGCAACAGACGTTAATTCAAAACACTGGCAAGAAGTTCGTGATGAACTCATCGCCCTTGATTTCACCCTAAATCCTACGATGACGATTTATGAAGCGAGTCGAGACTTAATGAGAGAGCGACAAGCTATATGGCACGAGGAATATACATTGCCGGTGCTGTGGAAGTTTTTTGAACCAAGCCGTTATGCACACGGGAGTTATTGGTTTGATTGGACAACAGCGGATGAAATTAACTGGAAAAATAATTTTAATAAATGGATGGCGTTTTTAAATGACTATAAAAACCATGGCGGACGAGTGACCACAGGTTCGGACTCTGGCTACATTTATAAAATATTTGGCTTTGGCTACATTCGTGAACTAGAGCTATTGCAAGAAGCTGGTTTTCACCCTTTAGAAGTTATTCAATCAGCAACGTTAAACGGTGCAGAAGCATTAGGAATGGCAGATCAAATCGGAAGTATTAGCATAGGTAAGCGTGCTGACTTAGTGATCAGCTCAGAAAACCCTTTGCATAATTTTAAAGTTTTATATGGAACGGGTCATTATCAGTTAAATGCGGACAATCAACCGACACGTGTTAAAGGATTAAGGTATACAATTAAAGACGGTATCGTTTATGATGCCCAACAATTGTTACAAGACGTTCGCAATATTGTTGCTAAAGCGAAAGAATCAAAATAAAAGGTTAATCATGGCCCAGATGTCATTACAAGAGCAGCTACTAAAAGCTGGCTTAACAAACGAAAAAAAAGCAAAAAAAGCAAAAAAAGCGAGTAAAAAAACTCGTGATATGAAGCGCGACGTAAAAGCGGCAGCGGAAGAAAAGCGTAAAGCGCAACTTGCAAAAGATAAAGAACTGAATAATCAGATAAAACAGCAAGCTGAGCAAAAAGCGCAAAAAGCGCAGATAAAACAACTGATTGAAATGAATATGCTTGAAGTCGCTGGTGGCGATGTTACCTACAACTTTATGGACGACAACAAAGTCAAAACCCTAAAAGTAACCGCAGCAATACAGCGCCAGTTGGCTAACGGATTATTGTCTATCGTTAATTATCAAGACGACTATGCAATTATACCTTCCGTTGTATCGGACAAAATTGCAATGAGAGACGATTCGGTCTTAGTGTCACAAAACGAAATTGAAGAGCCGGACGAAGACGATCCATATGCGGACTATGTTATTCCAGATGATCTGATGTGGTAATAGCAAGTTCAATGACGCTTACTATTTTAGTTTGAGTGAAGACAACAAAAGGAGACGACAGTCTCCTTTTTTATAAGCCTTATTTTAACTATAAGCCTTATTTTAACAATGGAAGTTGATCGTCCTGCCAATCCTTAAAGTGCTCAACAAGGAAGTCTATGGCTAATCTTGCTCTAGCCGGCAAATACTGTTTATTAGCGTAAACAATCCAAGTAGGTATCTGTTTTTTCCAAAAAGGCGCTAAAATTGGGACAAGGTTTTTGTTTATAAGGCTATTGCCGTAACTCGATTGTGGCATATATGAAATTCCCATTCCGGCCTCAACGGCTTGCACTAAGCTACGACCACTGTTTGAACGCCATTTAGGTTTTACCTTAACGGTAATTTCCTTGTTTTTACTTTCAAATCGCCAATGATCAGATATCGCCACTATGCAGTCATGATTTATCAAGTCTTGTGGTGTTTTTGGTGTACCATGTTTTTGTAAATAAGCTGGACTGGCTGCCGCTACTAACTGCCTATCAACGAGCTTTCTAGCAACTAGCGAAGAATCCTTTAGCTGACCATAGCGAATAGAAAAGTCGATTCCTTCTTGAACAAAGTCTACATATTTGGAATTAAAATCGATATCAATATTTAGCTTAGGATGCTGTTTGGCAAACTCCAATAACACAGGAACAATATAGAGTTCGGCAAACTCGCCTGCGGCAGATACGCGCAAAGTGCCAGCTAGTTCTACTTGGTGATCACTGATAGCTTCGTTCGCTTGAGCTAGCCCATCCAATAAACTTTGGCAGCGTTGGTAATAGCTATGGCCAGCATCGGTTAATTTGACCTGCCTGGTTGTGCGGGCAAAAAGTGCAACCCCTAAACGTTTTTCCACTTTAGCGATCTGTCTACTGATATGAGACGTAGAAACATTAAGCCTTTTTGCTGCACTAGTGAAACCTTGTGTTTCCGCGACAGCAACAAATTCTGAAATACCGTCGAATGATAAAGATGTGATCATATGTTCAACCTTAGGTAATTGATTGTTGCATTATAACAATAATGTTTTCTATTAAAAGGTTATTATCAATATTTCAGAAAGGGTCTATTATGTAGTGGTAAGTATCTCAAATGAATCATTAAGGATTGAAAATGTCAGCAACAGAAAAAAAGATTTTAGTATTA
Source organism: Psychrosphaera aestuarii (assembly GCF_017948405.1). Classification (NCBI taxonomy): domain Bacteria; kingdom Pseudomonadati; phylum Pseudomonadota; class Gammaproteobacteria; order Alteromonadales; family Pseudoalteromonadaceae; genus Psychrosphaera; species Psychrosphaera aestuarii. Next base: position 2,520,086 of record NZ_CP072844.1, on the reverse strand, counting down.
GTAACTAATCACGCGACGCTAGGTGACACAAATGAAGCAAACGGCACTTATGCGCCAGAGATAACACACGCAATTAACGTATTCAACAAAGCTGGTTTAGATTACGATATAGCTTCAATAAAAGGGGGTGCTGCGCCTCTATATGGGACAGATGCGGAAGGTGATGATATAAATGCGGCTATCCTTGCAGAGTCAAATTTCAGCCACAAAATCGAAAATACTAAATTAGCATCATCATTAAATCTTGAAGAGTACAATGCAGTATTTTATCCGGGCGGATTTGGACTACTTACAGACTTAGCCAGCAACGAAGATGTTGCTAAGCAAACAGCACAGTTATTTGAAAATGGCGCGGTAGTCGGTGCTGTGTGTCATGGTCCTGCTGGCCTTTTACCGATTAAATTATCTAACGGTAAGTTACTTATCGAAGATATCACGGTAACGGGATTCACTCGCGAGGAAGAAGTAGAGTTCGGTACTATCGATAAAATTCCATATGTTTTAGAAGAGAAATTAACGCGTGCTGCTGGTAGCTATGTTAAAACTGCACCGTGGGGCGAATTTATTTCTAAACAAGACCGTGTTATCACAGGTCAAAATCCAGCGTCTGCACATGCGGTTGCTGATGCAATGGTAGCGCGCTTAAAAGCATAGTCATAAGTGCAACATACGCTAACCGACGGTAATACTACTTAAGGTTTACAAGGAGATTTAGTATGAGTACGACAATTTCAGCCAAAATGTCTGAGCTATTAAAAGACCCTAGTTTAGTCAAAACTGGATCGCTGATAAATGGTGACTGGCACTCGTCAGATGCTACTTTTGACGTACTCAATCCTTATGATCAAGAAGTACTGGTTTCGGTTAGCGAAGTTGCCAAAGACGACATGAGCCAAGTAGAAAAGGCCATTGCGTCTGCTAAAAGAGCACAGCAAGAGTGGCAGCAAAAAACGGCTTATGAACGTTACGATCTGATGATGGCTTGGTTTGACTTGATGATTCAACACAAAGAAGATTTGGCCATTATCATGACCTTAGAACAAGGTAAACCGTTAAAAGAATCACGGGGCGAAATTGAATATGGAGCCAGTTACGTTAAGTGGTTTGCTGAAGAGAGCAAACGCATATACGGTGACACAATACCGGCTTTAGCGTCTAATCAAACTATCAAAGTCATAAAGGAACCGGTGGGCGTTGTTGCAGCAATTACACCGTGGAACTTTCCGAATTCAATGTTGGCTAGAAAAATTGCCCCTGCAATAGCCGCTGGTAATAGCATTGTTGCAAGACCAACAGAGTTGACGCCATTATCCGCTTTGGTATTAGGGGAGTTAGCTAATCGAGCTGGCATTCCTAAAGGTGTGATAAACATTCTTGTAGGTAGTAACGCTAAGGAAGTAGGGAAGGTACTGACGACTCACGAGGACGTAGATAAATTTAGTTTCACCGGTTCAACCAATGTCGGTAAGTTGCTAATGGAGCAATGTGCATCCACAGTGAAAAAAGTCTCTTTTGAGCTAGGTGGAAATGCACCTTTTATTGTGTTTGAAGACGCAGACATTGATGCTGCCGTTGATGGAGCAATAAAAGCAAAATTTAGAAATGCAGGTCAAACTTGTGTTTGTGTAAATCGAATAATGGTGCACTCCTCGGTTCATGATGAGTTTGTTGAAAAATTTGTCGAGAAAGTAAAGTTATTAGATGTAGGTAATGGTTTAGATAATGTTGATATTGGTCCGTTAATCCATCCAAAAGCAGCGGATGATGTCAGAGAGCTTGTCCGAGAGGCAACTGAGCAAGGTGCAACGATTAAATATGGACAACTATTAAGCGGAACCATTCAGTCACCTATCGTGATAACTGATGTGAATAACGAAATGCAAATTGCCAAAACAGAAATTTTTGGTCCAGTTGCCGCTATTCAAAGATTTGAAACCGAAAAACAGGCGGTTTTATTAGCGAATGATACTCCATTTGGATTGGCCTCTTATTTTTACAGCCAAAATGCCAGCCGAATAGAACGGGTAAGCCGAGGGCTTAAATACGGAATTGTAGGCGTTAATGAAGGGCTTATTTCAAACGCTGCTGCGCCATTTGGTGGTGTGAAACAATCTGGTTTTGGTCGTGAAGGCTCGTTGTATGGTTTAGATGATTATTTGAACATGAAATATATCTGTACGACATATGAAATGAGCTAATGCAAAATTAGTTATCCGAATAATGTAAATGTAGGCAAACTTGCTAAATAGGGTAATAGTATTTAAACTCAAGCCTGTTTTTTTTATTTATAACAGGGAAAGGTTATGAATTTCAAAGCTTTACCACTAATTACTACCGCCAGCTTGATGCTGTTATCTGGGTGCTCATCGACACCAGACTCTTCAAATGGTACAGAGCAAGTCATTACCGTCGAACAAATGCTTATGGTTGCGTCTAATCAGCTCAATACAACACTTCCAAAGATGATTGATACTGAAACGAGGCTCGACACATCATATGCCAAAGGGAACCGATTTTACTACAAAAGCACACTATTAAATTATTACGTAGATAATATCGACGTTGAAGTATTTAATCGTGAAATGTCACAGTCTACCAGTCGCTATATTTGCTCTTCAGATGATATGGCTTTTTTTAAAGAGAACGGTGTGATCTTGGTTTATTCGTATCATGACGATGAAAATAAGTTTATTAGTGACGTCATTGTTGATACATCGGCCTGCCATTTAATAACAGGCTCAGATGGACCAACAAATAACTAATCACTTACCCGCAAAAAGTCGCAGTAATCCGCAACAAGTCGCAGTAATCCGCGACTTTTTTCATCACCGACTTTTCATTAACTACTTTTCATCGAGCTTAGCTCTTAAATATCTGAGCTCTTTTAAAATATCGTCCATTTTGTCTTCTTGCTCGGATGCATGCTCTTCATTTAATGCCAGCTCTTTTTCAAAACGTGCTTTACGGTGCTCCTCTTCCATTACATTAACCACAATACCGATGACCATATTTAGAAACGCAAAAGCGGTAAAGAATATAAACGTTAAGTAGTAAACCCAGCTCATAGGATAAACGGCCATGGTTTCATACATTACGTCAGTCCAGTCTTCGAATGTCATCACGCGGAACAAGGTTAGTAATGAAATAGTAATATCACCCCACAAATCAGGGTTTATATCTTCAAATAAGGTACTACCGATTGCTGCATAGATATAAAAAATTATAAACATCAGCAGCATAACGTAACCAAGCTGAGGCATAGCTTTAATCAGTGACGTTAATAAAATGCGTAACTCAGGAATAAAAGAGATCATCCTTAGCACTCTAAAAACACGTACCAAACGAGCAATTAATGCCATGTCGGTATTTTCAATAGGGATTAGACTAACGGCGACTATGATGGTGTCGAATAGATTCCAAAAGTCATGAAAAAAGCGCTTTTTATTTTCTTCAGTACTAAATCGTATCGCAATTTCGATAATAAAAAATACGGTAATAAACCAGTCAAGATAAACGGTGATTTTATGCATGGTAGAGGATACGTCATAAGTTTTTACACCAACGAGCAATGCCGAGGCGATAATTACTGATATGACGAACAGCTCAAACGCTTTGTTATGGCGAATGCGAAGTAGTGTATTTTGAAATGACTTAAGGCTCATTATGTTTATTTCTCGGTTATCTTAAATTGAAAACTTTTAGCAACTAACAACGCGCATAGGGCGTCAACATTGTCTTTGGGCAACTCTATCGTTATAAATACTTGATTACTATACAGAACATCTTCTATGGTGCCCGATAGCAACTGGCACTGATGTCGAAGCCATTGCTCATCTGAAAATGGTACAGTAACGGCAATTCCTGTGCGTTCAACAACAGGTTGAAGCGAAGCAAGTTGGTAACTTTGTTCAACCGCTTGAGAATAAGCTCGGACTAAACCGCCAGCGCCAAGTTTTATGCCACCAAAATAGCGAATGACAATCGCCATAACATTATTGGCTGGTTTATGTTGCAAGACGTTTAACATCGGTTTACCGGCAGTTCCACTCGGCTCTCCATCATCAGACATAGCCGCTGATTGTGAATTTGGTGAGTCCCCAATAACATAAGCCCAACAATGGTGACGAGCATCAGGGTATTGTGACTTGGCTTCCTGCAGCCATCTCATACCATCGGCACGATCAGATATTGGTACCAACCATGTTATAAACTGACTCTTTTTTATTTCAAGTGTGTTTTTAACGGGCTCAATTAGTTGATATCGCATTAAAGACTCTAATTTGTTGGGTTTAACTTTGTTTTAAATACTGATAAGTTAGGTGCAGTAAATTGAATGAGCGGGATTATGCCACGGCATACTCTAAAAACGCTAGATACATCTAATTAGAAATTGATATGGAAGTTTCATGAAAACGGTTAAGTTGTTGCTAACTATTGGCTTATTGGGAATAAGCATGTTCAGTCAAGCTGAAATATACAAGTGTTTAGAAAATGGCGTTGCTAAATTTTCAGCCTATCCTTGCAAAGACCCAGCTTCGCAAGAAGAGTATGATATTAACCGTTCGGAGTCGATGTCATCTTATTTCACTCGTCAAAATAAAAAGTTACAACAAAAGCTAGACGAACAACGCGCTCGAGCAGAGGCTTATATCGCCAGTTATCCAGCGATACCTAGCACAATAAGAGACGCGATTTTAGATTGTAAAATAATTCGTGGCATGAACCGCAAGCAAGTTTATTATGCGTGGAACGTGTTGCCAGAAGATCAAAAGCAAAGTATCAGTCGAGAATCATCACTCACCTACTTTACTTATAAACAAGCCCCTATTTGTGCGAACGACAAATTTAAAGAGGCGGACCTCACTTTTGATAACCGCACCAAATTGCTCGTTGGCTGGAACATTCGATACTAATAATGACAGACTATTCAAAAAAAATATCAGCGGTTCGATCATACAGTCGAAACGCGACAGCCTCGACGGATCCGCAATATCTATCTGAACAATTCGAAAGTGATCGTGGGCGTATAATCCAGTCAGCAGCGATAAGACGTTTGCAGCAAAAGACTCAAGTATTTCCCTTAGAGAAAAACTCAGCAGTTCGCAGTAGGCTTACTCACTCACTTGAAGTACAACAAACCGGCCGTCATATAGTTCGAACTGTATTTAAACGTCTGCCGCAAACCATTGCAGAGAGTTGGAAGTTACTACCTTACGAGCGAGAAGTTGAAACGCTTGTTGAGATGGCTTGTCTTATGCACGACATAGGCAATCCGCCATTTGGCCACTTTGGTGAGTCTGCAATTAATCATTGGTTTGAAAAAGAATTAGATAATCACGTGGTATTTAGTCAGGCTAACGACAAAATGTTAGGTCTGCAGTTAAAGTTAGAATTAAAAAGCTTTGAAGGCAACGCACAAGCATTCCGAATTATCTTTAACTTACTTAAGCTTAATCTGACTTATTCACAAGCAGCGAGTATTTTAAAATATACCCGAAGTGGTCTAGAACGTAAGCCAGAGAAAGATAAACCGCTATCGTATTTAAAGAAAAAAGTGGGTTATTATTATTCTGAATTGGATGATATTAATGCGATGAGCAAACACCTTAGCATCAAGCCTGGACATCGCTACCCTTTAGCTTACTTGATGGAAGCCGCAGACGATATAAGTTACTGCTTAGCGGATATTGAAGATGGTGTTGAAAAGGGCTTATTAGACTGCCAAAAGTTAGCCAGCAAATTAAAAGAAACGTTTGCTGAATTAGCCGGTGACAAAGCGGACGAGCCATTGGCAAGAAATAAAATGTTCTCTGAAGCAGTTGATTACGCGTTGGGCCGTAGTGAAAAAGAACCAATAAACAAAGCTCATGAATTTTTTGTTTGGCTTAGAGTACAGTTGATACATCCCCTAGTCGAACATGCAGCACAAACCTTTATTGATAACGGTGAAGCGTGCTTTGACGGCAGTCTTAATCGTGCATTATTAGAAGATGACAGCGTTTATCATCACATGATTGAAACATTTAAGTCGGTAGCTATACGTTACATTTTTAGTACCAATGAAGTAGAGACGAAAGAACTTCAGGGGTATCGAATTATTACGGGTTTACTTAATGCATATTCGCCGTTATTAAAATACCCAAAAGATAAGTTTTTAGCGATGGTTGAAGGTAGTGAGCGTGGTGGATTAATTGAAGCACGTTTATACAAGCGCTTACCGAAAAAGCACCTTAAAGCCTATCAAGAAGCATTAAAGGAACGTCGTGACAGTAACGACTTTGCTTTATTTGAATTTTATTACCGCTGCCGACTTATTCAAGACTTCGTCAGTGGCATGACTGATCAATTTGCGTTAGAAGAAGCAAATAACTTATCCGCGATTTAACAAAATTTGTTTATCGGGATTCAAAACAAACTCGGCTTGCAGTACACTGCAGGCCATTATTTTTTCATATCAAAAGCCTAAGCCATGACAGATATCAATCAAGCGTTTGCAGAGATTAAACGCGGAGCAGATGAAATCCTGCCAGAACAAGATTTAATCGATAAACTTAAAACCGGTAAAACACTAAAAATTAAAGCCGGATTTGATCCTACTGCGCCTGATTTACATTTAGGCCACACCGTTCTTATTAATAAGTTAAAAACGTTCCAAGACTTAGGTCATGAAGTTATCTTTTTAATCGGTGACTTTACTGGCTTAATTGGTGATCCAACTGGAAAAAGTGCAACACGTAAACCTCTAACCAAAGAAGACGTGTTACGTAACGCCGAAACCTATAAAGAGCAAGTATTTAAAATATTAGATCCGGCAAAAACGACAATTGCATTTAATTCTACTTGGTTTGATAAGTTCGGCGCCGCTGACATGATTAAGCTCGCAGCACGTCAAACCGTTGCTCGTATGTTAGAGCGAGATGACTTTAAAAAGCGTTATGCTGGTGGTCAATCAATTGCAATTCATGAGTTTTTATATCCACTTGTGCAAGGCTGGGATTCAGTAGCACTAGAGGCTGATGTTGAGCTAGGTGGTACAGATCAACGCTTTAATTTATTGATGGGCCGTGAACTACAAAAAGAAGAAGGTCAAACTCCGCAATCTGTATTAATGATGCCATTACTCGAAGGCCTTGACGGTGTTCAAAAAATGTCTAAGTCATTAAATAACTATATCGGCATTACGGACGCACCAAACGATATGTTTGGTAAAGTAATGTCAATAAGTGACGAATTAATGTGGCGTTATTACGATTTATTGAGCTTCCGTCCGTTAGAAGAAATCGCGGATCTGAAAGCACAAGTTGAAGCGGGTACTAACCCTCGCGACATCAAAATTGATTTAGCGAAAGAGTTAATTGCGCGTTTTCATTCAGAAGATGATGCACAAGCTGCGCACAATGACTTTATTAAGCGTTTCCAAAAAAATGCATTACCAGACGACATTCCAGAAATAAATGTTCCTGCGACAGAAGCTATGGGCATCGCAAATGTTCTGAAAGAAGCGGGCTTAGTCGGCAGTACATCTGAAGCAATGCGAATGATCAAGCAAGGTGCGGTAAAACTTGATGGTAAAGAAAAAGTAACCGACAGTAAGATGATGGTTGAGCTAGGTGCACCGCAAATTTTCCAAGTCGGAAAACGCAAGTTTGCTAAAATCACTTTAGGCTAATCTTGTTAGCTCTAGTTAAGGTAAATTGAACTAAGTAAATTCACTTTACCTAGTTGTATAACAGAACGTATTAATTCGTTTTCATCATTGATGAGTTATAAAAGCCAGTCTTAGACTGGCTTTTTTGTTATTTGATCGGGCAATTTCGCACAACCAACAAAATCAATGATAGTGTTGGCATCATAGTAATAACAATTTTCAAACTATTCTTAATCACTATAAAACACATATAAAGGGGAGAGCCTAGCAATGTTGGTGAAAAAGCTTACTTTGCTAATGACTGCAGCTTTGGTTGTAACTGGTTGTGCAAACTTAAATAGCACAACAGCACCTCAAGAAAAGCCTCAGGAATTATCATTAGAACGTATTTATAAAGATCGCGAATTTAAAAGCGAACGTGCCACTTATTTTAAATGGCTAAAAGATGGATCTGGTTATACGGTTTTAGAAAGACGTAAAGCAGAGGTCATCCCTGCAAAAAATAAAGACGGTGAAGTGGCAAGCGATATTGATGCCCTCGAAGACAAAGATGCCGATAGCGCAAATGGTATATCGGGCAATGATATCGTTTTTTATAACCCGGACAGTTCGGGTCGTAAGGTATTAGTTAAGTTTGAACACTTAATACCGGACGGTCAGAAAGAGCCTTTGAGCATAGAAAGCTACGATTGGTCAAAGGATGGCAAATGGCTTATGGTTTTTACCAATGGTCAGAAGGTCTGGCGTTCAAGAAGTCGCGGTGACTTTTGGTTATTAAACTTAGAAACTAATGAGCTAATGCAACTAGGTGGCGAGACACCAGCTGAAGCTAAGTTGATGTTTGCTAAGTTTTCACCAGACAGCTCAAAAGTGGCTTACGTACAAGACAATAATATTTTTGTACAGCCTGTGGGTAGCAATAAAGTGACTCAGCTAACTAATGATGGCAGTGATATTATTGTTAACGGCAATTTTGATTGGGTGTATGAAGAAGAGTTTTCTATCCGCGATGGTTTCCGTTGGAGCCCAGATAACAAAAGCATTGCCTATTGGCAGTTAGATACATCTGGCGTTAAAAACTTCATCATGATTAATAATACTGATGAGCTTTATCCTACTTTAACGACATTCCCATATCCAAAAGCGGGTGAACAAAATTCAGCGGTTAAAGTTGGCGTTGTTAACCTGAAAGATAAAAAGACACGTTGGGCTGACTTAAAAGGCGATAATCGTGACCGTTACATTCCACGCATTAGCTGGGCAGGCAATGGCCAGTCTTTGCTAATTCAAGATGTGAACCGTCCGCAAAATACCAATAAACTATGGATTTTTGATTGGCAGGCTGGTGATCTAACTAATATTTATACAGATAAAGACGAAGCATTTTTAGAGTGGTTCTATGATGCTAAGTTTATTAATAATGGCCAGGACTTTATTTGGCATAGCGAACGCGACGGTTGGCGTCATCTTTATAAAGTATCTCGCGATGGTCAACGTATTGTTGATTTAACACCAGGCGATTATGACATTGTTGATATGTTAGGGGTTAGCGAAGAGAAAAACGCATTGTTTTTTACTGCATCTCCAAAGGACGTATCGCAGCGCTACTTATTTAAAGCAACACTAGACGGCTCAGAACCTGTAAAGCGTATTACTCCAGAACAATATGCGGGTACAAACAACTATTACATGTCGGAAGATACGTCTTGGGCGCGTCACTCCTTTAGTCAATTTGCGGCACCAAATATTCGTCAGGTTATTTCGGTTAATGATCATAAAGCAATAAAAAGCTTAGTGAAAAACGAAAAACTAAAAGAGCAACTAGCACAAGAAAACTTACCGAACCATGAGTTTTTCCAAGTAGAGGCACGCGATGGCGTTAAGCTTGATGGTTACATTATGTTCCCGCCAAATATGGACAAAACTAAGAAATATCCAATTATTTTTTATGTTTATGGTGAGCCATGGGGGCAAACAGTAAAAGATAGCTGGAGAGGTAATAGCTACCTTTGGGATTCTATGATGACGCAAAAAGGTTATATTGTTGCATCAGTAGATAATCGTGGAACAAGAGCGCCAAAGGGGCGTGACTGGCGTAAGTCTATTTATAAAAAACTAGGCGATATTACCGCTCGTGATCAGGCCGATGCATTAGATGAAATGGCTAAACGTTGGTCGTTTATTGACACAGATCGTGTTGGCGTTTGGGGACATTCTGGTGGTGGTACGCAAACACTAAACTTACTATTCCGTCATAGCGATAAATATAAAGTCGGTGTTGCTGTTGCAGCAGTTCCAGACTTAAGCCTTTATGACACTATTTATCAAGAGCGCTATTCGGGCAACCCTAAAACCGACCCAGATTCATACAAAAATAGCTCGGCATTAAACTTTGCTGATGGTTTGGAAGGTAAGCTGTTGCTCATTCACGGTACTGGCGATGACAACGTTCATTATCAGGGAGCTGAACGTTTAATTAATGAATTGATTAAACATAATAAACAGTTTGAATTCATGTCTTACCCTAATCGAAGCCATGGTATTTATGAAGGTAAAAACACGACACTTCACCTAAAAACGCTGTTAAGAGATTTCTTTATTAAGAATCTATAATGAGCGACGATAAAACGTTTTAATTCAAAAGGCGCCTAGGCGCCTTTTTTCATCTTTGTTACTAGATACTTGCTGTTCAAATATGTCGCTATTCGGATATATTGTCATTCAGGTGTGGAAATAAGCGGTTAATGTCAGGCCCAGTTAGCGCCTCCATTACATTTATATTACGCTGCGGAATCTGCTCCGGATTTGGGTATTGTTTTAATACTCGGCTCATACTGTCTTCACGAATAATGTGAATGATTGGGTAAGGTGCTCGGTTAGTTAAATTCTCTCTAGCATCTTGTTCCGCGCCCTCAAATTGGTAGTCTGGATGAAAGCTTGCCAACTGAAAAATACCTTCAAAACCTAAATCCTCATTTATAGCGTTAGCGGTATTTAGAAAGTCTAAGTAGACATAAAAATCTTCTAGCAAATTAGGGATAACAAATACAGTTGTATCGGTTCTTTCAGCAGGAGTTTTATATAAGCTAGCTAAAGCAGCAGCAAAATCTTCGCCAATATCCAACATGGAGTTTCGCTGACTAATGACGATTTCTATTTGCTGTTGGCTACGAGGCTTTTTGGCAAAGGGACATAAATTTAGGCCAATGACGACATCGTCAAGCCACTGCCAAACTTGGCTTTCAATATTCTGATGTTCAGGTGACATGTTCATTGTATTTACTCGTGCTAATTACTGATATGTCTTAATCTAGACGAAACTTTCGTTTTAGTAGGTTATGCGTAAATTGACTGCGTAAGTAAAAGCCTTTTGGTGGAGCCATTGTAGGTGCCCCTGATTTATCTATCGCGGCGGTTCTTACGCTAGAGTCTGCAGCTTTTGGCCTCAATTGAATGACTTCACCATGGTGTGCGGTGATTTTATCGTGTTCGCCCATTACTATCATGTCCGTGAGCTCTTGCCAGTCCTGTTGCAATAACTGCTCTGATTGTGCATCCATTTCCCATAAAAAGGGCATAGCAACTTGCCTTTGAGGAACAGGAATATGGCGTTCTGCGACAATGGGCACCCAAAGTACATGTTTGAGTTTTTTATAAACACCGCTGTCTCGCCACTGATGACCAGACGTCATGATTAAAGGCGCAACACATACAAAGGTGGTTTCTAGTGGTTTTCCGGATGCTGAAATGGGTAACGTTTTAAGCTCCACACCAAGTTCTTGAAAATCAGGCTCTGGAAGGTTGCCGGCTGTGGCTCCTAAATAAGCTTCTAGTAATTGACCGCTCCAACCTTTATCCACTAATAAGTTTTCCGGCACCATAACTTGCAACTCTTCGGCAATTTCTCCTAACGACATACCTGCGATGGCGTCAATTCTAGTTTGCAATTCAGTAATCGTTTTTGGCGGGTTGGGTAAATTCATATCAATTAACTTTGTTATTTTGAATAGTTATTATCTAACGTCCATTTAATTGATGCTAGTGCTAATTTACGTTTGCGCTAATACGCGGTTTATGGAAGAATCAAATCATATAATAGAATAAAAAGACAGGTGAAACTGTGATTGATGCCGAAGGGTTTCGACCTAATGTTGGCATCGTGATTTGCAACCACAAAGGTCAAGTGTTTTGGGCCCGTCGTTACGGACAACACTCTTGGCAGTATCCTCAAGGTGGCGTGGATGAAGGTGAAACGCCTGAACAAACCATGTATCGTGAACTTGAGGAAGAAGTGGGGCTTAAGCCAGATGATGTAGAGATTCTGGCAGTGAGTAAAAACTGGCTGCGCTATCGATTACCCAAAAGGCTTATTCGCCGAGAAAGTATGCCGATTTGCATAGGTCAAAAACAGAAATGGTTTTTACTGCGCTTGCGATGCAAAGAATCCGATGTAGATTTATTAAAGTCCAATCATCCAGAGTTTGATGACTGGCGTTGGGTAAGTTATTGGTACCCAATTCGAAATGTCGTCTCATTTAAAAGAGATGTCTATCGAAGAGTAATGAAAGAGTTCGCTCCTATTGTTATGCCAATGGGCCGGCAGCAGTTTCCTCGCGGGGAGCATACTGGCGGAAAAACGGTTAATCACCGTTTTAAAAGGCGAAATCAAAAGTCTCAACAACAAAGGAATAAGCCACAGCAGCAACAATAACGCTAAAATATTATGCTAGACGAACTGAGACGCATTACCCACAACTTTGTCCAAGAGCCAAACCTAGACTTGGCTCTTGCCAGTCTCGTCAGCGATATTAAATTTTGTTTAAATACTGATTGTTGCTCTATTTATCTTGCAGACCCAGATCAAAAATTACTACGATTAAAAGCAACTGACGGCTTAAACCCGGACGCGGTAGGTCAAACTATTATGCGTTTTGATGAGGGATTGACCGGATGGGTAGCGGAACGTGGTGAGCCAATTAAAGTCCATAATGCACTGCAACATATTCGTTTCAAACAGTTTCCAACAATCGAGGAAGATACCTATTCTGGATTTTTAGGGGTGCCAATTATGCATCGCCGTAAAATTTTAGGTGTTATTTCCCTTCAGCAATCTGAATCAAGATATTTTGAGCAGCAAGAAGAAGCTTTTTTAGTGACCTTGAGTGCTCAACTCGCCTCTACATTTGCCAATGTTACGTTAAGACTGCGCTCTGAACCCGACGAATTGAACCCACAAAGTGCTCTAGTACTTCAAGGTGTTTCTGGCGCAAGAGGCGTCGGTATTGGCCACTCTTATTTGGTACAAACCAATATTGAGTTTTCCGATGTATCACTAAAAAAGGTAGGCTCAGCAGAGCCTGAAAAGGCTAGGTACTTTAATGCAGTAGAAAATACTCGTGCTGACATTATTGAAATGACCAAGCGCATGGCTAATCAACTTCCAAAAGACGCATTGGCTATCTTTGATGTTTATCAACAACTATTGGAAGCGGCAAGCTTGGGTAATGAGGTTGTTGATAAGATTGAGCAAGGTTGGTGTGCCGTTTCGGCACTTAAAATTGTTGTCGAAAAGTATATTGCAGAATTTGAAAAAATGGATGATCCCTACATTAGGGAGCGAGCGGTTGATGTTAAAGATTTAAGTCGACGGCTACTGGAACATTTGACCGCCAAAGCCCATCGAGAACTGTCTATACCAAAATCAGCCATCATTATAGCCGAAGAAGTAACGGCATCTATGCTTGCTGAAATCCCAAGAGATCAAATTTCCGGTATAGTATCAATTAAAGGAGCTGAAAATTCTCATGCCGCTATTATGGCTAGAGCGTTAGGCATCCCAGCGGTTATCGGTCTTAGAGACGTTCCTATTCTTCAGTTAGACGATATTGAGCTTATTGTTGATGGTTATAACGGTACAGTATTCATCACTCCAAACGAAGCTATCGTGGATGAATACCGTAAGTTAGAGTCGGAAGATAAAGCCTTCGCCGACTTACTTAAAAAAGAGTCCAATGAGTTTGCGCAAACGCAATGTGGTCGAAGAATATCTATGTATATAAATTCAGGCATGGGATTTGAGGGCGATATTGCTGAGCAGCTTCATATCGAAGGTATAGGTTTGTATCGCACTGAATACCTATTTATGATGCGTCAGCGCTTTCCATCGGAACAAGAGCAACAGTCTTTTTATCAAGAAGTGCTAGGCGACTTTGAAGGTAAGCCTGTCGTGATGCGGACTCTAGATGTCGGCGGTGATAAACAGTTACCATACTTTCCAATTGTTGAAGATAATCCCTTTTTAGGTTGGCGTGGCATTCGCTTAACACTTGATCACTCGGAAATATTTTTGGTGCAAATCCGTGCCATGATAAAAGCCAACATCCTTACTAATAATTTGCATATCATGCTACCTATGGTGTCTGATATTGGTGAAATTGAAGAGGCATCAAGGTTAATTAAACAAGCGCACCGTGAAGTTGAGAAGGAAATGCAGGAAGCAGACGCCGGAGCTCATGTTCATAAACCTAAAATAGGTGTGATGATAGAAGTACCAAGCATGATCTTTCAGCTTAGTAAATTAAAGGGTAAAATCGATTTTTGTTCAATTGGTACTAATGACCTGACTCAGTACTTGTTAGCTGTCGATAGAAATAATGATAAAGTAGCAAGTCTTTATGATGCATACCACCCAACGGTACTTACCGCGATTAAGATGATTGCAGATGAAACGAAAAAAATTGGTATACCTTGCAGTGTTTGTGGCGAGTTAGCCGGCGATCCTGGTGGAGCTATGTTATTGACCGGCATGGGGTTTGATCGACTGAGTATGAACACTCAAAATATTCTTAGAGTGAAATGGGTGTTGAAAAAAGCACCATTTAAAATATTAGAAACGCTGGTAGATGATGTTTTACAGTGTACACGGCCTGACCAAGTCAAATTTAGAGTAAATCGAACAATATTGAATATTGGTGCTGCAGGAATACTCCGAGCCGGCAATTAATTTGGAAATTTAGTGACAGACCTTCTTATTTTTACACCTCTTTTAGGAATCGTAGCTGGCTTTTTATCTGGCTTGTTAGGTATAGGTGGCGGAATTGTTATCATACCGGTTCTGCTTTATCTATTGCCTCAATTACCTCAGGTTAATGATTCAAATGTTGCCATTATTTCGATTGCGACGTCGCTTTTTACTATTTGTATTACCGCGTTTTCCTCTGGTCGAAGTCATTATAAAAATGGCAACGTCAATTGGGCAATAACTAAACCTGTGGTGTTGACCGTGGGTATATCAGCGATTGTCGCTTCACAAATAGCCGTACAGTTATCATCAGCATGGTTAACCAAAATATTTGCAGTTTTACTTATGGTTCTAGCCTTATTAATGTGGCGCGGTAAACATGATATCGCAGACGACAAGTATAACGTAAGTCGGGTTAAGTTAGGATTTGGAGGCATACTTACTGGTACTTTAGCCTCTATGGCAGGTTTAGGTGGTGGCGCTATTTTAGTTCCCTATATGACTTTTATTGGTGTTCACGTAAGGCAAGCTATTGCAACGGCGGCAATTGCTGGTGTGGTGGTAGCCGTTTTTGGTACGTTAGGGTACTTATGGGCAGGTTGGAAATGGACATCTTCAGCAGACTTTTTAGGTTACGTTCACTGGCCAACGGCATTAATGATTATGGCATTTTCATATTTTTCAGCGCCATGGGGTGTAAAAGCTGGACAAAAATTACAACAAGCACAGCTAAAGAAGGTATTTGCCGTCTTTATGATGTTGGTTTCAATTAAATTATTATTAGAGGTATTGCAGGTTTGGTAGATCCAATTATATTTCCACAAATAGACCCAATCATTTTTTCTATTGGGCCGCTTGCTGTTCGATGGTATGGCTTAATGTACTTAGTAGGGCTTGGCTTTGCTTATTTTTTAGGGATGAAAGCAGTCAAGAGTGGACGTTCACCTTTTACAGAGCAACAACTCAGTGATTTATTATTTTATGGTTTCATGGGTGCCGTGTTAGGCGGTCGATTGGGTTACGTATTCTTTTATCAATTTGAGCGATTCATAGAAGACCCATCTTATCTCTTTATGATCCATCAAGGCGGCATGTCTTTTCATGGCGGTTTGCTTGGTGTCGTGGCGGTATTGTTTATATTTAGCCGTGTTACGAAACTATCTTTCTTACAAATAGGTGACTTTGTTGCGCCGCTAGTACCAATTGGTTTGGGTGCAGGCCGACTTGGAAACTTTTTAAATGCTGAGCTTTGGGGACGAACTACTGACGTGCCATGGGGCATTGTTTTTCCAAATGCAGGCCCATTACCACGCCATCCGTCGCAGTTGTATGAATTCTTTTTAGAAGGATTTGTTTTATTTTTTGTGGTTTATTGGTATTCAAAAAAACCAAGAGCCGTTGGGTCAGCAAGTGGTTTGTTCTTGATGGGGTACGGTTCTTTCCGATTTATCGTTGAATACTTTAGACAGCCAGATGATCATTTAGGTTTACTTACATTAGGCATGTCTATGGGACAGTGGTTGTCACTGCCGATGGCATTAGCAGGACTTGCCTTAATGGTGTGGTCAATAAAGACAAACCCCAAAGCCGATAATGGCAAATTAGTTACGCCGTAATCATTAACAATTAGTTTATTAGAGAAGCATTATGAAACAGTATTTAGATTTGTGTCGTCGAATTGTTGATGAAGGTGAGTGGGTAGAGAACAAACGGACAGGAAAGCGTTGCTTAACGGTTATTAATGCTGAGCTAAATTACGACGTAGCCGGCAATAAGTTCCCTATCATCACCACTAGAAAAAGTTACTGGAAAGCAGCAATAGCCGAATTACTGGGCTATTTGCGAGGGTATGATAACGCCGCTGATTTTAGAGCTATTGGCTGTAACACTTGGAACGCCAACGCAAATGACAATGATGCTTGGTTAAACAATCCTCATCGTAAAGGTGAAGATGATATGGGTCGAGTTTATGGCGTTCAGGGTAGAGCATGGGCTAAACCTGATGGTGGTTTTGTTGATCAATTAAGAAAGTTAGTTGATGACTTATCCAATGGCATTGACGATCGCGGCGAAATACTTTCATTTTATAATCCAGGTGAGTTTCATATGGGCTGTTTACGTCCATGTATGCATACTCATACTTTCTCTCTGTTGGGTGACACCTTGCACTTGACTAGTTACCAACGCTCGTGCGATGTGCCACTGGGACTTAACTTTAACCAGATTCAAGTTTTTGTATTGCTAGCACTTATTGCACAAATTACCGGGAACAAACCCGGTAAGGCTTATCATAAAATTGTAAATGCACACATTTATGAAGACCAATTAGAATTGATGAGAGATGTACAACTAAAGCGTGAGCCTTTTGAGTCGCCTAAGTTGCATATCAACCCTAAGATAAAATCACTGGAAGATATAGAGACTTGGGTAACACTAGATGACTTTGAAGTTATTGGCTACCAAAGTCACGAAGCGATTAAGTATCCGTTTTCGGTTTAAGATTTGTAACATTTCTAGTTGGCTTAAATCGCAATCAGCTAATTGCCTACAATAGACAAATCAATAACTTATGTTAGGCTAAAGTAATTAATATTATGCTCGCTAGAGCATTTCACTTAGCCAGAGTGACGATATGAACTTTGTAGCACTAGCTATTCCATTTTTTTTGTTATTAATTGTTATAGAGTTGTTGGTAGATAAGTGGCGACAATCAAACTACTTTTCACTTAATGACTCTATAAACTCCCTGCATTTGGGAGTTTTGAGTCAGCTTACAGGTCTTGCTAAAAAGGCGCTTCAGTTTTCGGTTTATGCCTGGATATTCCCATACATTTCATTATTCGAATTAAACAGCCAGTCTATCTGGGTGTGGATTGCAGGGTTTATTGTTTATGACTTTTGTTATTACCTTTATCACCGTTGCTCGCATGAAATAAATGGGCTGTGGGCTTCTCATGTTGTTCACCATCAAAGCGAAGAGTACAACCTAACCACAGCACTAAGGCAAACCAGTGGTGGCATTGTAAATTTTGTTTTTTATATACCTTTAGCAATTTTAGGCTTTGAGCCCATTGTATTTATTGCTGTTGGCTCGCTGAATTTGGTTTATCAATTTTGGGTCCATACGCGACACATAGATAAAATGCCGGCTTGGTTTGAATTTGTATTTGTAACACCAAGTAATCACCGTGTGCATCATGGTCAAAATCCGGTTTACTTAGATAAAAACCATGGTGGCGTATTTATATTATGGGATAGGATGCTTGGTACTTATCAGGAAGAATTGTCATACGAGCCGGTAATTTTTGGAGTGACAAAACCTTTGGCTAGTTGGAATCCAATTTGGGCTAACGTTGAAGTTTATTGGGGATTGTTACTCGACTCTTTTCGTACTAAAAAATGGCCTGATAAATTGCGTGTCTGGTATAAAAAAACCGGCTGGCGTCCGGCTGATGTAGCAACTAAATACCCTGATCCAGTTTTTGATCCATACCAGCAAGTTAAATTTGATGTTAAGAGCTCAAAAGGTCAAGCTTGGTACGTGATAATACAACACATTTTTACATTAGCACTTTCACTTGTTGTGTTGTATCAGGCACCAAATGTTGCAGCTGAATTTAATGTCATTACGTTACTTGTGATTGGCTTTGGTTTGCTCACTCTTGGTTATTATCAACAAAATACCAAGTGGTCGACATCATTAGAGGTTTTAAAAGTAGGAGCATGGTGTTTATTCATCTTGCTATCACCTTATCAATATATATGGCCCGTCGAGTTGGCGATTTCTTTCGCAATAATCAGCTTGTCTAGCTTGTTAATTATCCAATATTATAAAAATAACAAAGCGCATGTAGAACACATAGCGTCAGGGAATAAATATGCTAAATAATGCATCGATACTTGGCTTTAACAAAAATAAAATCTATCTAGCAACACTACTGGGTATATTGTCAGCCCCAGCATTTGCGAACGAGACGGTTAACGACCCAACTGAATCAGCTCCTGCTGAAAATAAAGGTCTTGAAGTTATTCAAGTGAGTGCGCAAAAGCGTGTTGAGAGTATTCAAGATGTACCAATAACGATTTCTGCATTTGGCGAAGCTGATATAGAAAAGATGGGCATTCAAAATGCCAATGATCTCGGCTTAATAACACCTGGTTTGGAAACAAATAACGCAACAGCGACGCAAACAACATTTAACATCCGCGGTATCACCACAAATGATATGGGTATTGGTTTAGATGCCGCGGTTGCTGTATATATCGATGGTGTATATGTTGGTCGTCGAGGCACATCCAATTTAAACTTTAACGATGTAGAGCGAGTAGAGGTTTTAAAAGGGCCACAAGGTACCTTGTTTGGACGAAACGCAGCTGCAGGGGCTATTCATATCATCACTAAAGCTCCGACTGATGATGATGAAGGTGCCATCCGCTTTACTATTGGCAGCCACAACAAACGCAAAGTTGAGGTGTCGGCGAATACCCAAATAGATGAAGAGTGGTCTTTTCGAGGTAGTTTTAATTCCAACCATCGTGGTGGATATTTAGATATTAAAGATAGTCATGAACAATATGGTAATCAGCGTGACTGGTCAGCAAGAGCTGCCTTATTGTGGAATGCGGCAGCTGATCTTGACGTTATTTTTAGAGCCGACTGGAACGACACAAATCAGCAAGCTCGTCCCGCAATTACGTTAAATACAGGGTTTGGTAATGGTGACCCATTTGCGCCTATTGAATTTGATTTTGAAGGAAAAGAAACGCGCGAAGCAGGCGGCATCTCGGCCGAAGTAAATTATTATAAAGATGGCTTAACTTTTACTTCTATAACGGCTTATCGTCAGTTCACACGTTATAACGCGATGGAAGATGATGGTTCGGCCTTTGAACGTGCCTATTTTGAAAGTTTGTTGGACGAAGATCAAAGTCAGTTTAGTCAAGAGTTTAGAGTGTCGAGTGAGCAAGGTGACTTTAAGTGGACTGCAGGTACTACCTTCTTTTATGAAGATATCGACCAAGACGTCGTTGCTAACTTTAATACACTGAGTTTTGATTCATTAGCAGCTGTGCAATTAGGTTTGGATCCTCGTATGGTGCCGAATATGCCAGTTGGACAAGGTGTTGCAGGTGCATACATGACCCTAGGCCCTGCACAAGCCCAACAAGCTATTGCGCTTGAAATACAACGCCGCATGATGTCGGGGATGAGCTTTGACGATGCCCAGTCTTCAGTAGGAATGGAGTTAGTTGGTGCTAACATCAATAAGTTGTTTGGCCAACATGAAGAGCGTTTTTATCACGCGGCTACCACAGCAAGTATTGCAGCTTACTTTGATGGTACATATGCAGTGACCGAAAAAATGGATGTCACACTAGGCTTGCGTTACACCTATGACGATAAGAATTTTAAACTGTTTTCGGAGCCTCAAAATAGCTATATTGTTCCTTATCAAGGTGCAGATGGTAATGTTGTTGGTGAAGTGCCATTGGCGGTTGCGTTCCAGCCGGAAGATGCTCAACAAGAAGAAAGTTGGGATAAATGGACACCAAGATTTGTAGTTGATTACAAATGGACAGATACGTTCATGACATTTATTTCATATGCAGAAGGATTTAAGTCGGGTGGGTTTAATGGCGTAGGTATTGCGCCTCCAGTAAAGGAAGAAACCGTCGTTAATACGGAAGTCGGAATTAAGTCATCGTGGTTAGATAATCGTATACGTTTTAATATTTCGGCTTACGACTATCAGTATAAAAATTTACAACAACTTGAATTGTTTGGTGCGCCAATTCCAACTTACAACCTACGAAACGTTGATGCGGAAGGCGAGGGTTTTGATATAGAAACCATAGTACAAATTACTCCGGATCTAATCTTGACGGCTAATTACGGTAAAACAATTGCCGAATATACTAAGTGGGACTTTTTTGAGGGTGAAACACTCAGTGATAGTCGTGTAGGAGAGCCTATTTCTGGGATGCCGGAAAATCAAGGTAACCTTCGTTTAGACTATTATTTTGAAGGACTTAATGGACAGTTTAATGCCCATGTCAGCTATGCCTTCACAGGCGATAGAACCCAAGGCGTAGAAGGCCCAACTCTAGCGATAATGCCATTTGAACCAGGCACTGTGACTGGTCTGAATGCAGACAATCACATTGAAGGATACTCTTTAGTAAATGCCCGTGTTAGCTGGCAAAGCGATAATCATCCAATTTATGCAGCTTTGTTTATCAGTAACGCACTGGATGAAAAATATTTACTCCAAACCGGTGGGCAGGCAATGGCGCTGGGCTCTCCAATCGCAACGCCTGGTTTGCCGAGAATGTTTGGTATTGAGTTCGGGATGGAATTTTAGAAGCTTGCTTTTTTTGATATGAAAAAATCTATCGCCCCATAGAAGGGGCGCTATGCATAGTTCAGGGAGAAATATATGAGTTATTTGGATACGTTGGGTGAGCTTGTTTTAATCGCGTCGTTATTAATGTTTATTATTAGCATCAATAAAACAAGTAAATTTGATTCCCCTTTTAGAAACTACCTTACGATAGCGTTATTGTTTATCGTTGTGACTGCATCATTTGGCGCAGCTAGGTTCGCAGGTGTAGAACAATTAATTAGTATTCATGACTTGTTGTCTTTAATTAGCGCTAAGTTAGCCATGGTGGTTTATGTATTTAGTTTGCCTGTTGTCATGTTATCTCAAGTGCTTAATCGGAATTATAAAGACTTAGAGGAACTCAGTATCAATTTTTCGATAAGCCCATTCAAAGTCATAAAACTTGCAAAATCGGCGATGGTGGCAATACTAGCCTTTAATGTATTAGCTATTATTTTCGATATCCAAGCCGCTAATCTTCTGTCGGACGTTGCAGTAATATTGGGTTTCTTATTATTTTCCCTAATTACCAAAGAGAAAGCTTTAGTTTATGGGGCAATTGTAGCATTAGTGTTGGTTCCCGCCAGTACTCAGCTTCATATAAGTAGTGACTTAAGTATGGCAGTGTTTCATTTATTGTTAGCGTTACACTTTTGGTTAATTAATAAAGTCTTCGTTAATTTCACTAAGGGGCAAGTTTTTGCTCAGGTAAGCTAAAGAAATGATTTACACTATGCATCAGAACATAAAAAGGTGATGTATGACACACAGTAAAATTGACTCAAGCCGATTTGTTGAAATTAAAAGTTGGGACCAAGATAAGCGATTAAAATATTTGTTAACGCAGATGTTAGAACAACAAGAAGTATGGATTTTAACAGACGAGCATGGCGCGGTTATGCTGACCACAGACGATGAAGATTGCATTCCTGTATGGCCTCACGAAGAGTTTGCAGCTGAGTGGGCCACTGGTGATTGGCAAGGCTTTGAAGCTAAATCGATTAGTTTAAAAGATTGGCAGGCTAAATGGACACGAGGCTTGGAAGATGATGAACTGTTAGTTGTCGCTTTTCCATTGCCTGATGAAGATGGCATCGTTATTGAACCGTATGAGCTGGAAGAAGAGTTAGAACAACAGAAACGTAAATCACGTAAGCGATAATCTTCAAGTATTCGGTAAGCACCTATATTAGGTGCTTTTTTTTGCTCCAATGATTGTTAAATAATAATCATTATCATTTAAAAGTTTATTTTAACGTCGTATACTTCAACACTAAATTAATCACTAAACGAGACTTAAAATGACGTTGTGGGACCTAGCCAAGTACAAAGAAGCTCGAATTTCTCACCTTTGTGATCAAATGTCAGGACCTATTAGTAATCGTTTAATAGAAATGGGTTTTGAAACAAATCAATTCGTAAAGTGCCTACGCCGAACACCATTGTCGGGCCCAGTTGTTATAGAGTTGGGTGATTCTGTCTACTCATTAGAGCAATCTATTGCTGAACAAGTTTTTATAGAAGGCATTGAAAATTAAGCCATGAAAAAAATTTTACTGGTTGGCAAACCCAATTGTGGAAAAAGTCTGTTATTCAATCAATTAACAGGCTTGAGACAAAAGGTGGCAAATTATCCTGGTGTTACCGTAGAAATTAAAACAGGCACGATGGCGCAGTTCGAGATAGTCGATTTTCCAGGCACTTATTCCATTAATAGTCTCTCTAAAGACGAACACGTTGCTGTTGAGCAATTAACTCAAAGAGTAAAACAAGCGGATACCGATGTTGTTGTTTGTGTACTAGATGCCACTAGGCTTGAACGTAGTTTAGTATTCGCTTTGCAGGCTCAGCAGTTAGCTAATCAATCAAATAAGCCCATTATCTTTGTTTTAAATTTTATTGATGAATTAAAACGGTTTGGTCATGAAATAGATTTAAATGCGCTTGCAGATGATTTAGGCGCACCTGTATATGCGTTGTCTGCTCGTTCACTGGACGGTATTTCGGAGTTTAAAGAAGCTTTACTTT
This sequence comes from Psychrosphaera aestuarii, assembly GCF_017948405.1. NCBI lineage: Bacteria > Pseudomonadati > Pseudomonadota > Gammaproteobacteria > Alteromonadales > Pseudoalteromonadaceae > Psychrosphaera > Psychrosphaera aestuarii. The sequence continues at coordinate 2,497,006 of NZ_CP072844.1, read as the reverse complement.
CAGAGGATTATAAAAGAAGTTGCGCTTTCAAATCAGTGACGACGGCAAAATACGGTAACGATACAAAAGGTGTGGTCGCTTTTAGCCGCTACCTAGCAAAAAAATATGCGATTAAAAAAGATGTCGTTCTTCGAAACCAGAATAGAGTCGATAGCTTTTTATTAAATAGTTTATTTGGTTCAGTTGCCTTCTTAACAATTATGTTTTTACTGTTTCAAAGTATTTTCACTTGGGCAAGTCCATTGATGGATAGTGTTGAGGAGGGGATTGGAGTACTGGCTCAATTTGTTACTGGTTTAACTGGAAATGGCATAGTTAGTGACTTTTTAAATGATGCTATTTTTGGTGGTGTAGGCTCTTTCTTGGTATTTGTTCCACAAATCATGGTTCTTACTTTTATTATTGGTATTCTAGAAGACAGTGGGTATCTAGCAAGAGCGGCGCTGATTTGTCATAAACCTTTAAGCTTTTTTGGTTTGTCAGGTCGAAGTTTTATTCCTTATTTGTCTGGTCATGCATGTGCAATCCCTGCAATTATGGCCGCACGCACGATTGAGTCACCTCGTAAACGTTTGATCACCATGATGACCATTCCCTTAATGTCATGTTCAGCTCGTTTGCCAGTGTATGCACTATTAATCGCCGCATTTATACCATCTGATCGTTATTTGCTAGGTGTATTTAACCTTCAGGGTGTTACGTTTTTTGGCTTATACATGTTTGGTATTGTTACCGCACTCATTGTTAGCGCTTTGTTAAGCCGTTCAAAACTAACAGAACAAGAACAAACGGAAATGCCATTTATTTTGGAGTTGCCGAGTTATCGATTGCCACATTGGAAACCTTTAGCGCACAGGGTTATTAATAGCGGTGTTCAATTTATTCGTCGAGCAGCCCCAGTTATTTTTATGGTTGCCGTTGTGATCTGGACGCTTGGTTATTTTCCTTTAAACTCAGATTTACAAAGCTCTTGGTTAGGGACGATTGGCCACTTTATTGAACCTTTATTCTCACCATTAGGTCTAGATTGGCGTTATGGCGTAGCGATACTGATGTCATTTTTAGCTCGAGAAGTTTTTGTAGGCGCGTTAGGCACCCTTTATGGTATGGAAGGTGCCGATGAAAACATTGCCGGGCTTGCACAAAACATAATGAATGATGGTTTACCACTTGGCACTGGAATCGGCCTGTTAATCTTTTATGTGGTTGCACTACAATGTGTCGCTACTGTTGCGACATTAAAGGGTGAGACGGGAAGTAACCGGTTATCTTGGGGCTTATATGTTTTCTATGGCGTATTAGCTTATGTACTGGCTTATTTTGCCACGGTGATTATTTAGCGACGAATAAACGGTCATTGGGACTAAATTTGTTTTTATAACAAGAAGCCCGTTATGCGGGCTTTTTTAATAATATGACGTCTTGATCTTTGAACTCAAGTTCTAAATTGTAATGTTGCGCGATGTAAGAAAAGGTATCTTCGCTAAAAAAGCTGATGTGTGTCGGATCATTTTTATAATGCCAATGCTTAAAGCGTTGCTGACTTATTACTAGCTTTGTCATTATTGCCAGCATACCGCCGGGTTTAACTAGATTATAAAGCAGTGTAATGCCGGTTGCTGGCTCATTAAAGTGTTCAACGACTTCAGTACAAGTAACAAAATCATATTGTCGATTTAAATTAGATTTGTCGTCGTGGTAATAAATATCATAAAGGGACATTTTAAAACCAAGTCTTGATAGCTCCGTAGCCAGAGCTGGTCCCGGTCCACAGCCAAAATCTAAGCCTTCAATCTCAGCGAGGCTATTATAAAAATCATTAGTCGTTCGATTATTATTAGCAAAACATTCGGCGATATCAGCGTTGCTAAGTTTCGTAATTACAGGTTTCGCAACCCGACTCAAAAAGCCTAAATAGCCTATGTCTTCAAGTTGGTTATCGTGCTTATCATATTCTGCTTTTTCATTTTCAGAATTTAAGTGAAAGGGTTTCGGCACAAATACCAACTTACATTGTTGGCATTGAAAATAATCTCGGCGTTTGTCTTTATAGAAGTGTGCGACCTCGAGGTGGTCGCACAATGGGCATGTATGTTGGGGCTGTTTAGTCACTAACTGCCTCAAAACTTAGCATTTTCATATACTTCGCCATATCTTCCGCTGAGCTAGCAGGGCGAACATTTTTATCTATCATCACGATTTTACCCGTTTTGTCTATGTAAAAAGTGTGACGTTTTGCGTAACCCATAAAACTGACATCATACGCTTCTGCAACTTCACCTTTTGGATCGCTTAGTAATGGGAAGTCGGCTTTTGTTTCTTGCGCAAATCTTTTGTTATCAGAAACATCATCGGTACTTGCCATGAAATACTGTGCGTTGAAGTTCTTTAATAAATGACCATTTTCAGCTAGTGATTTACATTCAATTGTACAGCCAGATGTAAAGGCTTTCGGGAACCAAGCTAGTACCACGTTTTGTTTACCTTTGTAATCTGATAATGAGTAAGTTTTGCCGTCACTACCTTGCATGGTGAAATCAGGCGCTTGATCACCGACTTTTAATGATGCCAGGGAAGAGGCGCTAAATATCAATGTTGCAGCGAGTGTTATTGTGTTTACGAGTCTTTGTAACATGTTACTTTTCCTTATAATTAAACTAATCCGTTTTACGCCTTGCCAACGTTAACCGATCAGTTAAGAGAAGCGTTTGGTATATATTGTGAAATAATGAAATCCAGTGTAACAGTTAGCGGTAATAACGCTTGTAGTTTCTGTAAACTTTCCTCACTGGTTTTCCAGCCAAACGGAGTCATGGTAAGTAAGTTATTTAGTTGCTCAGAGCTACTAATAGTAATAGTGTTTTTAACATTCCAACTGGCACTATTTTCAAAAAACTCCGGTGGGCGAGGGGCTTCATGTAACTCGGCTGTTGGGTAAATAACCTGTTTTATTTCCAATAAATGGCTTGGGCCCGGTGAAACCGCTAAAATCTTTCCATTGTTATCTAAAATTCGCTGGCACTCTTTTCCAATTAAAGGGGCGAAAACGTTAACAATAAGATCTACAGATTTGTCAGAAAAGGGTAAATGGGCATTTGTTGCAACTGCATAATGCACCTCTTTATTTCGTTTGGCGGCATATTTTACGGCTGATTTAGAAATATCAATCCCATAAACTGAAGTCGCTTTTTGCTGCGCTTTAATTTCGCTGGTGTAATAACCTTCCCCGCACCCGAGGTCAACGATCAGTTGTGGGGCATTTTCGGTAACAAGCTCAATAAGTTTGTTACGCATAAATTCATAATGGCCAAGTTGCAAAAATTCGCGACGAGCAATAACCATATTCAAATCATCACCTGGATTAAGTGACTTCTTAAGCTGCACAGGCAACAAGTTGACGTAACCTTCTTTTGCATAATCGAAACTATGATTCGATGCGCATTTTAGCGTTTTATCTGTTTTGACTAAGTCTGCTGAACAAATAGGGCAGCTAAATTTTGGTTGGTCATTCATGTAGAGACTTTTTAAATAATTAAAGGCAAAAGAATTATAACTCACTCAGTTTTAAATTAAATGGCGTTTAGGTCCAGACTTTGTTCATTAAATGTCCGAACAGGCGGGAATCCTCAAATTAATTCAAAAATCCTCTTTACCTTAATCAAAGGCACAGTATAATTGCCGGACTTTGATGCAGGGGCGTAGTTCCAATTGGTAGAACAGCGGTCTCCAAAACCGATGGTTGGGGGTTCGAGTCCCTCCGCCCCTGCCAAGTCAAAGTAAACAATAGGCCGCTCACTGAAGCGGTTTTTTTGTATCTGAGATTTGGAGACAAAAATAATTGGTTGAAATCAGCATAATTCGATATCATCAGTTTTTATTTCAATATCGGTTTGCCAGTGTTTACAACTCACCAAATAGACTGCTTAAAAAAGCTGGGCATCCAGTTTTTAAAAACAGAGCCTGAAAAGTCGCCCAAGCATGATTTTGCCTCTATAGAAGTAAGTGAAACTACTAGCCATATTGAATTGCCTCAGGCGTTATTAAATGACTTAAAGGTGCTATTTCCTGCCTTAAAAGTCGATGGCAACAAAATTCAGTTAACTGAGCATTTTGTATGGTTGGTTGAGGCCAGAACAACAAGAGTGATAGCGACTAAAACACAACTAATAACGGCCCCATTTGAAAAGCTATCAATAGCTCATAAAAAACAAATTTGGGATAAGCTACAAGAAATTGTTAAAGCAACGTCAGCCTCATAATGAAAACCCGCCTAGAACCCCTTAACCACTCGCATATCGCAGAGATAATGGAAATTGAATTGAAGGCCCATTTGGCGCCCTGGACCGAACGAATCGTGAATCAGAGCTTTGGCCCAAGAAGTCACAATGTAGGGCTATTTAAAGTAGAAAAAAAGCAGTATCAATTAATAGGATATTACTTTTCTGATCACGTTGCTGGAGAAGTGTCGTTGGAAAACATTTGTATTTCAGAAGACTACCAAGGGCAGGGGCACAGCCGAACATTAATGGCAAACTTATTTGAACATGCAAATAGTATAAACGCCGAAGAAATATGGTTAGAGGTTCGAGAGTCAAACCTGCCAGCAGTGGCACTTTATCAGTCTTTGGGCTTTGAAACACAGAGTCTTAGAAAAAACTATTACTCTGTGCCCAATAGCTCTGAAAAAGAGCATGCCTTGTCGATGAAAAAAGTACTGTAGCCGTCAGCCGCTAATAATCCTAAATTACCACTTCATTACAGACAACAAACTTGAGAAATCATCGGTCCAAGACACACTGATACCAGGCTGCATAAGTTCTAGCGATGCGGCGTTGTTAATACGACGATCTTTTAAATAGCCTGGGTCATTAGTGAATATTACCCATTCAGTCGTGTGAATATCGCTTTGCTCAGACTCCGCTCTAAAATATAGTGCTGTCATCGATAGTTGTGCTGCAATACTTCGCATTACTGGCTTTAAGTCTAAATAGCTGTTTGATATGTGAAATGCTAAAAGGCCTTGTTCAGACAAATGGTGCCGATATAAATCAATAGCTTCCTTCGTTAATAGATGCACTGGAATTGAGTCACTTGAAAATGCATCCACAACCAGTAAGTCGAAGGCTTGCCGATCATCCATTGTCATTTCTTGCTCTAACGTTATTCTGGCATCACCCAACTTAATCGCCGTGCTGGCTTTAGACGAATTTAAATAGTCGAAATAACGCAATGCAACATCAGCAACATCAGGGTTGAGTTCGTAAAAAGTGTAGGTGTCGTTAGGTTGGCCATAATAAGCTAATGCACCAACCCCTAACCCAATTAAACCTACATTATTTGGTTTGCTTTTAAAATACGGTGTTTGTAACAGCAAACCAATACCAGAGTCTGGTCGATAATAACTAAGTGGCTCTAAATGACGGTTGTCTGCTTCAGTGGTCAGCCTTTGAGCACCATGCGATGTATATCCATCAACTAATCTTCGTTCAGGTTGTTTTAAAAGTGTTAAGTCTTTGACCGCTAATGTGCCGTAAAAGCTGCGAGTCTCGTAAACATTAAATTGATTAAATTGACTATTTAAAAATAAGAAAAAGGCGGTGAAAATGCCTAAACCAAATAGACTGGCTACAGCGACTTTTCCGTCATTAGAGTGATTCATTTTGTTTGCAAAAATTGATAACGCGGTAAACGCAAAAACGGCCGCAAACCCAACAATAAACTCGTAATATAAGCTGAAAATTTCGGTAGCAATAATAGATGCAAATATACTTCCCGCGCATCCACCGGCAGATAAAATAAGGTAAAACAAGGTAAGTTGATTAGTCTGAGGTTTTGTTTTAACAAGCTCACCGTGACAAATCATAGTAGCAACAAACATTGCTATTAAATACAACACAATCTGAGAAATAACGCCAAAATGGGTGCCGATAAAAAATAACAGTAATGCAATGAGTGAACACACGGCGAAGGTAACAAGCCAATACCATCTAACGTAAATCCGTTCATCGTGGAAAGTTAATATAAAAGTTAACAAATAAAGGGCCAGAGGCATAATCCATAGAAATGGAATTGGCGGAATGTTTTGTGTCATTTTACTAGTGGTAGCCACTAATAATATAACGCCGGTCGCGGACAATAAAAACCAAGTGACCATCGTTAAGTATCCAGCGCTTTGTGATTCTACCTTTTGTTGCTGTCCCGTGCCTGCTGGTTCATCCCGGTTGTTCAAATCACTATGAACATTACTCAACGATATTTTACTCTGCTTGTAGACGGTAAAAATGCTCATGCTGATAACAACAGTGAACGCAAGGTAAGCAATTGACCAGTAGGCTGTTTGTTGGTTTAACGTGAGTTGATATTCAATTAAAAATGGATAGCTAAATAAAGCGAGTAAAGCGGCAATGTTAGAAACTGAATATAGCTTGTAGGTCTGTGACTTATATTCAGTTTGGCCGAACCAATGTTGTATCAATGGTGCGGTTGCTGACAAGACAAAATAGGGAATGCCGATGCTAAAAAAGAGTAACGAAAAAATGTTCCAAAACGGTGATTGGAGTTCAATAAATGCTGATTGAGACCACTCATTTGATATTGGCATAAGCGTTGCTGCAATCAACACAAAAATGGCGTGTGCTTTGGCTTGGAGAGCAGTAGACTTAAGCTTACTGATTAAGAATGAGTATAAATACCCAGCTAGCAATATGGTTTGAAAAAATAACAAACATGCGGTCCAAACACTACTACCACCACCTAAATTAGGTAACAGCAATTTTGCATACATTGGTTGAACAGCAAATAGCAAAAAGGAACTTAAAAAAATAGTAATCAAAAAAGTGAGTTTCAAACGTATTGCTCTATAAGTTATTTGACCAAAGGCTAGATGATACACGGCTTTTTACAAAGCGAAAACTAACGCCATAAAAATCGAAGTTATGGGCACTCTTCGCCTTACTTTTAATCGTAATTCGGCTATAATGCGCGGCTAAAATTTTATTCTCTTTTTCGATCCATTTAAAAACAGGTAATTTGCATGTCTGCGCAACAACAGCAAGTCGACATTCGACGCACATTCGCGATCATCTCGCACCCGGATGCCGGTAAAACAACCATCACCGAAAAGGTATTGTTGTTCGGACAACATCTTCAAACAGCTGGTACGGTTAAAGGTCGTGGTTCAAACCAGCATGCAAAGTCTGACTGGATGGAAATGGAAAAAGACCGTGGTATTTCAATTACAACGTCGGTTATGCAGTTCCCATATAACGATTGTTTGGTCAATCTACTTGATACTCCTGGGCACGAAGACTTCTCTGAAGATACGTACCGTACTTTAACTGCGGTTGATTCATGCTTAATGGTTATTGATACGGCTAAAGGTGTTGAAGATCGAACACGTAAGCTAATGGAAGTAACGCGACTTCGTGATACACCAATCATAACGTTCATGAACAAATTAGACCGCGATATACGTGATCCAATGGAAGTCATGGATGAAGTTGAATCTGAATTAAAAATTGCATGTGCGCCTATTACATGGCCAATTGGTTGCGGTAAATTGTTCAAAGGTGTTTACCACATTCTACGTGATGAAGTTATTTTATATGCCACAGGCCAAGGTCACACAATCCAAGAAGTTCGCACGGTAAAAGGAATTGATAATCCTGAAGTTGACGTTGCAATTGGCGAAGATTTAGCTGAGCAACTTCGTGAAGAGTTAGAGTTAGTCGTTGGTGCTTCACACGAATTTGACCATGAAATGTTTTTAGCGGGCGAATTAACACCAGTATTTTTTGGTACGGCTTTAGGTAACTTTGGTGTAGATCACATGCTAGACGGTTTAACGGAATGGGCTCCAACGCCTATGCCTCGTGAAACCAATGAACGAGCTGTTTCGGCAGATGAAGAAGGTTTCAGTGGTTTTGTATTTAAAATCCAAGCCAATATGGACCCTAAACATCGTGACAGAGTTGCGTTTATGCGAATCGTATCGGGTAAATATGAAAAAGGCATGAAAATGAAGCACGTTCGTCTTGGTAAAGATGTTCGAATTTCTGACGCACTGACTTTTGTTGCCGGTGACCGTGCGCAAGTTGAAGAAGCATGGCCAGGTGACATCATTGGTTTGCATAACCACGGCACGATCAAAATTGGTGATACCTTTACTCACGGCGAATCATTTAAGTTCAGCGGCATTCCGAACTTCGCGCCTGAATTATTCCGTCGTATTCGTCTTAAAGATCCTTTGAAGCAAAAGCAATTATTAAAAGGCCTTATTCAATTATCAGAAGAAGGTGCCGTACAGGTATTCCGTCCACTAGAAAACAACGACTTGATTGTGGGCGCGGTAGGTGTTCTTCAGTTTGATGTTGTTGTTCAACGCCTTAAGTCTGAATACAACGTTGAAGCGATCTATGAAAACGTGAACGTTGCAACGGCGCGCTGGATAGAGTGTGACGATGAGAAAAAGCTCGACGAATTTCGACGCAAATGCGCCTCAAACCTTGCGCTGGATGGCGGCGATAGCTTGTCGTACATTGCTCCAACAAGAGTAAACCTAAATTTATCAATGGAACGCTACCCAGATGTACGTTTCTTAGAAACTCGTGAACACTAATTAGGCACTAAAGAAAATGAATGTATTTCAATTAGTTCAAGACAGATTTAAACAAGCATTAAGCAACATTGAAGGCGCAGAAGGCGCACCAGCACCTTTGGCTCGCAGTACTCGACCTGAATTTGGTGAATATCAATTTAACGGGGCAATGGCCCTGGCTAAAATTCTAAAGCAAAAGCCTCGTGATATTGCAGAGACGATTGTTGAGCAAGTAAATCTAGATGACATGGCTGAAAGCTTGGAAATAGCTGGCCCTGGTTTCATTAATGTAAAGCTTCGTCCAGAGTGGTTAGCCGCACAAGTTGAAACAGCACTGGCTGATCCTCGTTTAGCCATTGAAAAAGAATTGGCTAAAAAAGTGGTTGTCGACTTGTCATCACCAAACCTAGCGAAAGAAATGCATGTTGGCCACCTTCGTTCAACAATTATAGGTGATGCCGTTGCTCGTGTTATTGAGTTTTTAGGTCACGATGTGATCCGCCAAAACCATATGGGTGATTGGGGAACACAGTTCGGTATGCTAATCGCACATCTACAAGACAAGTTGCAAGCATCTGAAGTTGCAACAACGGCACTGTCAGACTTAGAAGACTTTTATCGCGAAGCAAAAGTTCGTTTTGATGACGAAGAAGGGTTTGCTGACCGTGCTCGTGAATATGTTGTTAAGCTGCAAGGCGGCGACGCTGAGTGTAAAGCGTTATGGCAGCAGTTTATTGAAGTGTCTATTCAACACTCAGAAGAAGTCTACGAGAAGCTGAACGTTAAGCTTACAAATGATGACATTATGGGTGAAAGTGCTTATAACCCAATGTTACCGGGTGTGGTTGCTGACTTAAAAGAGCAGGGCATAGTAGTTGAAGACCAAGGTGCACAAGTTGTATTCATTGAAGAGTTAGCGAACAAAGACGGTGAACCGGCGGTTTATATTGTTGAGAAATCAGGTGGCGGGTACTTATATTCCACCACGGATTTAGCAGCCATGAAATATCGCTCATTTGATTTAGATGCTGATCGAATCATTATCTTCACCGATGCTCGTCAAGCCTTCCACTTTAAGCAAGCTGAAATTGTAGGCCGCAAAGGTGGGCTGTTACGTGAAGAAACGACCTATGAGCATGGTCCTTTTGGCATGATGTTAGGTAAAGATGGTAAACCATTTAAAACTCGTACGGGTGGCACTGTAAAACTGGCCGATTTGTTGGATGAAGCCGTTGAGCGCGCTGGTAAGCTTTTAGCAGAACGTAATAGTGAGTTGTCAGCGGAAGAGCAAAAAGAGATTGCTCGTAAAGTAGGTATTGGTGCCATTAAATATGCAGACTTAAGCAAAAACCGTACAACGGATTATATTTTTGATTGGGATACCATGCTGAGCTTTGAAGGCGATACGGCCCCTTACTTACAATACGCATTTGCGCGTATACAAAGTATTTTCCGTAAAGCGGGTATTAATACCGAAGACTTTGCAGCGGACGTGGTTATCACAGAAGCTCAAGAAAAAGCGTTAGCAATGAAGCTATTGCAGTTTGTTGAAGTTATGAATGCGGTTAGCCAAAACTTAACGCCTCATGTGTTATGTACTTACCTTTATGAGCTAGCTAGCTTGTTCATGACATTCTACGAAGCCTGTCCTATGTTAAAAGAGGGCGTTCCTGAAGAAACAAAACAAAGCCGTTTAGCATTGAGTTTGTTGGTGTCTCGCACAATGAAACAAGGTCTAGATTTATTAGGCATTGAGACAATGGAAAAAATGTAAATATAAAAATGTTTAAATCCGCGTTCTTACGTTGGCTTTAGATTTACAAGTATTTGCGGAAAAGCGGAGCCTAGTGCTCCGTTTTTTTGTTTTGATTGTAGACAATTCTGATTGCTGTTGGGTCTTTAAGCTAGACTAGGTGAGTTATTTCCAAAATATTCTTGGCGTTAACTGGGTGTCGAAACTCATCACCGACTTGTTTAGTTTTCATAGCTCCGCCTAGGGGTGACGATAAGGTGATAACGGTAATGATTTCGTTTGATACCTCAATTTTTAAACCACCAGAATAATTGCCGATTAAAAACATTGTAGACACCTCATTTGAGTCAAGGATCTCAACTAAAGCCCCCGCGTCAATAGTAGACTCATTACTGAATACTTTGTGTTGTAAAACTTTCCAATTCTCTATGGCATTGGCTAAGTCTGCAGCTCGTTGTGAGTGACCATGCGCTAAGTAAGAGGCTTCTAATCCTACGGTGTCGTATTGCGTTTCTGGTTTACTTTGTTCATGAGTGGCTAATTGGCGCGCCCCTTCTGCAGCATCGGTGGCTGCAAGAAAGGACTTCTCTAATTGAATAAAGAGCTCGGTAAATATCGCGGTTTTATTTAGGGTCATAGGGTATTTAAAACAACTTCCAATTAAACAACTTCCAATTAAACAACTTTCTGTTAAACAACTTCCAAAGTGTCTGGTTCTTTCACAAAGTATAACGCGAGCAAAGCTAAAGTGAATGGAAACAAGAGTAAGTTAAAGGCAGAAAAGATAACCGTCACTTGTAAAACGCTTACCACTAACAGCAATGCGGCAAACACTTTTAACATGCTACTAATTTGTTGATGGTTCACCAGAATCACTATACTGCAAATAAACGTGGCAAAAGCTAATAAAACCAGCGCACACACACCTAAAAATAGACCAGTTGCGACTATGTTATCCGTTAGTGAATTTGAAAAAACACCATTTGTCATTGAAAGCGTAATATCAAATAAAACCGTTCCATGGAATAAACCACTGGCAATGGCCATCACAACAAGCAGAATAGGTGCGAAGCGAGACGTAAGTTGAGACTTTAATGCTTTGGCCAGACTTAGATATACGTAGACTTCTAATGCCCCCATTGTCACAAACATTAAATCAGTGAGGCTGAGTGTCATCATATCTGCTTTTATGAATGCAAAAATATCGTTGTTAAAACTAGCTGAATAAAACGCAGTACTCCAATAAATTGGAAATATTAGCGCCAGCATTAATGTTGCGATAGCGGGTTTCATGTATTGACTGTTCATTTTGATCTCCAGTGTTATATCAGTTCCGACTCTTTAACTTCATACACCAAAATATCACCTGGCTGACAATTTAACGCCTGGCATATTGCTTCTAATGTACTAAATCGAATCGCTTTAACTTTGCCGTTTTTTAGTAAAGACAGGTTAGTCATCGAGATACCGATTTTCTGCGATAGCTCAGTCAATGACATTTTCTGTTTCGCGAGTTCTATATCTAAATTAATTCGTATGTTCATGTGACTAACAATAGAGTTTTGTTTTATGTTAGTCAAATTAAATTTTATGATAAACATAAAACAAATATCGATTAGGGTAAGGTGCGGGGAAGGTGCTTGCAGAAGCAAAGTGAAATTAGAGATAAAGAAAAAATGAAATTAGAGGTGAAAGTAAGCGCATGAGTGGTTGTTTTAATGTGAATCAAATTCAAAGATATAAAAGTTTCACGCTATATATTATTATTAACCGTTATTAAGGCTGGATCTTTAATTTCGATATACTGCCAGCCAAGTCAGAATTGTTAGAGCGGAGTTGAAAGGAATATCTATGTACGAATTGCCAACGTTAAGTTTAAAAGGCCAAGTGTCAGAACAAGAGTGGCAAACTCGTGTTGAACTCGCCGCATGTTATCGATTAATGGTGATGCATGGCTGGGACGATTTAATCCATTCTCATATATCAGCTCGTATTCCGGGTACTGATCACTTTTTATTAAATGCTTTTGGTTTAACCTTTGATGAAATCACTGCGTCGAACTTGGTAAAAATAGATATTGAAGGCAATATTGTTCAGGAAAACTGTCCATTTACCATTAACCCAGCAGGCTTCACTATTCATAGCGCATTACATGAAGCAAGGCATGAAGACCAATGTACATTGCACGTTCATACCAATGAAACTGTTGCAGTTGCAAGTTTAGAAGAAGGTTTATTGCCGTTAAGTCAATATTCTATGTTTGCCCTAGCGTCGTTGGCCTACCATGATTATGAAGGCTTGGCAGTTAACGAAGATGAAAAGCAACGTTTAAAAGATGACTTAGGTAATGCTAATTTTTTCCTGCTTAAAAACCATGGTGCAATTACACTAGGTAAAACCATTGGTGATGCCTTTATGCATATGTACGATTTAACTCGTGCTTGTGAGATTCAGTTGCAAGTTCAAGCAACGGGTCAAGCTGCGTTTATGGTGGATCAAAGCATAGTTGATGGCATAAAAGCACAAGCGAATATAGTCCATTCAGGTCAAACCGGTGGCCAAAAAGCATGGCCAGCCATGATGCGAAAAGTTAAGCGAGCGTATCCTGACTTTGATATGTAAAAAGAATAAGTAAAGCCTGGTAGTAAAGACCGACATTTAATTTGAAAGCGTGACCAATTGTCACGAACAAAAACAATAAAGAACCTAATTAAAAGAGACAAAAATGAAAATCACCCACGTAGAAATATTTGATATTCACTGCCCAGAACGCCCTCCTTGGAACCCTGTTTTTGTTCGTATTCACACTGACGAAGGTATTACTGGTGTTGGTGAAGCTGGTTTAGCCTACGACTGGGGACACAGTGCTGCGGCTGCAATGATTAAAGAAATCGCTGAAGCGGTTTTAATTGGTTTTAATCCGTTTAATACTGAACTGTTGTGGAGTCGTATGCTGCGCGAAAGCTTTTGGGGCTTAGGTGGCGGACCAGTTTTATACTCTGCAATGAGTGCAATTGATACGGCACTGTGGGATATCAAAGGGAAAGCCTTTGGTGTACCTGTTTATCAATTGTTAGGCGGTAAAACTAACGACAAGTTAAGAACTTACGCTAGCCAATTACAATTTGACTGGGACAAAGATATCACCAAGCTTATTCAGCCAGAAGAGTACGCAGAAGCAGCCTTAAAAGCCGTTGCTGAAGGTTATGACGCAGTGAAAGTTGACCCAATTGTTTATGATGCAGATGGCGGCTCGTCGTTTGATAGAACTAAGTTATTCACTAAACCGCAAATGCGTTTATTTGGCGATCGTTTACGTGCCATTAGAAATGCCGTTGGCGAAGATGTTGATATTATCTTTGAATCACATTCACTTATGGGCGCGGCGTCTGCAATACAAATGGGCGCGATAGTCGAAGAAGTGGGCTGTATGATGTATGAAGAGCCTGTGAATTATTTAAATTCAGCGGTTCACAAAAAAGTTTCTGATAATGTAAAGGTGCCAATTGCTGGTGGCGAACGCTTATATCATCGCTGGGATGTGCGTCCGTACTTTGAAGACCAAAGCATTGACGTATTGCAACCAGATGTTGGCTTATGTGGTGGTTTCACGGAAGCGAAAAAAGTCTGTGACTATGCCGATGTTTATGACATTCGAGTTCAAGCACACGTTTGTGGTGGCCCAGTAGCAACAGCGGCTTCATTACATTTAGAAACCGCGATTCCAAACTTCTTAATTCATGAGCATCATACTTATGCAATCAAGTCGTGGAACCGTGAACTTTGTATTCAAGACCCACAACCTGTAGATGGTTTTTTCCAAGCGCCTGATACTCCGGGAATTGGTATTGAACTGAATGATGACGTTGTTAAACGTTCGCCTAATGTGACGGTTAAATAACACCTCTTAATAGTTTTAAAAGACAATTACAGCAAAAAGTCGCATTTTATAATGCGACTTTTTTGTGAGATGAATAAAATTCAATTTTGTCGCGACTAAATACATTTTAAGCCTTTTTAACCAAGCTTTGTTTCCTTTTAATGAGCTTTTATATTTAGGTATTTAACGTTGTTTTTGACTTTGTGCTTCTACAACGTTTTGAGCAATAGATCACGTTATGCCATTCTTTTTCCCATTTTTTCCGCCAGTTAAAAGGGCGGTTGCAGACGGGACAAATTTTAAACGGAAGATTTAGCTTTTTATGAGACATGTTTTCTCAGTATCGATGGAATCGCTCGTTGGACGTCAGATCTGTCTCTAAATTCCCACAAACGCTCTCTTGCCGATTTACTTGCTTCCTCTAAGTTAACAATAGGCTCTGGATAATCGCGACCTAGTTGAAAATCGTTAAAGATAGCTTCTAGTGGCGGCTGAGTCCAAGGTTGATGCAAATATTCATCCGGCAGGTTTTTTAGTTCAGGACACCATTGTCGAATGAAGTGGCCGTTTGGATCTTTGTCTTCAGATTGTTTGATTGGGTTATAAAGCCGAATTGTATTTATACCAGTGACCGATGCCTGCATTTGAATTTGTGGGTAATGAATCCCCGGCTCAAAATCCAAGAAATAATTAGCAAGGGGAAGACTTGCCTGTTGCCAACTTATGTTTAAGTGATGGGTTACAAAACTGACTAACATGGCGCGCATCCTAAAGTTGATATAGCCAGTATGCTTTAGACACCGCATACATGCATCTATGATAGGAATACCAGTGTTGCCGTCTTGCCAATGTTGAAGTTGTTCTATCGCTTTTGAATCGGAGCGATACGGAAACTGATTGTAACCAGAATTAACAGGGTAAAACTCCATGCGACACTCACTCTCAAACTTTTGCATAAAGTGACAATGCCAATGTAGCCTAGAAATAAATGCTGATAGGGGGCGTTTCCAACTTTTTTGATGGGGCTCTAGCTGTTGCATTTTTCGAATTGTCGCTTGAAACACCTGTCGCAAACTTATGTTTCCCCAAGCAAGATACGGAGATAGTCGTGAGCAACCAGTTTGACTTAAACTTGGACTAGAAATACTTTTTTGATAATTAGAACCTCTACTCGACAGAAACGACTCTAACACTTTTCGAGCCTGCATTGGGCCGCCTTGCTGGAACGAGTCGTTAGGAGTAGTAAATTTGTCAGGTAAAATGGGCTCGATATGGTTATTCAGCTCTATAGTATTTACATCTTTCCAGTCCGGTGTCGCTGGGAATGCATCCATGTAGAGCTCCCATAGTTTATTCCATGACTTTCGATTTTTCTTGCCCCTTACAACGGCTCCTGTTTGATATTCGCGCCAAGTTATATGCTTGTTAGTACACCATTGTTGAACCTGCTTATCACGTTCGTAAGTGTTATTTAAACCGATCTCCTGGTGACTATATATGCAGTTAATATCAAATTGTGTGACGAGAGAGTCTAAAAGAGACAGCATATCTTGGCTAAATATATAAACCTTGGCATTAAAACGGACTAGTTGTTGATTAAGATCTTGAATTGATTGATATACAAAGCGCCAATGACGTTCGTTGTAATGGTTGTCATTTAGCAATATTGGTTCAAAATTGTAAATCAGTAACGTAGGCAGAGTTGAATTAAATGCCTGCTTTATCGGCTCATGATCTGACAGGCGCAAATCTCTTTTGAACCAAACTATGTTGATTTTTTCTCGCATTGATAACCCAATATCGACCGTTAAAATGCCCTCCTGCTAAAACCAGCAAGATCAGACAAAGATTATTGGTAATCATTACGAAATAATGGAAGGTTTGGTTTATCGCAGATTGTTAAGACGTTTAGACCAGTTACCACCGCTTTCACGTATACAAGATTCCTCACTGTCAAATACGATCTGCTGATCAGATTTTTTGTTAGCCTTGTTGTTTTTAGCGTTAAGTTTAATATTAATATTTTCTAAATATCGACAGATGCTGCTAACGATCTGAGTTTCTATTTTTGAGCTTATAATCGACTGCAAACGTGTGTCTGTATCAAAAACAACAAGAATACGTAAACTGTTTGGGAAATTCTTATAATCGGCCTTATGAGTGAGCCACTCAAAGCCTTCAAATGACTCAAGTAGTGACTCACATAGAGAGGTAAGGATAATTCTTATGTCATTATCGATTTTTTTATCTGATTTGCGCATCTATGGTGTCTTGTAACTTATTCGACTTAATTATTTATCAAAGTTTACCATAAAGTAGCTTTTGGTTTTCGCAAAACCTATTTCGGCGACACCTCTAATGCAAGCTATTAATATAGCGATATTTTACAGAGACAATCATACAGAAGCGTTCAATGAAGCCATGTTAGTGATTTCGGTTTAATACTGGATAAGTAAAGTTTAGTAATCTTAATGTAAAACTTGTTTGACATCACTTTGTTGTGCGTCTATTATTTGAACGTGTGTAAAGTTGATTTGTCATTATGACAAGTAAGCTGTATTCAAAATTGTATATTTACTGAGGGCAAGAAGATGACTAAAAATGATTTATGCGACAACTTAAATTCAAGGACCGCAACCAATACAAAATTATTAGCCAAATGGACGGGACTTTGGTTATTGTCATTGGCTTTTGTAAGCTTTGGTCCAAAGTTTATATGGGACTATAACTTAGCACTAACATCAGCCGTGATTATCGTTAACCTTATGTTTGGCTTTAAAATGATTTGGGCAAATAAAGTGCATTTAGAGGGATTAGATGAAATGCAACAACGGATAATGTTAGAAGCCATGGCTATTTCACTTGGCACCACCATGGTTTGCGGAGCCGTGTATGGGTTGCTAGAAGCGGTTAAAGTGATTTCTTTTGAGCCTAACGCCTCTGGCTTATTATTTGTAATGGGTATTAGTTACATGGTTGGCATGTTAATTAGTCGGAAACGATATCTATGAAAAATAGGCTAAAGGTACTGAGAGCTGAGCGCGATTGGACGCAAGCCGACTTAGCGAAAGAGCTAGATGTGTCTAGACAAACGGTAAATGCAATCGAAAAAGGCAAATTTGATCCGAGCTTGCCATTGGCATTTAAAATGGCACGACTGTTTAAGTGTCAAATAGAGGCCGTTTTTAGCGATGAGGAAACTTAGCGCTAACTTAGTTTAAATGCCTTTGGGCATTGTTGGCTTGGTTAAGACCGGTCAAAATAAATAGAAAAAGCGTTGTCGTGAAGCAATGCTTTTTTTTGTAGTTCAGTTACGTCTAATTTGTTAAGTGTCGAAACAATATCGAGCCAAAAGGCCTCATAAGATTTACTGAATGTGCACAGTGGAAAGTTACTTGCTAGCATAACTCTATGGAAACCAAATATACGAACTGCAGTATCAACTACTTCTGCAATAAACGTATTCGAATAATGCCTGTCAGTCATTTCCCATCCAGAACATTTTATCGATACGTTCGGGTTTTGGCTTAACTTTTTGATGCCGTTTGTCCAATTGGTAAAGTGCGCACTGTGTTGTTCAACTGGCGGAAAACCGGCATGGTTGATCACCACATTTAATGACTTCAGTGGCAGGTCCTCTAATATTTTAACAATTAAATTAACAGTCTCACTATCGGCCAAATCGGCTTGGAGCTCAAAAATAAGGTCGCACTCTTCAAGATAACTCAAGTTGGCAAAACTTGTTTTGGATTGAAGGATCGATAAGGCGTCAGCATCCAATATGTGGCGAACACCAACAAGCGAGTTATAAGCAATGAGCTCGTCGATTTGCTTCTTAAACTCATGCGTTTTTAACATTAAATTCGTTGATGCAATTGTTTTAAAGGAAAGTCGACAGCTGCTTTCTAACCACGCTAATTCACGACTCGGTTGGCGATTGTCGAATCCAGCTTCAATGTGAACAAATCCCATGAGTGTAAGCTCAGGTGCCAATATTAAGTCCTGTTCAGAAAAGCTGCGATGGATGTTCTGTTTGTCACTCCAATAGGGCGGGTTTACAGATTTTAACCAATGATATTCGCCATCCGTTAAATTAAAAAAATGCAGGTGCGGATCTATAATTTTATAAGTCATATTAATGGCTGCCAAGATAAGCTATTGCGCTGTATATCCGCCATCAATGACCTGTAAACTTCCCGTGATGAAAGATGCTTTATCACTGGCTAAAAATAGCGCAAAATCGGCAACCTCTTTAGGTTGGCCTAGACGACCAAGAGGCTGAAGCGACTGCTCTTCTTTGTGAACCTCTTCTTTATTGGCCCCTGATTTTGCAACATAACTGTTAATGGCGTTATGATAAAGAGGCGTTTCAATAGTTCCAGGACATAATGCATTAGATCGTATATTGTATTTGGCATAATCAAGCGCGGTGGTTTTTGCCATTGAGGCTAAAGCGGCTTTACTAAGGTTATAGGCAAATGAGTTTTGTTTTGCGATTAATGCTTGATCAGATGCTATGAGGATGATTGACCCTGATTGGTTTTCTTTCATACTTGGCAACACAGCTTGTATCGCCGCATAAGTCCCTTTTACATTGATATCAAATACTCGATTAAAGTCACTGTCGCTGGTGGTTTCAATTGTCCCAGAAAAGTGAATGCCAGCATTAGAAACTAGAACATCAATTTTTTGTTGTTTTGCAATGTCAGCTATTGTGGTTCGTACTTTATTTAAGTCAGTAATATCACATTCACAAAAGCGACCAAACTCACTTGGTAGCAGGTCTAAATTAAAAACGTCGTATCCGTCGTTCAAAAATGCTTCAACGCAACTGAGGCCAATACCAGATGAGCCGCCGGTAATTACACAGGTTTTCTTCATTAAAACATCCTATTTCAGATACTAATTTTAAATTAATCACAACGCCTAATTATGCAAAAAAAAGAGAACATACGCACGGTTAATTTAGAAAGTTAGCTTTAAAAAGAAAAGCCATTGGCATTAAACGGCTAATCAGTTTGGACTGCCTATCTGAGTTAGTAATATATTTCACTAGCGATAAGTTTGCGTTGGTCAGATTTAGCTTTGGCCACCGGTATCACTATCATTACGATCATCTTCCACATCTTGTGAGCTATTTTCTGTTTTGGGCTGAGTGCTCATTGAGTAAGCCGCACCTAAAGCAACGCCGAGCGCGATGCCCAAGCCTACATTGTCAGTAGCAACGCCAACAGCGACCCCTATTGCAACACCAACACCAATACCCACTTCTAATTTTACTGGTTTATTTTCATCGGCCATTTAAACTTCCTTTTGTTAATTTGGAATAACTAACCTAACAGCTTACACAAAAAAAGCAGAACAAATGTTCTGCTTTTTGTAAATATTTAATTTCAGCACTGCTAGTAGCGATTCGTTTTAAACTAAATACTAATAAAGCTACTTGCTTACATTTGTGCTTGTAAGTAGTTAGGTAGGCCAATCTTCTTAATCAAGCCTAACTGTTGCTCTAACCAATGGGCGTGATCAGTTTCTGTATCATCGATAAGAACCTGAAGCATGTTGCGAGTAACATAATCCTGTTCTTTTTCACATAAAGCCATTGCTTCTTTTAATGCTGCGTCTACCGCGTACTCAACTCTAAGGTCGCTTTCAAGCATTTCAGGTACATCTTTACCAATATGTAAACCATCACGATTCACCATGTCAGGGATGCCTTCTAAAAAAAGAATGCGCTCGATTAGAAGTGAGGCGTGACCTTTTTCATCATCAAACTCATGATCAATTCGCTCAAATAATTTAGTGAAACCCCAGTCGTCATACATACGAGAGTGAATGAAGTACTGATCCATCGCTGCTAGTTCATATGCCAACAGACCGTTTAGTGCGTCGATTATATTTTTGTTGCCTTTCATGATGGATACCTTTTTATAACTGTGCTTGTAAGTATTTTTCTATACCAAGATTTTCTACTTGGTAGTCTTGAGTCTCTAACCAGTCCAAGTGTTCTTCTTCACCTTCTAAAATTTCAGTGAGTAGATCTCTTGAAACGAAGTCCTGTTGTTCTTCACAAACGGCAATTGCCGCGCGCATTTGCGCAATTTGCGTTAATTGGAATTGTGAATCACATTTGATCATTTCAACAGTATGTTCGCCAATAGATAGAGCGCCTAATTTTTGTAGGTTAGGTAAGCCTTCTAAAAATAATATACGTTCTATTAACTTGTCAGCTTGCTTCATATCTAAAATCGATTTTTTGTAGCACTTATCATTGAGTTTGCTAAACCCCCAATTTTTGTACATACGAGCATGTAAAAAATATTGGTTAATAGAAGTAAGTTCCACCGTAAGAATATCATTTAAGGTGGTAAGGATGGTGCGACTTGATTGCATAAAAAAATCCTACTGATTGCGTATAGGATTATTATAGATTAAAACGAGGAATTTGCAAAAATATCTAATAAAAACAGCGGGTTAATAATGAGAATCATTATTAATTAGATTACTTATTTGTAACTAACTGACTTCTCTAAATAAAGACTCATCGATAATGATTCTATCAATAACGCTTTGCGCAACTTTGGTACAGTTTCCACACTCAGAACCAACAGGCAGGTGCTGCTTAAGTTCACGTAAGTTACCAACGCCATGTTGATTTACTACATCTTGAATGTCTTTATCTGTGATGCCTTTGCACAAGCAAACGTACATTTTAATAACCCTAAGAATTGAGCGTATTGTTAATGCAAGTGATAATAGTTCTCATTAAGCTTGTTGGCAAGTGTTTTTGTTTATTTTTGTGCTATTTTTAAGCGTTGTATTATCCTGCTATTGGCAAATAACAGCAAAGGATTACCTATATTGATAATTTCGATAGGTTTAATCGAAAATTCACCTTGGTTTATGAAATTTTAACTATATATACTGTGCACAAGAATTTATTAACAATAACCACATTGGAGAAACCCATGGGCGTTTTAGTAGGCCGTCAGGCACCAGACTTCACTGCAGCTGCAGTATTAGGCAACGGCGAAATCGTTGATACATTTAACTTTGCTGAAGCAACTAAAGGTAAAAAAGCAGTTGTTTTCTTTTACCCTCTAGACTTCACTTTCGTTTGTCCTTCAGAGCTAATCGCTTTTGACAAACGTCTAGCTGAGTTCAACAAGCGCGGTGTTGAAGTAATTGGTGTTTCAATTGACTCACAATTCAGCCACAACGCTTGGCGTAACACTCCTGTTGCAGACGGTGGTATTGGCCAAGTTGGTTACACACTAGCTGCAGACGTTAAACACGAAATCTGTAAAGCATACGACGTTGAGCACCCAGAAGCTGGCGTTGCTTTCCGTGCATCTTTCTTAATTGATGAAGAAGGCATGGTTCGTCACCAAGTTGTTAACGATCTTCCTTTAGGTCGTAACATCGACGAGATGCTACGTATGGTTGACGCATTAAACTTCCACACTGAGCACGGTGAAGTATGTCCTGCAGGTTGGGAAGAAGGTAAAAAAGGTATGGACGCGACTCCTGCTGGTGTAGCTGCGTTCTTATCTGAAAACTCTGATTCTTTATAATTAAAGATTAAGTTTTAAATAGGGAAGCAAATTCTGCTTCCTTACATATATAAAAACTCTCGGCTCGCCGGGAGTTTTTTTATGAGCAAAATAAATCTTAAAGAGTACATTCTTAACTTCCATTACATTTGGTAAACTGCAGTTCGAATTTGTTATTTTTGGATGAGCTTGGGTGAAACAAACAGTTAATCAGTGTTTTTCAGATGAAGGGGCGCTTGCCAAAGCTATCCCTGGATTTAAAGCCCGACAATCGCAACTAGATATGGCCAATGCGGTCGCAGCAGCAATTAAAGACGGTAAGCAGTTGGTAGTGGAGGCTGGTACAGGTACGGGTAAAACATTTGCCTACTTAGCACCTGCTATTTTAGACGGGCGAAAAATCATTGTCTCTACTGGAACCAAAGCATTGCAAGAACAGCTGTTTCATCGCGATTTACCTTTGGTTAAGCAAGCGATAAAACCACGCTTAAAGACGGCTTTGTTAAAAGGTCGAAGTAATTACCTTTGTATTTATCGTATGAACCAAAATGGTCAGCATCCACCATTTGATGATCCAGAATTTATCACAGACTTATCGAAGGTTCGCCGTTGGAGCTCAGAGACAGACTCCGGAGATTTAGGTGAACTTACTTCTATAGAGGAAAATAGCCGTGCAATCCCCTATGTAACGAGTAGTGTTGATAACTGTTTAAGTAAAGATTGTCCAAATATTGGCGAGTGCCACGTAGTTAACGCTCGAAAAAACGCATTAGAAGCAGACTTAATTGTTGTGAACCATCATTTGTTTTTCGCAGATATGGCACTTAAAGACACAGGTTTTGGCGAATTAATCCCAGAAACTGATGTCATTATATTTGATGAAGCGCATCAAATCCCTGATATCGCAGCGGAATACTTTGGTGATCACTTTTCTTCTCGTCAAGTTTTTGAATTATGTAAAGATATACAAGCAGAATATCAAACTAACTTGCGTGATTTGTCGCAATTAAATAAAGCAGCAATGAATTTAGAAAAGAATATTTTGGATATGCGTTTAGCATTTCCTTTTGATAGTGAACGAGGTAACTGGCGCGAAAAAGCATCACAACAAGAGATTGTTGCTGCTATGCAGTTAGTACACAAGTCGTTTGACTTTATTTACGACGTATTAAAATTAGCTGTTTCACGGACAGAGGCGATAGATTCCTGTTTTGAGCGATTGGTCCAATTACGTGGGAAGTTTGATAGGGTCAATCAAATTGAAGAAACCGGCTTTAGTTATTGGTATGAGACCAGTAAACGACATTTTACTCTGCATACCACACCACTTTCTATCGCTGATAAGTTTGGTGGCTTTGTAAAAGAGTCGGATTCAAGCTGGATCTTTACCTCGGCGACCGTTTCGGTTGATGATGACTTTGAACATTACACCAGTCAATTAGGCTTACCGGAAGCGCGCACTCAAATTCTTGGTAGTCCATTTGACTATCAAAAACAGGCGCTATTTTGTGTGCCTAGATATTTCCCAGAGCCAAACGATAAGGCGGCTGTGCGAGCGTTCGCAGAATTAGCATTAGAGCTTGTTGAGGCGAGTAAAGGCCGAGCATTTTTGCTGTTTACGAGCCACAGAGTCATGTCTTTAGTTGCTAAAATGTTAGAAGATCAAACGAAGCTGCCTTTGTTAGTTCAAGGAACCACGAGCAAACGGTTATTGCTAGAAAAGTTTACCAAACTAAAAAACGCCGTGCTATTAGGGACTAGTTCGTTTTGGGAAGGTGTAGATGTAAGAGGTGACGCTCTATCTTTAGTAATGATAGATAAACTTCCTTTTGCATCCCCGGACGAACCTTTACTGCAAGCGAGAATGGAGGACTGTAAGCTCAAAGGCTTAGACCCATTTAAGCATGTTCAAATTCCTCAAGCTGTTATTTCATTAAAACAAGGGGTCGGTCGTTTGATTAGGGATGTCACTGATAGCGGTGCTCTGGTAATATGCGATCCAAGACTGGTGACGCGCCAATATGGCGAGACTTTTATGCGAAGTTTACCCGATATGAAACGTACAAGAGATACTGATCGAGTAGCTAGCTTTTTAAAAACCTTATAGTGTGTAATTATGAAATTATTAGCCCTAGATGCCGCTACGGAAGCTTGTTCAGTAGCAATAAAACTCGACGAAAGAATATTTAGTTACTTTGAAGTTTGCCCTCAGCAACATTCTCAAAAACTATTGCCTGGCGTAGAAACATTACTTAAAGAATCGAAGCTTTCATTAGAGCAATTTGATGGCATTTTATATGGCTGTGGCCCTGGTAGTTTTACTGGCGTTAGAATCGGCGTTTCTATTACACAAGGGCTTGCTTTTGGTGCTGATTTACCTGTTTTAGGCGTTTCAAATCTTGCGCTTATGGCACAGCAAGCTATTGAAGAGCATGGCGCTGAACAAGTCATAGCTGCAATAGACGCGAGGATGTCTGAAGTTTATTTTGCTATTTATAACAATATTGATGGTGTTGCTGTAGCAACCCTTGCGGATATGGTATGTAAACCGGAGTCGATTGATTTGTCTGATTTCAAACTGTCAGATAATGCCATTGCTGTAGGGACTGGTTGGGGCACATATCAGGAAATTCTATCGTCTAAAGTAAAGTGTGAGATCAGCAACATTACACTACCGGATGTTAAATTTGGTTTTACGTTGGTGGAAGACAAGTTTAAAAATGGTGAGGGCCTACCTGCCGAGTTAGCTCAACCAAATTATGTACGAGATGAAGTCACTTGGAAAAAATTACCAGGCAGATAGTTTGAACTTTTTGGTTATTTTTAAGACAAAGTTAGTGCATAATTAAAACCGACCGGTTGGTTGTTATTAGTAGAGATAAATTTTATGGCCTTAAGAGATCCAGATAAAACCCGAAAAAATTTGTTAGAAATTGCGTCATGCCTATTTCAGCAAAAAGGCTATAACGGCACAAGTTTGTCGGACATAATCAACAAAGCTGAAGTGTCTAAGGGCGCGCTTTATCACCATTTCTCAAACAAACAAGAATTGTTGTATGCCGTTGTTGATGAGCTTTTTAAAGAGCAGTCAAAAGCACGTTGGGAGCCATTAGCAAAAGCCAATGATCCAATAGAGGCAATGGCACTTTCCATAGAGGAAATCTCTGAAAATGCGTCTCAGGATGACATGTGCAATGGCTGTCCAATTCACAATCTTCTTGCCGAGCTTGGTGCTACAGATGACGGTTTAAGAGTCAGAATTGATGGCATTTTTTGTTCTGCACAAAGCTCAATTTTGAATGCCATTGAGCGAGCAAAAGAGTTAAATCAGGTAAGTCACACAGTTGACAGTAAACGAGTATCAACTTTAATTATGTGTACCTTGAACGGAATGCCACAAATGGTAACAAGCTGTCAAAACAGAGATGTTTTTAAAGAGATCACATCCGCATTATCGGATTATATTCGCAGTTTTAAAATCGTTGACTAAACTTAAAGTAACTAGATTATTTTAGGAGTTAGTTATGCCAGAAGGTATCGGTTACGGACCAAATGTTGGTGGAAATGTTCGAGCTGAACAGCAACTTATCCAACAGCAGAATCAAAACAGAGACACGAGCGTTCAACGTCGAGAGCAGCAAGAAGACGCTGTACAAAGGCGTCAAAACACTGAGAGCATTCAGCAACAAGAGGCTTTGCAATCAGAGGCTGGTAGAAGTGAACAACGCCAGCGAGATGAGCGTTTGCGAACGGATACGGCGGACACATCCAATCAGCTTAGGGCTCCTGACGCTCAAACTGTTCAACAGCTCGAGCTCAACGCAGCTAGCCGTCGAGAGCAACAGCAAACTTCCTCAGGATTAGGCCAAACGGCGGTTAATTCATACAATAGTCTGCAAGTTAATGAAAGTAGCCAAGATATGGCTAGAAAAATAAAGGTTGATATTACCGCGTAATTTGCCTAATACTAGTACTAGTCGTTATACAATAGTGAGGTAGGTAAATGAAAATATTAACAAAAAGCTTAATGATGCTGGGAGCAATAGCATTACTTGGTGGGTGTGCAAGTTACCCCGATTTGGTTAGTGTTCCTGAAAATACTACGCTAGCGGAGTATTCATCTGCTAGTGCCGACGATGCTAAATTGGTCGGGCAGCAAGCCCGTTGGAGCGGTGTGATTACTGATATTAAAAACGAAGCAGATAAAACTCGCGTTGATGCTCTGTATTATCCAGCCAAAAGCAATGGCAGACCAGATTTGAAAGATGTTCCTGTCGGTCGATTTAGAGTGTATGTTAATGGCTTTTTAGATCCTGAAGTGTTCGAAAAGGGTAAGCCTGTGACAGTGCTAGGTGAAATTAAATCCAGTGAATCGCAGAAAATAGATGAATATGAATATGTTTACCCTACGTTAACGAATGCCAAGATACACTTATGGAAAAGCTCGGTAGCACCATCAAGAGTTAAGTTTCATTATGGTTCGTATGGTTATAATCCAAGATGGTATCGGCCAGGTGGTACCCGCAATTTATACATAATAGGCGGAAATAATAAAATAAAGCCCACTGGTGTGGTTAAGTCGAAAGGCAAGAAACAATAATAATAAAATTAATAATTACCAAGGCTGAACTTGATGTTTAAAAGCTCCTTATTGACCGCGCTGTGTTGCGCGGTTGCTTTATACTCCGTGCAAACTACTGCGACTCAACTAAACAAAAAAATTGAAGATATTTTGAATAGCGAGCACCGTAGTGTGGAACACAAAGCCCGTGATAATTATCGTCATCCTGCAGATGTTATTCAATTCTTTAATATTCAACCGTCAAGCACAGTACTAGAAGTATGGCCCGGAAATGGTTGGTATAGCGAAATACTTGCGCCCTATTTAAAAGATAATGGACAACTAGTAGCAGCAACGTTCGGATTGAATAATCAAAATTCAGACGATAAGCGTTTAGCATTTTGGAGTAAAATAGCACTTGAGTATCGAGAAAAAATGTCGGATCAGGCATTGTATGGCTCGGTACTTTTTACTGAATTTGAACCACCTGAACAAATTGATATTGCAGATGTTGACTCAATTGATATTGCTATTATTGTTCGCACGTTACACATTTGGGATGAAGTTGGTCAAATGCAACAAGGCTTAGAGTCGGTTTACAAGGCGTTAAAACCAGGCGGCGTCTTGGGTATCATACAGCATCGCTCAACACAGTATTCTGACTTTTCATCATCAGCACCTGAAGGTTACTTAGCCGAAAACTATGTGATTAAAGCTGCAGAAAATGCAGGCTTTAAGTTAGTCGAAACCAGTGAAATCAATGCAAATAACGCTGACACCAAAGACCATCCGAAAGGAGTGTACACTCTGCCTCCAACGTTAGCTATGGGGGCAATGGATAAAGAAAAGTATTTGGCGATCGGTGAAAGTGATCGTATGACGTTGAAGTTTGTAAAGCAATAATCTCATTGAACGAAAAAATCATCAAAATATCGGGTGGCGAAATTAAAGCCATAGAGCATATATCGTCACCTGACTCTCCAACAATACTTGCATTGCATGGCTGGCTAGACAACGCCGCTAGTTTTGTTCCACTAATCGATGCGTTACCAAACATGAACTGGATCGCTATAGATCTTCCAGGTCACGGTCATTCGTTTCACCGCGCCAATAACAGTTATTATCATTTCATCGACTGGGTTTCAGACGTTATAGAAGTCATAGATGCACTAGAACTTAACTCGCCTCCAGTACTGGTAGGGCACTCCCTAGGTGGTATGTTAGCGACAGTTATCGCTGGCTTATATCCAGACTCGATAGCAAAGCTTGTCCTCATAGATTCTGCGGGTTTAATTATTCAAGACGACACCCTTGCCCTTAGTAATATTCGAAGTGCTATGGACTCACGAAAATTAGTCGCCAATAAGCAACCACGAATTCATAAAAGTATTGAGCTGGCTATAAAAGCTCGTCAAGACGCTGGTAATTTAAGTTATTTAGCGGCGCAAAGACTAATCCATCGAAATACAGAGTTGGTTGATGGTGGATTTGTTTGGAGAACGGATCTAAGGTTAAAAACCGGTTCACCAATTAGGTTAAACAAAGTTGCAGCGGAGCAGGTTATTTCATCAATCACTGCGAAGACATTAGTGATTTTAGCGGATGAGGGATACCAAACTATGAAAGATAGTTATTCATTGTTTAAGCAATGTTATAAACGACACATATTGTTAACAGTAGATGGTCACCACCATTGCCATCTTGAAAACCCTTCACAAACAGCTCACCATATTGGTGAATTTTTACTATAATTGCCGAATAATTAAGCTAAAGTGATGGTTTGATGCTTTTTTATTCTATCTAATTTGTCTGATCGGATGAGTTGGAGTATTGTAGCGGATTATTTTGGTCTTAAAAAATTGAAAGCATTGAAAATTGATTCAGGAGAGCGTTTTGGACAAGATCTGGTTAAATAAATATCCTAAAAATGTAGCATCAGAAATAGACCTAGATCCGCAACATTCGTTATTAAACGTTGTTCAAGACAGCGTAACAAAATTTGGCGACAAAGAAGCATTTATGAATATGGGAAAATCCATTTCATATAATGAATTAAATAAAGAAGCAGAAGCGTTCGCCGCATATCTTCAAAACGAACTTGGTATTAAAAAAGGCGATGCAGTCGCGATTATGATGCCAAATTTATTGCAGTACCCAGTAGCTCTTATTGCCGTGCATCGAATAGGCGCAATTGTTGTCAATGTTAACCCGCTCTATACGCCTCGGGAATTAGAACATCAGTTAAACGATAGCAAATCAAAAGCAATCATTATTGTAGAAAACTTTGCGAATACATTAGAGCAAGTTTTAGATAAGACGTCGGTAGAACATGTAGTGCTTACAAAAATGGGCGACATGTTAGGCATGAAAGGGTTTGTCGTTGATTTTGTGGTTAAGTTTGTTAAGAAAATGGTTCCTGAATATAACTTACCAACAGCGATACCATTTAAAGAGGTGATTAAAAAGGGACGTCAGCTTTCTGTTACCCCTGTGGAAGTTGTTGGTGAAGATTTAGCCTTTTTACAGTATACCGGTGGCACCACTGGTGTCTCTAAAGGAGCGATGCTTACTCATAGCAACATGGTCGCGAACCTAGAGCAAGTTTCAGCATTGTTAGGTCCATGCTTGGAAGAAGGTAAAGACACAATAATAACAGCATTACCGCTTTATCATATTTTTGCATTAACAGCGAACTGCTTACTCTTCTTAAAGTTTGGTGGCACGAATGTTCTGATTACAAACCCAAGAGACATGCCGGGTTTTGTAAAAGAACTTAGCACGGTAAAGTTCACAGCTATTAGTGGTGTAAACACATTGTTTAATGGATTGTTAAACACACCTGGATTTTCTGAACTCGACTTCTCGTCACTTAATTTAAGTATTGGTGGTGGCATGGCGGTTCAACGCGCAGTAGCGGAGCGTTGGTTAAATGTTACCGGCTGTGATTTATTAGAGGGTTATGGCTTAACAGAATGTTCACCAGTTGTTTCATTTGTACCTTTTGATATTGGCCAATATACCGGCAGTATCGGTGTTGCCGTTCCATCTACGGATATCCGTTTAGTTGGTGAAGACGGCGAAGACGTCAAAGCTGGTGAGCCAGGTGAGCTGTTAGTTAAAGGGCCTCAGGTTATGCGAGGTTACTTAGGACGACAAGAAGCGACTGACGAAGTGTTGACAGATGGTTGGTTGTCTACTGGTGATATCGCTAAAATTGATGATGAAGGCTTACTGTATATTGTTGATCGTAAAAAAGACATGATTTTAGTTTCTGGATTTAATGTATTTCCAAATGAAATTGAAGACGAAGTGGTTACTCACGAGGGCGTTTTAGAGGCGGCCGCTATTGGTATTCCTCATGAAGTGTCTGGCGAAGTGGTTAAGATATTTGTCGTTAAAAAAGATCCGAGCCTAACGGAAGAGCAAGTGATTGAACATTGTCGCGAAAGATTAACAGGATATAAAGTTCCTAAACTGGTAGAATTCCGAGACGAATTGCCAAAGTCTAACGTTGGCAAGATCTTACGTCGTAAGCTTAAAGAATAATTGATTCTACAATTTGATTAAAAGCTGACTAAGGTCAGCTTTTTTTGTTTTAAAGAGTGAATAATATAGTGAAAGAGTCACAATCTGAATACCAATACGTCGATAGCCAAGCGCAGTTAGATGCATTTTGTTCACAGGCATCAAGTGCCGCTGTTTTAGCGCTAGACACAGAGTTTGTTCGTACCAGAACATTTAATGCTGATTTAGGATTAATTCAGGCTTATGATGGAAAGTCACTAGTGCTTATTGATCCACTAGTAGGATTAGACTTAGAGCCGTTTTGGCAATTATTGACAAATAAAAACATCACTAAAGTACTGCACTCTTGTCACGAAGATCTTGAGGTTTTTAAGGTTTATTCAGGTCGCCTACCACAGCCCCTTTTTGATACGCAAATCGCAGGTCAATTTTTAAATGACGGTACTGTGTTAGGTTTTGGTGCTGCCGTCGAAAAAACACTGGGAGTGACGTTAGACAAAGGTGAAGCAAGAACGAACTGGTTAAAAAGACCTTTAGAACAAACTCAACTCCACTATGCCGCAAACGACGTTAAGTACTTACTACCGCTTTATCATGCGTTTAATGAGGAGCTTCAATCTCGTAAATTGGACCAGTACAATTTGATTGAAGCAGAACTAAAAGTTGAACAAAAAAGTAAAGACAAAGACATAGAGAACTTGTATCAAGACTTTGGAAATGCATGGCAGTTAAAACGAAGAGAACTCGCTGTTTTAAAAGAATTATGTATTTGGCGCTATGACGTCGCGGTTAAGAAAAACTTAGCGTTAGGCTTTGTGGCGAAGGATGCGACATTATTTACGCTTTCGCAGCGTCGACCAGCTGATTTAAACAGTTTAAAAAACATTCCGGATATTCATCCAAGTGAAGTTCGTATCCATGGCAAGGCAATGTTAGATTGTATTTCGAAAGGTAAAGAAGTGGAGTTAGAAGATTGCCCTTTAATAATTCCAAGACTAACTGACTTCCCAGATTATAAGCAGGCTTTTAAATTATTAAAGCAGTTAGTGACAGAAGCAAGTGTTAAACATAATGTACCTCTGCCACTTTTAGCGACAAAAAAACAGTTGAATCAATGGGTCAAATGGCAATGGCAAGTACCGGGTCAAGAACAGCCAGACTTTTCCCAACCATGGCGCTATCCTCTTCTAAAAGACAGCTTGCAAATTTGGAATGAAAAGTACGATATCGGAAAGCTTTCATACAACCCACTATTAAAGAAAGGCTAAATTATGCAACTATGTACAATATATAAAAGCTCAAAAAAGGCCGAAACTTATCTATATGTAGAGAAAGCCGATGACTTTTCAAAAGTTCCAGAAGCATTAATGGAATTAATTGGTCGTCCGCAACTCGTCATGACTTTAGACTTAGATCGTCGTAAACATCTTGCAATTGCCGACCTACCTAAAGTAAAAGAAGAGTTAGTAGAGAAGGGGTTTTATTTACAAATACCACCCCCACAAGAAAACTTATTAGATACATTTAAAAAGAACCAAACACATTCTAAAGAGGATGTATAAGAGAGGTTACATGAAGTTAAGAACTATCATTGCAGGAATTCTTTTGTCGTCGCCTATATTTTCGTCGTTAGCGGCTGATAAACCATCTTTTGAGCAATATGTTGAAGGCTTAAAAAAAGAAGCAATTGAAAAAGGTTTTGAATCTAGTTTTGTTGAAACTCATTTATCAAATTTGACTTACCTAAAACGTGTCGTTAAAGCGGATAAAAATCAACCTGAATTTGTTGAAACACTTGATACTTATTTACCAAAACGAGTACCGGAGTGGAAGGTAAAAAAAGCGAGAGAAGCGTATGTTGAAAATCGCGAGTTATTAGAAAAGATTGCGGCTGAATATGGTGTTCAAGCTAGGTTTATCGTCTCTTTATGGGCTTTAGAAACGAATTTTGGTCGTATACAAGGCAAAATGCCGATTATTGATTCGATAACAACACTAAGTTATGACGGACGACGTGAAGCTTTCTTTAAACGTCAATTATGGGCATCACTTCAAATTCTCCAAGAAGGCCATATAAGTAAAGAAAAGTTTGTGGGGTCTTGGGCCGGCGCAATGGGGCAGTGTCAATTTATTCCAACTTCATTTCTTGCTTATGCTGCAGACGGTGACAAAGATGGTAAGAAAGACATTTGGACCAATAAAACTGATGTTTTCGCGTCAATCGCCAATTACTTGAAACAAGAAGGTTGGGATAACAATAAAACTTGGGGTCGCCAGGTACAGTTACCAGAAAACTTTGATAAGAACCTAATCATGGCGAAAAATAGTAAAGGTCGAAAAGGTTGGTTAGAAAACTTTGCTAAAAATGAAAAACCATTATCAGAATGGGCAAACTTAGGCATTACACGTATGGATGGCAAGCCATTACCAAACGTTGATGTGACGGCAGCACTTATTATGCCAGATGATGCTAAAGGTCGTATGTATTTAGCTTACGATAACTACAAGTCACTCATGCACTGGAATCGTTCGTATTACTTTGTTACGTCTGTAGGCTATTTAGCAGATCGCATAGGATACCCAAAAATTTAATATGACAACAATAAATAACGCAGCACCTTTTTGGAAAGAAAAATCGTTAATAGAAATGACTCGCACAGAGTGGGAGTCTATTTGTGATGGATGTGCAAAATGTTGTCTTCACAAATTGATTGACGATGAAGGGTATGACGATGCGGTTGATACTACACATATTAATGAACAAGAAGAGCTTCATTTTACGTCAGTGGCGTGTCGATACTTAAATGATAAAAAGTGTGAATGTAGTGTCTATACTGAGCGAACTAAATTAGTCCCAAGTTGTATTCAGCTTACTCAGGACAATTTAGAGCAAGTTTTCTATATGCCAACCAGTTGCAGTTACCGACGTCTTCAAGAAGGGCGGGGGCTGCCAAGTTGGCATCCTTTATTGAACAAAGGCAAAAAGTCAGCGATGCATAAAGCTGGTATGTCAGTTAGAGGTAAAATTGTGTTTGATGATATGATTTCAGAGGAGCAATTTGAGGATTATATTGTTGTTTGGCCACTAAAAGACCTAGACTAAAGCGTGTAATTTGGAGAAACCCGTTAAGTAAATCATCGATTAGATGCCTAACTCTTAACGGGTTTTTTAGTATTAGCTAATCATGAATCGACGAATTTGGTTTTCAACACCTTTGCCGTCTAATTCAAGCTCCTCGTATATTTCTTGCTGTGTTCCGTGCTTGATGAAGTTATCAGGAAGACCTAAGTTTAATACGCGATTATCGTGGCCACGCATATTTAGGTATTCATTTACATAAGAACCTGCACCGCCTGCGATCGCATTATCCTCGAGAGTTACTAGCACATCATGGGTAGCGGCTAATTCATCAATTAGATTAACGTCCAACGGCTTAACAAATCGCATATCGACAACGGTAGCATCTAACTCTTTTGCCGCATAGTTTGCTGAGGCTAGGAATGTACCAAAACTGAGTATGGCGATGCATGTTTCATTACATTCTGAAGCCGTTTCTTTAGAGATAATTCGACCTTTACCAATCTCAAGCTCGGTCATCGTCTCTATTATCTCGGTGCCCATTCCAGTCCCTCTTGGGTAACGAACTACCGATGGTTTATTAAGTTTATGACCTGTGTATAACATTTGACGGCATTCATTTTCATCGCTAGGCGCCATGATAACTAGGTTTGGTATGCAGCGCATGAAACTCAAATCAAATGAGCCTTGGTGTGTTGGGCCATCAGCGCCAACAATGCCGGCTCTGTCAACGGCAAATAGCACAGGCAAGTTCATGATAGCGACGTCATGTATTAGCTGGTCATAAGCGCGCTGTAAAAAGCTGGAATATATGGCAACAACGGCATTGTAGCCTTCGCATGCCATACCAGCTGCAAGCGTAACAGCGTGCTGTTCAGCAATAGCAACGTCAAAGTATTGGTCTGGGTATTCTTTTGCAAACTGAACCATACCCGAACCTTCGCGCATGGCAGGTGTGATGGCCATTAACTTAGGATCTTGAGCGGCCATATCACACAACCAGTCACCAAATACTTTTGAGTATGTTGGGCCACTTGATACCGATTTAGGCAAAGAGTCTAAACTTGGGTCAAACTTTGGAACGGCATGGTATTTAATCGGGTCAAGCTCGGCTGGATCGTAGCCTTTGCCTTTTTTCGTAACGATGTGAAGAAACTGTGGACCTTTTAAGTCTCGCATATTACGTAAAGTATCTACAAGAGCATCAACATCATGGCCATCAATAGGTCCAATATAGTTAAAACCTAATTCCTCAAAAATAGTGCTTGGAACTACCATACCTTTTAAGTGTTCTTCGGCACGGCTTGCAAGTTCTTTAATTGGAGGAATGCCACTCAGTAATTTTTTTCCGCTCTCTCGAAACGTTGTATATAAGTTCCCTGAGAGTAACTTAGCCATGTGGGTGTTAAGTGCACCAACGTTTTCTGAAATAGACATGTCGTTGTCATTCAGGACGACTAACATATCGGGCTTTATATCACCGGCGTGGTTCATAGCTTCAAAAGCCATACCAGCAGTCATTGCCCCATCACCAATAACAGCGCAAACTTTTCTAATTGCATCAGCAGGATTAGCTTTGTGCTGTGCTTCAGCAGCAATAGCCATTCCTAAAGCGGCGCTAATTGACGTTGATGAATGGCCGACACTTAATGTGTCATACTCACTCTCTTCTCGCCAAGGAAATGGATGTAAGCCATCTTTCTGACGAATTGTATGGATTTTATCGGCTCTTCCAGTAATGATTTTATGAGGATAAGCTTGGTGGCCAACATCCCAAATTACACGATCGTAAGGCGTGTTATAAACATAATGAAGAGCGACCGTTAATTCTACGGTTCCCAAGCCGGACGCGAAGTGCCCTGAACTTTTACTTACCGAGTTTAAAAGGTACGCACGTAATTCATCACAAACAGAAACTAACTGTTCCTGAGGTAATTGACGCAGGTCGGTAGGCAATAACGCCTTTTGTAAATTCGGATAATCCGCCATATTAACTGTCATAAAATTACTAATGATCTCTTTCAATGATGTATTGCGCCAATTGACTTAATGTTGAAGTGTCAGCATCAATTTTCGTTAATGCTAAATTTGCTTCATCAATCAATTGCTGTGCTTTAATTTTTGCTTGATCTAGTCCTAACAATGCAGGATAGGTCGACTTATTTGATTGCTCATCAGAGCCTTGCGGTTTTCCTAACGTTTCGGTGTCCGACGTAATGTCTAGAATATCATCCCAAACTTGAAATGCTAATCCAATAGCATCAGCATATTGACCTAAGGCTTGTATTTGAGCGGATGTTGCATTAGCGCAAATAGCGCCTGCAAGAACTGATGCCTTTATTAAAGCACCTGTTTTTAGTTTATGCATATTTTCTAAGTGTTCGATAGACACATTAGCATTGTTAGTATTTTCTAAGTCGATACTTTGGCCAGCACACATTTGAGACGCTGATGATGCAACCAAGCTCACAAGCGCGAGTTGGTTGGAAATATTTGTGCCTTGAAAACTATGTCCGGTCAGGATCTCAAATGCAAATGACTGTAGTGCATCGCCTGCTAGGATAGCCGTAGCCTCATCATATTGTTTATGACATGTCGGCTTGCCACGCCTAAGCTCATCATCGTCCATTGCTGGTAAGTCGTCATGAATTAAGCTGTACGTATGAATTGATTCGATTGCAGCCGCTGAGGCATCTAAATCCTTTGGGTTAGCGCCTAAGATTTCACCTGTGCTATACACTAAAAAAGGTCGAACTCGTTTGCCACCAAGCAGCAACGAATAACGCATTGCCTCTTTTAATTTTGAGTCTGAAATACTCGACTCAGCTAAAAAGCTCTGTAGGACGCTTTCAATTCGTTGTTGCGTATCAATAATGACGTTTTGAATAGTCATTAGCTTTAGTCGTCCTGGCCAACATTTTCATTAAATGGCTGAAGCTCTAAATTACCTTGCTTTTCCATTAAAATTTGAACCTTTTGTTCAGCTTCTTGCAAACGACTTTGGCTTAAACGTGTTAGTTCGATACCTCGTTCAAAAAGCGCTAACGATTGCTCTAGTTCTAAGTCACCAGATTCAAGTTGGTTTACTATTGTTTCCAGCTCAGTTATCGCAGTTTCAAACGTTAAATTTTTCGGAGTAGTCATAAGTCTGTTTTCATTTGCATATAGGCTGCCAAAATTAGCCGGTAAAGGTATCGTAAATGCCATGGTTATTCAATTATATTGAGCTAGAATAACTATAAATTGATTAAACTTTGTTCGGTTAAGTCATTAAGTTACCGATAATATTTAAGTTGCTAGTTTTGCTGTCGATAATTAAACTTAGTGGAACATCATCTATTGCAGGAGTAAATTGTGGATTTAGCTAGTATTGTTGGCATGATCGGAGCCATAGGCTTCATTGTATTAGCCATGATTTTAGGTGGTGGGCTAGGAATGTTTATTGACGTTCCGTCAATAGCTATTGTATTTGGTGGCTCAACATTCGTATTAATGTCTAACTACACCCTGCCACAATTTATTGCAGTAGGTAAAATTGCTGGTAAAGCATTTTCATTTAAAATCGAAACTCCAGAAGAGCTTATAGAGAAAATTGTAGAATTAGCGGACTCTGCACGTAAAGGTGGCTTTTTAGCCTTAGAAGAAGCAGAGATTGGTAACCCATTTTTACAAAAAGGCGTTGACCTACTTGTTGATGGTCATGATGGTGAAGTAGTAAGAGCCACTTTATCGAAAGATATATCGTTAACCACTGAGCGTCATGAAATGGGTGCTGGTATGTTTAAAACATTAGGTGATATCGCCCCTGCAATGGGTATGATTGGTACCTTAGTTGGCTTGGTTGCGATGTTATCGAATATGGATGATCCAAAATCCATTGGGCCAGCAATGGCGGTTGCATTGTTAACGACGCTTTACGGTGCATTCTTAGCAAATGTTATCGCGTTACCTATGTCCTTTAAACTAAATTTGCGTACAAGCGAAGAAAAGCTAAATCAAAGCTTAATTATGGATGGTGTACTTGGTATTCAAGATGGTCAAAATCCAAAAGTCATTGAAGGTGTATTGAGAAATTACCTTGCGGCCTCTAAACGTGAAGTAAATACCGAGGAATAGCGGATGTCTGAAGAAGAGTGCCCAAAATGCCCCCCGGAAGGGCTGCCCGGCTGGATGGGAACATTCGCTGATTTAATGTCACTATTGATGTGCTTCTTTGTTTTGCTTCTGTCGTTTGCTGAAATGGACGTGTTAAAGTTTAAACAAATTGCAGGCTCGATGAAGTTTGCATTTGGCGTACAAAACAAAATTGAAGTAAAAGATATTCCAAAAGGAACATCTGTGATTGCACAGGAGTTTCGCCCGGGCCGACCAGAACCAACTCCTATCGAGATTATTCAACAACAAACGATAGAAATTACACAGCAAGTATTAGAGTTTGAAGAGGGTGAAGATGAATCGGCCGGCGGTCGTCAAGAGCAAACCGCTGAAATGCGAGGTGGTATGAGTTCAGCTACGGCTGAAGCTGAATCAGAGTCGTCTGCTGAAGCGGCTGCAGAGCAAGAAGAAGTGAATGAGCTTCTTAAAAAAATAGCGCAACAAATGCAGCAAGAAATAATTGATGGTGCTATCGAATTAGAATCGCTAGGACAACAAATTATTATCAGAATAAGAGAAAATGGCTCGTTCCCATCCGGATCTGCATATTTGCAGGACCAGTTTAAACCAATTATTCAAAAGGTTGGTCGAGTTTTAAATGATGTTCCCGGCGAGATTACAGTATCGGGTCATACCGATGACATCAATGTTACCAACGAGTTGTTTTTTAACAACTGGGATTTATCCTCACAGCGTGCAGTTGCTGTGGCCACCGAAATGATTAAAGTGCCTGGTTTTGATAAAAACCGAGTCATAGTAGTCGGTCATGCAGACACTAGGCCATTATTACCAAATACATCTGCCGCTAATAGACGTATCAATCGTCGAGTCGAGGTGTCTATCATGCAAGGTAAAGCCAAAGAGTCTGAGCAGATTAATATTACAAATCAGTAGTATATCCATTGTTTTTGAATGTCGCTTTTCGTGGGTGGGGCGTGTGTGTATAATATGCGCGCGCTGAAACGCGAGAACTGACCTACAAATGAGATATTATGAAGTTAATTGTTAAATACCACCCAGAAATAAATATAAAAAGCCGCTCGGTTCGCAAACGGTTTTATAAACTACTTGAATCTAATTTACGCATTATTTTGAAAAAGGTTCACCCTAAAGCTCATATTATTTCTCGCTGGACAGATATTTTAGTTGATGCGCCTCACGCCACTCCTGAAGAACGCGAACAATTACTTGATCTTATTGTAAAAATTCCTGGTGTTGATCAATTTAATGAAGTGGTTGAATATCCGTTTGTGGATTTTGATCAGGCATTTAAAGATGTTGCGCGTCATTGGCAAGACGAACTTATCGGCAAATCATTTTGTGTCCGAATCAAACGAACGGGTAAACATGATTTTACGTCGTCTGAATTAGAGCGTTATATTGGTGGCGGTCTAAACCAAGCGGTAGAAACGGCTCGAGTTCAATTAAAAAAGCCTGAAGTGACGGTCAAAGCCGAGCTTCGAGAAGATGTGTTTCACGTCATAAAAGCAAATCACAAGGGTTTAGGTGGGATGCCGTTGCCAAGCCAAGAAGATGTTTTGGCGTTAATGTCAGGTGGCTTTGATTCTGGAGTAGCGGCGTATCATCTAATTCGACGCGGTGCTAGAACACATTTTTGTTTCTTTAACCTAGGCGGTAAAGAACATGAAATAGGCGTAAAACAGGCATCTCATCAAATATGGAAAGCATTCAGTAGTTCTCATAAAACACGTTTTGTTTCGGTTAACTTTGAGCCTGTAGTAGCAGAAATTCTAACTAAAATAGACAATGGCTTAATGGGTGTTGTTTTAAAACGAATGATGATGCGTGCGGCAGCGCAAGTTGCAGAAAAGTTAAATATTAAAGCGTTAGTAACAGGTGAAAGTTTAGGTCAAGTATCGTCTCAAACCCTAACAAACTTAAATGTGATCGACCGTGTAACGGAAATGCTTATATTGCGCCCGTTAATTCATATAGATAAGTCAGAAATTATCGACACGGCTCGTAAAATAGGTAGCCACGACCTAGCTGCTGCTATGCCGGAGTATTGTGGCGTAATCTCTAAAAAACCAACAACACGCGCTGTACTTAGTGAGATTGAATCCGCTGAAGATAATTTTGATTTCAGTATATTAGACAAGGCAATTGCAGAAGCGTCTCTGATGGATGTCCGCGACATTGAAACAGAGTCTCATGAGGAAGTAACAGAGGTAGAGCAAGTTACTGAGCTTTCAGAAAACTCAATCGTGATCGATATTAGAAGCCCTGAAGAGGAAGAAGATTCGCCTCTTGTAATAGAGGGGATTGATGTTATTACGATGCCATTTTTCAGAATAGCAACCCAGTTTGGTGACTTGGATCAGTCTAAGTCGTATTACTTGTATTGTGATAGAGGCGTAATGAGTCGATTACAGGCGCTACTACTGCATGAACATGGCTACACCGATGTTAAGGTTTATCGTAAGCGATAAACATAGTTAAGGCACCCTTAAGTGGTTTAACTAACCTCTTTAGTCAAGCACTATGCAATCATAGTGCTAAGCTAAATCTTTATGATAGGATGATTAATAAATATCCAGGTAGGGGTTTGGCATGCACATGAAATCGATAGTCGGTCGATACGGGCTATTCCCGTTTTTAGAACGCTTTTCGGCTACATCATGCTGGTCTGATGCGCAACAAACCTTACGTCATCGTCAAGCTGAGCATCAGACAATGATTGAACAGGTAAATCAAAATAATGTAACTATTAAGCCGGTACCATGGTGTTTTGAGGCTGGAACTCCGGCCATGGAAAGTGTGATTGGTTTAGGAGCTGCTGCAAGATTTTTGTTAGATATTGGTATGGAAAATGTCCATCAACACGTTCATGGTCTTACCATACAATTAAGACAAGCGCTAAATGAACTCTACCCGGAAATGTTACTGGAGACTCGGATGCTCCTGGACCTGTCACCTTAGCGCCTCAGTCTTTGCCGGCCCAAATAATTGCTAATACCCTTAGCGAGCGAGATGGTATTTGTGTTCGAGCTGGTTTTCATTGTGCGCAACCATTACATGACCACATACATAGTCTAGGTACGTTAAGATTTAGCTCCTGGTTGATGAATACATCAGAGGATATAGAGAAATCTATAAGGGCGTTAAAGACTGTACTTCCGCCCACAAAGGCTGAAGATTCAACTGATTGTAAGCGATAGTTTTGAAATGCCAGATACTAAAAAGGCGATAACAGTGTATCGCCTTTTTTAACGTTCATTAACGATAATCAAATGAAGCTAACTTTAATAAGTCATCTTCTTGAAGGTAACGTTTCGTTAGTTGCTCCATCGTTTCATTCGCGGAATCAATATCACGAGTCTTCAAAAAATCCTCATTATAAAGCTTAGAAACAGAACGTTCGCCTAAGTCACACGCAAGAGTCACCACGTGTTGTTTGGTTCCGCCACTTACCGGGCCGTATTTCAGTGCCGAATAAAAAGCAGCAGTAACATTTAATGCGCTGGAACTTCCTAATACTAGGCCATCTTGTTGGCGAACATAATTTGCTAAGGTAACAATATCACTATCAGGTATCGTTAATGTTTCGTCGATACGAGCTTGTTTAAAATTATTAACTAAACGCATTATGCCAATACCTTCAGTAAATGAGCCTCCAGAGGTCGCTTTATATTCCCCGGACTGCAAAAAATTATAAACACCAGAACCATTTGGATCTACGCAAATAGTCTTGATTGCTTCATTTTGTTCTTTTAGGTACTTTGTAATACCGCCGATTGTGCCACCGGTGCCAGCAGCAGATACAAAACAAGTTACGTTACCTGATGACTGGGTAAATATCTCAGGTCCGGTTGTTAGATAATGAGCATCAGCGTTCGCCGTATTCTCAAACTGATTTGCCCACCAATAATCGCTATTTTCTTCAGCGATTCGCTTTGCTGTATGGTAAAAGTGATTTGGGTTTGAAAATGGCACAGCATCAACCAGAATAAGCTCAGCGCCATGTAGCTCTATCATCTGCTCTTTCTCTTTGGCTTGCCCTTTTGGCATGACAACTTTTAAATTAAAGCCTAAAGATTTAGCAACAATTGCTAAGCCTATTCCTGTATTACCAGCGGTTCCTTCAACTATGGTCATACCCGGCTTTAGTTCACCGGATTCTATTGCAGCTAACACCATTTGAAGCGCCGCACGGTCTTTTACAGAACCACCGGGATTCTGGAACTCACACTTTACGCTGATATCACATTGTGTGATGCGACTTAAGCTTGGAATAGTAAAAAGGTCTGTATTTCCGATAAGATCAGAGAGTTTGTTTGCGTGTCCATTGATTGGCATAAATTTAATCTCTTGAGTATGACTAATGTTTATTATGACAAGTTATCGGTCCATACCACAAATTAGATTTGGCATTAATTACTACTAAATCGAATAAAACAAAAATTAAGATTTTATTAATTAAAATTAACTAATAATAAAGCAGGTTTAGCTTGAATGTATTTTAATAGCGAGTATAATCCACCGCATCAAATCTTTCTCAGAATTTATTTACGAAATTCTCTGTAAAGTAGTCGTGAAAACCGACTTAAAATGTTTTTAGTCTACTGGCGCGGGATGGAGCAGCCTGGTAGCTCGTCGGGCTCATAACCCGAAGGTCGTCGGTTCAAATCCGGCTCCCGCAACCAATACAGGAAGCTATTTATAAAACAATCGCAACTTTGTATTTTAGTAGACCCAGAAGCTAGGCCTCGAAACATTCGGGGCGCTTTAGTTTCTGTAACAGTTTATGTGGTGTGCTGTTGAACTGCACATGCAACTGGGGCTTTAGGCCCTTTTTTTGTATTTAAAATTAGTGATAGGAGTGGTGATTTGACTAACCTTGAATTGCGTTTGACTGAAATGTTACAACCTGCAGTTGATGCTTTAGGCTTTGAATTGTTAGGTGTTGAGTTTATACGTGCTGGCAATCATTCAACGTTGCGCGTTTACATTGATCATGAAAATGGTATTTCGGTTGATAACTGTGCTGATGTAAGTCATCAAGTTGGCGCGATCTTAGATGTTGAAGATCCAATTTCTACCGAATATAGCTTAGAAGTTTCGTCACCGGGCATGGATCGTCCATTGTTCACCGTTGAACATTTCGCCAAAGTGGTAAACGAAACAGTGAGTGTAAAATTAAATGTGCCGCAAGACGGCCGTCGTAATTTTAAAGGAACACTTGTCGAAGTTGAAGGCGATATGATCAATATCAACGTTGATAACCAAGTGTTTTCTATTTTAATTGATAATGTCCAGAAAGCACATTTAGTTGCTCGATTCGACTAACCAGACTAAAGGAGCGAAGTATAATGGCAAAAGAACTATTACTGGTGGCAGAAGCGGTATCGAATGAGAAAGCCGTACCACGCGAAAAGATTTTTGAAGCGCTAGAGTTTGCTTTAGCCGCTGCAACAAAGAAAAAACATACAGCAGAGATTGAAGTTAGAGTTTCTATTAACCAAGAAACTGGTGAATACGATACATTCCGTCGTTGGTTAGTTGTTCCAGATGATCATCAAATGGAAAACCCAAGTGCAGAAATGAGTATCTCTGCTGCACAATACGATGAGCCTGAATTACAACTGGGTGATTACGTAGAAGAGCAAATTGAATCTATAAAATTTGACCGTATTACAACTCAAATGGCGAAACAAGTAATCGTACAAAAAGTACGTGAAGCTGAACGTGGTCAAATTGCTGAGCAATACTACGACCAAGTTGGTGAATTAATTACAGGTATCGTTAAAAAAGTTAATCGCGACAACGTGATTTTAGACTTAGGGGCAAATGCTGAAGCGGTTCTATATCGTGAAGATATGATTCAACGTGAAACTTTCCGTCCAGGCGATCGCGCTCGTGCATACTTATATGCCGTTAAGCCTGAAGTACGTGGCCCGCAATTATTTGTTAGCCGTACTAAGTCGGAAATGTTGATTGAGTTATTCCGTATCGAAGTGCCAGAGATTGGTGAAGAGATGCTTGATATCGTGGCAGCAGCTCGAGATCCAGGTTCTCGCGCGAAAATCGCGGTTAAGTCAAACGACCGTCGTATCGACCCTGTAGGAGCGTGTGTTGGTATGCGTGGCGCGCGAGTGCAAGCGGTATCTGGTGAGCTTAATGGCGAGCGAGTTGACATCGTATTATATGATGACAACCCAGCACAATTTGTTATCAACGCAATGGCACCAGCTGAAGTTGCATCAATTATTGTTGATGAAGACCGCAAGTCGATGGATATTGCAGTAGCAGCAGACAACCTTGCTATGGCCATTGGCCGTAGTGGTCAAAACGTTCGATTAGCTAGTCAATTGACTGGTTGGGAATTAAACGTAATGACAGAAGCCGACATGGCTGAAAAACATCAAGCAGAAAACAGCAAAACAATTCAGCTGTTTACTGAAGGATTGGAAATCGATGAAGACTTCGCAACTATGTTGGTTGAAGAAGGTTTCTCATCACTAGAAGAAGTTGCCTACGTACCAGTTTCTGAGTTACTTGAAGTTGATGGATTAGACGAAGAAACAATTGAAGAACTGCGCGCACGTGCAAAAGCAACACTTACAACAAGAGCACTCGCTAATGAAGAGTCGCTCGAAAATTCAGAACCGGAAGAAGATTTACTAAACCTTGAAGGTGTCGATCGTCATTTAGCTTATGTATTTGCAAGTAAAGGTATTACTAACCTTGAATTGTTAGCCGAGCAAGGTGTTGATGAACTTAGTGACATTGAAGAGATTACTGAAGAAAAAGCGGGTGAGCTAATTATGGCAGCGCGTAACATTGTTTGGTTTAGTGAAGAGCAATAGGTTCAACGGAGGTATTTAGAAATATGACAGAAGTTAGTTTAGATAAACTAGCCCAAGATGTGGGCACTCCGGTTGAGAAGCTGGTTTCACAATTCGCAGATGCAGGCATTAAAAAGTCTGCTGGCGATATGGTTAATGAAGCTGAGAAAAAGCAATTACTTGACCACTTAAGCAAAGCTCATGGTGGCGAGGGTGCAGAACCTACAAAAATGACTCTGCAACGTAAAACTAAAAGCACATTAAGTGTAAATAGTGGTTCAGGTAA
This sequence comes from Psychrosphaera aestuarii, assembly GCF_017948405.1. NCBI lineage: Bacteria > Pseudomonadati > Pseudomonadota > Gammaproteobacteria > Alteromonadales > Pseudoalteromonadaceae > Psychrosphaera > Psychrosphaera aestuarii. The sequence continues at coordinate 2,452,812 of NZ_CP072844.1, read as the reverse complement.
GTCGAAAAATGTACAAGTAGAAGTTCGTAAAAAACGTACATTTGTAAAACGTAGCCCTGAAGAATTAGCAGCAATGGCAGCGGCTGAAGAATCGGCGAAACGCGAAGCTGAAGAAGCTGCGAAACGTGAAGCGGAAGAAAAAGCGAAACGTGAAGCTGAAGCAAAAGCGAAGCGCGAAGCTGAAGCAAAAGCTAAAAAAGAAGCAGATGAGAAGCGTAAAGAAGCAGCTAAAAACGCAAAAGCGAATAAGCCTTCTGAGAAAAAAGCTGAAAAGCCTGAAACAGCTGAAGAGCAAAGAATTCGTTTAGCGCTTGAACAAGAAGCTCTTAAAAAAGCAGAAGAGGAAGCGAATAAGCTTGCTGAAGAAGCTCGCAAACTTGCTGAAGAAAAAGCAAAAGAGTGGGAAGAGCAAGAAGCACAGCGTAAATATAAACTTGAACACGAAAAAGAAGAAGATCTTCACGTTCACAGTTCAGTTTATGCTCAGCTAGCTGAAGATGATCAAGACAAGCAAGAAGAGAAAAAGTCTCGTCGCAAAGCTAAGAAAAAAGGCGATAAAGAAGAAGCTCCTCTGACAGGTCGTCGTAAAAAAGGCAAGCAATCTAAAAATCAACACGGCTTCCAAAAGCCAGCCTCTCCAGTAGAGCAAGTGGTGAAAATTAGTGAGACCATTACCGTTGCAGAATTAGCAAATAAGATGGCCGTTAAAGGTGCTGAAGTTGTTAAAACGATGATGAAAATGGGCGAAATGGTTACAATCAACCAAGTCCTAGACCAAGAAACAGCGAGTTTAGTTGTTGAAGAAATGGGTCATAAGTTTGTACTAACTAAATCTAACGAATTAGAAGAGTCAGTACTAGCAGATCGTGCATCAGGTGAAGGCGATGCAGTATCTCGTGCACCAGTTGTTACGGTAATGGGTCACGTTGACCACGGTAAAACATCATTACTAGACTATATTCGTAAAGCAAACATTGCGGATGGTGAAGCTGGTGGTATTACTCAGCACATCGGTGCTTACCACGTTGACACGTCAAATGGCATGATTACCTTCCTAGATACTCCAGGACACGCTGCGTTTACTTCGATGCGTGCTCGTGGTGCAAAAGCGACGGATATTGTTGTTATTGCGGTTGCAGCCGATGATGGTGTTATGCCTCAGACTAAAGAAGCGGTTCAGCATGCTAAAGCTGCTGGCGTTCCTTTAATCATTGCAGTTAACAAAATTGATAAAGAGTCTGCGGATCCAGATCGTGTTAAAAACGAATTATCTGCACTTGATGTAATCCCAGAAGATTGGGGCGGTGATACTCAGTTTATGCACGTATCTGCAAAAACGGGTGAAGGTATTGAAGCCTTACTTGAAGCAATCAGCCTTCAAGCTGAGCTACTTGAACTTACTGCCGTTGACCACGGTGCAGCACATGGTGTTGTAATCGAGTCTCGTTTAGACAAGGGTCGTGGTCCAGTGGCTACGGTTCTAGTTCAAGAAGGTGAGCTTAAGCGCGGTGATATCGTTCTTTGTGGTTTTGAGTATGGTCGTGTTAAAGCGATGAAAGACGAAAACGGTAAAGAGATTGATAGAGCTGGTCCATCTATTCCAGTAGAAATACTTGGTTTATCGGGTGTACCACAAGCGGGTGATGAAGCAACTGTTGTTCGTGATGAGCGTAAAGCTCGTGAGGTAGCTAACAAGCGTCAGGGTAAATACCGTGAAATTAAGTTGGCTAGACAGCAAAAAGCTAAACTTGAAAACATGTTTGCTAATATGGAAGAAGGTGATGTTTCTGAACTAAATATCGTTCTTAAAACGGACGTTCAAGGTTCACTAGAAGCGATCACTGACTCACTTACTCGTTTGTCGACTGATGAAGTTAAAGTGAACATTGTTGGTAGTGGTGTAGGTGGTCTTACTGAGACTGATGCTTCATTAGCACAAGCTTCAAATGCAATCGTAGTTGGCTTTAACGTTCGTGCTGATGCAACGGCTCGTCGCTTAATGGAACAAGAAGACATTGACTTACGTTATTACAGCGTAATCTACGATCTAATTGATGAAGTTAAACAAGCGATGTCAGGTATGTTAGCTCCAGAATTTAGACAAGAAATTATTGGTCTAGCTGAAGTTCGTGATGTATTTAAATCGCCTAAGATTGGTGCTATCGCAGGTTGTATGGTTACCGAAGGTAATGTTAAACGTAACAACCCTATCCGTGTATTGCGTGACAACGTTGTTATCTATGAAGGTGAGCTAGAATCTCTACGTCGCTTCAAAGATGACGTACAAGATGTTCGTAATGGCATGGAGTGTGGTATCGGCGTTAAGAACTATAATGATGTTAAAGTTGGCGACATGATCGAAGTATTCGAGATTGTTGAAGTACAACGTACTTTATAATCGCCTTTTAACGGCTGACGTATAAAAGGGGCTAACGTGCCCCTTTTTTGTCTTTAACTTTTAGTCCCTAATTAATAGGAGAGAAAAGTGGATAGAAACTTTTCTAGAACAGACCGCGTTGCGCAACAAGTGCAACAAGAAATTGCGATGATTTTACAGCGTGATTTTAAAGACCCACGAATTGGCTGGGTTACCGTATCAGAAGTAGAAGTAACAAAAGACCTTGCTTATGTTTCAGTTTTTGTAACGTTTTTTGGCAAAGAAGAAGAAGAAATTGCTGAGGCGTTAGCGATTTTAAATAAAGCGAATGGCTTTTTCCGCATGGAAATTGGTAAACGTATGCGTTTACGCATCGTTCCTGAAATTAAGTTTATCTACGATAATAGTTTAGTAACCGGGATCAAGATGTCGAACAAGGTTGATGAAGCTATCGAAAAAGATAAGGTTTTACGTAAAGCATCAGGTGAGAACCCTGCGGAAAATCTGGACGATTAATTAGCATGGCGCGTAGAAAAAAAGGCCGTGCGATCAACGGCATTATCCTTGTCGATAAGCCTGAAGGTGGGTCGTCAAATAATCTATTGCAAAAGGTGCGAGCTATTTTTAATGCCCAAAAAGCAGGGCATACAGGAGCGCTTGATCCTTTAGCAACGGGGATGCTCCCCATTTGTTTGGGAGAGGCGACAAAATTTAGTCAATATTTATTGGATTCAGATAAAAGTTATTTTGTGACGGCTAAGTTTGGTGAACGAACAGATACCAGTGACGCTGAAGGTGAAATCGTTGAAGTACGCGATGTTGATATCACAGAAGCACAAATTGTAGAGCTTAAAAAGTCGCTCACCGGAGATATCCAACAAGTTCCAACAATGTTTTCTGCTTTGAAGCATAACGGTCAACCCCTTTATAAGTTAGCTCGTCAAGGCATCACAGTTGAACGAGCGGCGCGACCGATAACAATTTATGAATTTGAGTTGCTTGAATTTCGAGGTGATGAAGCTGATTTTCAAGTTCGTTGTTCGAAGGGCACCTATATCCGAACCCTAGTGGATGACTTAGGGCAGCTGTTAGGTTGCGGTGCACATGTAAAAGTTTTACGTAGAACTCAAGTCGCCAATTATCCAGTTGATAAAATGCTAACACTAGATGAAATTCAGCGTTTAAAAGACGATAACTTTATTGACGGTAATCCAGAAAATGAAGTTGATTACACTGCGCTTGATAGTCATTTATTGCCAATGCAAACCGCTTTAATCGGTATGCCAGAAATAAAGCTAGCACCTAGAGCCTTTGAGACTTTACGATATGGCCAAACAGTGCCTATTGACGCTATTATCGTAGAAGAGAATGACACTTTATTTAAACAATACACGGTGAAAGATGAAAACACTGAGTTTGTTGCCTTTGATTCCGTAACAGGGGAATTTGAAGGGGTTGTTTGTTTTTCTCAAGGACATATTAAAGTTAAGCGTCTGGTAGTAAAAAACGCTTGAGTTTTACTGGTAGTTGCGTAGAATGCGCGACTCTCGTTAATTCGAGATTATCTTGTAGTGGCTGAGTTAGTGATTGGCTGCTACCACATCATATTTTATTTTTGGAGAGACTTATGTCACTAAGCGTTGAAGATAAAGCTAAAATCCTAGCGGATTTTGGTGCAAACGAAAAAGATTCTGGTTCTGTTGAAGTACAAGTTGCATTATTAACTGCAGACATCAACAAGCTACAAGGTCACTTTGCTGCACACAAAAAAGACAACCACTCACGTCGTGGTCTTTTACGCAAAGTTAGCCAACGTCGTAAACTTTTAGATTACTTAAAAGGTCGTAACCTTGAGCGTTACAATGCCCTAATCCAACGTTTAGGCTTACGTCGCTAATAAAATCTGATTTCAGATTAATAAGAAGGAGCATTTTTGCTCCTTTTTTTGTGCCTGTAACTTAATTTTAATAGCAATAGAGTTTGACCTACGTATAATATGCCACGAACTTAAATGAAAAAATCTGATTCAGTCAGCGTGGGTATATGAAATGAAAAATATAGCCAATAAAAAGCGCTAAACGAAAAAAACTGAATCGCTATATAAAGGAAATAAATGTGACTCCAATTATCAAAAAATTTCAATTCGGTCAGCATGAGGTCACTCTTGAAACTGGCGTAATCGCGCGTCAAGCAAGTGCTGCCGTAATGGCAAGTATCGGTGATACTTCAGTATTCGTAAGTGTTGTTGGAAAGAAAGAACCTAAGCCAGGTCAAGACTTCTTCCCTCTAACTGTAAATTATCAAGAAAAAGCCTATGCAGGCGGTAAAATCCCAGGTGGTTTCTTTAAACGTGAAGGTCGTCCTTCTGAAGAAGAAACGTTAATCGCGCGTCTAATTGACCGTCCATTACGTCCACTTTTCCCAGAGTCATTCAAAAATGAAGTACAAGTTGTTTGTACAGTAATGTCGGTAAATCCAGAAATTGCACCTGATATTGTTGCACTTATTGGTGCGTCTGCAGCATTAACTATCTCTGGTATTCCATTTAATGGTCCTATCGGTGCTGCGCGTGTTGGTGTAGTAAACGGCCAGTACGTATTAAACCCTTCTCAAACAGAGCTAGCGACAAGTGACCTTGATCTTGTTGTTGCCGGTACTGACAATGCAGTACTTATGGTTGAATCAGAAGCTGCAGTTTTATCAGAAGAAACTATGCTTGGCGCTGTTGTATATGGCCATGAGCAAATGCAAGCCGCTGTTTCAGCAATAAAAGAATTTGCAGCTGAAGTTGGCAACCCAGCTTGGGAATGGTCTGCACCAGCTGAAAATACAGAACTTAAAAACAAAGTTAAAGCACTTGCAGAAGAAGGCATCACAGCTGCTTATGCAATTGCTGACAAAATGGACCGTTATGCGGCCGTTGGTGAAGTTAAAGCAGCAACAATCGCTAAGTTAGCGGAAGAAGCTGGCGAAGAAGACTTCAACGAAAAAGAAGTATCTGAACTAGTTCATGACTTAGAAAAAGATGTTGTTCGTTCTCGTATATTAGCGGGCGAAAAACGTATTGATGGTCGTGAACCAGATATGATTCGTGCACTAGACGTTAAGACAGGTATTTTACCTCGTACGCACGGTTCTTCTTTGTTTACTCGTGGTGAAACGCAAGCGATTGTTACTTGTACTTTAGGTACAGAGCGCGATTCTCAAATCATCGATTCGCTACTAGGTGAACGTCGTGACCCGTTCATGCTTCACTATAACTTCCCTCCATACTGTGTAGGTGAGACTGGCATGATCGGTTCGCCAAAGCGTCGTGAGATTGGTCACGGTCGTCTAGCGAAGCGTGGTGTTGCTGCCGTTATGCCTTCACAAGCTGAATTCCCATACACAGTGCGTCTAGTTTCTGAAATTACAGAGTCTAATGGTTCATCTTCAATGGCTTCTGTTTGTGGTTCATCTCTAGCACTAATGGACGCGGGTGTTCCAATCAAAGCTTCTGTAGCTGGTATCGCGATGGGTCTAGTTAAAGATGATAACAACTTTGTTGTATTATCGGATATCTTAGGTGACGAAGATCACTTAGGCGACATGGACTTTAAAGTTGCTGGTACTGCAGAAGGTATTACTGCACTTCAAATGGATATCAAAATTGAAGGTATCACTAAAGAGATCATGGACAAAGCTTTAGTACAAGCTAAAGCAGCTCGTTTACATATCCTAACGGTAATGGACGAAGCAATCGGTGGTCACCGTGAAGAAATGTCTGAGTTTGCTCCACGTATCTACACAGTTAAGATCCCTCAAAAGAAAATTGCTGACGTAATCGGTAAAGGCGGCGCAACAATCCGTGCTCTTACTGAAGAAACGGGTACAACAATTGAAATTGAAGATGACGGTACAGTTAAAATTGCTGCAACTGACGGTGCAAGTGCACAAGCTTGTATTGAGCGCGTTAAGCAATTAACAACTGACTTAGAAGTTGGCAGAACTTACAACGGTAAAGTTGCTCGTATCGTAGACTTTGGTGCGTTTGTAAACGTACTACCTGGTAAAGACGGCTTAGTTCATATTTCTCAAATCTCACAAGAGCGTGTTGAGAATGTATCTGACGTTTTATCTGAAGGCCAAGAAGTTGTTGTTAAAGTTCTTGAGATCGACCGCCAAGGTCGTGTTCGTTTGAGCATGAAAGAAGCGGTAGCGGAACAAGCACCAGCAGCAGAGTAATTATCTGACTAAAATTATCAGCAAAACATTGTTTTTGTTGTTAAAGAATAAAATAAAGAGAGCCTAGGCTCTCTTTTTTGTTGCTAGGCTTATGCTACGTTTACTTTTATGTTATTAATGATGACTTAATTTATAGGAGTTATTATGAAACAAGCTGGTTTGTCTTTAGTGTTGCTATCAATATTGTTAACTGGTTGTGCGTCAACAGAAAAAATAGCAAACAATAGTGAGCCACATGTTGTCAATAATGTATTGATTTCAGAGCCTTTAAACGTTGATTATAAGAGTGAGTTGGCAATTGCTAAACTTACTCAAATTATTAATCACGCTAAACTTGAAAAAGAAAAGTTAGCGCAGCTACTCTACGACCGAGGCGTAATGTATGACAGTTTAGGTTTGCGCTCTCTGGCTCAGTTAGACTTTAGACGTGCATTGGAGCACAAACCAGACTTTGCCGATGCATACAATTTTATCGGTATTCACTTAACTTTAATGGGTCAATACGCACAAGCATTTGAAGCTTTTGACTCTGCATTAGAAATTGACCCTAATCATCAATATGTAAATTTAAATCGCGGCATTGCACTTCATTATTACGGACGTAATAAGTTGGCAATGGAAGATTTAGAACAGTTTTACGTTAAAAAACCTGAAGATCCTTATCGAGCTATTTGGTTGTATTTTAGCGAAGCATCTGAAGATTTAAACGGTGCTAAATTACGCTTAATTTACAACGCAAGTCAGCTGAATCCAAATCAATGGTCCTATCAAATTGTTGACTTACTGCTGGGCAATATATCAGAGCAAACCTTTATTGATAACATGGGTAAAAATCTAAACAGTTCGCGAGAATTAACAGAGCGTTTGTGTGAAGGGTATTTTTACTTGGCTAAATTTAAACTGCTTGTTGGTGAAGAAGAGTCTGCTAAAAATTACTTTCGTTTAGCATTAACTACGGGCGTACATGAGTTTGTTGAACACAAATATTCAAAACTTGAGTTATCAAAATTATATGAGTTAGCGCGACAGCGTTTTAATAACAGAGAAAGTCTTAAAACCCTGGATTAGTTAGGTTTCATGTCCAGAAAATATTTAACTGCATGTAAAGTAGTTTCACTTTTTACCATAAGCTTACTGGTGGCTGACAGTATTCTTCTATCAGCTAGTCAAGTTCATTATCACTTCAATAAAACATCAAGTTATGTATATGCCGCAGCTAGCTCTGGAGAAGGGCTAGCCGCATATCAACTTTACCAGACGAAGCAAAATATTTATTGGCTCGAAGAGGCGGCAATGGCTGGCCACATCGACGCTATTTGGGAACTACATGTTAAGAAAGCGCAGCAAGATGTCGAGTATAATAATATTTGGTTAGAGGTTGCATTAAAAAGCGGTCACCCCATAGCGACATTGAACCGCATAGAACAACTTGTAACGTTAAAAGAGTGGCAAAGCGCATCGCTTTTATTCGCTGAGTTAGAAAAAGAACGACTTGCAGAGCAAGATTTTAGTGCGGTTGCGTTATTTGAGCACTTAAAAGACGCAGTACTCCTTTTAAAAAGTAATAGTCCGGACTCTAAAACAAAGAGACAAACGAAACGTAACGTGGCTAACTTAAATCAAAGTATTAATTACTCTACGTACGATAGAGCGTGGCGGGAGTTTGATGTTGCGTCGAGCTGTGAACTCAAAGTCTTGGTATATTCATCATCACTAAGACTAGCGAAACACAGCGGTCAATTAATTGAACAGTTTTTTTCTTTGTTGCCCAACTCCCAACAAGCAATTTGTTTCTCACCAATTACCGTGGATTATCGCTTAAATAGAATTTGTGATGAAAATAATCACGGACTACTTACGTGTGATAAGAAAAGTTTGGGAAACATTCTGCAAGAAGCCTTGCCTATTTCAATAGAAGATAAAAAGCTTCGTTTGTTAGTAGTAGGGGAAACTGGTCGAGCTAATAGCGTTGGACCGTTGATTTACCTAGACTATCGGGATACTGCTCAAGTTCTACTTCATGAAGTTGGCCATTGGTTAAATCTATATGATGAATATAAAATAGCCCGCTCGCATCAACAAATATTTTGCAACGAATCGTCTCCCACTGAATTGGGGTTTAATCTTGTTATCGCGCCAAGGAGCTACGCTAAAAGTACGTTGGAGCAACAGTTTAGTCACCCACTATGGCCAGTTGATACATGTGAGGGGACGAATAACAACGCGTTTAAAAAGCAACCATCTTTGTCACCTATGGAATACTTTGACGTGGCTTTGCCAAGAGAATACTTACCTTATTTTGAGACGCCAGTCTTAAACCCAAATCATACTAGCCTTGATATATTTTTTAGATAAAAAAAAGCCCGCGAACGGGCTTTAGAACTAACGATTGGGAACATCGTGTTTAAACTAAGGCTGATATGAAACATCCATATTCAAGCCTGAGAATGAGCTGTAAGCGCGAACGCCTATGTGCCATGTGCCGGCGGTTGGGTTGTTTACCGAACAGTTTTCGGTATTACCTGACTTATACGGACGACAATCGTACGCAGATGTTGTCGGTTGAGCACCAAAGCGAATATATAAATCGGCATCACCAGAACCGCCGTATGTGTTTACGTCAAACGAAGACATACCGGCTGGAACGTCAACTGTGTAATACTTCCAGTTGTTACGTGTTGCAGAGATATTATTGACAGTCGTGTCGTAACCTTGACCACCACCTGTTGAACCAGCTGTATAGCTACCTGTTAAGCTCACACCACTAAATGCAGAGTAACCAATAACTTTAACGTGATAAGTACCTGCTTGCGCGTTAGTGATAGGACAGCTCTCTACGTTACCACCTTTATATGGGCGACAGTCGTAGCTTGATGTCGTTGGTTTAGAACCAAACTTAACGTAAAGATCGGCATCACCCGTTCCACCAGTCATATCAAAGCTTAAGCCAGTTGCACCCGCTGGAACTTCAAGTGTGAACTCGAGTTCTTGATTTGCAGAGCCTGATAAACCAGTTTTTGCTTGTCCATTAGTTAGTGCGTTGCCGCCTGTTGGAGGAGGTGTTGTTCCGCCACCACAGTTTGCTGCAAGATAATCAGAAGCAGCTTTAACCTGTACTAAACCAAAACCGGTTTTATTATCACGCCCAGCTGTTTCTAAGTCGATAGCCGTCGCTTTAAGGGCTGTACGAACTTCAGATGCAGTACATGAGATGTTGTTAGACCAAGCTAATGCAGCCGCAGCAGCAACATGTGGCGTTGCCATCGAAGTGCCGTTGTAATACGCATAATCTTGGTTCGCTACAACACTTAATGATGCAGACTGACCAATTCTAGACGCAAGCTCTAAACCTAACGCTCGGTTCACAGATACGGTAGGCACATCCACAGCGCCAGTCGCGTCAACTAAGAATGGGTTTTGTAGACCTGGACGAGCGCTGTTACTGTATACAATAACACCTGACGCACCGGCGTCAGCACAAGCTTTAGCAGGATTGATTTCAGGATAGTTACTACCTTTTTGATTGTCGTTACGAGGTGCGATACAAATATTGCCAGCGACGTTTGAACAATTATAAGACGAGCCTGACCAAGTACATTGTGAAAGTACACCAGATGCTGAGCCATTCACATCTTGCACAACATAGCTACCACCACTTTGAACAAAACGTGTTTGTGGTGCCGCACGGTCATTTGCCCATGTAGTGCCACCAACAGTGATAGAGCCTAAACGACCATCACCGGCAACCGTAGATAATATAGCTTCACCTGGACCGGCGATTTCAACTTGTGGTGTAAACTGAGAAAACTCAGCATGCTTACCAGTTTCATCAACGGCACCAACTGCCATTACCGTGTCGTAGGATGCAGGGTAAGAAAGGCTTGAATCACCATCGTTACCAGAAGCTGCAATTAGTAACACACCTTGGGCCGTAGCTGCTTCTAAACCATTACGTTCAGAAGTGCTTTGTGAAGGACCACCCAAACTCATGTTTACAACTTTGGCACCATTGTTAACACAAGTATTAACTGCTGTTACTAAGTCAGAGCTATAACCCCAACCTGCTTCGTTAAATACTTTAACAATATGAAGGTTTACATTGGTATTTGGCATAACTCCAACAACGCCTTCGTTGTTGTTTACTGCTGCAATAGTACCGGCAACGTGTGTGCCATGTGAACCGCCAGCTTGGTACCAATTACCTGTACCTGGATCATTTGTACCAGTTGCATTATTTGATGCTAAATCAGGATTGTTAGCTTGATAACCAGAATCAATGATACAAACCGTCATGTTACCAGCGTTTGCATCTGATACTTGATCGGCTTGAATGTTAGGAACGCCCCAAGGAACGTTTTCAGCCATTAAGAAACGAACAGGGTCCATCTCGGCCATTTTAATATTTTTATCTTGGCGAACTAAATCAAGGAATGCTTTTCGCTCTTTACTGCCAATTTTTTGTGCTAATTTAAAAATGTGCTTTTTGTTTTTAAGCTTACCTTTATGCTTAACACCACTTTTTTTAAGCATCTTACGTAAACGCTTAGCTAGTTTTTTAGCTTCTTTTTTTGTGTCTACGTTGTCTAAATATTCGATAATGAATTGATCTGTTTGATCTTCAATAATTAATTCACGTTGTTTAGCTTTCCACTCTGCAAAATCAGCCTGAGTACCAACGTATTCTTTCTTTTCTACTTCTTGCAGGTTAGCAGCGTTTGCTGCACCCATAGACAGGGTTGCTGCCGTTGCCAATGCCACTAAAGTCATGGTTGGCGCTTGTTTTTTATTATAGTTTGTCATCTATCTTCTCTTTTCATGTTCTGTGTCGCTTTGCGCTTCACAAGATTGTTAGATGCATTCCTTTGTCCTGAGACCACATTTACACTCTCTTCAATGGAGTGCTTGCTAAAAATGTAGACTCAGACACTAGCTTGTTTTTTACAAAAATTGTAGAAAATTTTTCCTAAAGATTAGGTTAATTACACAAAATTGCGGGTTAAGGTGTGTTTGGAGGGAATAATATTCTATCGCGCAGGCGTTGAAGATAAAGACATGAGGGGTATATAAACGCGATTATTACAAATAAATAAAACTAATAAAAAAAAGTATTACAAAATGTTAATAGGGAGTTTTTAGTCTCGTCAACATACCCTCTAATCCATTCAGTTTTATTTCATACATGAGCGCTAGCTGTTGACCTAATTGATTGTTTGGAAAGCCTTGCTTATGAAACCAAACTAAATAAGGTTCTGGTAAATCGATAAGTTTACGACCGGCGTACTTGCCAAATGGCATTAGCGTGTTGATTGCTTTGGTAAGAAACTCTGGATTATCGAGCATATAGTTAATGTTCTTTTGTTTAAACCACTTCTTAGGTATTGATAGGCTTTGTCTATTTGATACACATAAAGGCGACCGAAGTCGCCAATAGTCGTTACATTACTCGTCAATGCCACGAAGTAAAGCATTAACACCTACTTTAGCACGGGTTTGAGCATCTACTTTCTTAACTATGATAGCTGCGTATAATGTGTGTGAGCCATCTTTTGAAGGTAAAGAGCCTGGAACGACTACCGCACCAGCTGGAACTCGACCATAGGTAATCTCACCTGTCTCGCGATCATAAATACGTGTTGACTGGCTAATATAAACGCCCATTGAAAGCACGGCGCCTTCTTCAACAATTACACCTTCTACAACTTCAGAACGCGCACCAATAAAACAATTATCTTCAATGATTGTTGGGTTTGCTTGTAATGGCTCTAAAACACCACCAATACCAACACCGCCAGACAAGTGTACGTTTTTACCGATTTGTGCACATGAGCCCACTGTCGCCCAAGTATCCACCATAGTGCCTTCATCAACAAAAGCACCAATATTTGTATAAGAAGGCATAAGGACAACATTTTTACCAATAAACGCACCTTTTCTTACCGCCGCAGGAGGCACAACTCGCATACCTTGAGCCTTGAAGTCATCCGCAGTGTAATTGGCAAATTTGCTGTCTACTTTATCCCAGTATTTAGTTTCAGCGCCGTCCATCAACTCATTGTCTTTTATTCTAAAAGATAATAAAACTGCCTTTTTAAGCCACTGATGAACGACCCATTCGCCAGCGATTTTTTCAGCGACACGGGCTTCACCACGATCTAGCATAAGCAGTGTTTCTTCAACAGCTGTCTTTATTTCTTGGCTGACCGTGCTTGGGGTGATTTGGTCACGTTGTTCAAACGCATTCTCAATAATATTTTGTAGCTGGCTCATATTCTTCCTTTGTTCAGTCGTTAATTTCAGCTTGTAATGCTTCTACTAAATCTTGTTTTTGTTGTTCGTTCAGTCTTTCTCTTGTCGCCGTGGATATTTTAAAAATATCCTCTGCTTTTTCGCCATTTGTAGAAATTTTTGCTGAATACAAGAGTATGTTCATTTCACTAAATACTTTGGCTATTTTAGCGAGCAATCCTGGAGTGTCTAGCGCTGTAAACTCCATCATGTCTCGTTTGTTGCTTTTTGCATCCATAAACCGAACGCGCAGTGGCATTGAAAACTGCTTTATTTGCCTAGGGACACGTTTTTGTGCTCGTATTATCGAGATTTCGCCTGTAAGTACTTTTGCAATTGTCTCTTTTATGTCATTGCGACGACTAGCAGAATCGATGACAGTATTATCATGATCTAAAACGATAAATGTATCGATTAAATAGCCATCTTTGGTATTCATAATATGGGCGTCAACAACGTTTACGTTTTTGTTATGGAAAACGGACACTATATTCGCAAAAAGGCCGGCTTGATCTTTTGCATAAACAAACACCTGAGTGCCACCTCTAACAGACTGCTCACTGATCCATACTAATGGTTGCTTAGTTCTATTTTTATGAGCCAATAGATGCTTAGTGTGCCAAGCCAGTTGTTGTGGACTATGTCGAGTGAAATATACTGTCCTAAATTGTTTCCATATTTGTACCGCTCTTTCTAAGTCTAAATTTTCTTTCGATAATAACGCTAAGGCCTGTTCTTTATGCGATGCTGCTGTTTCCCTCATGCCTTTCGCATTCTCTAAGCCTTGTCTAAGAGCACGTCGCGTAGCTAGGTAGAGATCAGAAAGTAGCGTGTTTTTCCACTCGTTCCATAAATTGGTATTTGTAGCTCTAACGTCGGCAACCGTGAGGCAGTATAGGTTGTCTAATCGAGTTTCATCTTTAATTTTTTTTGCAAATTCTGCAATCACATCAGGATCGTAAATATCATTCTTTTGCGCCGTAATAGACATTAGTAAGTGATTCTCCACTAACCAGCTAACGAGCTTTTTATCTGACTTTGGAAGACCATGTAAAGTTCCAAAGTTAATGGCGTCAATGGCGCCTAACTTAGAGTGATCACCGCCTCGGCCTTTACCAATATCGTGAAAAATACCAGCGAGTGTTAATAATTCAGGCTTGTCTAATCGTTTATAGATCTCACTACATAATGGGAATTCATCTTTATACTTAACGAGAGAATATCGATGAATATTTTTCAATAATCTATGAGTATGTTCATCAACTGTATATGCGTGGAAAAGGTCAAACTGCATTTGGCCTACAATGTGACGCCAATTCGGCATGTAATAAGCTAGAACGCCATGTTTGACCATTAGCGTAAAGGCATGACCTAGCGCATTTGGATGACGCAAAAAGGTCATAAACATAGAACGACATTTTTCTAGGTCATGTAAATCACCCATGAGACGACGACGGACTCTACGCAGTAAACGAATGGTGTCTGAATGGAGTGTTTTAATTTGCGGGTTATCGGCAATATGAATAAACATTTTTATTATATTGGCACGATAGAAAAACGCGTCGTTGTGCCTTACAAGCAAAGAGCGACCATGAGTTGCAAAGTCCTCATCAATGTTGATCGTTTCTTCTTTAGTGCCCAGTATTGCCGAGTTAAAGCGTTGCAATAACATAGTATTTAGTTCGATAACTCGACGAGCTACTCGAAAAAAACGTTTCATCATACGCTCTACAGCTGTTTTACCGTCGTTACCAAATCCCATGGTTTCAGCGACTAAAGGCTGATAGTCAAATAATAATCTGTTTTCATTTCGCTTAGCCACCATATGCAACGCAAATCGCATTTGCCAGAGAAAGTCCTGGCACTCTAGCATTTCTTCATATTCATCTTGGAGTAAATATTGTTCTTTAACTAAATCTGTAATGTGCTGAGTATTAAAATGTTTTTTGGCAACCCAAGAAATAGTTTGTAAGTCTCGTAGACAACCTGGATTGGCTTTTAAATTTGGCTCAAGGTTGTAGGATGTTGAAAAATAACGTTTATGCCTTCTTTCTTGTTCTTCACGTTTAGCTAAATAAAACTCTTTACTCGTCATAAAGTTTGATTCAGTCAAATTAGATTCGAGCAAATCAAAGTTTATTTTGTTGCCACATAATAAGCGGCGTTCCATCAAATTTGTGGCAATGGTAATGTCTTCAGCTGCAATGTTAATGGACTCAGTAATAGTTCTTACCGAATGGCCAACGTCAAACTTAAAATCCCAAAGTAACGTAAGGAATTGGGAGATTTTTTCACTGGTGGAGGAATTGATTTCTTTGTTTGTAAGTACTAACAAATCGATGTCTGACTCTGGGTGTAATTCACCTCGCCCATAGCCACCAACTGCTAGAAGAGTTGCATCCGCTTCTTCATTGAGACCACAATGTTGCCAGATGTTTAATAACATGAAATCGACAAAGGTAGCCCTTGCTTGCACTAATTTTCTCACAGAAATTAGATTAAAATGCTCCTCGCTCCAAAGTGAAAACTCCGTTAAACGTTGGCGATAAGTTGTCATGTCGAAAGGCAGAGGTAGTGGGGCAAGCAAATGATTAGGGATCTTTGATTTCACGGTTTTATTGGCCTTAGCTTTTCAAAATTATATCTGGCAATAAAAAAGGAGCGACACGCGCTCCCATCTTAATTAGTGTTCTATCACTCTTGGAAAGTCTTCATCATTACGAAGCGTCAATACTTCAACACCGTTTGCGGTAACTAGTAGAGTGTGTTCCCACTGTGCTGAAAGTTTTCTGTCTTTAGTTACGGCTGTCCATTGATCAGGCAGTATTTTCAGTTTGTGAGTACCAACGTTTATCATCGGCTCAATAGTAAAACACATACCTTCTTTTAGCTCTTCGCCTGTACCGGGACGGCCATAGTGAACAATTTGTGGCTCTTCGTGAAAGCCTTCACCAATGCCGTGTCCACAAAAATCACGAACGACTGAATAAGAATGACCTTCTGCGTGCTTTTGGATTACAGAACCGATGTCACCTAAACGACAACCAGGTTTAACTAACTCGATCGCTTTGTACAAACATTCTTGTGTAACTTTCGCCAAGCGTTCCGCCATGATTGTTGGTTTGCCAACAAAAAACATTTTAGAAGTGTCACCATGAAAACCATCTTTAATCACGGTAACGTCGATGTTAACACAATCGCCATCTTTAAGAGGCTTGTCATCAGGAATACCGTGACAAATTACGTGATTAACAGAGGTACAAACTGACTTCGGAAATGGTGGTTGTCCATAATTCAAAGGCGCAGGAATACAACCTTGAACATCAACAATATAGTTGTGACAAAGTGTATTTAGCTCGTTGGTTGTTACGCCAGGTTTAACGTGAGCTTCAATCATTTCTAGAACTTCAGCCGCTAAGCGTCCAGCAACTCGCATTTTTGCTATTTGTTCCGGTGTTTTTATTACCGCGCCCATATTACCCTCACAAGAAGTTATTAATCACAAAACCAATGAAATCGGTAAAAATGTCAAAAAATGAACAGTTTTTATGTGATTTTGTTGTGTTTCATTAGGGTAATATGGTATAAAGCGCGCCTTATTTTTACAAAGGTTTTTTCAGGTTTTCCTTAAATCATTTTTGTATTAGTAAGAATGTTGTCTTCTTTAGGGACGATAACACTTAACTTTAATTTAAATAACACACATATATCGACACATTCTCCGGGGTGCCAAATTACTGAAAAGTGAAGCGGTCGGATTGGAATGGGATATATGGAGGCCTAACCCCATATAGAGGATTATATAATGGCAAACGTATCTATGCGTGACATGCTACAAGCTGGCGTACACTTTGGTCACCAAACTCGTTACTGGAACCCTAAAATGAAACCTTTCATTTTCGGCGCACGTAACAAAGTTCATATCATCAACTTAGAAAACACTGTTCCTATGTTCAACGAAGCGCTTGATTTCATCAAGTCTGTTTCTGCACGTAAAGGTAAAGTTTTATTTGTTGGTACAAAGCGTGCTGCAAGCGAAGCGATCAAAGAAGCGGCTATTGCTAGCGACCAATACTACGTAAATCACCGTTGGTTAGGTGGTATGTTGACTAACTGGAAAACAGTTCGTCAATCAATCAAGCGTTTAAAAGATTTGGAAGCACAATCTGACGACGGTACTTTTGAAAAGCTAACTAAAAAAGAAGCTTTGATGCGTACTCGTGAGATGGAAAAACTTGAAAAGAGCCTTGGCGGTATCAAGAACATGGGCGGTTTGCCAGACGTTATCTTCATCATCGATGCAGACAACGAGCACATCGCAATTGCTGAAGCAAACAACCTAGGTATTCCTGTTGTTGCTGTTGTTGATACAAACTCTAACCCAGACAACATCGATTTTGTTGTTCCTGGTAACGATGACGCTATCCGCGCTATTCAGTTATACACATCATCTGTAGCTGCAGCGATCAAAGAAGGTCGTTCAAAGAACATCGAAGTTCAAGCTGAAGATTTTGTAGAAGCTGAGTAATAATTGCTGTAACAAATCGTTAATCCCGATTTAATCATTACAACAATTTTTGGGGTCATAATATGGCCCCTTTTCCAAATTATATAAATTAGCGCTTCAAGACTGTTTTGTTTAGAAGCGATAATCATACAAATTAGAGGACAAGACCATGGCAGTAACTGCTGCATTAGTTAAAGAACTTCGTGATCGCACTGGCGCGGGCATGATGGACTGTAAAAAAGCCCTTACTGAAACTAACGGTGATATCGAGCTAGCAATCGAAAACATGCGTAAAAACGGTCAAGCAAAAGCGGCTAAAAAAGCCGGTAACATTGCTGCCGAAGGTACGATCATCATCAAAGAAAACAACGGCGTAGCTGTTTTAGTTGAAGTTAACTGTCAAACAGACTTCGTTGCTAAAGATGCAAGCTTCTTAGCATTCGCTAACTCTGTTGCCGATGCTGCTATTGCTGAAGTAACAACTATCGACGATCTTAAAGCTAAGTTTGAAGAAGAGCGTGTTGCATTAGTTGCTAAAATTGGTGAGAACATGAACGTTCGTCGTCTTCAGTACGTTCAAGGTGCTGCTTTAGCGTCTTACCGTCACGGCGAGAAAATTGGTGTTGTTGTTGCGGGTGAAGGTTCTGCTGAAACTCTTAAGCACGTTGCTATGCACGTTGCAGCAAGCAAGCCAGAATTCGTTAACCCTTCTGACGTTCCAGCTGATGTTGTTGAAAACGAAAAGCGTATTCAAATCGAAATCGCAATGAACGAAGGCAAGCCAGCTGAAATCGCAGAAAAAATGGTTTCTGGTCGTATGAAGAAGTTCACTGGTGAGATTTCTCTTACTGGTCAAGCGTTCATCATGGAACCTAAAAAGTCTGTTGGCGAAATTCTTAAAGAAAAAGGCGCATCAGTTACTTCTTTCGTTCGTTTAGAAGTTGGTGAAGGCATCGAGAAAAAAGAAGAAGATTTTGCTGCTGAAGTAGCTGCACAAATCGAAGCTGCTAAAAACGCTTAATTCGTTAAGCCTTTAAAAGCAATACAAAACCGTAATGGGGCAACCTGTTACGGTTTTTTTGTTTTGTAAAATTATCAAAATTGGCATAGAATACGCCGCAATTTGCACCTCTGTTAAATCATATCGGGAGCCTTAATGAGCACAAAGCCAGTTTTTAGACGCATCTTATTGAAACTTAGCGGGGAAGCCTTAGTTGGTGATGAAGGTTTTGGGATTGACCCAAAAGTTTTGGACCGTATGGCTCAGGAAATTAAAGAACTAGTTGAGCATGATATCCAAGTTGGTGTTGTGTTGGGGGGCGGTAATATTTTTCGAGGTGCGCCTCTAGCAGAAGCCGGTATGAACCGAGTTGTAGGTGACCATATGGGCATGTTAGCAACGGTTATGAATGGTTTGGCAATGCGTGATGCTCTTCACCGAGCTCATGTTAATGCACGACTAATGTCAGCCATTCCTCTTAAGGGAGTGTGTGACGATTACTCGTGGGCAGAAGGCATTAGCTTACTCAAAAGCGGTCGTGTTGTGATATTCTCTGCTGGTACAGGCAACCCATTTTTTACAACTGACTCTGCAGCTTGTTTACGTGGAATCGAAATTGAAGCCGATGTTGTATTAAAAGCGACGAAAGTTGACGGTGTTTATTCGGCAGATCCGGTCAAAGACCCAGAAGCGACCTTATATCGTGAATTAGACTATCAAGATGTAATTGAGCAAGAATTAAAAGTAATGGACCTAGCAGCATTTACTCTAGCTAGAGACCATAATATTCCTATTTGTGTATTCAACATGAATAAGCCTGGCGCACTTCGTCGAGTTATCATGGGTGAAGAAGAAGGCACAATAGTTACCAAATTAAATAAATAATAGAATAACTCGAAGGATATTTACTGTGTTAGATGAAATTCAAAAAGATGCAGCCACTCGCATGGACAAAAGTATTGAGTCTCTTCAGTCTCAATTAAATAAAATTCGCACTGGTCGCGCGCACCCGAGTTTATTAGACGGTATTCAAGTTTCTTATTATGGAGCTGATACGCCGTTAAACCAAGTAGCAAACGTGACTATTGAAGATAACCGCACGTTATCTCTAACTGTGTTTGATAAATCTTTATCGCAAGCAGTAGAGAAAGCAATTATGAAATCAGACTTAGGCTTAAACCCTATGTCTGCAGGCACTGTAATTCGAATCCCATTACCACCACTAACTGAAGAACGTCGTCGTGACCTAGTTAAGGTTGTGAAGGGTGAAGTTGAAGGCGGTCGTGTTGCGGTACGTAATATCCGTCGTGATGCGAATGGCGATATTAAGTCGTTGTTAAAAGACAAAGATATTTCTGAAGATGAAGCTCGCCAATCTGAAGACGCGATTCAAAAGTTGACAGATGCGAAAATGAAAATCATTGATGCAATGTTAGCAACAAAAGAAAAAGAGTTGATGGAAATATAATCCACGGCTCAGAAGTTAAATAAAAACGCCGTTACAGTTAAAGTAAACGGCGTTTTTATTATCAAGCAGGTTTTAAAATGGCAAAAAAAGACGTTGTTGAACAGGTTCTTTCACACTATTCAGGTTCTATCCCACAGCATGTTGGGATTATTATGGATGGGAATGGACGCTGGGCACAACAAAAGGGAATGCCTAGGGTCTATGGACATAAAAAAGGTGTTGACTCAGTCAGAGAAGCCGTCCGTTTTGCGCGAAAAGTTGGCGTTAAATCATTAACCTTGTTCGCTTTTTCCAGTGAAAACTGGAAACGACCTGAGGATGAAGTAAGTGGCTTGATGGAGCTTTTCATGTTAGTGCTTACAAGAGAAGTAAACACGTTACACAAAAACAATGTGAAGTTAAAAATTGTTGGGGATATTTCTGCCTTTAGCGACAAAATCCAACAAAAAGTCGCAAGCGCTCATGAATTGACTGACTCAAACACGGGACTAACTCTAAATGTAGCCGCTAATTATGGTGGGCGCTGGGATATAGTTAATGCGGCAAAAAGTATTGCCAATGATGTTCAGTCAGGTAAATTAGACCCTAATAGTATTGACGAAGCTTTGTTAGGTGATCGAATGTCCCTAGCCGAGCAACCAGAGTTAGACCTACTTATTCGAACCGGTGGAGAGTCACGCGTAAGTAACTTTTTGTTGTGGCAACTCGCTTATGCAGAATTACACTTTACCCCTATTTATTGGCCGGATTTTGATCAACTTAGTTTTGCACAGGCGATAGAAGCTTTTGCAGGCACCGAGCGCCGCTTTGGTCTTACAGGTGAGCAGGTTCAACGTAATGAATTTTAGAATTGGGAAATTAGTTTGTTAAAACAACGCATTATTACGGCAGTTATATTGGCTGCAATTTTATTATCGGCACTATTCACAATGCCGTTCGACTATTTTGCTTGGGCGTCGCTTGCTGTCTTTGGTTACGGTGCCTACGAGTGGAGCAAATTTGCTGAGATTTCACAATTTAAGTATCAACTACTCTACGCAACTGGAGCCGTGATTGCAGGTATAGCCCTCTACGCGGGCGTGCTAGATTTTTCATTATGGACTCTCACAGGACAATTGACCCAGAATAACTACTTATTGATGGTTTTAGCGTGTATTTGGTGGACTATTAGTTCAGTGCTGGTACTTATTTACCCGAGAGGTAATCGAGTCTGGCAACATCAACCAATCGTAAAATCTATATTTGGTTACTTAACGCTAGTACCAGCCTGGATTGCATTATTGACGATTCGGGAATATCACTATCTACTCGATAAAGATAGCGGCGCTTGGTTAGCACTCTTTGTATTTAGTATTGTTTGGTCGGCGGACATCGGTGCCTACTTTGCAGGTAAGAAATTTGGTAGCCATAAGCTTATGCCGAACGTAAGCCCAGGTAAAACTATTGAAGGTTTTGTTGGTGGCATGATAGCGGTTGTCGTATTGTCTCTGATAGTCCTTTGGAACAATAATGTTGATTTTACTGACTGGTTAGCGCTAACAGCATGTTGTGTTGTAATCGGTGTCGTGTCGGCGTTTGGTGACTTAAGTGAAAGTATGCTTAAACGCGATGCGGGAATAAAAGATAGCGGAAATATACTGCCAGGGCACGGTGGTCTGCTAGATCGCATTGACTCTTTGACCGCAGCAATGCCAGTGTTTTTGGTTTTCTTTAGCCACTTCTATTTGTAAGCGAACTTAATGCAATCCGTTACTATACTCGGTGCTACCGGCTCTATAGGTCTGTCTACATTAGATGTGATGTCTCGACATCGCTCTGAATATTCTTTGTATGCTGTAACTGGCAATACTAATGTTGATGGCATGATCGCATTGTGTCAGCAACATCGCCCATCTATCGCCGTTATGGCAAATGAACAAGCCGCAGAAAAATTACAAACAGCAATCCTCAAGTTAGGCCTAGATGTTTCCGTTAGAAGCGGTAAAAAAGCGTTAATCGAAGTTTCTAGTTGCAATGAAGTAGATATAGTCATGGCAGCGATCGTAGGTGGTGCCGGATTAATGCCAACAATGGCTGCTGCGCAATCTGGAAAGCGAATTTGTCTAGCTAACAAAGAAGCACTGGTAATGAGTGGTGAGCTGTTTTTAGATGCTGTTCGAGATAATAACGCTGAATTACTGCCGGTAGATAGCGAGCACAATGCAATTTTTCAATCTCTACCTGTCGAAGTACAACAAGGAGGCGCCTTGGAGTCGGCAGGGGTGGAGAAAATATTATTAACCGGTTCCGGTGGTCCATTCTTAAATACACCTATTTCCGAATTTAAAGATATTACGCCATCGATGGCTGTTGCTCACCCAAACTGGAGTATGGGCGCTAAAATATCAGTAGACTCAGCAACTATGATGAATAAAGGCCTTGAGTTTGTAGAGGCTAGATTGTTATTTAATGCAAGATTTGATCAAATAGAAGTCGTAATTCACCCGCAAAGTATAATTCATTCTATGGTCTCGTACTCAGATGGCTCGGTACTAGCTCAAATGGGCCAACCAGATATGCGGACGCCAATTGCTCATTCATTAGCGTATCCAAATCGAATTAAGTCAGGCGTTGAGCCATTAGATTTTAGTAAATTAGCGGACTTTTCTTTTTGTAAGCCTGATTTCGAGCGTTTCCCTAACCTAAGATTAGCTTTAGAAGCCTCGCAAAAGGGTCAAGGTGCCACGACTGTTTTAAATGCAAGTAATGAAGTCGCTGTGGATGCGTTCTTAAAAGGCAATATTAGATTTACCGACATAGCGACAGTGAACGAGTACTGCTTAACTGAGTTAGGCAGCGCATCACCGACAACGATAGACGATATCCTACAGCTAGACTGCCGAGCTCGGGAATATGCGATAGCTAATATATGTAAAGGTAGTACCTGCTAATGGATATTCTAATTAATATTATAAGCTTTTTAGTCGCGTTAGGTATTTTAGTTTTTGTGCATGAATATGGCCATTACTGGGTTGCTCGACGAAATGGCGTAAGGGTTATTCGTTTTGCTATTGGTTTTGGTAAGCCGATTTATTCGTGGTTTGGCAAAGACGGCACTGAATACGTAATTGGGCTTATTCCACTGGGTGGTTACGTTAGAATGTTAGATGGCAGAGTTGATACTGTCTCGACAGAGCAGCATCACTTAGCTTTTGATAAAAAACATGTATTACAGCGTATTTCAATTGTTGCAGCCGGTCCTCTCGCGAACTTCATCTTTGCAGCAATACTGATTTTTATAATGCTAGTCGTCGGTGTACCTGCGGTAAAGCCGGTAATAGGCGATGTTAAAGAAGGCTCTGCAGCGCAAACAGCCGGGTTGCAAACCAATGACTTAATTACCTCAATTAATAACGAATTAGTAACAGATTGGTCTTCCGTTCAATATAAGTTAATTGATTTGATTGGCAACGAGACAATTCCATTAGTAGTAAAGAGAAATGGTAAAGAATCGCTTATTGAAATAGACACAAAGAGCTGGTCAATTGAAGAAGGCGAGCTCATGTCGTCACTTGGTTTTACGCCTTTTTCACCAGAACCTACATTAACGATTAGCTATATTGACGAGCAAGGAGCAGCTTTTGCTGCCGGCATAATTAAAAATGATACTTTCTTATCAATTAATGGCGAACTATTGAGTTCTTGGCAACAGGCCGTGTCAATAATTACAAACTCTCCAGGGGAATTACTTTCTATCGCAGTAATGCGAGGCAACGAGGTCGTCACGCTTGAGGTCACTCCAAATAACCGTCCGACGGAAGAAGGGTTTTCACGCGGCTATTTAGGCGTCTCGCCAAAGTTTGAAGAATGGCCAAAAGACTATGTATTTACTAATCAATATGCTATTTTGCCCGCCATCAATCAATCTTTTGTGAAAACTTGGGACTTGATAAAACTGACCTTTAATATGATTGGGAAGTTTGTGACTGGCGCTATCGGTCTAGAAAACTTAAGTGGCCCTATTGCTATTGCACAAGGTGCCGGCATAAGTGCCCAAAGCGGTTTTATTTACTTTATAAGTTTTATGGCGCTAATAAGTGTAAATCTTGGCGTAGTCAATTTGTTGCCTTTACCAGTCTTAGACGGTGGGCATTTAATGTATTTTATTATTGAACTTATAAGAGGAAAACCTGTCTCTGAAAGGGTACAGGAACTGGGATTCCGTTTTGGTGCGATTGCACTGATGTTGATTATGGGAATCGCCTTATTTAATGATTTTGGTCGTTTATAGTGCGTTGTAAACGAGCCGTTGTAGTTGTATTGGAATTAAAATAATAATGAAACAAGTCTTAATTGGTATTTTTTTAGTAAGTGCGAGTTGGTTGTCTGTTGCCAATGATGAAAAGTTTGTCATAGAGGACATTCAAGTTAATGGCCTTCAGCGAGTGGCGCTTGGCGCAGCTTTGACTCATGTCCCGTTCACAGTTGGCGATCAGATTTCCGAGTTTTATGTCGCTCAATCTATAAAGCGACTTTATGCTTCGGGCTTTTTTGCAAATATAGAAGCCTTCCGTGATGGTAATAAAATCATATTTAAAGTTACGGAACGTCCGACTATTAGTGAAATTGAGTTTGACGGCAATAGTGATATTAAAGATGATCAATTACAAACAAGCTTGAACGACAGTAATATCAGAGTCGGTGAGTCTTTGGATAAAACTGTTCTTGATACCGTTGAGTCAGGGCTTTTAGACTTTTATCACAGTGTGGGTAAATATAATGCTGTTATTAAAGCAACTGTTACCTACCTTCCTCGTAATAGAGTTAAATTAAAATTTGATTTTGATGAAGGTGATGCAGCCTCGATAAAACAAATCAATATTGTTGGTAATGAAGTTTTTAATGATGAAGAACTGTTAGCTGGTATTGAAAGCAAGCAGAATCTTTCTTGGTGGCAGTTTATGGAT
Organism: Psychrosphaera aestuarii; assembly: GCF_017948405.1. NCBI lineage: Bacteria > Pseudomonadati > Pseudomonadota > Gammaproteobacteria > Alteromonadales > Pseudoalteromonadaceae > Psychrosphaera > Psychrosphaera aestuarii. Next base: position 2,428,005 of record NZ_CP072844.1, on the reverse strand, counting down.
AACGACCGTTATCAAAAACAAGCACTTAAAGGTGATATGGAAACGATTCGCGATTATTACCTAGACCGTGGTTATTTGCGTTACAACTTAGATTCAACGCAAGTGTCGGTTGCTCCAGATAAAGAATCTGTCTATGTAACGTTAAACGTATCTGAGGGTGAACCATACACGGTTACTGGATTTGATTTTATTGGTGACCTATTAGGGCAAGAAGAGTTCATTAGAAAGATTGTCCCAATTCGTGAGAACGAGCGATACAACGGGGCGTTAGTTACTTACACAGAAGAAATGATAACTAAGTACCTAGGTCGTTTTGGTTATGCCAATGCTAAAGTAAGTACAATTCCAGAAGCAAATGATGAAACAAAAGAAGTAAAACTGACAATATCTGTAGATCCGGGTAAGCGAGTTTATGTTCGTCGCATCAAGTTTGTAGGTAATTTTTCAACGTCAGATGAAGTATTACGTAGAGAGATGCGTCAATTTGAAGGTGCCACGTTATCGAATAATTTGTTAGAGATGTCGAAAACTCTCTTACAACGCCTCAGATATATTGAAAGTGTAGATTTTGCAATTCAAGAGTTACCAGGTGAAGACGACCAAGTTGATGTTGTATTTAGAATAAAAGAACAAGCGTCAGGTACTTTCCAGGCGGGTATTTCATATGGTGATTACACTGGGCTTGCGTTTAACACATCCATTCAGCAAGAAAACTTTCTTGGCACAGGAAACTCAGTCGGCATTGGCTTGAATACTTGGAAAGCACAGCAAACCATTTCATTGAACTACACTGATAACTACTTTACCGATGATGGTGTTTCTCTTGGTGGACAGATAGCGTATAGCAGTTACGACGCCTCTAAGGTAAACCTAGTGACTTATTCAAGAAAAACAGTTTCTATTGGCCCGACACTTAGCTGGCCTGTTATGGAAAACAACAGAATAAGTGTTGGTTTAGCTTACAAAGATATCGAAATATCATCTTTACAACCTTATGATCAAATTAGACGTTTCGCAGAAGCATATATAGATCCTACAGATCCTGATGCAAAGTTTGATTTTGAAAGTTTTGAAGCCAATATAGGCTGGAGCCGTAATACATTAAACCGAGGTGTATTCCCGTCGGATGGTTCAAGTCAATATTATGGGTTTAAAGCATCTGTACCTGGTTCAGACGTTGAGTACTTTAAGTTTAACTTTGACTCTAAGTTTTACTTCCCTCTAACAGACAACCATAAATGGACGCTACTTGCTCGACTTGAGGCAAACTATGGTAATGGTTACGGTGATCTAAATGGTAATGAACAGACATTGCCGTTTTGGGAAAATATGCAGCAACGTTCAAATGATCTGCGCGGCTTTGAAAGTAATACCATCGGTCCAAAAGGCATCCAACGTATTCCACAAACTATTAGTGGCGGGCCAAATACGATAGGCGGTGTTAACAGTATTATAGTTGGTTCAGAAAATGATGCTATACAACCTACATTTCGTGCTACTGGTGGTAATGCATCAGTATTTGGTGGTATTGAGTTAATTACACCAACGCCATTCTTATCTGATGATTTTGCTAACTCAGTTAGAACGTCAGTATTTATTGATGCAGGTAATGTTTGGGATACTGAGTTTGATATTAGTGAATACGATAACTTAGCTGCAGATCAAAGAGCAAAGATAGTTGATTATTCGGATGCAGGTCGTTATCGTGTATCGGCAGGTATAAGTCTTCAATGGTTGTCTCCGATGGGACCTTTAGTGTTTACATGGTCAAAGCCACTTAAAGAATATGAAGAAGACGAACATGAAGTATTTAGTTTTAATATCGGAACGACCTTTTAGGGAAAACAGTTCTTTAATTTTGGAGTAGAAAATGACATTAGCAAAAAAAATCTTAGCCTTAACAACAGGTATCTTATTTTCGGTTACAGCTTGGGCTGAATCGATAGCAGTAGTAGACGTGCAAAAAGTTGTAGCACAGTTACCGCAAATGGCGGCTATGCAACAACAATTGCAACAAGAGTTTGCTGGTGCAGCTGAAGAAGTTGAAAAACTAAAAAGCGACATCCAATTTAATATGGAAAAGTTTCAGCGTGAATCAATGACAATGAGCCAAGAACAACAAGATAAACTGCGTTCAGACATTGAAACTATGCAACAGTCGTATCAAGCTAAAGCTCAACCGTTGCAAGAAAACATTCGTCGTCGTCAAGCTGAAGAGCGTAACAAAATAATGGCAATCATTAAGACAGCCGTTGATGAAGTTGCTGCTGAGAAAAAGATCGATGTGGTATTCCAAGCGCAATCAGTAGCGTTTGTTGCGCCTGAGAAAGACATTTCTCAACTTGTAATCGAAAAAGCAAGTAAAGTTAAGTAAAATCATATTACTATAGTGAAGCCCACTTTAGTCTCTAAGGTGGGCTTTTTTGTGTCTGGAGCAATATAAATGAAATATACACTTAAAGAATTAGCAGCATGGGTAGCTAATGAGTCTGGAATAGAAGTTTCCATAAAAGGTAACGCAGACTTGGTAATTCATAGAATCGCTACCATAGAGGGAGCTTCAGGCAGTGATATTACGTTCCTTGCAAATAAAAAGTACGCAAAACATTTAACAACGTCTCAAGCTGGGTGTGTGATTTTAGCACCAGATATGGTTGATAGCTGGAGCAAAGATGCACTTGTAATGGAAAACCCTTACGTGGGTTTTGCACTTATCGCACAAAAGCTTGATACCACACCTCAACAAATCAAAACTATCGCCCCGTCCGCAATAATTGGTGAAACCGCAACTATCGGATGTAATGTGGCTATTGGTGCCAATGTAGTCATCGAAGATGGTGCTGAAATTGGAGATGATGTACAGATCGGAGCAGGTTGCTTCATTGGACAGGGTACAATACTTGGAGCAGGCACAAGATTATGGCCAAACGTAACTGTTTATCATAACGTCACTTTTGGCTCCAAATGCATGGTTCAAGGAAATTCAGTCATCGGAGCCGACGGTTTTGGCTACGCACCTCTTCAAGAAAACAACAATCAAAAGTGGATTAAAATTCCGCAATTAGGCGGAGTAAGTATTGGTGATGGTACAGAAATTGGCGCAAATACTACAATTGATCGCGGCGCTATCGCGGATACTAAAATTGGTAAAGGCGTTATTCTCGATAATCAAATTCAAATTGGGCATAATGTGGAGATTGGGGATTACACGGCGATAGCCGCTGGTACTTTAATCGCAGGAAGCACAAAAGTTGGTCATAACGTAACGATAGGCGGTGGCGTTGGTATAGCGGGTCATCTTAATATATGCGATCGAGCGTTTATAACTGGCCGAACTTTTGTAATTAACGATATAATGGAGCCAGGTGTATATTCATCAGGGATGCCTGCAACAACAAATAAAGAGTGGCGCAATAACGCGGCACGCTATAGAAAATTGACTGAACTATTTTCACGGGTTAAAACCCTAGAAAAACAAATACAAAAATAGTTCTGATTGCAGCTTGTAAGGAGACATATTTTGTCTGAGCAATTAAATACATTTGAAATCGAAGAAATAATGTCATATCTGCCGCATAGATACCCTATGTTGCTTATTGATCGTGTTATTGACTATAAAGTTGGTGAAACACTCCACGCTATTAAAAACGTGAGTATTAACGAGCCAATTTTTACTGGTCATTTTCCTGGGAAACCAGTATTTCCTGGCGTATTGATTTTAGAAGCGATGGCCCAGGCTACAGGCTTACTAGGTTTTAAGACGATTGAAGCTCAGAAAGGCGAAGTAGATCCAAATGAACTATATTTATTTGCAGCAATAGACAATGCTCGTTTTAAGCACCCAGTGACGCCAGGCGATCAAATTCACTTTCACGTGAAGTTTATCAAAGAACGTCGTGGTATATGGAAGTTCTCAGGTGAAGCTTTAGTAGATGGAAAATTAGCGGCTAGCGCAGAAATCATGTGTGCTCGTCGTGTCCTTTAATTTAACAACGATATAAAAGAGATTTTGATTTGATACACGAAACTGCAATCATTTCTAAAAGCGCAATATTAGGCAAAAATGTAAGCGTCGGGGCTTATTCTATCATTGGTGATGATGTGGTTATTGGTGACAATACCGTGATTCATAGCCACGTTGTAGTTAAAGGCCCAAGTGTTATTGGGAAAAATAATGAAATTTTTCAGTTTTCATCGGTAGGTGAAGATTGCCAAGACAAAAAGTATGCTGGCGAACCAACTCGGCTTGAAATTGGCGATAATAATATTATTCGTGAAAATGTCACTATCCATCGTGGCACAATTCAAGATCAAAGCCTGACTAAAATTGGTAGCAATAATTTGTTTATGGCTTATACCCATGTCGCTCACGACTGCGTTATCGGTGACAACGTAATATTTGCAAACAACGCAAGTGTTGCCGGACATGTGCATGTTGGTGATTGGGCTATTTTAGGTGGTATGGTTGGCGTGCATCAATTTGTTCACATTGGCGCACATAGTTTTATCGGGCTAAATAGTATTGTGGTAAAAGATGTGCCTCCGTATTTACTTGCAGCCGGTAATGGTGCTGAGCCGAAAGGTTTGAATAGTGAAGGACTGAAGCGTAGAGGTTTTAGTTCAGAGCAAATCAGTGCAATAAAGGCTGCGTATCGTACAACCTATCGAAAAGGCTTGAGCGTTGCAGATGCCTTGTCTAGTATAGACTCATCAGATCCTGCCGTAGAGTTATTTACTTCATTTATAAAAAACTCATCAAGAGGCATTATTCGTTAAGCCACGTTACTGACCTAGAATCTAAAAGTAACCATTTTATTGCTAGGGCATGCGTACGGATGATAGACGTATAAAAGAAAGAGAGTTATGTCGACACTAAAAATAGGCATAGTAGCTGGGGAACACTCCGGCGATTTATTGGGCGCTGACTTAATGTCGGCGCTTTCTGATCTTGCCAAACAACAAAATAAGACCATCGAATTTCGAGGCGTAGCTGGTCCCAAGATGATTACACTGGGGGCACATAGCTATTTTGATATGGAAGAGCTCTCTGTGATGGGAGTGGTTGAAATACTTAAGCGCTTGCCTAGATTGCTTAAAAAACGCAAGCAGTTAATAAAAGACCTTGCCGCTTGGCAACCTGACGTCGTAATAGGTATCGATGCCCCAGAGTTTAATTTAGGCATGGAGCTAGAGTTAAAAAAATTGGGATTTAAAACCATTCATTACGTAAGTCCATCGGTTTGGGCTTGGCGCCAATCTCGAGTAAAAAAAATCAAGAAAGCGGTGGATAAGGTATTGGCCTTGTTGCCATTTGAAAAAGCCTTTTATGATAAACATGGTGTGCCGTGCGATTTTGTTGGTCATACACTTGCCGACCAAATTCCAGTTGAGAGTCAAAAGGCCGAATGTAGAACAAAACTAGGATTAGCGGCAGATGACAAAGTATTAGCTGTTCTGCCTGGCAGTCGCGGTTCAGAAATTAAATTCTTATTACAGCCGTTTTTAGCAGCCGCGAGTCAATTGAAACAAGACTTTCCGGAATTAACCATTCTAGTGCCAGCGGTGAACGATTACAGAGCTAAGCAAATTCAAGCTGAAATAGATACACGGTTCCCAGAACTGAATATAACCGTATCTATCGGTAATGCTCGCGAAGTAATGGGGGCAGCGGATGTGGTGTTGTTAGCATCTGGTACAGCGACGTTAGAGACTATGTTAATGAAGACACCTATGGTTACGGCCTACAAGGTGAGTTGGCTAAGTTATGAAATATTTAAACGCTTAATTAAAACCCCATTTTTTACGCTACCAAACTTACTAGCACAAAAACAAATCGTTGCTGAGCTGATTCAAGAAGAAGCGTCAGTTAACAATATAGTCTCTCACATAAAGCCGATGCTGGAAGTTCCGCAGACAGAAATGATAGAGCAGTTTACTCAGTTGCATATAGATATAAAACGAGATGCTAGTGCTAAAGCGGCTCGTTCAATTTGGCAAGTATTAGAGGATCAGTAATATGTCGGTTATCTTTAATGCACAAAACTATCAACGCCCAAACGTTGTCTTAATTGCCGGTGTTGATGAAGTTGGTCGTGGGCCTTTAGTTGGTGATGTAGTAACAGCCGCGGTAATTTTAGATCCAAGCAAGCCTATTGAAGGTCTTACAGATTCGAAAAAGCTATCAGAGAAGAAGCGAAATGCATTAGCAGAGATTATCAAGCGAGATGCGCTAGCGTGGTCAATTGGGCGTGCCGATCCAAGTGAAATTGACGAATTAAATATACTGCATGCCACCATGTTAGCAATGCAAAGAGCGGTCGCTAGACTCGATATTCAACCAGAGCATGTATTAATTGATGGAAATCGTGTTCCTAACTTACCAATGGCTGGAAATGCGGTCGTTAAAGGTGATGCCTTGGTTCCTGAGATTTCGGCAGCGTCAATAATAGCAAAAGTTGCTCGAGATCAAGAAATGGACGAGTTAGATCAGATTCACCCAGAATATGGCTTTGCTAAGCATAAAGGTTATCCAACAAAATTACACTTTGAAATGCTTGCCAAATTCGGTCCAACACCGCACCATAGGAAAAGTTTTAAGCCAGTGCAAAAAGCGCTAGGTCTAAGTTAATAGCTAGCAGTGTGCTAAGCCTTATGTCGCCCGTGTTTCAGTAAAATTACCATATAAGATTACTATAATTTATGTCAGAACCGTCAAACTTGCCTATTACGTCCAATCAAGATCCGAGATTTGTACATTTACGTGTCCATAGTGATTTCTCCATGATGGACGGTTTAGCCAAAGTAAAAGTGATCCTTGCAAGAGCTGCTGAGCAATCTATGCCGGCGATTGCGCTAACGGATCAGATGAACCTGTGTGGTCTCGTTAAGTTTTATGAAGGCGCCCACGGCAAAGGCATAAAGCCGATTATTGGCGTCGACGTGTGGGTAAAGCGTGAAGACGATGAACCATTATTTAGATTGACGCTATTGGCGAAAAATAATGACGGTTATAAAAACATAACCACGTTAATCTCAAAAGCTTACTTAAGAGGCTCTCTGCTCGGTAAAGTCGCGATAGACAAAGAGTGGCTCATAGAGCACAAAGAGGGTGTCATTATTTTATCGGGTGCAACGGCTGGTGACATTGCCTACGCACTGAGCAAGCACAACAAAAAACTACTCTCCTCGGTACTTGATTTTTACGTTGAACATTTTGCGGATCATTTTTATATAGAGTTGACGCGTACAGGGCGGCCGAATGAGGCCATGTATGTTGAGCAAGCGCTTGATTTAGCAGAGCAAGCAAACTTGCCTGTCGTCGCCACGAATGAAGCGGTATTCATGGATGCGAGTGACTTTGAGGCACACGAAGTTCGTGTTTGCATCAACCAAAAGCGTACGATTGATGATAAAAACCGACCTAAAGATTACAGCTCTGAACAATATCTAAAATCAGAACAAGAAATGTGTGAGTTGTTTGCTGATGTGCCTTCGGCGTTACAAAACTCCGTTGAGATTGCTAAGCGGTGCAATGTAACTGTCCAATTAGGTACTTACTTCCTGCCAGAGTGTCCTACCGATGGTATGACAGAGGCGGACTTCTTAGTAAAACTTTCAGAAGATGGCCTCGAAGAACGACTAGAGTTTTTATTTCCAGATGAACAAGAAAGAGCGGTAAAACGAGTCGAGTATGATGAACGATTAGAGATAGAGCTGAAAGTTATTAACCAAATGGGATTTCCCGGTTACTTTCTAATTGTTGCTGAGTTTATTCAGTGGAGTAAAGATAATAATATTCCAGTTGGTCCGGGCCGTGGTTCTGGTGCCGGTTCATTGGTGGCTTATGCGTTAAAAATTACTGACCTTGACCCTCTTGAATTTGCGTTACTCTTTGAGCGATTTTTGAACCCAGAACGTGTTTCCATGCCGGATTTTGATATCGATTTCTGTATGGATAGGCGCGACGAAGTTATCGACCACGTTGCTGAGCTTTATGGCCGAGACGCAGTATCACAGATCATTACATTTGGTACTTTGGCTGCCAAAGCCGTTATTCAGTCTGTAGGTCGTGTCCTTGGTCAGCCATTTGGTTTTTTCGATCGAATCTCAAAACTAGTCCCAGGCGATCCTGGTATTACGTTAGAAAAGGCATTTAAAGCCGAGCCTCAGTTAGAGCAACTGTACAATCAAGACGAAGAAGTTCGCGAGCTGATTGATATGGCCCGAAAGCTTGAGGGTGTGACTCGAGGTGCTGGTAAACACGCAGGTGGCGTTGTAATCGCACCGACTAAAATCACCGACTTTGCACCGCTATATTGTGACGATGAAGGTAAAAACCCTGTTACGCAGTTTGACAAAAATGATGTTGAGACTGCAGGGCTCGTTAAATTCGACTTTTTAGGGTTAAGAACACTTACTATATTGCAATGGGCCATTGATATGGCCAATAGCCGTATTGATGATCCAGAGCAACACGTTGATATTGCCTCTATAGATATGGCTGACGCAGCTAGTTTTAGAATGTTGATGAATGCTGAAACGACGGCTGTATTCCAGCTAGAATCTTCAGGAATGAAAAGTCTAATCAAAAAGCTCCAACCTGACTGCTTTGAAGATATTATCGCACTAGTTGCTTTATTTAGACCGGGCCCACTGGACTCGGGCATGGTAGATAACTTTATTGAGCGTAAACACGGTCGAGAAGAGGTCGCTTATCCGGATCATGAATATCAGCATGAATGCCTCAAAGAAATCTTAGAGCCAACCTACGGCATTATTTTATATCAAGAACAAGTCATGCAGATCGCCCAGGAAATGGCAGGTTACTCGTTAGGCGGCGCTGACTTGTTACGTCGTGCGATGGGTAAGAAAAAGCCTGAAGAGATGGAAAAGCAACGCTCATCATTTGCGGAAGGTTCAAAGAACAATAACATCGACCCAGAATTGGCGATGAAAATCTTTGACTTAGTAGAAAAGTTTGCTGGCTACGGATTTAACAAGTCTCACTCAGCAGCATATGCGTTAGTTTCCTACCAAACTCTATGGATGAAGTGCCATTATCCATCAGAATTTATGGCGGCAGTAATGTCTGCAGATATGGATAACACGGATAAGATTGTTACTTTGGTCGATGAATGCGATCGCATGAAGCTAACTATTGAGCCGCCAGATGTTAATTCAGGCTCATATAAGTTTACCGTAAATGACGAAGGACATATCGTCTATGGCATCGGCGCAATAAAAGGCGTAGGGGAAGGGCCTGTTGAAGCCATTTTGGAAGCTCGTAATGAAGGTGGTAAGTTCACTGACTTATTTGATTTTTGTGCTCGAGTTGACGTGAAGCGAATAAACAAGCGTGTAATGGAAAAGCTTGTTTTAGCCGGAGCACTTGATCAACTTGGACCAGAACCACATACTCAAGAGAATAGAGCCATTATTATGGCCTCCCTTGAAGATGCGATGAAGGCAGCCACGCAACATGCCAAAAATGCAGATTTAGGGCAGTCGGACTTATTCGGCTTGTTCGCTACAGAGCATGAAGAGGTAAAGCCACAATTTAAAGAAGCAACCTTATGGCCTGATGCAATTTGGTTGCAGGGTGAAAAAGATACGTTAGGACTATTTTTAACGGGTCACCCAATAAATGCCTATCGAAAAGAGTTAAGGCATTACACAAAGCTAAAACTATCGGAAGTCGAACCCACTCGCCGTGATCAAACTGTCACTGTTTGTGGATTAATTATAGACATGAGAGTGCTAGTTAATAAAAAGGGAAACCAATGGGCCTTGGTCACATTGGATGACAAAAGTGGACGATTAGACTTCAGATTATTCCCAGAACAGTTTGAACAATTCAAAGATTTACTGCAAAGTGGTGAAATTGTAGTCGTTTCTGGACAGGTCAGCTTTGATAATTACAGTGACGGCAATACAATGACCGGGCGTGATGTTATGTCATTGACTATGGCAAGAGAAAAATTTGTTCGAAACATTAAATTAAATGTTGCAGGAGAGGCACAAGCGACAAGCCTTAAACAACATTTAAAACGAATTTTATTGCCATACAAAGACGGAACAACACCAATACGAATTGGCTATCAAAATGAATTGGCAAGTGCCGAATTGGAGCTAGGAACAGCATGGCGGGTTACACCCGATGAGCAGTTGTTTATAGACATCAACGAGAACTTGGCTATTGAGCCTAAATTAGAATTCTAATTATTCATGCTTTGAATCATGGATAGAAAATTAAAGTAAATACTGGTGGAACAATGAGTCTCAATTATCTTGAGTTTGAACAACCGATTGCAGAACTAGAAGCAAAAATTAATGAGCTACAAAACGTTAATCGTGGTGGTGAATTAGATTTAGGACTAGAGCAAGAAATTTCAAATCTAAAAGACAAAAACCGTGAATTAACTGAGAAAATTTTTGGCAACTTAGGGGCGTGGCAAGTTGCGCAAATCGCAAGACACCCTTTACGCCCTTATACAAAAGATTACATTGAACGTATTTTTACTGAATTTGATGAGTTAGCTGGTGATAGAACCTACGCAAACGATTTAGCGATTGTTGGTGGCATCGCAAGATTGGACGATGAGCCAGTCATGGTTATAGGTCAGCAAAAAGGTCGTGATACGGCTGAAAAAATCAAACGTAACTTTGGTATGCCAAAACCGGAAGGGTACCGTAAAGCACTGCGCTTAATGGAGATGGCAGAGCGTTTTAATATGCCAATTATTACCTTTATTGATACACCAGGAGCATACCCTGGCATTGGTGCAGAAGAACGCGGTCAAAGTGAAGCAATTGCTCGTAATCTAAAAGTAATGTCAGGATTAAAAGTACCAGTTGTTTGTACTGTTATTGGCGAAGGTGGTTCTGGTGGAGCTTTAGCGATAGGTGTTGGCGATAGAGTTAATATGTTGCAATACTCTACGTATTCCGTTATTTCGCCAGAAGGTTGTGCTTCTATTTTATGGAAGAGCGCGGCTAAAGCGCCTGAAGCAGCTGAAGCTATGGGTATTACTGCAACTAAGATCAAAGAGTTAGACTTAATTGATAATATCGTGAAAGAGCCGTTAGGCGGCGCTCACCGCGATATGGATAAGATGGCGGCTAATTTAAAGCAACGTATAAAGCAAGATCTAACAGACTTAAAAACCCTATCGAAAGAAGAGTTACTCGATAAGCGTTATAATCGTTTAATGGCGTTTGGCTATTTATAAATAAAAAATTATCGTATTATTAAGCCGTCAACATGATGGCTTTTTTTATGCCTAAATTTTAATGTAATGCACCATACAAGACCCTAATTAAATGAAACAAACAAGCACCTCTATGACTTCACCTGATGCAAAAGAGCTGTATCGGTTTATTAAGTTAAACCATTTACAGATTGATCAACTCGGTAATTGCAGTAATTTTGTAGTGGCACTAAGTGGCGGATTAGACTCCATGGTGATGTTACGGTTAATGTTGGAATTACGTTATCAGTATGATATTCAATTTAGTGCTATTCACGTTCATCATGGTTTGAGTATTAATGCAGATGATTGGCAACGCAGTGTCGAAAAGTATTGCGAGATAAACCAAATTCCATTGCAATCACATAAATTGTCTATAGAAAAAGCACCTCAACGTTCACTAGAGCAAATTGCTAGAGACGCTCGTTATGCACTTTTTGCCGAGGCACTGCCATCGAACACGTTAGTGTTTACAGGACACCATTTACAAGATCAAACGGAAACCTTTTTTCTCAGATTAGCAAGAGGTTCTGGTAGCAAAGGCTTGGCTTCTATGACTGCAATTAGTGATTTACCTAATCATCAGGGCAAACGCAAACAAATAAAACTTGTTCGTCCTTTGTTATCGTTATCAAAGGGACAGTTACAGAGTTATGCGCAGTCACAATTTCTTGAGTGGATTGAAGATGAAAGTAATCAAGATACTCATTTTGATCGCAATTACATTCGCCATGAACTCACTCCAGTTCTAGAAAAACGCTGGCCTAAAATAGGCTCATCCATCAAAACTTCCACCGAATTGCTATCTAAAGAAAATGAATTACTTGGAATTTACCTTAGTGAAGAACTAGCGCAATTACTTGAACCTGGAGTATATGGCTTTGAGGCACTAAATTTAGAAAAGTGGGAAAAATTACAAACACTTAAGCAAGCTGAGCTGATTCGTGTTTTTATCAAACATAGAACGAGTCGTGCGCCATCAAGAAACGTTTTAGCGGAAGTAATGTCTAATGTTATCGCGAGTAAAGATGATAGTCAGCCGAAAGTCGTTATGTCGGACTTCACCATAAGAAGATTTAAAAATAAGCTATATTGTGAACAAATTGAACAGGCGCCATTACCTCAATTAATGTCTTGTTCACCCAGCAACATCAGCGGAAATAGCTCTGTAGTTCACTCTCATTTTGTATTTCCAGAGGGTAGTTTGTATCAAAATAAAAGAATTGAAATTAAACTGCACAACAGTATCACGTTAAATGAGTCAAATACCCTAGTTGTTAGGTGGGGTCAGGTTGGCGATAAAATACAGCCTAACCAGTCTTCTGGAAACAAAAAAGTCAGTGAGCTACTAAAACAACTGGGCTGTCCAGCTTGGTTGAGAAGTCGTGTACCGCTGTTATATTTGAATGATGAGTTGGTGTCAGTCATTGGTTATGCGATTGCGTATCCATTTCAATCGCATATTGAGCTTGATTTTTCGCGTTAAGCAAATTCTACGCGGTTTTTACCCGCCGTTTTTGCTTGATATAACGCTTTGTCTGCGCGAGCAAATAAACTAGCTTCAGTGTCACCGTCTTTATAATATGAGCAACCTATACTAACGCTGACATCATACTTTTTGACGACAGGTGAAGCAGTTAACGTATCTAGTAAGCGCTTTGTGACTACCGATGCTGAGTTATGATTATCATGCTCTAGGATAATAGCAAATTCATCACCACCAAATCGAAAGAACTGGTCAGTTCCTCTCAAACAATCATTTGTTAAAGCAACAAATTGAATGAGTAAATCATCGCCAATCTGATGGCCGTATTGATCGTTAACTTGTTTAAAGTTATCTAAATCCAGAACTAACAATGCAAAAGGTTGCTGGTGACGCTTAGCTTGTAACAAAGCTCTGCCAATACCATCGTTATAACTAGCTCGGTTTCCAATACCAGTTAATGAGTCTTGCAATGCAAGTTGTTGCAATTGCCAGAACGCCAATGCATTACGTAATGGAAAAACTAAGCGCTTTTGAAAATTACTTAGTGACGACAAAAAGATGTCAGTAATCGGCTTTTGCGAGTAGTAAATTACTCTACCCATTAACTGGTCATGAATACGAATAGGTAATGAAAGCCTTTCATTATCATCGCTTGCATTTCCAGCCTCAAATTTTCCATGGTAGGTTTCTAATTCAATACCAGTAATTTTAAAGCTATTTGATAAGGCATGCAGAAATATAGACAGTTGCTGCGAAATATCTAGCGTCGTTTGTAACTGCTCTACCAGTGAAACCTGATCACCGTATGAGGTATTGTAGCCTGACCAATTCGTCAATAAGGCAGCATTTGAGTCAGGGTTAATAACGTCTAAATGACTAATATAATCCACTGATGCCTCCGTAAATAAATAATAAAAATGTAAACCTGACTGGTATAAGCGAAAGTCGTGCCACTTATGCAATAAGCTGATAAATATAGAAAAATGACATGACTGAATTTTGTTCTGCTACACTGACAAAATACTGTCGGCAATGGGTTGCCAAATTAGGGTGAGAGTAGATTAGTTATGGGCCATGGTGTTTTTCTTGAATTAATTTTTTTATTGGCCACTTCGGTGTTTTTGGTTTGGCTTTTCAAACGATTAAAGTTACCAGCAATTTTAGCCTATTTAATTGCTGGTGTTATCGCCGGCCCCCAGGTTTTCAGTATCATTGCAGAGCCTAAAGATTTGGTTTTGGTAGCAGAGCTTGGCATTGTATTTTTGTTATTCAGTTTAGGCTTAGAGTTTTCGGTGCCTAAATTAGTAGCCATGAGACACTTGGTATTTGGGGTCGGTAGTGCGCAGGTCGTCCTGACTCTTATTATATTTATGTTGATGTTTGTTGGCCTAGATCAAACCTGGGAAAGTGCGTTTATTATTGGCAGTATTTTCGCACTATCGTCTACCGCCGTTGTTGTAAAATCACTCAATGAAAGTGGCTTAACACAAACAAAGCGCGGACAAATAGCCATCAGTATTTTACTGTTTCAAGATATTGCTGTTGTCGCCTTCTTAATTGCTATCCCTATTCTTGGCGGTGACGGTGAAACAAGCGTATTAGCTACAATTGCCATCGCATTAGCAAAAGGGGCTTTGGTCGTCACTATTTTACTGTCGGTAGGAAAGTGGGTTTTACCGAGAATCTTTAATCAGGTCGCGCAAGTGCGCACCGATGAGTTATTTGTATTAACCGCTATTTTGGTCACGGTTTTAGCCGGCACGCTAACCAGCTTTTTTGGCTTATCTATGGCTTTGGGAGCATTTCTTGCCGGTATGATGCTTAGTGAGAGTCAGTATAAACATCAACTCGAAGCTGACATTCGTCCTTTTCGTGACATCTTAATGGGGCTGTTCTTTATCTCTGTTGGTATGGAATTGAATATTCAAGCAATGTTACACCAATGGGTATTTATTCTATCAGGCATAGTCATCATGTTACTTATAAAGACTATTTTGATTCGACATGTCGCCGTTTTAGCTGGCGAGACAAGCGCCGATGGTTGGTCTGCAGGTCTTATGCTTTTTCAAATGGGTGAATTTGGCTTTGTATTAGTCGCGTTAGCTCAACAGTTTGATCTTATCTCGTCTGAGTTGGCTGCGGCATTGTTAGGTATCGGCGTGCTGAGTATGGCGGTAACACCAACTATAATTAGCAATGACAAAAGGTTAGTTCTGGCGGGTAGTCGTTTCTTTGGTAACACAGAACAAGAACATATAGAGACAGCCGAGGCAGAGTTTGAAACGGATTTGAAAGATCACGTAATTATTTGTGGCTTTGGACGCGTTGGCCAAACAGTAAGTCGCTTTTTAAAATCTGAAGCTGTGCCATATGTGGTATTAGATGTCGACCCGGTTCGAGTAGCAGAGGCACAGGCCGCCGGTGAAAACGTGCAATACGGACATGCTCGAGATAAGGCTATATTAAAAGCGGTAAAAATAGAGGCGGCGAAACTCGTTGTTATTACGTTTGGAGATTTAGCTAAAACTCAAACTGTTATTAACAATGTAAAGCAATGTGTTACATCAGCCAGAATTATGGTGCGCACCAAATCAGATGAGCATATGGCATTTATATTAGAGGAAGGTGCGGATCAAGTTGTTCCTGAGGCAATTGAAGGTAGCTTAATGTTGGTATCACAGGTTTTATTTGAATCAGGCGTGCCTATGTCTCGAGTATTACGACGTATACGCAAGGAACGTGAAAACCGCTACGGCCAGATGCACGGCTTTTATCAAGGAGAGGGTACCGAAGTATCGAACGATAAAAGAGATTTACTTGAGTTTATTCATGCTATTGCTATTCCAGCAGGCGCATATTCTATAGGCAAAACACTGTCGGAGCTGGGTATCGTTGAACGACGCGTTGATATTGTTGGCCTACGTCGAGATAGACAAGAAATATCCAATCCAGACTTAAATACAATTGTGCAAGCTCAAGATATTATCGTAGTGAAGGGTAAACCTAGAAGAGTAGAGAGAATTGAACGATTTTTGATGACAGGCTAGCCTGTCATCTTTGTCATAGCTTTAGGGTTGGCTTCTAACTCGAGAAACTCAAGAATTTCGTCAATACGTTCCAAACCATCTTCGTAACCAATTTGGATTAACTTTTCGGTAAACGGCTTTTCAAACAAAATATAACTTAATAATGCTGACTCGGCATTTTGTTTTACACCAAAAAATCGCATAAGAAACTTAATCGCCGGTGGTAAGTTTTTATAGTAATGGCGAGCAAGTTTATTAAAATTTCTTGAAGGGTTGATGAGAAGTGTATCCACCTTTCTCAGTCCTGTTTTTTCAGTTGGCGCATATTCAAGCGTTTTGTTTATTCGTTGTAATCGCTCTAAATCTGCGTTCATGGAGTCGGTAAAAACAGTATCGAGTAGGTGTCCAGTAATAGCCGCTGAGTTTGGGTGGAATTCAGACTGGCCGTAATACTTGTCTTTATTCGGTTGCTCGACACCAATGATTAATATTTTATCAGCTCCTAAATGTATCGCAGGACTCAAGGGACTTAATTGATGAATTGCCCCATCGCCATAGTAGCTTTCACCTATTTTTATACTAGGAAACATGAGTGGAATTGCCGACGACGCCATTAAATGTCGTGTTGTTAATACGGTTTTAACCCCTTGACGCTTTGCCCGCTGCCACTCTTCACCTTCACTTGACTGAAAAAAAGAAATAGAGTCGCCATTACTATAGCTTGATGCTGATACTGAAATTGCGGTGAGGTGGTCACTTAAAATGTTTCGATCAATTCGCTGAAAGTTTATGACTTGTTTTAGCAAATTACGTAAAGGCTCGTTGTTTAATAGGCTGGTCGCTCTATCTAGGCCTCGCTTAGTAAAGCGCGATAAAAAGTTTTTAAACAGGTAAGTAAATACGCCAGTCCAGGAGCTAACGTAGACCTGATCAGTCGTAAAGTGTTTCCAAACCCACTCGGTTTTCTTTACGCCTAAATGAAAACAAGAGGCATGCGTTGATAACGTAACTGCATTAATGGCACCCGCAGATGTACCACAAATAATTTTAAATGGTATTTTTTGGTTACGAGGTAAATGAGCCGTGATTGCCTTTAGAACCCCAATTTGATAAGCAGCACGAGCACCGCCGCCTGTTAAAACCAAGGCAATTTGTTTTGGGTCTTTAGTTTGATTAAAAAGCATGGGGCCAGTTTATCCTTATCATAACGAGCATTTACTTTTGTTAACACAGTGTACCTTAACGACAGCCCGCTATGATATAAAATAACACAAAAACAGGGCGACTCAATTATTGACCAATTAACCGCAGTTTTCCTTTTACACCTTGCAACTACTATTGGTTTGCGTAATAATTCGCGACGTTGAGTTAGGGTAATTTAGCTCAACAGTTCGTTATGGTGACCTCATTGGTTCTCTCGCAACGATAGCTGGTAAACTTGGTCAGGCCCGGAAGGGAGCAGCCATAGCTAGTGATTCGTGTGCCGAGATGTCGCTGGTGAGGTTGCCACCTGAATTCCTCAGTGATAATAATCTTCAATTAACCCACTTTGATAGATGTAGAAGCATAAGTTACGTGTTTTCGTTTAGAAGTCGCAAGCAGGTACATAAAGCTTAACGGCCCAACTCGACCTACCAACATCAAAAAAATTATTATAAATTGGCCATAAATACTCAACGTTCCTGTTAAGCCGCGTGATAGGCCAACAGTGCCAATTGCCGACACCGTTTCAAATACGATATCAAGAAAGGGAGCATCTTCGGTTAATGTTAATAAAAAGATCCCTGCAAAGATTAAAAATATATAAACGACAAATAGTGAAAGCGCAGTAAAGATAGCTTTGTTTTTAACACTTCGAGAAAATATCGTGACTTGAGCGCGCTGTCGTAAAAAGTGATAAGTCGCTAATAGTAAAATAACAAAAGTTCCTAATTTTAACCCACTCGCGGTACTTAACGAACCACCACCGATAAACATCAATAAAATAACTAATAAGGTACTACTGTTTTCTAGCTGCTCTATTGGCAGAGTATTAAACCCGGCTGTTCTGGGGGTGACCGCTTGAAACCAAGAAGCCCATAATTGTTCCGAAAAAGGAAGCGTCGCAAGCGTCGCAGGATTGTTTTTTTCAATTAACCAAAAAAGTAGAAACGCAAGAGCATTAATTATCAGGGTTGCTAACAATACGACCTTAGTATTCACTGTGAATTTAAACCAACGGCGATTGTCTTTAATATCGATTAATACAATAAAACCCAATCCACCAATGATAAATAACGAGGTTATGACTAAGTTAATTCCAGCATCACCTCGAAAGGCGGTAAGACTATCGGCGCTTAATGCAAAACCGGCATTATTAAATGCTGAGATAGTATAAAAGAATGCATTGTAGGTGGCGTCACCAATTGATTGTTTTTGTAAAAATAGCAATGTAAGTAAGACAAACCCAATGAACTCAATCACTAACGCTATGATTATTACAAATTTAGCAATGTTGGTAATCTGTTCGAGACTAGTCTGGCCGAGAGCCTCTTGAGCAACTTTCATACGGCCAATGTTAAATTTAGCACCAACACTAGTGGCTGCAAGGATAGCGAAAGTAACAAAGCCGAGTCCACCAATTTGAATGAGTAAAGCTATGATGGTTTGGCCCCAAATAGTAAACTGTGAACCGGTGTCAACCACCACTAAGCCTGTTACCGTCACCGCGGATGCAGCTGTAAAAATAGCCTGATTCCAGGATATTGGGGTTACATAAGAAAATGGCATCATTAATAGTAACGCGCCAATAAGTATTACTGTCGAAAACCCCCAAAATAAGACGAGTGGCGGACTGATAGTTCGGCACTTTGATGGAATCTTTGGGCTCGGTTGATAAGGTAAGTAGTTTGGATCCCAGTTTTTCATTTATTTAGTAACTTAGGGGCAATGCCTTTTAATGCATTGATGGAGCCCGAGAGTATTAAAGAGTCGCCACAATTAAGTATAAAATCACTATCAGGGTGATTATAAGCGTCAGTTTTTCTCTGCACCGTTAACGCCGAAATATTGTTTTGCTTGACCTCAATTAACTCTTTTAGTTTTGAGCCATCCTGTTTTTCAGTGACAATAACTTCAACTAAATATTGCTGATGGCCAATGCTCATGTATTGATTAACCATTGGATAGTTTAGAGATTGTGCAACGCGAATACCCATCTCTTCTTCCGGGTGAATCACTCTTGCCACGCCGAGTTTACTTAAAATCATATGATGCTGTTTAGACGTCGCTTTAACCCATATTTCTTCTACGCCCATGGTTTTTAATGTAAGTACACACAACATACTTGCTTCTAAATTTTCACCAATGGCAACTAAAACAGCGTCGGAAGCGTTTACGTTTAGTTCTTTTAGGGCTTCTTCATCGGTCGCGTCGATAACGGCTGCAACTGTCAGCTTGTCTGCGACTTTGTTGATAAGTTTTTCACTAAAATCAATGCCAATAACTTGATGTCCAAGTCTAATTAACTCCTGACTTGCTGCTAGTCCAAATCGACCTAATCCAATAACCGTGTATTGCTGCATTTGCTGTCCTCTTTGAATAAGGTTTAAGAATGATATTCTGACTAATAAATACAAGTATTTAGCTTACGATATATAGTTATAGATTGGACAAAATTGTTTACAAAACAATTAGCCATACTTTGTTACAAAAACAAGTATCAATATCAATGCCAATAGTGTGTATCAGATTGCCATTGCAGTACAATAAATATAAAGTGACCCAGTAAAAAACTATAACAATGAAAGGAAGTTGTCCGTTATGAACCCTGCTAAATTACGAGCTTTTGTACTCTTGAGTGCAGCATTTGTAATCTCGCCATTTGGTCATGCATTAAATGCAACAGCGAGTTTAAACTTAGAAAAGTGTTTTGTGGATGGTGTAAAAAGTAAAGCACTATGCGGCACTTATACGGTACCGGAGAATAGAGCCAAAGCATTATCAAACGACAATAAAATAGACTTAAATGTTGTTGTACTGCCAAGGTTTAAAGAAGAGAGTAAAGCACTACCCGTTGTGTTTTTAGCAGGCGGACCAGGACAAGCAGCAACCGAACTTGCTGGTGGTCTTAACATGATGCTAAATGATGTAAGACAACAACATGACATTATTCTGGTCGATCAGCGTGGTACAGGAAAGTCTTCACCAATAGCGTGTGATCAAGAGGGTATCGAACCGTTATCTTTTGACGAGAGAAAAATTGATTTAGCCAAAGAAGTCGCTAAATGCGTAGATTCGGCCAAAGGTAAGCATTTACCGAGTTATAACTCTATTGACTCAATCAAAGACATAGAGGCAGTGAGAGAAGCATTGGGCCATAAAAAAGTTCATATTTTTGGGGGGTCTTACGGCACTCGAGCTGGTTTTACATATTTACAGCAATTTCCAGAGTCTATTGAAACGGCAACATTAGACAGTAATGCACCGATGCAACTAGTCATTGGTTTCTTTGGTAAAACGTCTGAGCGAGCTTTTGATTTATTAGTGGAAGATTGCAAAGCACATGAAGAATGCAACAAATCGTTTCCTGATCTTAAAAATGATTATTTAACATTAGTTAGTCGCCTAAAAGAACAGCCTGTCACTGAACGTATTTATCATCCGTTAAGTGGCAAACCAGTCGATATGGTACTGACCCGCGATAAAGTTACCGATGCACTTCGAAGTACCTTATATGCGCTAGGCTCGCGCGTTATCCTTCCATACGCGGTGAATAAAGCCGCTAATGGTGATTATCGAGCTATTGCCGCCATGATAGGTCAGACTGATGATCCTAAAAGAGCGCCAGGTCAATTATATGCCGGGTTGACTATTAATATTTTATGTAATGAAGACTTTTCTCGAGCTTCAGATTCAGATTATCAGAATGATGCGGATAACTACTTTAACGGTGAGCGCGGTTATTCTGCATTGAGCACGTATTGCGAATATTGGCCACGCTGGGCGGTTGATGCCGATTTTAATAAGCCATTAAAAACCTCTGTTCCAGTACTTCTTTTCTCTGGTAAATATGATCCTGTAACACCTCCTGAGTATGGTGATATGGCGATGGAGACACTTGAAAATGCGAAACATATTGTAATCGAACAAGGTTCTCATGTTGCTTCATTTAGAACCTGCTTAGAGCCAATTCAAGAGTTCTTAAAAACCTCTTCGTTAGAAAACTTGGATTTTAGTTGCGCTGAAGAAGTTCGTCCGCAGCTATTCTTTACCAACATGAACCAAATTAAGTAAGGAAACGGTATGTTAGAAGTTAAAAATCTAGTCAAAAAGTTTGGTGATGTTGAAGCGTTAAAAGATTTAAGCTTTAGCGCCCAAGATGGACAGATTACAGGGCTGCTTGGTCCTAATGGTGCCGGTAAAACAACGGCACTTAGAGTACTTTATGGTTTACTAAAAGCAGACCAGGGAGTTGGTTTTATCAATGGTATTGATAGCCAAGTTGACCCAATCGGCGCGAGACGTGAAATTGGCATTTTCCCAGATAAATTTGGCTTGTATGAGCGATTAACTGCTCGTGAGCAAATTGCTTATTTTGCCGATTTACATGGCTTAAATGGTGATAAGAAACATCAGGCGATTGAGAAAGTAATCGCCCGCCTAGACATAGGTGACATTATTGATCGCCGTTGTGCTGGTTTTTCTCAAGGTCAAAGAATGAAAGTTGTGTTAGCGCAGAGCTTAGTCCATGAGCCTAAAAACCTAATTCTTGATGAGCCAACTCGCGGTTTAGATGTGATGAGCACGCGGATTTTGAGAGACATACTTATCGACTTAAAAGCGCAAGGAACATGTATTCTGTTTTCTTCACACGTGATGCAAGAAGTTGCAGCATTGTGTGACAAAGTTATCGTTATAGCTGACGGCAAAATTGCTGACGAAGGAACACCTTCTGAGCTTTGTGAACGCACAGGAAAAGAATCGTTAGAAGAAGCATTTGTGACACTAATTGGCAGTGATGAGGGGATTGCAGCATGATTAAAGCATTATTTAAAAAGGAATTTATTGACACTATTCGTGATAAAAGATCCGTATTTGCCGCGCTGTTTGGAGCATTATTCACACCATTGTTATTTGCGGCCATGATGACGTTTAACATCGAAAAAGCTCGCTCAGTAGACGATATCTATATCGAGATAAACAATGCGGAGTTAGCACCACAAATTGTCGAACTTCTAAATCGCGAAAATATTTATAACGCGCCAACCCCAGAAAAAGGAAAAACCTTTGAGCTTGATGGCGAAAAGCATGAGCATTCAAAAATTACGTTAACTTTTGATGAAGACTTTGATGCTCAGTTATCTAATGGTCAACCTGCGCTGGTTACGCTGAATGCGGACTATTCAGATCAGGAGCGATCTGCAAGTATACGTCGCGTTAAAAGAGTTCTGGAACAATATGAAGGTGCTGTTGTAAACATGCGTTTAATTGCACGAGGTGTTTCTCCAGTGTTAACAAATGTCGTTGACTTAGATGAACAAGATACCAGTACACCAGGTTCTAAGTCGGCAATTATATTAGGTATGCTGGGTGTATTTATCTTATTTTCAGTTTTTGTCTCTTCAACAAATGTTGCGATTGACTGTTCTGCAGGTGAGCGTGAACGGAATTCATTAGAGTTATTACTGATGCAACCCGTATCCACTTTTGATGTAGTAGCATCTAAAACAATAAATACCGGATTGTTTGGTTTATTTGCAGGTACGTTAAGCATCGCTTTAACTGCTGTTGTTGTGCCGTTTATTCCGCTTCATAAAATAGGTATGGCGTTTAATTTTGATCTTGAGGTGGCATTAACAATGTGGGTAATCATCTTCCCGTTAGCCTTTTTTGCAGCCGCGTTTCAGCTAGTTACTACGTTCCATGCTAAATCGTTTAAAGAAGCTCAAACGTATATTCAATATACGATAATGTTACCGCTAATTGTGCCAATGGCATTGGAGTTCAGTAAATATAAGCATGCGGCATTAGACTATTTACCAATAGTTGCGCAGCAGCAGGCCATTAGTAAGTTAATAAGAGGCGAGTTAACAGATTTAACTCCAGTAATCGGTGGGTTTGTTGTAACTTTATTGTTTGTTTATGGCTTGGTGCTATTTACTTCAAAGTCTTTACGCTCTGAAAAGGTAGTACTTGGTCTATAGTGGAAGTATTCATTTAGGCAGAGTGACCTCTGATATAAAAAAGCACAGCAAGGCTGTGCTTTTTCTTTATAAAAACTCCAAATGGAATCTTTACGAATTACTTTTCTACTTTTCTGAGTAAATCAGCTTTAACAATCTCGATAGCTTGTAATGCAATGTGGTTATCAACATTGTTATTTTCTAATAGCATAATTAAATCGACAGCCAGTTGAACGTGTTCAGGTGCATTTGCTAATGGGTTTTCTGCTACTTCAATATCGGACAACGTGGAATAACCTTATATTTCTCTATTTTCTCTGGAGTTCATGAACTCTAGTGCGCGGCCTATGGCTTCTCTAACTTGCATCTCCATTTCGTAACGCTCGGCTTGCGGTAAGTAAAAGGCCATATCGACTTCATGGCGGATGTATTTAGACGGTAGCTGGTTTAATACAATACAGCACATATCTGCGATAAACTCTTCGCTATATTTATCGTCCAGTTTATTATATGCAATATAGTCAATGACTAATTTTTCGTAGTAATTATGAATGTCTGTTGATAGTTGCATTGCGATTTCCTTTTTAATTTCTGTTTATAAACATAACACTGAATTAGAGAAATGGGCAAAAATTACAAAAATGTATGACACGCAGCTTTAATGAGCTGAAAGTGAACTTCTGTTAAGGCTTCAATATCCCGCTGATAACCTCCACCGATAACAGCCATAATAGGGATGTTCAGTTTTTTGGCGGTTTGGAATAATAATAGGTCTCGTTTATAAATGCCCTGTGTGCTTATATTAAGGTGACCTAAGTCATCATTCTCGTGAATATCAACACCAGCATCATAAATAATTAAATCTGGTTTAAAACCGTGAACACATGCTTCTAGTGTGTCTTCGATAGCTGCTAAATAGTCGCTGTCAGTTAGATACTTATCTAATCCTAGGTCTAAATCGCTTGTCTGCTTACGAGACGGAAAATTTTTTTCGCAATGGACTGATACGCTAAATATATCAGGCTCGTTTGCTACACAGATTGCCGTTCCATCGCCTTGGTGAACGTCGCAGTCAAAAATCAATACTCTATGCGCCAGTTGCTCATTAATGGCGACTTTGGCAGCAAGTGCTAAATCGTTAAAAACGCAAAACCCCGAACCAAAATCTAGGTGGGCATGATGGTAACCACCGGTAAAGTTAACCGCAACGCCAAACTCGCTGGCGAGCTTAGCCGTTTTAATTGTCCCCGCAACAGCATGGCAAGTTCTGGCAACAAACTGTTGAGACCAAGGAAAACCAATGCGTTTCATTTCCTTTTCACTAATTTGACCAGTTAAAAAGTCATTTATGTAGCGTTCATCATGGATTAACAGTAACTCACTTTTAGTTACTTTTTTTTCAACTAAATTCACATTAATTTTAGTCGGAAACTCCTTCAAACAGCGATCATGTAACGATTGATATTTTTGGATAGGAAACCGGTGGTTTTTAGGGAGTGTTAATTGACTATATATTGGGTGAAAAACCGTTTGTAACTGTTTCATATTACTGACGACTATCTAATTTTTGAATTTTATCTTCTACACCAGTAATGGCTTGTCGACATCGACCTAATCGTTGTTGTGTTAATAATACTTGTTGCTGAAGATGGCTTTTCTCGGAGCCACTATATTGATTCAACATAGTCTGTTTGTCTGCGACCATATCAAGTAATCGTCTTTCATACTCATGCAGCTGAGAGAGTTCTTCGTATAATGACTGGCTGGTTTGTGTCGCTTGTTGAGCAATTTTTTTTACACGTTGTTCAAGCTTAATATGCTTGCCTCTATGGGCTGCGTATTTTGAATTAAGTTTGCTTGAATTCAAAAGATTCTTAAAGCAATTAAACTGATTTGTGATCTTTTCGCTGAGGTAATCTGCGTGCGACTGCTCTTTTACTGTCGCCAATCGGTTGATGTTATTTTTTAGCTCTTTTAGGTAATCAACAATCTCATCACTTTGAGTATGAAAACTACTTGAGTTAAATATGTCAGAAGAACGAAACCAGTTTTGCTGAGTCAACTTACTCTGTTTTACATCATGTTCAAGTATGGCCAACTGCGACTGTAAATTTGCAATAGATTGTTGCACTGACACGTTTCGTATTCCTAAGTTAAATTACAACCAAGCATCAACAGCTAGTTTAACCGCCATTACCGAAACTACAATAGTAAAAATCGGGCGAATAAATTTGTTACCAAAATGAATAGCAGAATGAGCGCCAGTGTATGAACCCAACATTAATAAGGCACCCATAGCGATTCCAATAGCAAAGTTGACGTGGCCAAGAATAATAAAAGCAACTAAAGAGCAAATATTGCTAACAAAGTTCATAGCTCGAGCAACGCCACAAGACATAAGTAGATTCATTTTATACAAAAACAGATTGCTTACTGTCCAAAAGGCGCCGGTTCCCGGGCCAGCAAAACCATCATAAAAACCAAGCGTTAAACCTTGTGAGACTTTTTTGATAGTTAAGCCTTGGCATTTTTCAGGAAGTTGAGTGTTTCCCGTTGGTTTAATTGGGTTTAGCAAAGTGTAAAGCGCGCTAAAGCCAATGAGGAAAGGCAGTATCTTGTTAAGCAAATTAGCATCAATAAATGACACCATTACAGTGCCAAGCACTGCACCGACAGCTGTTGCAATGAGGCTTAGACGCCAAAAGCTAGGCGAAAACAACTTCTTTTTATAAAAAGCATAACTTGCTGTAAGTGAACCAAATGTAGCGGCCAGTTTATTGGTACCCAAGGCTACATGAGGCGGCAAACCAGAGGCTAATAAGGCTGGGACTGTCAGTAAACCACCGCCACCGGCAATAGCATCAATAAAACCAGCTAAAAAGGCTGACACCAATAACAAGGCAATTATACTATTTGGCAATTCAGTAAATTCAAAAAGGTTAAGCAACCTCTCCAAAAGACTTCTCCACTTATACTATCAGGCAATAGTTGAATACCTAATTCTTAAGGGTATTATAACGGTCATCTCAAACTTTTGATATGCCGATGTCGACTCACTTATATCAATCTATTCCATCACACGGTTTTATAATTACTCGAAATCAATATGATTTGGCGGGTAAACTTGTATTTGAAATTTGGGTAAAGACCTTTGATAAGCCTTCCCAATTAATAAAGCTGTTAGTAAGAGATCAAGACGCGGTGTGTTTTGTTCGACTCCAAGACATGAGTGCTATTCAAGAAGCGATGAATGCACAGAATATACATGTACGATATAAAACAATATCACTTAAAAGTTTCGATAATGAGCCTATGGCAGCAATATACAGTAGCTCTTTACGTAACTACTACAAAGTTAAACAAGTAGCCCAAACCTATCAAATTGAACTGTTTGAGGCGGACGTAAAACCGATAGACAGATATTTAATGGAGCGTTTTATTAAAGGCGGTCTAACATTTGTTGGTGAAATGCTTCCGCAACAAATTGGCTACTTAGCGTTTGATAAGGTCAAGGTAAAAGCCGCAGAGTCTCAAGACCTGAATTTAAGCGTACTGTCAATTGACATTGAGTGTAATGAAAAAGGGGAGCTGTTTTCTATCGGCTTACACCAACTCTTTGAAAATAATGGGACTGTTGCAGAAGGCAAGCCTGCAATAAATGAATATCAGAAAGTCCTTTATAACACGACGGGTGTAAATGACACAGCTTTGAACGAAGCTGTTTTAGAACAAAAAGTTGGCGACCTTCAATTCATTGAGTGGTTACCCACAGAAAAAGAGTTACTAGAGCGGTTTGTTCAAGAAGTCCAAAAACTAGATCCTGACTGTATGGTCGGTTGGAACTTTATTAGTTTTGATATTCGCTTAATTGTTCGAGCATGTGAGCGTAATGGCGTAACACTCGCACTAGGCCGTGATGTCTCTTTATTGCAATTTATTGATGGTCAAAAAGGCCTCCAACGATTCCCTGATAGAGCATACGTCGCTGGAAGACTCGTGCTTGATGGCATCGATGTCATGAAAAATGCCACGTATCACTTCGCGAGTTTTTCTTTAGATAACGTCGCCAGTGAATTATTAGACGATAAAAAGTTAACTTTAACAGAAGAGGGCGGTGATAAATTAGAAGAAATAAAACGTTTATACCGACAAGCCCCGCTCAAATTGGCTAAATATAATTTGCAGGACGCTAAACTTGTATCTCGAATTTTCTCGCAAGAACAGCTGGTTCAATATTTGATAACACGGACTAAACTAACAGGTTTAGAGCTTGATAAGACGGGTGGCTCCGTGGCTGCATTTACCAATTTATATATGCCTGAAATGCATCGAAGGGGGTGGGTTGCGCCAAATTTAGTGAATATGTCCGATTACGTTCACAGTCCTGGAGGATTTGTAATGGACTCAATTCCGGGTATTCACTCTGATGTATTGGTTTTTGATTTTAAAAGCCTTTATCCAAGTATTATTAGGACTTTCAATATCGATCCTATTACTCTCGTAGAGGCGACACATACAGACAATGACAATGACAATGAGAATGACACTTTGATTCCTGGCTTTAGAGGCGGTAAGTTTACTCGCAATAAAAGTATTTTGTCGTCAATGTTGGACACCTTGTGGACGGCAAGAGAAACGGCTAAAAAGAATCAAAATTTAATACACTCTAATGCCATCAAAATCATAATGAATAGTTTTTATGGCGTGTTAGGCTCAGCAGGCTGCAGGTTTTATGACACTAAGTTAGCTAGTTCAATTACGATGCGAGGCCATTGGGTCTTAAATGAGTCTAAAGCATGGTTTCACGAAAACGGGTTAGAGGTAATTTATGGTGATACGGATTCTGTATTTATTAGTTTAGCGAACTCTAATTATACCTATAGCGATGGAAAGGTATTGGAATCAAAATTAAACGCTTGGTGGAAGAAAAAAATAGAAAGTGACTTCGGACTTGATAGTAAACTTGAGATGGAATTTGAAACGTATTACTCACCATTTTTCATGCCCACTATCCGAGGCACAGAAGCAGGCTCAAAAAAACGCTATGCAGGTAAAAAGCAACATCACGACGGTACAAGCGAAAT